>NZ_CP087184.1:5844537-6493931 GCF_024749045.1 Pseudomonas sp. B21-028
CTGGCTCTTCATGCCCAGGTCTTCAGGTTCGACCCAGTATTCGCTGATCTGGTCATTTTTAAGTTCAGCCACGAACGTCGGCGCCGCCAGGCTGAACTCGTCCAGGCCGTCTTTGGAATGGACCACCAGGACGTGCTTGCTGCCCAGGCGCTGCAAGACTTCCGCCAACGGCCGGCACAACGCCTGGCTGAACACGCCCACCACCTGATGTTTCACACCGGCCGGATTCGTAAGCGGGCCGAGCATATTGAACAGGGTACGCAGGCCCAGGTCACGGCGCGGTGCGGCGGCATGCTTCATGGCACTGTGATGGGTCTGGGCAAACATGAAGCCGATGCCCACGTTATCGATGCAGCGTGCTACCTGGACCGGCGTCAGGTTCAGGTAGATGCCGGCCGCTTCCAGCAAGTCGGCACTGCCGCTCTTGCCCGAAACCGCCCGGTTGCCGTGCTTGGCGACGGTGCAACCGGCGGCCGCGACAACAAAGGCCGAGGCAGTAGACACGTTGAAGATATTGGCACCATCACCGCCGGTGCCCACCACATCCACCACGCCGTCCAGGGTCTTGAGTTCGACCTTGTCCGCCAGCTCACGCATCACCGAGACCGCGCCGACGATTTCGTCGATGCTTTCACTCTTCATGCGCATGGCCATCATGAATGCGCCAATCTGCGCATCCGTGCATTGTCCAGTCATGATTTCGCGCATCACATCGCGCATCTCGTCGGTGCTCAGGTCGAGATGACCAACGATACGCCCCAGGGCTGTCTTGATATCCATGGAAAGTCCTTAGCGCGTGCCGCCGGTTTGTTTGAGGAAGTTGGCGAACAGTTCGTGGCCCTGCTCGGTAAGAATGGATTCGGGGTGGAACTGCACACCCTCGATGTTCAACGTCTTGTGGCGCAACCCCATGATTTCATCCACCGAACCGTCTTCCAACTGGGTCCAGGCGGTCAGCTCCAGGCAATCAGGCAAGGTTTCGCGCTTGACGATCAGGGAGTGATAGCGGGTGACGGTGAGCGGACGGTTCAGGCCTTCGAACACGCCCTTGTCTTCATGAAATACCGGACTGGTCTTGCCGTGCATGACCTGCCGGGCCCGCACCACATCGCCACCGAACGCCTGGCCGATCGATTGATGGCCCAGGCAAACGCCGAGGATGGGCAGCTTGCCGGCGAAATACTTGATGGCTTCGATGGAGACGCCCGCTTCGGTCGGCGTGCACGGACCGGGTGACACCACGATGCGCTCAGGCTTGAGGGCTTCAATCTCGGCAATGGTCAATTCGTCGTTGCGCACGACCTTTACTTCCGAGCCCAGCTCGCCGAGGTACTGCACAACGTTGTAGGTAAAGGAGTCGTAGTTATCGATCATCAGCAACATGGCGTAAGCAACCTATTGAATTCACTGACTTTAAATACAGCCTTCGAAGAGAACCCGCACGGTACTGCGCTTGGCCGGGCAAATCGTGCACCAGCGAAACGGCTTTCAAGCGGGTAAAGAAGGCAAATCGGTACAGGTCCGGCGAGGCCGGCAGAGAACGGTCAGGCGCGCCAACGCCAACGGGCGTGAGCCTTGATCATTTGATCCGGAAGTTTGCTGACAATCGACACGGGGGAAGTCTCGTTCATACGTTCCGGCACAGTAGCTTAGCTGGGCGGAGCGCGCAATATGAGCGACTCGAAGGGTTTGCAAACAATCGTAACGTTCCGGATGGATGGCCGAACGCAAAAGGTCCGGCGCTGTCGTTATTCCAACAACGACAAGACAAAACGGACTTTGCCCATGATCAGACAAACGCTGTTCATACCTGCCACCGCTTGCCTGCTGGCGATGGCCAGCATCCATGCAAGCGCAGCCCCCTACTCCAGCTTCATCGTCTTCGGCGACAGCCTCAACGACGCCGGCCAGCTCACCGACCCCGACGGCCCGCCCGGGGCGACCCGACGCTTTACCAACCGCACCGGCCCGGTCTACCTGGATGGCAGCGGCGAGGTCTATTCCGCCAACGCCACCCAACTGCTCGGTGGACGGCTGGGCTACTCCGCCGACGAAACCGCCGCCTCCACCTCGGCCGCCCGTGCCAGCGCGGGCTTGGCGGATGGCAACAACTGGGCCGTGGGTGGCTATCGCACCGTCCAGATTCTCGACTCGATCATCACCGTTTCCAATACCGGCGAACGCAGCCGTGCCGGTTACCTGGCCAACGGGCTGCGCGCCGATCCGAACGCGCTGTATTACATTTCCGGTGGCGGCAACGACTTTCTCCAGGGCCTGGTCTTGACCCCTCGGCAGGCACAGGACGCCGCGAACCGCCTGGCCAACAGCGTCCAGACCCTGCAAACAGCGGGCGCCCGATACCTGATGGTCTGGCTGCTGCCCGACCTGGGCCTGACGCCAGCCTTGAATGGCACCCCCTTGCAGAATGCCGTCTCGCAGCTCAGCAACCAGTTCAACCAGCAGTTGATCACCCGACTGCAAGGCATCGATGCCGAAGTCATCCCACTGAACATTCCACTTCTGTTGCAGGAAAGCTTCGCCGATCCCACACGATTCGGCTTTGCCAGCGGTACGAATCTCACCGCTACCTGCTTCAGCGGCAACGGCTGCACCGAAAACACCACGTATGGCATCCACAGCGCCACCCCTGACCCAAGCAAACTGGTCTACAACGACTCGGTCCACCCTACCGAAGCCGGACAGAAGCTGATCGCCGACTACGCCTACTCCCTGCTTTCGGCACCGTGGGAACTGACATTGGTGCCTGAAATGGCCCATTCGACGCTCCGTGCCCACCAGGACGAACTGCGCAACCAATGGCAATCGGACTGGGACAGTTGGCAGGCAGTCGGCCAGTGGCGAGCGATCGTCGCGGGGAGCGGCCAGCATCTGGACCTGGACAGCCAGAACAACGGCGCCAGCGCCGACGGCAGCGGCCAGAGCTTGAATGTCGGAGGCAGTTATCGCCTCGACGAAGCTTGGCGCGTGGGGGTGGCCGCTGGCTTCTATCGCCAGGACATGGAAGCAGGCCATAACGATTCGGACTACAGGCTAAACAGCTACCTGGCGACCGCGTTCGCCCAATTCCAGCAGAATCGCTGGTGGGCTGACGCAGCGCTGACCGGTGGCAAGCTCGACTACGACAACCTTGAGCGCAAGTTCGACCTGGGCGTCAACGAAGCCCAGGAGAAAGGCGATACCGACGGCCGTCTCTGGGCATTCAGCAGCCGCGTGGGCTACGACATTGCCCGGCCCGGCGGTGAATGGCACCTGTCACCGTTCATCAGTGCCGATTATGCGAAGGTGCAAGTCGACGGCTACTCCGAGAAGAGCAACCGTTCCACGGCCCTGACGTTCGATGACCAGTCCCGCGACTCGAAACGCCTGGGCATCGGCTTGCAGGGCAAATACAACTTCACCCGCCAGACCCAGGTATTTGGCGAATATGCCCACGAACGTGAGTATGAAGATGACAGGCAGAAGGTAAACATTGCCCTCAACAGCCTGCCAGCCAACGACTTCACGCTCGAAGGCTACACGCCACAGAGCCACTTGAATCGCCTGAACCTGGGGGTCAGCCACAAGTTGACCAACGACCTGGCGCTGCGGGGCGGCTATACATTGCGCAAGGATGATGATTTCACCCAGCAAGGAGTGAATGTCGGGGTCAGCCTGGACTTTTGATCGAAGGAACCTGTGGGAGCGAGCCTGCTCGCGATGGCGGCACATCAGACGATTGTCTTGGAATGTGCCGCCGTCAATCGCGAGCAGGCTCGCTCCCACAGTGATTGTGGCTCACAGATGCAAGTGAACTCAGTCGTTCGAGGTTTGCTCGGCCAGTGCTACGGCACGGAACATCGCCCGGCGCTTGTTCAGGGTTTCTTCCCATTCCAGCACCGGTACCGAATCGGCAACGATACCGCCACCGGCCTGCACATGGAGTTCGCCGTCCTTGATCACGGCTGTCCGGATGGCGATGGCGGTATCCATGTTGCCGTTCCAGGCGAAATAACCCACGGCACCACCGTATACGCCACGCTTGACCGGTTCCAGTTCATCGATGATTTCCATCGCGCGGATTTTCGGCGCGCCGGACAAGGTTCCCGCCGGCAGGATCGCCCGCAAGGCGTCCATCGCCGTCAGTCCGGTTTTCAACTGGCCGGTGACGTTCGACACGATGTGCATCACGTTGGAATAACGCTCGATGACCATCTTCTCGGTGAGCTTCACCGAGCCGACCTCCGAAACCCGCCCGGTATCGTTGCGGCCCAGGTCGATCAGCATCAGGTGCTCGGCGATTTCCTTGGCATCCGACAACAGGTCCTCTTCCAGCGCCCGATCCGCCTCCTCCGTGGCGCCACGAGGACGAGTACCGGCTATCGGTCGCACGGTGATCAAGTTGTCCTCGACCCGCACCAATACTTCCGGCGAACTGCCCACGACGTGGAAATCGCCGAAGTTGAAGAAGTACATGTAAGGCGTCGGGTTGAAGCAGCGCAATGCCCGGTACAAATCGATGGGTGCGGCCTTGAAGTCGATGGACATCCGTTGCGACGGCACTACCTGCATGCAGTCGCCCGCCAGGATGTACTCCTTGATGGTATCGACGGCCCGTTCGTAATCGGCCTGGGTAAAGCTGGAACGGAACACCGGGTCGGCCGCCGCCTGCTTACTGAAATCCAGCCCAGGGCGCGGGGTGATCGGCTGACGGAGTTTTTCCAACAGCGCCTGCAGGCTTTTCTGACCTTGTTCGTAGGCATCGTCCTGGGAAGGATCCGCCAGGACAATCGCGTGCATCTTGCCGGCGAGGTTGTCGAAAACCACCACCGCATCGGAAACCATCAAGAGGATGTCCGGCACGCCCAGGGGATCCGGGTTCGGGCAGGTGCCCAGGCGTTTTTCCACATAGCGCACGCAGTCGTAGCCGAAATACCCTACCAGGCCACCGTTGAAACGTGGCAGGCCGGGAATGGTCGGCACGTTGTAGCGGGCCTTGAAGGTTTCAACGAAGGCCAGCGGGTCTTCGACCTCGTGGTTTTCGATCTCGACGCCATCGTGGGTCACGCTGATGCGATGGTCATGGACCCGCAGCACCGTGCGGCACGGCAGGCCGATGATGGAATAACGGCCCCATTTCTCGCCGCCCTGCACCGACTCGAGCAGGTAGGAGTTGGGCTGGTCGGCCAGCTTGAGGTAGATCGACAGAGGGGTGTCGAAGTCGGCCAGGGTTTCGCAGGCGAGCGGGATACGGTTGTAGCCGGCAGCGGCCAGGCGCAGGAATTCTTCGCGGATCATGAGGTGCCTCGTGGCAAGAGGAGCTGACAGTCAGGTATGCAAACGCGCCGGATAACCGGCCAGGATCAAGTCAGGCGCGCCAACGCCAACGGGCCAGGGCCTTCATGACTTTCATCCAGAGTTTGCGAGTGACCACCACGATGGCGTTTCCAGAAGAGGATTGAACAGCGTCGGGCAACGTTATCTCAGCGGCCGGGTCCAGGCAACCGGGAATTAACAGACGCAGGTCGTCGATCACCAGCGAGGGAAACTCTTCTGCGATCGGCCGGCCGTGGTTATAGCCATAACTCAGCGCCACGCACTTGACCCCCGCCGCTTTCGCCGCCAGGACATCGCTGCGCGAGTCGCCGACGAATAACGATTGGGAGGCCGGGATGTTGGCCATTTTCATGACGAAGAACAGCGCTGCCGGATCGGGTTTCTTCTGCGGCAAGGTATCGCCGCCGATGATCCAGCGGAAGTAGCGGCCGATCTTCATCTGGTCCAGCAATGGCGCGACAAAGCGTTCCGGCTTGTTGGTGATCAACGCCATTTCCACGCCTTGCTTGTGCAGCCACTTGAGGGTCGAGCGCACACCGGGGTAGACCACCGTCAGCGGGTGACTGCCCTCATAGGCTTCGTTGAACAACTCCAACGCTCGCTCAGCCTCGACATCATCGACCCCTTGGGCATCGATGTGATTAGCCAAGGCCCGGCGCACCAGCATGGGCGCACCGTTGCCGACCCAATGGCGCACCGCATCGAGGCCGGCGGGCGGGCGTCCGAGTTTGAGCAGCATGTCGTCCACGGCTGCCGCGAGGTCCGGGACCGAATCGACCAGTGTGCCATCGAGGTCGAACATCACCAGACGCGGCAGGCAGCCGGGGAACAGCTGCTCGAAACCGCTCATGAGCGGGCCAGGGCCAGTTCGGCGCGCATTTTTTCGATGACTTCCTTGTAGTCCGGCGCGTTGAAGATCGCCGAGCCAGCCACAAAGGTGTCGGCGCCGGCCGCGGCGATCTCACGGATGTTGCCCACGTTGACGCCACCGTCGATTTCCAGGCGGATGTCACGTCCCGACGCATCGATCAGCGCACGGGCTTCGCGCAGCTTGTCGAGGGTCGCCGGGATGAACTTCTGGCCGCCGAAACCGGGGTTGACGCTCATCAGCAGGATCATGTCGACCTTGTCCATCACGTACTTGAGCACGTCCAGCGGTGTCGCCGGGTTGAACACCAGGCCAGCCTTGCAGCCGCCCTCACGGATCAACTGCAAGGAGCGATCGACGTGCAGCGTGGCTTCGGGGTGGAACGTGATGTAGGTGGCACCGGCTTCGATGAAGTCGCCGACGATACGGTCCACCGGGCTGACCATCAGGTGCGCGTCGATCGGCGCCGTGATGCCGTACTTGCGCAGCGCAGCACAGACCATCGGGCCGATGGTCAGGTTGGGTACGTAGTGGTTATCCATGACATCGAAGTGCACGATGTCGGCGCCGGCGGCCAGGACGTTGTCCACTTCTTCGCCCAGGCGGGCGAAGTCGGCGGAGAGAATCGACGGAGCAATGGCGAAGGGCTGCATGACGCACCTGTTTTGAGCGAAATCGCGATGGCGCGCATTGTATACCTCAAGATTTGGCGCGCCCACCGTGGCCGACGATCAATACGCCGCGCGGTAGATCTTCTCGATATCCGCGACGCTCAGCTTGCGCGGATTGTTGCGCATCAACCGCTCGATCCCCGCCGCCTCCACGGCCATGGACGGAATCACGCCCTCGGTGACCCCCAGCCCGCTCAGGCCCTTGGGGATCTCTACGGCGCTACACAACGCGGCCATGGCCTCCACCGCTTCGTCGGCCGCTTCAAGATCACTCAGGTGGCCGGTCTTTATGCCCATCGCTTCGGCAATGTCCCGCATACGCTCCACGCAGGCCATCTTGTTCCACTGCATGACATAGGGCAGCAGTAAGGCATTGGCAACGCCATGGGACACGTGGAAGCGTCCGCCCAGCGGATAAGCCAGTGCATGCACCGCCCCGACTCCGGCATTGCCGAACGCCATGCCGGCCATCAGGCTGGCGGTCGCCATATCCTCACGGGCCTGCAGGTGGCCGGGGTTGGCAAAAGCCTTGGGCAATGCGCGGCTGATCAATTTGATCGCACCGATAGCCAGAGCATCGGTGATCGGCGAGGCGTTGAGCGACAGGTAGGATTCGACGGCATGAGACAGGGCATCGACACCACTGGCCGCGGTCACGCCAGGAGGACAGGTCAGGGTCATCTGCGGGCTGACCAGCGCCACGTCCGGCAACAGATAATCGCTGACGATGCCCTTTTTCAGCTGCGCAGCCTTGTCGGACAGGATCGCCACGTTGGTGACCTCCGAGCCGGTACCCGCCGTGGTGGGAATGGCAATCATCGGCGGGCCCTTGCGGGGTACCTGGTCGACACCGAACATGTCCTGCAGCTCGCCGTGATAACCGGCGTAGACGCCCACGCACTTGGCGATGTCGATGGCGCTGCCACCGCCCAGGCCGATCAGGCCGTCATGGCCGCCGTCACGGTAGGCCTGCATGCAGTCTTCGACGATGGCGATTTCCGGGTCCGGCATGACCCGGTCGAAAATCTCGTAGTCGCGCCCGCCCAGGTGTTGCAGGGCCAGGTCCACGGTGCCGGACTTGACCAGCGCGGCATCGGTGACGATCAGCGGGTTATCCACATCCAGCCGTGTCAGTTCGGCCGCCAGTTGCTCGATGGCAGCGGCACCGGTGATCAGTTTGTGGGCGATCTTGAATGAGGAAAGACTCATGTGCGCGGCCTCTTGTTCGAGTATGGGCTGGCACAAGGATAGCTCGGTATTGCGCGTTGTTCTGCCATTCAGCTGCTGAATGCACCACAAACCCAATGTGGGAGCGAGCCTGCTCGCGATGGCGGCAGGTCAGTCAGCACTGATTCGACTGATCCGACGCCATCGCGAGCAGGCTCGCTCTCACCTTCATGCGGTGCAAGCCGTCAGGCTTGGGTGGTACGCAGCTTCTCGCTACGCCCACGCAACCACTCCAGGGTCAGCAGCAGGATCACCGAGAAGGCGATCAACAGCGTCGCCGCCGCCGCGATGGTCGGGCTGAGGTTTTCGCGGATGCCGCTGAACATCTGCCGTGGCAGGGTGGCCTGCTCGGGGCCGGCGAGGAACAGGGTCACCACCACTTCATCGAACGAGGTCGCGAAGGCGAACAGCGCTCCGGAGATCACCCCCGGGGCGATCAACGGCAGGGTCACCCGACGAAACGCCGTCAACGGCGAAGCGCCCAGGCTGGCGGCGGCCCGCACCAGATTGTGGTTGAACCCCTGCAAGGTCGCCGAAACGGTAATGATGACGAACGGAACGCCCAGCACCGCGTGGACCACGATCAGCGAGAAGAAGCTGTTGCCCATGCCCAGCGGCGCGAAGAACAGGTAGCTGGCCACGCCGATAATCACCACCGGGACCACCATGGGTGAGATCACCAGGGCCATGACCAGCGCCTTGCCCGGGAAATCGCCACGGGTCAGGCCGATGGCCGCCAGCGTACCGAAGACCATCGCCAGCAACGTCGCGGCCGGGGCCACGATGATGCTGTTCCTCAGCGCCCGCATCCACTCGGCCGAGGCGAAGAAATCCTGGTACCAGTGCAGCGAAAAGCCTTGCAGCGGATACACCAGGAAGCTGCCGGAGTTGAACGACAGCGGCACGATCACCAGCACCGGCAGGATCAGGAACAACAGGATCAACCCGCAGAGCGTGCGCAAGGAGTAGAACCACACCCGTTCGACGGGAGACATGTAAGGACTCAGCATTTCGATCTCCCCTTAGCTCAGGCGCAGGCGACTGGCGCCCACCAGCCAGCTGTAAATCAGATAAAGCACAATGGTCGCCAGCAACAGCAGCCCGCCGAGCGCCGTGGCCATGCCCCAGTTGATGCTGGTGTTGGTGTAGAACGCGACGAAGTAGCTGACCATCTGGTCGTTCGGGCTGCCGAGCAATGCCGGGGTGATGTAGTAGCCGATGGCGAGGATGAACACCAACAGGCAACCGGCGCCGACACCGGCATAGGTCTGCGGGAAGTACACCCGCCAGAAACTGGCAAATGGATGACAGCCCAGGGAAATCGCCGCCCGCATATAGGTGGGCGAGATGCCCTTCATCACGCTGTAGATCGGCAGGATCATGAACGGCAGCAGGATGTGGACCATCGAGATGTAGACGCCGGTACGGTTGAACACCAACTCCAGGGGCTTGTCGATGACGCCCATGGCCAGCAGGGCACCGTTGATCAATCCACCGGACTGCAACAATACGATCCACGCCGCCACCCGCACCAGGATCGAGGTCCAGAACGGTAGCAACACCAGGATCATCAGCAGGTTGCTCTGACGCGACGGCAGGTTCGCTAACAGATAGGCCAGCGGATAAGCCAGTACCAGGCAGATCGCGGTGATGACCAGGCCCATCCAGAACGTGCGGGCGAAAATGTCGAGGTAGATCGCCTGGTCAGGCGTGGCCGGGGCCAGTTCGCCAAGGTCGTCGATGCGATGATCGACGGACGCCAGCAGATAATAGGGGGTGACGTTGCTGGTGTTGCGACGGATGACCTGCCAGTACGCAGGATCGCCCCAGCGTTCATCGAGGTTTTCCAGTGCTTCTTTATAAGAAGGCGGCTCGCTGGCAAACGGCAGTGCACGAGCGGTCTTGGTCAGCAGGCTGCGATAGCCGGCCGATTCCATGTTCAGGCGCTTGGACAAGTCGCCCAGGGTCTGATTCTTGCGAGCTTCGGCCAGGTCCTCACTAGCGGCCTTGTACACCGGCTCCCCGGGTAATCCGCGCCCATCCCACGCGGTAATCGCAGCCACGGTGCGCGGCATGGTGCCGACCACTTCCGGGTTGCTCACGCTTTTGAACAGCAGCGCCACGATCGGCACCAGGAACACCAGCAACAGAAACAGCACCAGCGGCGCGATCAAGGCCTGGGCCTTCCAGCGGTTGACCCGCTCGGCGCGCTTGAGCCGTTGCTTCAAGGTGGGGCTGGTGCCCGCGTTCAGTGGAACGGCGATAGCCATGGCGAACTCCGCAAATCTTTTTTATCGTTACAGGGGCGGAGTACCGCCCCTGTTCTTTTGAAACACCCGAACCTGTCGAGACTGATTTCCTGTGGGAGCGAGCCCCCTCGCGTGACTGCGGCACATTCAATATTGATGTGTCTGACAGACCGCTATCGCGAGCAGGCTCGCTCCCACAAGGACTTCATCCTGCCTTCAGAGAGTCAGGTTACTTCGCAGCCCAGGAGTTGAAGCGTTGCTCCAGTTGCTCACCGTTGTCAGCCCAGAAGCTGACGTCGATCTGCACCTGGTTGGCGATGTTTTCCGGGGTGGTCGGCATGTCTTTCAAGACATCCTTGGACAGCAACGGTACTGCCTTGGTGTTGGCCGGGCCGTAGGCGATGTTTTCCGAGTAGGTCTTCTGCTGCTGCGGCGCCACCGAGTAGGCGATGAATTTCTTCGCCGCTTCGGCGCGGGTCTTGTCCAGGCCACGCGGGATGGCCCAGGCGTCAAAGTCGTAGATGCCGCCGTTCCACACCACTTTCAGGTTGCTTTCTTTCTGTACCGCGGCGATCCGGCCGTTGTAGGCCGAGCTCATGACCACGTCGCCGGACGCCAGGTACTGCGGCGGCTGCGCGCCGGCTTCCCACCACTGGATATTTGGCTTGAGCTCGTCGAGTTTCTTGAACGCGCGATCCTGACCATCCTTGCCGGCCAGCACCTTGTAGACGTCTTTTGGCGCGACACCGTCGGCCATCAAGGCGAATTCCAGGGTGTATTTGGCGCCCTTGCGCAGGCCACGCTTACCCGGGAACTGCTTGGTGTCCCAGAAATCCGCCCAACTGGTTGGCGCGGTTTTCAGTTTGTCGGCGTTGTAGGCCAGTACGGTCGACCACACGAAGAAACCTACGCCGCAAGGCTGGATCGCACCCTTGACGTAGTCCTCGGTCTTGCCGAACAGCGCCGGGTCGAGCTGTTCGAACATGTCTTCGTCACAACCACGGGACAACTCAGGGGACTCGACTTCAACCAGATCCCACGAGACGCTCTTGGTGTCGACCATGGCCTTGACCTTGGCCATTTCGCCGTTGTACTCGCCAGCCACGATCTTGCCGTTGCCGGCCGCTTCCCACGGTGCGTAAAAGGCTTTGACCTGAGCCGCCTTGTTCGCCCCGCCAAAAGACACCACGGTCAGGTCCGGGCCCGCCGCCATCGCGCTTGCCGCACCCATCATGCCCAGGGTCAGGGCGGTGAACTTCAGGGATCTCAACATTTATTGTTCTCTCCACGTGCAGGGTTGGTGTGTTGATTACAGCAGGGGGGCGATCAATTCGCCTCTAGAAGTGGGTCGAGCGCACGCACGTGCTCAACCTGCCAGCCAAGCGGAACCACGTCTCCGACGGCCAGCTCGGGGTCGAGCTCGGCAATCGGCTGTTTCACGAAGAAGTCATTCTTGCCGCAGACTTCCAGGCGAACCCGGACGTGGTCGCCCAGATAGATGAATTCCGCCACCCTCCCTGAGAAGCGGTTGACACATTGTTCGCTAGCACCGTTGAGGCTCACCCGCTCCGGACGGATCGACAGGGTCACCGGTTCGCCGGGCTTGCCGACGTTGACCGCCAGCGCCTCGACCTTCTCGCCACGGCCCAGCTCCACCAGGCAGCGATCGCCGGTGTGGCTGTGCAGGCGACCGCTGAGGCGGTTGTTTTCACCGATGAAGTTGGCGACGAAGGTATTTTTGGGCTCTTCGTAGAGCGTGCGCGGCGGAGCGATCTGCTGGATCTCGCCCTGGTGGAATACCGCCACGCGGTCGGACATGGTCAAGGCTTCGCCCTGGTCGTGGGTGACGTAAACCACGGTCACGCCGAGGCGCTGGTGCAGGTGTTTGATTTCCATCTGCATGTGTTCACGCAGCTGCTTGTCCAGCGCACCGAGTGGTTCGTCCATCAGCACCAGTTGCGGCTCGAACACCAGCGCCCGGGCCAGAGCGACCCGCTGCTGCTGGCCGCCGGACAGTTGCGCCGGGTAACGCTGGGCGAAGGTGTCCAGCTGGACCATGCTCAGTACCCGCTTGACGCGATCGCTGACATCGCTCTTGTTCAGGCCGCGCACGGTCAGTGGGAACGCCAGGTTCTCGGCGACGGTCATGTGGGGGAACAGGGCATAGTTCTGGAACACCATGCCGATGTCGCGCTTGTGCGGCGGTACATTGTTGATGGAACGGCCGGCCAACTGGATCTCACCGGCGGTCGGGGTTTCAAAACCCGCGAGCATCATCAGGCTGGTGGTCTTGCCGGAGCCGGACGGCCCGAGCAAGGTCAGGAACTCGCCTTTGCGAATGTCCAGGTTGAGGTCCTTGACGATCAGGTTCTCGCCATCGTAGCTCTTTTGCACACCACGAAAGCTGACCAGCACATCGCTGGCCCCCGCGCTTGAATCAACCTGGCTCATACCCGCACCTTTTGTATTGATGACTGCTTGTGAATCAAGCCTAGTGGAGCCTCGTGACCGCGCAAATCGGGGCGCAGGAGAGAATCGCCTCAGCCGGATGGAAGAGTCGGGGTAGGGATTGCCCTACAAGGGCGGCGGGATTGGATAAAAGCGCCGGGGGATTTTGGGTTAAACGCTGAAATTGCGGGCTCTGAGGCATGTCGCAAATTGACATGCCAACTCAAGTCCCCTGTGGGAGCGAGCCTGCTCGCGATGGCGGCGGCACATTCAGCATTGATGCAAGCTGACCCACCGCTATCGCGAGCAGGCTCGCTCCCACAAGGGATCTGCGGTGGGTCTAGAGCAGCTTGTGCTCCATCGCGTACTTCA
This sequence comes from Pseudomonas sp. B21-028, assembly GCF_024749045.1. Classification (NCBI taxonomy): domain Bacteria; kingdom Pseudomonadati; phylum Pseudomonadota; class Gammaproteobacteria; order Pseudomonadales; family Pseudomonadaceae; genus Pseudomonas; species Pseudomonas sp. B21-028. The sequence continues at coordinate 5,857,707 of NZ_CP087184.1, forward strand.
CCAGTTCCGCCAGGGAGGTGATGTTGAGCTTCTGCATCAACCGCGCCTTGTGGGTGCTGATGGTTTTACTGCTCAGGGCCAGTTGCTGGGCGATGTCGTTGACGTTCGCGCCTTGGGCAAGGCGCTCGAAGACCGAGAACTCGCGCTCGGACAGCAGCGAATGCAACGGGCGCGTGTCGGTCAGGCCGACTTCGAACACCATGCGGTCGGCCAGATCCGGGTCGATGTAACGCCCGCCCGCCGCGACCTTGCGAATCGCCATCAGCAGCAATGCCGGATCGCTGTCCTTGGTCGCGTAGCCAGCCGCACCCACCTTCAGTGCCCGGGCCGCCATCTGCGCCTCGTCGTGCATCGACAACACCAGAATCGCCGGGGGATTGTTCAGCGCACGGATCCTGGGGATCGCCTCCAGACCATTGACCCCCGGCATGGAAATATCCAGCAGCACCACTTCGCAGGGCACATGCCGCAGGGTCTCGAGCAACTGTTCGCCATTGCTCGCCTCTCCTGCCACCACCAGATCCTTCGCCAGGCCAATCAATTGCTTGATGCCTTCACGGACGATGGTGTGGTCTTCGGCTACCAGTACACGGATCACGTTCTTCTCCAGATTCAGAATCCAATCGCGAGCAGGCTCGCACAGGGCTATATATCTCAATCAATGTGGTAATGCTGTTCACTTAAGAAAAGCGATGAACTTGTGGCGAGGGGATTTATCCCCGCTGGGCTGCGAAGCAGTCCCAAAACCCTGCTACTCGGTGTATCAGGCGGATTGAATCGCCTGTGTTGGGGCTGCTGCGCAGCCCAGCGGGGATAAATCCCCTCGCCACAATGAACCGGGCAAGTCTTAAGTGAACAGCATTACGATCAATGTGTGAGCGAGCTTGCTCGCGATTGGGCCCGCCCAGCCCCCCCATCAGGCCTCATGCAACGGCACCCGCACCGCCAGGGTAGTCCCCTCCCCCAGCTCACTCTCCAGGGACAACCGCCCCCCCATGATCAGCACCCGTTCGCGCATCCCTACCAACCCAAAGGATGTCGGCCGACCTGTATCGGCAATAAATCCTACACCGTCATCACTCACGATCAGACACAATTCATCGCCTTCGCGAACCAGCGTCAGCTCCACGGTGTGCGCCTGGGCGTGGCGCATCACGTTGGTCAGCGCTTCCTGGAGAATACGGAACAGCCCGATCGCCTTGGCATCGCTCAGGGGCGGCAGATTGTCGGGCACCTGCACCAGGCATGGGATCTGCGTACGCGCCTCGAAGCGTCGGGCCTGCCATTCGATGGCCGAGGCGATACCTGCGTCGAGGATCGGCGGTCGCAACGCCGTCGCCACGTCCCGTACCAGCTGGAACAGTTGGGCGATCAGGCGCTTCATGCTGTTGAGACGTTCCTGCAGTCCGGGGTCCAGTTGCGCATAGGCCAATTCGCACATGGAGGTTTCCAGCTTCAACACCGTCAACATCTGACCCAATTCGTCGTGGACTTCCCGGGCGATACGGGCCTTTTCCTCTTCCCGCACACTTTCCAGGTGCGCCGACAATTCACGCAACTGTTCCCGGGAGCTGGCCAGTTCCAGCTCGATACGCTTGCTTTCCGTGATGTCCCAGACAATGCCGTCCCAGACGTAGGCGCCATCCTCGAGACGACGGGTGATCGCCTTGATCTCGGCCCAGCGCTCCCGGCCTTCGCGGGTCAGGATGCGCCCTTGCCACGACCAGTCACTGTCGCTGTCCAGCGCCTGGTCCTGGGTACGGTGATAATCGGCCTTGTCCTCCGGATGCACCAGGCTGCGCAAGCCGGTGTCGCTGCGAGCCAGGGTCGCGGGGGAATAACCCACCAGGCTCTCGCTGCCTTCGCTGATGTAGGCAAAATCGATCTGACCGGTCACCGGTGCCCGCTCCAGGCGAAAGACCAGGCCCGGTACGTTGGCAGCGATGCCTTGCAGGCGCGCTTCGCTTTCGCGCAACGCCGCCAGCGCACGGCGACGCTCGGTCACGTCGTTGAGGTAGACCACCAGGTATTCGGCATCACGAAAACGCAGAAAGCTCAGGGAGACATCGGCCGGCAGGATGCTGCCATCGGCCCGCACGCACTCGGTCTCGAAACTCTGCGGTCCGTCCTCACTGGCCCGGGCGCGCTTCCACAGGTTCAACCAGCGATCCATATGCAGGCCCGGCTCGAAGTCGATCAAAGGGCGCTCGATGATCGCACCGGGTCCGTAGCCAAGCATGGTTTCGGCGGCGCGGTTGGCATAGCGCACATGGCTGTCCCAGTTGACCCACAGAATGCCGACCGTACTTTGATCGATGGAAAACTGAGTGAGCCGCAGCGCTTCTTCACTGGCGGCACGCTGGGCGATGTCTTCACGCGCAGAGCGCAGACGGCGCTCCAATCCACGTTGCTGGCGACGCTGCCAGAACACAACGGCGACGCTGCTCAATAACAACGCCAGCGTCAACAACGTCAGGTTCTGCCAGAATCCCGGGGTCTCGGTCAGGCGCGGATACTTGGGTTTGAGCCAACGGCTGTGCAGTAGCTCCAGCTCCTTGGCGGGAATCGCCTGCAATCCCTTGTCGACGATCTCGGCCAGCTCCGGCCAGTCCCGACGCGTAGCGACCCGCAGCAATTGCGGCAGGCCGATGTCGCCGACCACCACCAGTTCGGCGAACTCCGGCTCGACCATAAGCCTGCCCAGCTGCGCCTCGTCGACCACCGCGTAGCGGGCCTGCTGAGTGAGTAGCAGTTGCAAGGCCTCACGCTCCATCGGTACGCCTTGCAGATTCAACATCGGATAGGTGCCATGCAGATAATCCGCTATGGCGCTGGGCATGCGCACCGCGACCCGAACCTGGGCATCGAGCTTTTCCAGCTCCACACCCTCGGCGCCCTTTTGCTCACCGACAATCAACTGCGGCACGCGCATGTACGGATCGGAGAATAGCCAGAGCCTGAGTCCGCCCGGTGTCTGGGTCAGGCCCGGGGCGATATCCACCTCACCATCACGCAGCGCGGCTTCCAGTTGCGCCACGTCCTGGAAATTGCGCCAGGTCAGCTCGACATTCAACATCCTGCCCAGCCACTGCATCAACTCGACGTTGGTGCCGGACAGGCGCTGCAAGCGCCGATCGTACTGCGCATACGGCGCCTGCAGAACCAGGCCAACCCGCAACTGGGGATGTTGTGCCAACCACTGGCGTTGCCCGGCATTCAATTGCACCCCATGGACAGGGGGCGCGGGCGCAGCCCACGTCATCAAGGGAAGCCATAAACAGCCGATAACCCACAGGCAGCAAAAACGCATCATTGAAGTCTCACGCACTGACAAATACTGACCAACCCATTAGGCTGCCGGAAATACTTCTGGCCCTGGAATATCCGATGCCCTTTGTCCACCGCCTGGCATTGCCAGCATTGTGCCTGTCGCTGATCCTGCCGAGTGCGTTTTCTGTACAGGCTGACGAACCGGCGCCCGCCGTGACGGATCAACCCAACGAGACAAAACCGGTCGAGCGTCAACCCTTGCTCGAGCGTAGCCAGGAAGAAGCGGCCGCGCTGGAGCGAAAAGTCCCAACCCAGGAGCAGCAACAGCTCCAGACCGGCAGCGACACCTTCCTGGCCCTCTGGAAACCGGCCAACACCAGCGATCCCAAGGGCGCGGTCATCATAATCCCCGGTGCCGGTGAAACCGCCGACTGGCCTCGAGTCATCGGACCGTTGCGTAAAAAACTGCCTGATGTCGAATGGAACACCCTGAGTATCACGCTGCCGGACCCGCAAAGCGATGTCATCGCACCGCGCGCAGCGGAAACTCCGCCGCAAACCAAACCAGCCGACATGGCTGCCGCTGCCCCGGACGCCACGACGGCGGCCCCGATCGAACAGGTGGCCGGTGGCGAGGCCGATGCTGTCGACCCTGTCGTCGCCGAAGCCGATGAAGAACATGCCAACGCCGATGCCGAACGCATTTTCGCCCGCATCGATGCGGCACTGGCCTACGCCGAACAACAGAGTTCGCGCCGCATCGTGCTGCTGGGCCACGGCACCGGTGCCTACTGGGCGGCGCGCTACCTCAGTGAAAAGCAGCCTTCGCAGATAGAACGTTTCGTGATGGTCGCCGCGCAAACCCCGGTCACCGCCAAACCCGGCCTGGCCGAACTGACGCCGACGTTGAAGCTGGCGACTGCCGATGTCTTTTACATGGATAGGCCGCTGGATCGCAACGCAGCGCTGGAACGCTTGCAGGCCAGCAAACGCTTGAAGGGTTCGAATTTCAGCCAGGTGTCCCTCAAGGCCTTGCCCAATGCGGCGGCGCAACAGGAGCAGTTGTTCCGGCGGGTCCGGGGGTGGCTGAACCCGCAGAATCCCGGTGAATGAGGCTTAATTCGCCTCTTTCGCCAGGCACCGGTTGGTGGATCCCCACGGGCGGCGACGTCGCCCCAAGGCCACGATCCATTCAATGAAACTAGCGAAAATCCCGTCGTTCCCGAATCAACCGATAAGCGTTATGCAGCTCCCGGGTCTTGTCCGTGGCCTCGCGCACCTGCAAGGGCGTTGCGCCGCTGCCGGCGATTTTGTCCGGATGATGACGACTGAGAAGCCGACGATAGGCCCGCTTGATCTGCGACGGCTCGGTGGTGGCTGAAACCCCCAGCAAGCGCAACGCTTGCTGATAGGTCACGCCGCTGTTGGGCAGCGACGGTTTCTGTGGTTCGTAATCAATCGCCAGCGCCTGGACCTGCTGGGGTGTCCAGCCCAGCCATTTGCCCCACTGGACGATCAACTCGCGCTCACTGGCGCCGGCACGGCCATCAGCCCAGACCATCCGCCAACAGGCCCGCAGCACACCTTCGGCGGCATAGGGTTGAGTGGCGAGACGGCGCAGATAACCGCGCAAGCGGTCGTTTCCGGACTTGCCTCGGTTGAATGCCGCTATGGCTCGGCGTTGTGCCGGTTCGCTCAGGTCCAGCGCGCGCATTTCCTGGCGTGCCTGCTGGATATGACCGTCGACCACCCGACCGTCTACTTTCGCCAACCGTCCCAACAAGACAAACAGCAGTTCATCGTTGCGCAACGCCGGACGACCGCCCAGGCGCTCACGTACCTGTGCCCAGCCGTGCAGGTTCAGGCGCCGGTCCAGCGCCTGACCCAACAACGCACCGAGCATGGCCCCCGGAATGCTGGCTATGGCAAAGCCCGCTCCGGCTCCTATCAGAGTCCCTGGCCACCACATATCAACGGCTCGCTTCTATCAAGGTTTCGACTTGCATCAAACGTTCATGGGTTCCCACATCGACCCAGTGCCCTTCCAGGCGCTCGCCACTGACTTGGCCTTCCGACATGGCTCGACGCAACAGCGGTGCGAGCTTGAACGCGCCATCCGAGCAACCCTCGAACAACCTCGGGTGCAGGACGGCAATGCCGCTATAGGTCAGTTTGTCGGCCGCCGGTTCAGCTTCGTGAACCTTTCCGTCGGCCAGGATGAAATCTCCTCCCGGGTGATGATCGGGATTATCCACCAACACCAGGTGCGCCAGCCCTTCAAGCGGCCCGCGCAAGGCACTGAAATCGTAATCGGTCCAGATATCGCCATTGACCACCACGAACGCTTCGCCACCCAGCAGCGGCAGGGCCCGGAAAATCCCGCCACCGGTCTCCAGCGGCTCCCCTTCGGGCGAATAACGAATCCGCACGCCGAATCGCGACCCATCCCCCAAGTGATCCTCGATCTGCTGACCGAGCCAGGCATGGTTGATCACGATATCGCTGAAGCCGGCCGCCACCAGCGCCTGCAGATGGTATTCGATCAATGGAACGCCGCCGACGCGAATCAGCGGCTTGGGGGTGGTCAGGGTCAGCGGACGCATGCGCTCGCCCTTGCCCGCCGCCAGGATCATCGCCTTCATGCCGTCGCTCCAGCCGGACGAGGCAGGCTGGACAGCAACGCTTGCAGTTGCGCCAGTTCAGGACGACGGGCGAGGACGGCTTCTATATAAGCAAAGAAGCGCGGCACATCGCCCAGGTAACGCGGCTTGCCATCGCGGTGGCAGATACGCGCGAAGATCCCGATGACCTTGAGATGGCGCTGGACGCCCATCAGGTCGCTGGCCCGCAAGAAGTCTTCGATGTCCGGCTGGACCGGGATACCAAGCGCGCCAGCTTGCCGCCAGTAATCCTCCAGCCAGCCACGCACACGCGCCTCGGGCCAACTGAGGAAGGCGTCTTTGAACAGGCAGGTCACGTCGTAGGTCACCGGGCCATAGACCGCGTCCTGGAAATCCAGCACCCCGGGGTTCGGTTCGCTGAGCATCAGGTTGCGCGGCATGTAGTCGCGATGCACCAGGACTTTGGGCTGGGCCAGGGCGCTGTCGATCAGCAGGTCGCTGGCCTCCTGCCAGAGCTGTTGTTGTGCCGAATCGAACTCGATGCCCAGTTCGCGCTTGACGTACCACTCGGGGAACAGCTCCAGCTCCCGACGCAACAACGCAACGTCGTAGCTGGGCAACGGCGCAACCATCGGCAACTGCTGGAAAGCCAGCAGCGCTTGCAAGGCATCACGGAACAAATCGTCGGCATTTTCCCCGTCGATCAGGTCCAGATAGGTCTGGTTGCCCAGGTCATTGAGCAAAAGAAAGCCGCGTTCGAGATCTTCTGCATAAATTTTTGGCACATTAATTCCGGATTTCGCCAGCAAAAACGCAATATCCACGAAGGGTTTGCAGTTTTCCTGGGGCGGCGGCGCATCCATCACGATCAGACTGCGGCCCTCGCCTTCCCAGCGGAAATAACGCCGGAAACTCGCGTCGCTGCTGGCCGCGGTCAATGTGGCCGGGGGTACGACACCCCAGCCTTGGGCGGCAAAAAGGATCGGAAGTTGCTCATCGAGCCAAACTTTCAGGTGTTGCAAACGTACATCTTGGTCGGGCATTGCAAGGGTCTCCGACGGCCCTAGCCGTCAAGCGGGTCATGCTTTATTATCCAGCATCTTTTTCAGACCATCGAGAGGCGTGCGGCCCACACCGCGGGCAGATGGCACGCAGGAAGCCCGGACTAATAAGATGGCATTGAAATCCCCCGCGTTTCGTAAAAAATTTCCGTTGCTGGTCACCGGCAGTCTGCTGGCCCTGCAACCCCTGGCCTCTTCATTCGTCGTCGCGGCGCAGCAGTATGACTGCTCCGTCTCCGCTTCGGGTGCCTGGGACTGTTCCCCCAAGTCTCCGGCCGCCGCGTTGCCGCCACGTCCGGTGCATGAAGGCAGTGCCGTTGCCGACAGCGGCGACGCTGCGACCGGCAGCAGCTCGGTTGAAGCAGCCGGCGACAAGCCCGTGCTGGTCACCGAAGCCAAGGGCCGCGGCCTGAAGTCGCGCAGTGCAGACTACAGCCACCTCGATTGGGTTCCACGAGAGAACCTCACGCCTGCGCAATTGGCCGAAACCGGACCTTATTGCTCCGGTGCCTATATCGAGCCGACCCGTCCTGGCATGAACGACAAGACGGCCAAGAGTGACGCCCCGACCTTCCTCGGCGCCAAGGCTTCACGCTACGAGCAGGAACAACAGGTGGCGACCCTGGCCGGTGACGTGGTCATGCGCCAGGGCAGCATGCAGGTCGAGGCGGATGAAGCCAGCCTTTACCAGGCCGAGAACCGCGGCGAGCTGAACGGCAATGTACGGGTTCGCGACAACGGCGCGCTGATTGTCGGCGACCACGCCGATGTCCAGCTGGACACCGGCGAAGCCAAGGTCGACAACGCCGAATACGTGATGCACAAGTCGCGCATCCGCGGTAACGCCCTGTACGCCAAGCGTGCCGAGAACGCGATCATTCGCCTCAAGGACGGTACGTACACCACGTGTGAACCGAACAGCAACGCCTGGACGCTCAAGGGCAACAACATCACCCTGAACCCGGCCACCGGCTTCGGTACCGCGACCAACGTGACGCTGCGGGTCAAGGACATCCCGATCCTCTACACGCCTTATATCTACTTCCCGATCGATGACCGTCGCCAGTCCGGTTTCCTGCCGCCGACCATCGGCAGTGGCAGCGACACCGGTTTCCTGTTGGTCACCCCGTACTACTTCAACCTGGCGCCGAACTACGACGCCACGTTGTACCCGCGCTACATGAGTAAGCGCGGCCTGCTGATGGAAGGCGAACTCCGTTACCTGACCAAGTCCAGCGAAGGTCAGTTCGGCGCGGCGTACCTCAACGACGAAGAAGACGAACGCGCCAAGCAGTCCGACTACAGCAAGACCCGCTACATGTATAACTGGCAGCACAAGGGCGGGCTGGACTCGCGGGTGCTGACGGAAGTCGACTACACCAAGATCAGCGACCCGTATTACTTCCAGGATTTGCAGACCGACCAGATCGGGGTCGAGTCCAAGGACTACGTGAATCAGCAAGGTGCGGTCAGCTATCGCGGAGATAGCTACACGGCTCGGGTGAATGCCCAGGCGTATCAGATGGCAACGATCTCGAAGATCACGCCGTATAACCGCCTGCCGCAAATCACTTTCAACGGCACCCTGCCACAGCATCCGTATGGACTGGACTTTGCCTACAGGACAGAGCTGGTGCGGTTTGACCGTAATTTGCGAGACGGCCTCTACAGCGATGAAGAGGGTGTCACGAAACCGTGGCTGGATACCCGGGTCTGGGGCCTTGCCCGCGCAAATGGTAATCGTCTGAATCTGGCACCGGTCGTCAGCCTGCCAATGAACGCAAGCTATGGTTATATCAAGCCGTCGCTCAAGTACCAGTACACCCAATATGACCTCGACCTTGATGGTGAGGGCAAGTCGGATATCGCCGGGCAGACTGCCGAGCAAGACCGCCTGCGAGGCACCTACAGCAGCAGTCAGAACCGCGGTGTGCCAATTGCCAGCATCGACAGCGGCCTGTATTTCGACCGCGACACCCAATGGTTCGGCACCAACTACCGTCAGACATTAGAGCCTCGCCTGTTCTATCTCTACGTACCGGAGAAGGACCAGAGCGACATTCCCGTGTTCGATACCAGCGAATCGACCTTCAGCTATTCCTCGTTGTTCCGGGATAACCGCTTCTCCGGTTCCGACCGTGTCGGCGACGAGAACAAGCTGTCCCTGGGCGTGACCAGCCGCTGGATCGAAGAAAACGGCTTCGAGCGTCAGCGCGTCAGCGTCGGCCAGGCCCTGTACTTCAAGGATCGCGAAGTCCAACTGCCGGGCATCGATTTCAAGACCCGCGAAGACGCCAAATCTGACGTATCTCCGTACGCGCTGGAATACGAATTCCGCTGGAATCGCGACTGGCGTACCACTGCCACCTACAACTGGGACCCGGATACCCACAGCCCGCGCTCGGGCAGTGCGATGTTCCATTACCAGCCGGAAGACAACCCGAACAAGGTCATCAACGCCGGTTATCGCTATCGTAATGACCAGGTCCGTTATGACGAGGCCACCGGTCAATGGCAAGTGGGTGGTGGCGACTACGGCACACCGGGCACGCCTGGCTACGTTAAGGACTACTACAAGATCAAGCAGCATGATTTCTCGGTCATCTGGCCGATCGTTCCGCAGTGGAATGCTATCAGCCGCTGGCAGTATGACTACAACCGCAACCGTACCCTGGAAGCCTTCGGCGGTTTCGAATACGACAACTGCTGCTGGAAATTGCGCCTGATCAACCGTTACTGGGTCGACTATGAAGAGTTCAGTCAAGCCGCCCCGGAAAACGAAAAAGGCGACCACGGCATCTTCCTCCAAATTGTCCTGAAGGGACTCGGCGGCCTCACCGGCGCCAAGGTAGAGAGCTTCCTCGACAAAGGCATCCAAGGTTATCGTGAACGTGAAGACCAAGCTTTCTGATTGTCTGCGCCCGCTGATGCTGGGCGCGCTGTTCCTGGGTACCGCGGCCAACGCCGCGGTACAGTCCATCGATAAAGTGGTGGCCATTGTCGATAACGACGTGGTCATGCAGAGCCAGCTGGACCAGCGCGTCCATGAAGTGCAGCAAACCATCGCCAAGCGCGGCGGCGGCCTGCCACCGCCGGGCGTGCTGGATCAGCAAGTGCTCGAGCGCCTGATCGTCGAAAACCTGCAATTGCAGATCGGCGAACGTTCTGGCATCCGCATCACCGACGAAGAGCTGAACCAGGCCGTCGGTACCATCGCCCAGCGCAACAACATGACCATCGACCAGTTCCGTGCCGCGCTGGCTCACGATGGCCTGTCCTACGATGACGCCCGCGACCAGATCCGCCGCGAGATGATCATCAGTCGCGTGCGCCAGCGTCGGGTGGCTGAACGCATTCAGGTTTCCGAGCAGGAAGTGAAGAACTTCCTCGCTTCCGACCTGGGCAAGATGCAGCTTTCCGAAGAACTGCACCTGGCAAACATCCTGATTCCTACCCCGGAGAGCGCAAACTCCGAAGCGATTCAGAGCGCTTATCGCCAGGCAATGGATGTCTACCAGCAGCTCAAGCAAGGTGCCGACTTCGGCCAGATGGCCGTAGCCCGTTCGGGCAGCGAAAACGCCCTGGAAGGCGGCGACATGGGCTGGCGCAAACCGGCTCAACTACCGCCTCCGTTCGACCGCGAACTGAGCGCCATGGCGGTGGGTGACATTACTCAGCCTGCCCGCACTCCTGGCGGCTTCATCATTCTGAAAGTGTTGGAGAAACGTGGCGGTGGCGCGCAGGTGCGTGACGAAGTCCATGTTCGCCACATCCTGATCAAACCCAGTGAGATTCGCAGCGAGGCTGAAACCAAGCGCCTGGCGGAGAAACTCTACGACCGCATCGAAGCGGGCGAAGACTTCGCCGAACTGGCGAAGAGCTTCTCGGAAGACCCGGGCTCGGCCCTCAACGGCGGCGACCTGAACTGGGTTGATCCAAACGCACTGGTACCCGAGTTCCGCAAGGTCATGGCCGAAACACCACAAGGCCAACTGTCCAAGCCGTTCAAGAGCCCTTATGGCTGGCATGTCCTGGAAGTCCTTGGCCGTCGCGCCACCGACAGCACTACCCAGGCCCGCGAACAACAGGCAATGACGGTACTGCGCAATCGCAAGTACGACGAAGAGCTGCAAACCTGGCTGCGCCAGATCCGCGACGAAGCCTACGTTGAAATCAAACTCCCTGGTGCAGACCAGGCAGCGCAGTGAAACCCAAGCGTTTCGCGTTGACGCCCGGCGAGCCTGCCGGCATTGGTCCCGACCTGTGCCTGCTGCTCGCCGCGCAGCCCCAGCCATATCCCCTGATTGCCATCACCAGCCGCACCCTGCTCCTTGAGCGGGCTGCGCAGCTGGGCGTGGCCGTCAACCTGCTTGCAGTGACACCGGACGCCTGGCCGGATGTCCCCGCGCCGGCCGCCAGCCTGTATGTCTGGGATACGCCCCTTGGCGCCCCGGTCATCACCGGGCAGTTGGACAAGGCCAACGCCGGCTTCGTCCTGGAAACCCTGACCCGTGCCGGCCAGGGCTGCCTGGATGGCGCTTTCGCCGGCATGATCACCGCACCGGTACACAAGGGCGTGATCAACGAATCCGGCATCGCCTTTTCCGGGCACACCGAATTCCTCGCGGACCTGACCCACACCGCACAGGTCGTGATGATGCTCGCCACCCGTGGCCTGCGGGTGGCCCTGGTGACTACTCACCTGCCCTTGCGGGACATTGCCGACGCCATCACTCCGGAGCGCCTGGAGCGTGTCACGCGGATACTGCACGCCGACTTGCAGGAAAAGTTCGGCATCGCCCACCCACGCATCCTGGTCTGCGGGCTCAACCCCATGCCGGTGAAGGCGGACACCTGGGCCGCGAAGAAATCGACATCATTGAACCTACATTGGAGCGCTTGCGCAGCGAAGGCATGAACCTGCATGGCCCGCTGCCTGCCGACACTCTGTTTACCCCAAATATCTGGAGCACTGCGACGCGGTGCTGGCGATGTACCACGACCAGGGCCTGCCCGTGCTGAAGTACAAAGGCTTCGGCGCGGCAGTCAACGTAACCCTGGGCCTGCCGATCATCCGCACGTCGGTGGACCATGGCACCGCCCTGGACCTGGCCGGTAGTGGCAAGATCGATACCGGCAGCCTGCAGGTCGCGCTGGAAACCGCCTACCAGATGGCCGAGACCCATTTATGACCGAGCAATACCAACACCGCGCGCGCAAGCGTTTCGGCCAGAACTTCCTGCATGACGCCGGTGTGATCGATCGCATCCTGCGCTCCATCAACGCCAAGCCCGACGACCGCATGCTGGAAATCGGCCCGGGCCAGGGCGCCCTGACCGAGGGCCTGCTGGACAGCGGTGCGCAACTGGACGTGGTGGAGCTGGATAAGGACCTGGTTCCGATCCTCAATCAGCAATTCGCCGGCAAGAGCAACTTCAACCTGCACCAGGGCGACGCACTGAAGTTCGACTTCAACAGCCTGAACGCCGCGCCGAACAGCCTGCGGGTCGTGGGCAACCTGCCGTACAACATCTCTACGCCACTGATCTTCCACCTGCTGAGCAACGCCGGCCTGATCCGCGACATGCATTTCATGCTGCAGAAGGAAGTGGTCGAACGCCTCGCCGCCGGTCCTGGCGGTGGTGACTGGGGGCGCCTCTCGATCATGGTCCAGTACCATTGCCGGGTCGAACATCTGTTCAATGTCGGCCCCGGGCATTCAACCCACCACCCAAAGTCGACTCGGCTATTGTCCGCCTCGTCCCCCATGCGGTGCTACCGCATCCGGCCAAGGACCATCGGCTGCTGGAGCGCGTGGTACGCGAAGCCTTCAACCAGCGTCGCAAAACCCTGCGCAATACGCTGAAATTGCTGCTTAGCAGCACCGAAATCGAGGCCGCAGGCGTCGATGGCAGTCTGCGTCCCGAGCAGCTGGATCTGGCGGCCTTCGTGCGCCTGGCCGACAAGCTCAGCGAACAGGCCGCACCGAAAGCCGAAGCCATCTGAGGGACAATGGCCGTCTCGGGTGGGACGCCCTCTGGTTTACTACCCGATACTTGCCTAGACTGATCCCTTCAGCCACGCCCGCGTCCCGCTTCTAAGGCCCTTTTGCATGTCCGATCCTCGTTATCAGGTCGACGTCAGCGTCACCACCCGCTTCCTGGCAGAACAGTCGCAACCCGAACATAACCGTTTCGCCTTCGCTTACACCATCACCGTGCGCAACAACGGCTCGCTACCGGCCAGACTGCTGTCGCGGCACTGGATCATCACCGATGGCGACGGTCATGTCGAAGAGGTGCGTGGCGAGGGCGTGGTCGGCCAGCAACCGCTGATCGATGCCGGCAACAGCCACAGCTACAGCAGCGGCACCGTGATGACGACCCGGGTCGGCACCATGCAGGGTACCTATCAAATGCTGGCCGAGGACGGCAAACGCTTCGATGCCATCATCAAGCCCTTTCGCCTGGCGGTGCCCGGAGCCTTGCACTGATGGCCACCTATGCGGTCGGCGACCTGCAAGGTTGCCTCAGCCCACTCAAGTGCCTGCTGGAGCGAGTCGCTTTCGACCCGCAGAAAGACACACTGTGGCTGGTGGGCGACCTGGTCAACCGTGGCCCGCAATCGCTTGAGACGTTGCGTTATCTCTTCAGAATCCGCCAGTCCCTGGTGTGCGTACTCGGCAATCACGACCTGCACCTGCTGGCCGTCTGGCAGAACATCGAGCGCCTGAAGAAATCCGATACCTTGAAGGAAATCCTCGATGCCCCCGACTGCATCGAATTGCTGGAATGGCTGCGCCAGCAAAAGCTCATGCACTACGACGAGCAGCGCAACCTGGCGCTGGTCCATGCCGGCATCCCGCCCCAGTGGTCCCTGCGCAGGGCGCTCAAGTGCGCCGGCGAAGTCGAGCAGGCGCTACGCGACGACAACCTGTTCGGTCCCTACCTGGACGGCATGTATGGCAACGATCCGGTCAAATGGGACAACGAACTCACCGGCGTGACCCGCCTTCGGGTCATCACCAACTATTTCACCCGCATGCGCTTCTGCACCCGCGACGGCAAGCTCGACCTCAAGGGCAAGGAAGGCATCGAGACCGCACCGCCCGGCTATGCCCCATGGTTCAAGCACAAGGAGCGCAAGACCCGTAACCTGAAGATCATTTTCGGACATTGGGCAGCATTGATGGGCCAATGCGACGAGCCAGACCTCTTCGCCCTCGATACCGGTTGCGTGTGGGGCGAAGCGCTGACACTGATGAACGTTGATACCGGCGAACGACTGCGTTGCGACTGCGACGAACAGGGGCACGCCAAACCCGATCACCCCCACCCTACCCTTGCGTCATCGCCGACCGGCACCGCCGTCTGATCGGCGCCTGGCCTGCTACAGGAGCCTTCCCATGACTGAATTCAAACGCATTCCCCCGGACCAAGCCCAGGCTCTGCGAGAGCAAGGCGCGGTCTTCGTCGACATCCGTGACCCCGCCACTTTTTCCGCCCTTCATATCAGCGGGTCAAAGCACCTGGACAACCACTCCCTGCATGATTTCATTACCAAGGCCGATCTTGACGCTCCGGTCGTGGTTGTTTGCTATCACGGTAATTCCAGCCAGAGTGCAGCCGCTTACCTGGTCGGCCAGGGCTTCACCGACGTCTACAGCCTGGATGGCGGCTTTGAGCTCTGGCGCACGACTTATCCGTCGGACACGGCGCAAGGCTCTCACGAATAATTTTTTACACTGTCCCAAACCCGCGTGAACCGTGGGCTTGGGCGATAGCAGACGAACGGTCTGCCATAACTTATTACGCATTCCACCTGTGCCTCTCCGATTCCGAACTATTCTTAGCCTCAGGCCATCCAAAACAGGGGAGAGCCGGTACACCGGCGCGCGGATCATCGGGAGTCAGCTTTCAGGAGCCTTTATTCTGGAAGCATTCTGGGGGGATAAACGGCAACTGGATTCCCAGCGGCTGACCAGCAACGACTGATTGATCCGACACCGGCTCCACGTATCGAGCGAGGTGACGTCATGAGTATTTTTAGCCACTTCCAGCAACGTTTCGAGTCCACGCGGCAGGAGGAATACTCGCTGCAGGAATACCTCGAACTCTGCAAGCAGGACCGCAGTGCCTACGCATCCGCCGCAGAGCGTCTGTTGCTGGCAATCGGAGAACCCGAACTGCTGGATACCTCGACCAACTCGAGGCTCTCGCGGATTTTTTCCAACAAGGTGATCCGCCGCTATCCGGCCTTTGAAGACTTCCACGGGATGGAAGAGTGCATCGACCAGATCGTGTCCTATTTCCGCCATGCAGCCCAAGGCCTGGAGGAGAAAAAGCAAATCCTCTACCTGCTTGGCCCGGTGGGTGGCGGTAAATCGTCCCTGGCCGAAAAACTCAAGCAACTGATCGAAAAGGTGCCCTTCTACGCGATCAAGGGCTCGCCGGTGTTCGAATCGCCCCTGGGACTGTTCAACGCCACCGAGGACGGCGCGATCCTCGAGGAAGACTTCGGCATTCCACGCCGCTACCTCAATACCATCATGTCGCCATGGGCCACCAAGCGCCTGGCCGAGTTCGGCGGGGACATCAGCCAGTTCAAGGTGGTCAAGCTCTACCCATCGATCCTCAATCAGATCGGGGTGGCCAAGACCGAACCGGGTGACGAGAACAACCAGGACATTTCGGCCCTGGTGGGCAAGGTCGATATCCGCAAGCTGGAAGAATTCCCACAGAACGATGCCGATGCCTACAGCTATTCGGGCGCGCTGTGCAGGGCCAACCAGGGCCTGATGGAATTCGTCGAGATGTTCAAGGCGCCCATCAAGGTGTTGCACCCCTTGCTGACGGCAACCCAGGAAGGCAACTACAACAGTACCGAGGGCCTGGGGGCGATTCCGTTCAACGGCATCCTGCTGGCTCACTCCAACGAGTCGGAATGGCACACCTTCCGAAACAACAAGAACAACGAGGCGTTCATCGACCGGATCTACATCGTCAAGGTGCCGTACTGCCTGCGGGTCACCGATGAGGTGAAGATCTACGACAAGCTGCTGTTCAACAGCTCACTGGCCAAGGCCCATTGCGCCCCCGACACCCTGAAGATGCTGGCCCAGTTCACCGTTCTCTCGCGCCTCAAGGAGCCGGAGAACTCCAACATCTATTCGAAGATGCGGGTGTACGACGGTGAAAACCTCAAGGACACCGATCCGAAGGCCAAGTCGATCCAGGAATACCGCGACAACGCGGGGGTCGATGAAGGCATGAACGGCCTGTCCACGCGTTTCGCGTTCAAGATCCTGTCCAAGGTCTTCAACTTCGACCCCCACGAGATCGCCGCCAACCCCGTGCACCTGCTGTACGTGCTGGAACAGCAGATCGAGCAGGAGCAGTTCCAGGCGGAAACCCGCGAGCGGTACCTGCGTTTCCTCAAGGAATACCTGGCTCCGCGGTATATCGAGTTCATCGGCAAGGAGATCCAGACCGCGTACCTGGAGTCCTACAGCGAATATGGCCAGAACATCTTCGACCGCTACGTGCTGTACGCGGATTTCTGGATTCAGGATCAGGAATACCGCGATCCGGAAACCGGCGAAATTCTCAACCGCGTAGCGCTCAACGAGGAGCTGGAGAAGATCGAGAAGCCGGCGGGCATCAGCAATCCGAAGGATTTCCGCAACGAAATCGTCAACTTCGTGTTGCGGGCGCGAGCCAACAACAACGGCAAGAACCCCACCTGGCTCAGCTATGAAAAGCTGCGGGTGGTCATCGAGAAGAAAATGTTCTCCAACACCGAGGATCTGTTGCCGGTCATCAGCTTCAACGCCAAGGCCAGCAAGGAGGACCAGCAAAAACACAACGACTTCGTCACACGCATGGTCGAACGTGGCTACACCGACAAACAGGTACGGCTGCTTTCCGAGTGGTATCTGCGGGTCCGGAAATCGCAGTAAAACAGCTACAAGCTACAAGCTGCAAGCTACAAGGAAAAAGCGCGTTAGCCCTGGCAATCGGGTAACTGTGCTTCTACTTGAAGCTTGTAGCTCATCACTTGAGGCTGCCCGGAGGGCCCTATGAGCTATGTGATCGACCGACGCCTCAATGGCAAGAACAAGAGCACGGTTAACCGCCAGCGCTTTTTGCGGCGGTATCGTGACCACATCAAGAAGGCCGTGGAAGAAGCGGTCAGCCGCCGTTCCATTACCGATATGGAGCATGGCGAACAGATCAGCATTCCCGGCCGCGACATCGACGAGCCGGTGCTTCACCATGGCCGCGGTGGCAAACAGACCGTCGTGCACCCCGGCAACAAGGAATTCACCAGCGGCGAGCACATCCCCCGCCCACCGGGTGGAGGGGGCGGCAAGGGCCCCGGCAAGGCCGGCAACTCCGGCGAAGGCATGGACGAATTCGTGTTTCAGATCACCCAGGAGGAATTCCTGGAGTTCATGTTCGAGGACCTTGAGCTGCCGAACCTGGTCAAGCGCAACCTGACCGGCACCGATACCTTCAAGACCGTGCGCGCCGGCATCAGCAATGAAGGCAATCCGTCGCGGATCAATATCATCCGCACGCTTCGCTCGGCCCACGCCCGCCGGATCGCCCTGTCGGGCAGCAGCCGGGCGAAACTGCGCGAGGTCAAGGAAGAACTGGCCCGACTGAAGCGCGAGGAACCTGACAATTTCGGCGACATTCAGGACCTGGAAGCGGAAATAGAGAAACTCAGCGCCCGTATCCACCGGGTTCCGTTTCTCGACACCTTCGACCTCAAGTACAACCTGTTGGTCAAACAGCCAAACCCCAGCTCCAAGGCCGTAATGTTCTGCCTGATGGACGTGTCCGGCTCCATGACCCAGGCCACCAAGGACATTGCCAAGCGATTCTTCATCCTGCTGTATCTGTTCCTCAAGCGAAACTACGACAAGATCGACGTGGTATTCATCCGCCACCACACCAGCGCCAGGGAAGTGGACGAAGAGGAGTTCTTCTACTCCCGGGAAACCGGCGGCACCATCGTCTCCAGCGCCTTGAAGCTGATGCAGGAGATCATGGCCGAACGGTATCCGGCCAACGAATGGAACATCTATGCAGCCCAGGCGTCCGACGGGGACAACTGGAACGACGACTCACCGATCTGCCGCGACATCCTGATCAACCAGATCATGCCGTTCGTCCAGTACTACACCTATGTGGAAATCACGCCCCGGGAACATCAGGCCCTGTGGTATGAATACGAACGCATCGCCGAAGCCTTTTCCGACACGTTTGCGCAACAGCAACTGGTCTCGGCCGGGGATATCTATCCGGTCTTCCGTGAACTCTTCCAGCGCAGGTTAGTGACATGACCGCCAAAAAAGAGCAGAAGCGCCAACCCATCTCCACCGGCTCCGAATGGACGTTCGAGCTGATCCAGGCCTACGACCGCGAAATCAGCCGTATCGCGGACCGTTATGCCCTCGACACCTACCCCAACCAGATCGAGGTGATCACCGCTGAGCAGATGATGGACGCCTACGCGTCGGTCGGCATGCCCCTGGGTTATCACCACTGGTCCTATGGCAAGCACTTCCTCAGCACTGAAAAATCCTACAGCCGCGGCCAGATGGGGCTGGCTTATGAGATCGTGATCAATTCCGACCCCTGCATTGCCTATCTGATGGAAGAAAACACCATCTGCATGCAGGCGCTGGTGGTGGCGCACGCGTGCTACGGCCACAACAGCTTCTTCAAAGGCAACTACCTGTTCCGCACCTGGACCGATGCCAGTTCGATCATCGATTACCTGGTGTTCGCCAAGCAGTACATCATGCAATGCGAGGAGCGCCACGGCATCGATGCCGTGGAAGACCTCCTGGACTCCTGCCACGCCCTGATGAACTACGGAGTGGATCGCTACAAAAGGCCGTACCCGATTTCTGCTGAAGAAGAACGCCGGCGCCAGAAGGACCGCGAAGAACACCTGCAAAAGCAGATCAATGACCTGTGGCGCACCATTCCCAAGGGCGCCGACAAGTACAGCGAAAAGGACAACGCACGGTTCCCCGCCGAACCCCAGGAAAACATTCTCTATTTCATCGAAAAACACGCCCCGTTGCTGGAGCCCTGGCAGCGGGAAATTGTGCGCATCGTGCGCAAGATTGCCCAGTACTTCTACCCGCAACGCCAGACCCAGGTCATGAACGAGGGATGGGCCACGTTCTGGCATTACACCTTGATGAACGACCTGTATGACGAAGGTCTGGTCACCGACGGCTTCATGATGGAGTTCCTGACGTCCCACACCAGCGTGGTGTTCCAGCCTGGATTCGACAGCCCCTACTACAGCGGCATCAACCCCTACGCACTGGGTTTTGCCATGTACCGCGATATACGACGCATGTGCGAGAACCCCACCGAAGAGGACCGTCGCTGGTTTCCGGAAATTGCCGGCTCGGATTGGTTATCCACGATCAAGTTCGCCATGAGCAGCTTCAAGGACGAGAGTTTTATCCTGCAATACCTCTCGCCCAAAGTAATCCGTGACCTGAAATTGTTCAGCATTCTGGATGACGACCAGAAGGACGACCTGCTGGTACCCGCCATCCACGATGAAAGCGGTTACCGCACCATTCGCGAAACCCTGGCCGCGCAGTACAACCTGGGCAACCGCGAGCCCAACGTACAGATCTACAGCATCGATCGGCGGGGAGATCGTTCGCTGACCTTGCGTCATCAGGCGTACAACCGCAAACCGCTGGGTGACTCCACGGATGAAGTGCTCAAGCACTTGCATCGCCTGTGGGGCTTCGACATTCACCTGGAAACCTTGCAGGGCGACCAAGTCATGAAAACCCACCATGTTCCACCCAGAAACGAACAGACCGAAGGTGATTACGGCCGCCTGGACCTGGCCGTCATCCATCTTTGATTCCGTTTTTCGCCTCCTTTGATCCGACGCAAAGGTTATCCTGTCGGGTCAACGGAGGTTTTTTATGCAGATCTATAAAGTCGGCGGCGCCGTTCGCGATCGCCTGCTGGGTATCCCCGTCACCGACGTCGATCGGGTCGTGGTGGGCGCCACCGCCGAGGAAATGATCGCCAAGGGGTTTCGCCCCGTGGGTGCTGACTTTCCTGTGTTCCTCGATCCGAACACGGGCGAGGAGTACGCCCTCGCCCGCACGGAACGCAAAAGCGGCCGGGGCTATGGCGGCTTCGTGTTTCATGCCAGCCCTGAAGTCACCCTCGAGGAAGACTTGGTTCGCAGGGACCTGACGATCAATGCCATGGCGGAAGATGATCATGGCAACCTCACCGATCCCTACCACGGCCAACGGGACCTCGAAGCCCGCCTGCTCCGCCACGTTTCCCCGGCATTTGCTGAAGATCCGCTCCGAGTCCTGCGAGTTGCCCGCTTTGCCGCGCGTTATGCTCCACTGGGCTTCAAGGTTGCGGACGAGACCGTGGAGCTGATGCGCCAGCTCAGCGATTCTGGCGAACTGCAAGCATTGACCGCCGAACGCAGTTGGAAGGAAATTTCCCGCGCCCTCATGGAAAGCCAGCCACAGGTGTTTATCCAGGTCCTGCGCGACTGTGATGCCCTGAAGGTCCTGATGCCCGAGGTCGATGCGCTATTCGGCGTGCCGCAACCCGAAGCCCATCACCCGGAAATCGATACCGGCGCACATACCCTGAGCGTTCTGGAGCAGGCCGCCCTGCATCAACAACCACTGACGGTCCGCTGGGCCTGCCTGCTGCATGATCTGGGCAAAGCCCTGACACCTGAGCAGGAATGGCCGCGACACATCGCCCATGAGCACAAGGGTTTGAAACCGATCAAGGCGATCAACGAGCGCTTCAAAGTGCCACGGGACTGCCAGGAGTTGGCGCTATTGGTTGGTCAATATCACACCCATGGCCATCGGGCGCTTGAATTGAAAGCGTCTACCTTGCTCGAATTGCTACAGAGCTTTGATGTGTACCGCCGCCCCCAACGCTTCGAAGAGTTTATCGCGGCCTGCGAAATGGATGCCCGAGGCCGCAAGGGCTTGGAAAATCGAAGTTACCCACAGGCTGATTATCTGCGCGGCGCGGCAGCGGCGGCGCGTGCGGTGGCTGTGCAGCCCTTGCTGGAGAAAGGCTTCAAAGGGCCTGAGCTGGGGGACGCAATCAAGCGCGAGCGGCTCAGGGCGCTGAAAGCGTACAAGGAGGGGGCGAACTGACAGGGGTTTCGTTTCCGCTTGCATTTTCAGTGGCCGGATGACCGCCATCGCGAGCAGGCTCGCTCCCACAGGAGGATGGATCCGGGGTATCACGGACACTGTGGAGCGAGCCTGCTCGCGATAGCGTCAGGAAGATCGCAGCAAGTCCGAAGACGTCAGCTGCACGCCCCGCCATTCAAAAGCCACCGGCGCCAGGACCTGATCAATCTGTGATTCGTCCCACAACGTAGCGAAACTCTTGCCTACGCCTGGGTGAACGCGATCCGGCGCAATCAGCGACAATGGCCACAGGACGAAAGCGTTTTTCAGGATTTCCGCGCGCGGCAGAATCAAGCCATCGAAGTTGCCGACCTGCTCGCCATACAACAACACGTCGATGTCCAGCGGCAGCCCCTTGCGGTCCGGCGCATAACGACCATTGTCCGCCTCGATGCACTTGAGGCGACGGTCCAGCTCCATCAGCGGCAGGTCCGTGAAGGCCGACACGACAAAATTGAAGAACGGCCCGCTCTTGATGCCCACAGGCTGGCTTTCGAACACCGCCGAACAGCGTATGTCCACCAGAAAAGCCGCAAGGGCTTCAAGCCCCGCGCACAAATGGGTTTCGCGCTCGATATTGCTACCGAGCCCGAGAAAAACCTGTGTCAGCGACATCCGCGCTCGATCTCCACACCCACGCCACTGGCCGCTGGAACCGCGCCAGGCTTGGTCACTTTCAGACGCAGCCAGGTAATCTTGAACTCGTCCATCAGTTCCTGGGCAAGCCGCTCGGCAAAGGTCTCGACCAACTGGAACCGGGCCTGTTCAGCGAATGCCTGGATGCGCGATGAGACACTGGCGTAGTCGAGCGCCAGATTCAGGTCATCGCCCGCTGCGGCCGGGCGGTTATCCCAAGCGAAACTCAGATCGAGCCGCAGGCACTGTCGGATGTCTCGCTCCCAGTCGTAGGCACCGATCACCGTGTCGACTTCCAGGCCCTCGATAAACACTCTGTCCAAGCACTCTTCTCCGCAGCACGACAAGGGCGCAATGCGCCGTTAGAATCAGGGCATCCTCGCCCGGAATAGTTAGCATGTTTTGGTTACTGGCGATCCTCGCCTACCTGCTCGGCTCGCTGTCCTTCGCCATTGTGCTCAGCCGCTTGACGGGTCACCCCGATCCGCGAATGAGTGGATCAGGCAATGCCGGCGCCACCAACATGCTGCGCCTGGCCGGACGCAAACTCGCCGTCCTGACCCTGCTCGGCGACCTCTGCAAAGGCCTGGTGCCGGTACTGATCGCCAGCCTTGCAGGACTTTCCTTACAGCAACAGGCCTGGATCGGCGTCTGCGCGGTCATCGGTCATCTGTTCCCGCTGTACTTCCGCTTTCGGGGCGGCAAGGGTGTCGCCACCGCCGCCGGCATGCTGCTGGGCCTGTATCCACCCGCCGCGCTGCTGGCCGTCTCGGCCTGGCTGCTGATGTTCTACCTGACCCGCACCAGCTCCTTGGCCGCGCTGATCGCCACCCCGCTGACCCTGCCGTTGCTGGCCTGGCAGGAGCCCGAGGCCCTGCTGCCGATGACCGCGCTGGTGGCGCTGATCGTCTGGCGCCACCGGGGCAATCTACGCGACCTGTTCGCCGGGCGCGAACGACATTTCTAAATACTTCACAACGGCGACAACTGCTCCATCGGCCAGCGCGCCTGCACGCTGATCGCCAGGCTTTCGTGCTGGCCGGCCTGCAGGCGCTGACAGCCCGCATAGGCGATCATCGCGCCGTTATCGGTGCAGAATTGCGGCCGGGCGTAGTAAACATCGCCTTTCATGTCGCCAAGCATTTTTTCCAGCGACACCCGCAAGGCCTTGTTCGCACTCACCCCGCCAGCGATGACCAGACGCTTGAGCCCGGCCTGTTTCAGGGCGCGCTTGCATTTGATGGTCAAAGTCTCCACCACGGCCTGCTGGAACGCCAGCGAGATGTCGCAACGGACTTGTTCATGGTCGCCCCCGGCGCTGACGCATTGCTGCCAGGTGTTCAGAGCGAAGGTCTTCAAGCCACTGAAACTGAAATCCAGGCCCGGCCGGTCGCACATCGGGCGAGGAAACACGAAGCGTCCTTCAACTCCTTGGGACGCAAGCCGTGCGATTTCCGGCCCCCCCGGATAGTTGAGACCCATCATCTTGGCCGTTTTGTCGAAAGCTTCGCCAGCCGCATCGTCAAGGCTTTCACCCATCAATTCGTATTGACCGATACCGTCGACCCGGACCAATTGCGTATGGCCGCCGGAAACCAGCAAAGCGACGAACGGAAACTCCGGTGGCTGCGGCTCCAGCATGGGCGCCAGCAGATGCCCCTCCATGTGATGCACGCCCAGGGCCGGGATGCCCCAGGCAAAGGCCAGCGCCTGGGCACAGGAAGCCCCTACCAGCAACGCACCCACCAGGCCCGGGCCGGCGGTATAGGCGACAGCATCGATTTCGGTCGGCCCACAGCCGGCTTCGGCCAGGACCTGACGGATCAAGGGCAGCATGCGCTTGACGTGGTCGCGGGACGCAAGCTCGGGCACCACGCCGCCGTAGGCGCGGTGCAGGTCGATCTGACTGAACAGCGCATCGGCCAGTAGGCCGCGTTCACTGTCGTAAAGCGCGACGCCGGTTTCGTCGCAGGACGTTTCTAATCCCAGTACTAGCATGGGTTTGCGCCTTGTGGAGGCTGAATTCGAAGGCGCGCATAATAGTCGCCACGTTGTGCCCCGACCAGCGGTTTTCGATCAGAGGCTTTGCATTCCTGGCGTTGAGGGGTTAACATCCGCAACCCTTAAAAACCGACGTCTTCAAGTGCTCTTTTGCCGCGAGGATGTTGACCCCGGTAATGAATGAAGGTAGCTCTGGATGCCAGCCGTCAAAGTAAAAGAGAACGAACCCTTCGACGTAGCTCTGCGTCGTTTCAAGCGCTCCTGCGAAAAAGCCGGTGTTCTGGCTGAAGTTCGTAGCCGCGAATTCTACGAGAAGCCGACTTCCGAGCGTAAACGCAAAGCAGCAGCCGCTGTTAAGCGTCACGCCAAGAAAGTTCAGCGCGAACAGCGCCGCGCCGTACGTCTGTACTAATACACAGACGTTCGTAGCAAGCTTCTGCCAAGCCCGGCCTTCAAGCCGGGCTTATGGCATTTGCGGAATAACGCTTGATGCTTCACTGTCAAAGCCGCAGACGCGACTGAGACAACTGCTTTATCACGTCAGACCTGGCTCTTTTGCCAGCGGTGCACGTCTCTTCTGACGAGCCTTCCAAGGCTACTGACGAGCACACCCTGATTCCTCTAACGACGATCAGCCCATGGCACCTGCTTGCGTGCCCGCTCGATGAGCTATCCGAGGCCTGACCGGCCGTTACCGGATTCAGCGCAACATATTCAAACAGTCGAATACTGATGGTAATTAACGTCAGTGGATTATCGGCAGATACACTTCCCGACAGCAATGATGCAGACAACCCGGTCGAGCCACCGTTTACAGTGTCTCAAGACCAGGCCCCGGTTACGCCTGCTGATTCCGGGCCCCTATTTCGCGCAGTGATGATGAGAACGCCATGGCCGGGCTGATTCCCCAGAGCTTTATTGACGACCTCTTGAACCGCACCGACATCGTCGACGTGGTCAGCTCTCGCCTGCAAATGAAAAAGGCCGGCAAGAACTACACCGCCTGCTGCCCGTTCCACAAGGAAAAAACCCCGTCCTTCAGCGTCAGCCCCGACAAGCAGTTCTATTACTGCTTTGGCTGTGGCGCGGGCGGCAATGCCCTCGGCTTCATCATGGACCACGACAACCTGGATTTCCCCCAGGCCGTCGAAGAACTGGCCAAAGCCGCCGGCATGGAAATTCCTCGCGAGGAAAGCGGTCGGGCGCACAAGCCGCGCCAGCCCACCGACTCGCCGCTCTACCCGCTGCTGACCGCGGCGGCGGATTTTTATCGCCAGGCTCTGAAAAGCCATCCGGCCCGCAAGGCCGCGGTGGATTACCTCAAGGGCCGCGGCCTGACCGGCGAAATTGCCCGGGACTTCGGTCTCGGCTTCGCCCCGCCCGGCTGGGACAATCTGTACAAGCACTTGAGCAGCGATACGCTGCAGCAGCGCGCCATGATCGACGCCGGCCTGCTGATCGAGAATGCCGAGACCGGCAAGCGCTACGACCGCTTTCGCGACCGGGTGATGTTCCCGATCCGCGATACGCGCGGGCGAATCATTGCCTTTGGCGGCCGGGTATTGGGCGACGACAAACCCAAGTACCTGAACTCGCCGGAAACCCCGGTATTCCATAAGGGCCAAGAGCTGTACGGCTTGTATGAAGCCCGCAAGAACAACCGCAACCTCGACGAGATCATCGTCGTCGAAGGTTACATGGACGTCATTGCCCTGGCCCAGCAAGGCTTGCGCAATGCCGTTGCGACACTGGGCACGGCCACCAGTGAAGAGCACATGAAGCGACTTTTTCGTGTCGTGCCCAGTGTGCTGTTCTGCTTCGACGGCGACCAGGCCGGCCGCAATGCCGCCTGGCGCGCACTGGAAGCCACGCTGCCGTGCCTGCAGGATGGCCGGCGGGCACGTTTCCTGTTCCTCCCGGAAGGCGAGGACCCGGATACCCTGGTGCGCTCCGAAGGCACCGATGCGTTCCGCGCACGGATCAATCAACACGCGCAACCATTGGCCGATTATTTTTTCCAGCAGTTGACCGAAGAGGCCGACCCGCGCTCCCTCGAAGGCAAGGCCCACATGGTCACCCTCGCGGCACCGCTGATCGACAAGGTACCCGGCGCCAACCTGCGCACACTGATGCGCCAGCGCCTGACCGAAATCACCGGCCTCAATAGCGAAGCGGTCAACCAACTGGCTCACAACGCCCCTGCGGAGGCGCCGCCGGCATACGACCCGGGCATCGACTACGACGCGATGCCGGATTTCGCCGACTATCATCATCCTCAGCAGGACTATGCGTCGCAGCAGGAATGGACATCGAAAAAAACCGGCAGCGGCGGCAAGAAATGGGACAAGAAACCCTGGGACAAGAACGGCAAGCGCGGCGATCGCGACCAGCCACGTGCCCCGCGCGTGCCGGCCGCCGTCGAACCACCAACACTGGCCGCCCTGCGTACCTTGCTGCATCACCCGCAACTGGCTGAAAAGGTCGAGGACGCGGGGCACTTCGCCGCCGAGGATCACAGCAATACACAATTGCTGATCGCCCTTCTCGAAGCCGTGCAGAAGAACCCCCGGCTAAACTCGTTCCAGCTGATCGCACGCTGGCATGGCACCGAGCAGGGACGACTGTTGAAGGCCCTGGCCGAGAAGGAATGGCTGATTGATGGAGACAACCTTGAACAACAGTTTTTCGACACCATTACTAGCTTGTCCGCCCGCCAACGCGAGCGAAACCTGGAACAACTTCTGCGAAAAGCTCGCCAGAGCGAGCTGACCAGCGAAGAGAAGAACCAATTGCGCGACTTACTCAACCGCAATGTTTGCGCATCAAACCCGACCTCAACTGGCGCGTGAGGTCACAGCTCAGGTATAATCCTCGGCTTGTTTTTTGCCCGCCAAGACCTTCAGTGGATAGGGTGTTATGTCCGGAAAAGCGCAACAGCAGTCTCGTATCAAAGAGTTGATCCTATTGGGTCGTGAGCAGGGCTACCTGACTTACGCGGAGGTCAACGACCACCTGCCGGAGGATATTTCAGATCCGGAACAGGTGGAAGACATCATCCGCATGATCAACGACATGGGGATCAACGTATTCGAGGTTGCGCCAGATAAGGATGCCCTTATGCTGGCCGACGCCGATACCGACGAGGCGGCCGCTGAAGAAGCGGCCGCAGCGCTGGCGGCTGTCGAGACCGACATTGGTCGCACCACCGACCCCGTGCGCATGTACATGCGTGAAATGGGTACGGTAGAGCTCCTCACGCGTGAAGGCGAAATCGAAATCGCCAAGCGTATTGAAGAAGGCATCCGTGAAGTGATGGGCGCAATCGCGCACTTCCCTGGCACGGTCGACCATATTCTCTCCGAGTACACCCGCGTCACCACCGAAGGTGGGCGCCTGTCCGACGTCCTGAGTGGCTACATCGACCCGGACGACGGCACCACGCCGCCTGCCGCCGAAGTGCCGCCGCCGATCGACGCCAAGGCCGAGAAGGCCAACGACGACAGCGATGACGACGAGGCCGAAGCCAGCGATGACGAAGAAGAAGCCGAAAGCGGCCCTGATCCGATCGTCGCCGCACAGCGTTTCGGCGCCGTGGCCGAGCAGATGGAGATCACCCGCAAGGCGCTGAAAAAGCACGGTCGCGACAACAAGCAGGCAATTGCCGAACTGTTGGCCCTGGCCGAGCTGTTCATGCCGATCAAGCTGGTGCCCAAGCAATTCGAAGGCCTGGTCGAGCGTGTTCGCAGCGCCCTGGATCGTCTGCGTCAGCAAGAGCGCGCGATCATGCAACTGTGCGTTCGTGATGCCCGCATGCCACGCGCCGACTTCCTGCGCCAGTTCCCTGGCAACGAAGTCGACGAAAGCTGGACCGATGCACTGGCCAAAGGCAAGACCAAGTACGCCGAGGCCATTGCCCGCCTGCAACCGGACATCGTTCGTTGCCAGCAGAAGCTGAGCGCGCTGGAGACCGAAACCGGCCTGAGCATCGCCGAGATCAAGGACATCAACCGTCGCATGTCGATCGGTGAGGCCAAGGCCCGCCGCGCGAAGAAAGAGATGGTCGAAGCGAACTTGCGTCTGGTGATCTCCATTGCCAAGAAGTACACCAACCGCGGCCTGCAATTCCTCGATCTGATCCAGGAAGGCAATATCGGCCTGATGAAAGCGGTGGATAAGTTCGAATACCGTCGCGGCTACAAGTTCTCGACCTATGCCACCTGGTGGATCCGCCAGGCGATCACCCGCTCGATCGCCGACCAGGCCCGCACCATCCGTATTCCGGTGCACATGATCGAGACCATCAACAAGCTCAACCGTATTTCCCGGCAGATGTTGCAGGAAATGGGTCGCGAACCGACTCCGGAAGAGCTGGGCGAACGTATGGAGATGCCTGAGGACAAGATCCGCAAGGTATTGAAGATCGCCAAGGAGCCGATCTCCATGGAAACGCCGATCGGTGATGATGAAGATTCCCATCTGGGTGATTTCATCGAAGACTCCACCATGCAGTCGCCGATCGATGTCGCTACCGTCGAGAGTCTCAAGGAAGCGACTCGTGAAGTACTCTCCGGCCTCACTGCCCGTGAAGCCAAGGTACTGCGCATGCGTTTCGGCATCGATATGAATACCGACCACACCCTCGAGGAAGTCGGTAAGCAGTTTGACGTGACGCGCGAGCGGATTCGTCAGATCGAAGCCAAGGCGTTGCGCAAACTGCGCCACCCGACACGAAGCGAGCATCTGCGCTCCTTCCTCGACGAGTGACCTTCAAAACCCCCGGCCCTGCCGGGGGTTTTGTCATATGCAGATAAAATCTCCTTCGCTACACCCCCACCCCATTGCCCGTCTACACTCGAAACATCCTCCCTATGCCATGACGAGACCGTGATGCCCAGACTGACGGCCCTGCTCTTGCTGTCACTGATGACCTGGACCGCAACGGCTGGCGCGTTGATGCTCACTGACGAAGAGCGCCGCTGGCTCAAGGACCACCCCGACCTGCGCCTGGGCGTCGACGCCTCATGGCCTCCGTTCGAATTTCGCGACGATCAGGGTCGTTATCAAGGCCTCGCCGCCGATTACGTCGAGGTCATCCGTGAGCGGCTGGCCGTCACGCTCACCCCCATCGAGCCGGTCAGCTGGACCGCTGTGCTGGAATTGGTCGCTCAAGGCAAGATCGATCTGCTGCCAGGCATCATGTCCACCCCCGAACGCCAGAATTTTCTGGCATTCACCCGCCCTTACCTGGACTTTCCGATCGTTATCCTGGCCCACCGAGGCGGAGCCCAGCCTCACAACCTCAAGGATCTGTACGGGTTGAAAATAGCCGTGGTGGAAAATTATGCCCCCCACGAGCTGCTGCGCAATCATCACCCCGACCTGAACCTGGTGGCGCTGCCCAACGTCAGTTCAGCCCTGCAAGCCCTGGCCACCGATAAAGTGGATGCCGTGGTAGGCGACCTTGCCTCCAGCGTCTGGAGCCTGCGCCAGCTCAAGCTCGAAGGCCTCTACGTCAGCGGCGAGACGCCCTATCGCTATCAATTGGCAATGGCCGTCCCCCGCGACAATAAGATACTGGTGAGCATTCTGGACAAGGTCATCGCCGACATGAGTCCGGCCGAGATCGCCGAAATCCAGGAGAAATGGGTCGGCAATGTCCGCGACTACCGACAGTTTTGGTCGGACTTGCTGGTTTATGGCCTGCCCGGGCTGCTGCTCTTGATGGGTGTGCTGGCGGTAGTGATTCGCATCAATCGCCGCCTCAGCTCGGAGATCGCCCGTCGAATCGACCTGGAACAGGAGTTGCGCAGCAGCGAATACCACTATCGCGGACTGGTGGAGAGTCTCTCGGCGATTGCCTGGGAAGCCAAGGTCAGCGACTTCACCTACACCTATGTGTCGCCCCACGCCGAAGAACTGCTCGGTTATCCCCTCGCCCACTGGCTGATACCGGGCTTCTGGCGCAACATCATTCATCCGGCCGACCTGATCCGCGCCCAGACCTATTGCGATCATGAAGTGCTCGCCGGGCGCGATCATTGTATCGATTACCGGGTCATCACCGCCGATGGCCGCTGCTTGTGGGTGCGCGACATTGTCAGCCTGATCGAGCACGGTCACGAACCGGTGATGCGCGGGCTGATGATCGACATCAGTGAAGCCAAGCGCACCGAGGAAGCGCTGCGTCTCTCGGAACAGAAATTCGCCTCGGTATTCCGCCAGTGCCCGGACATCCTGGTGATCGCGCGTCTGCTGGACGGATGCCTGCTGGAAGTCAACAAAGCCTTCGAAGAACAGATCGGCCTGAGCGCCGACGAGGTGGTGGGCCAGACCGCGACCGAACTGAACATCTGGGGCATCCAGGGCGTTGGCCCAAGCCTGCTGCAGCGCTTGCAGGCCGGGAGTATCCGTAACCTGGAGATGCCCTTTCGGCGCAGCAACGGCCAGGTGTTCACCGGCCTGATCTCCGCCGAACCCTTCGACCTCGACACGACCCCCGCGCTGGTCGTGGTGGTGCGGGACATCAGTCAGCTCAAGGAAACCCAACAGCAACTGCAGACCTCCGAAGAGAAGTTCGCCAAGGCGTTCCACGCGTCGCCCGATGGCCTGCTGTTGTCCCGGCAAAGCGACGGCCTGCTGATCGAAGTCAACGAAGGCTTCAGCCGTATTACCGGCTTCAACAGCGCTCTGTCGGTGGACCGCTCCACCCTGGACCTGGGGATCTGGGTCAACCTCAACGAACGCAAACAGATGCTCGATCTGCTGCAACGCGACGGCTACGTCAGGGATTTCAGCTGCCATATCCGGCGCAACGATGGGCAGATACGGCTCTGCGAAGTCTCCAGCCGCCCGCTGCCCATCGGCAATGAAGACTGCATGTTGACCATCGCCCGAGACATCACCGAACGCCATCTGATGCAAGAAAAACTGCAACAGGCCGCCACCGTGTTCGAAAGCACGGCCGAAGGCGTGCTGATCACCGATACGCAACAGCACATCAGCGCCGTGAACCGCGCCTTCAGCGAAATCACCGGCTACAGCGAAACCGAAGCCCTGGGCCACACGCCCCGACTGCTGGCTTCCGGCTTGCACGACAGCGCCTTCTACGCCGCGATGTGGCACCAGTTGACGGCAGAGGGACATTGGCAGGGAGAGATCTCCAATCGTCGCAAGAACGGCGAGCTGTATCCAAGCTGGCTGACCATCAGCGCGGTGCGCAATCGTGATCAGCAGGTCACCCATTTCGTCGCCGTCTTCGCCGATATCTCCAGCCTCAAACACGCCCAGGCCAAGCTCGACTACCAGGCTCACCACGACCCGCTCACCGGCCTGCCCAATCGCACACTGTTCGAAAGCCGCTTGCTGACGGCCCTCAACAACCAGCAGGAAAACGGCGGGCAGGGTGCGGTGCTGTTCCTGGACCTGGACCGCTTCAAGCACATCAACGACAGCCTCGGACACCCGGTCGGCGACCTGCTGCTCAAGGGCATCGCCGTGCGTCTGCGGGAACAGTTGCGTGATATCGACACCGTGGCGCGCCTGGGCGGTGACGAGTTCATCATTCTGTTGCCGGGCCTGCAGCAACCCAGCGATGCCGAGCACATAGCCCTGAAACTGCTGAACTGTTTCGCCGCGCCATTCCAGGCCGGCGAACACGAGTTTTTCATCAGCGCCAGTATCGGCACCAGCCTTTACCCCCAGGATGGCTGCGACGTCGCCACGCTGGTCAAGAACGCCGATGCGGCGATGTACCGCTCCAAAGCCAAGGGCCGCAACCGGGTGGAAAGCTACACCCGCGACCTCACCGCCCAGGCCAGCGAGCGTGTGGCCATGGAGTACGAACTGCGAAGGGCAATCGAACGTAACGAGTTGTCACTGTCTTTCCAGCCGAAAATCAGCCTCGCCGATAACCGCCTGGTGGGCGCCGAAGCCTTGATTCGCTGGACCCACCCGGCGTTTGGCGAGGTACCACCGGAACACTTCATTCCCCTGGCGGAAGAGAACGGCATGATCCTGCAGATTGGCGATTGGGTCCTGGAGCACGCGTGCCGACAGCTGTGCGAATGGAACAGCGCCTACGAAAGCCTCGGCCCCCTGTCGGTCAACCTGGCCGGAGCCCAACTGCGCCAACCCAACCTGCTGGTACGCATCGAACAACTCCTGCGGGAAAACCACCTCAAGCCCGGCCTATTGCAACTGGAAATTACCGAAAACTTCATCATGAGCCAGGCCGAAGAAGCCCTGACGGTGCTGCATCAACTCAAGAAGCTCGGCGTGCAACTGGCCATCGACGACTTCGGCACGGGATATTCCTCCCTGAGCTACCTCAAGCGCCTGCCGCTGGACATCCTCAAGATCGACCAGTCCTTCGTCCGCGGCCTGCCCGACGACCCCCACGATGCAGCCATCGTGCGGGCAATCATTGCCCTGGGTCGCAGCATGCAATTCACCATCATCGCCGAGGGCGTCGAAACCCTGGCCCAGCAGCAATTCCTGGCTGAAGAAGGCTGCGAACAGATCCAGGGCTACATCGTCAGCCTGCCTCTGTGCGCCGATGAATTTGCCGCAACGTTTCTGCGTATGACCGTATCGGATTTTTCGGATAGCACAGCCGAGAAACCGTCGCTATAATCCGCGGCCTACTGAGGGCCTATAGCTCAGTCGGTTAGAGCAGAGGACTCATAATCCTTTGGTCCACGGTTCGAGTCCGTGTGGGCCCACCAACTTGAAAGCCGCGCATTGCGCGGCTTTCATCGTTTCAGCTAGCTGAAAATCGCCATCTCCTCACCCTGCAAAACGCAGTTCCGTCTAAGGTCCGTCCAATTCAATTGGACATCCCCGTAGACAAAATCAGCCAAAGGTTTTCACAAAAGGCTCAGCACAGCGACGGATCGCGGCCACCACATCAGGCGCCTGCTCACAAAGCTCAGTCGAGCGAGACAGCACACGCTCCAATGCCTGTAATTGATTGCGGATTATCGTTTCCGGCTCGGCGATGCCACATACCTGAGCGAACTCCAGCACGCCTTGTCGGGAAGCAAATAAGGACTTGTTTCCAACCAGATCAAGTGCCAAAACGTCCGCAGGAATGTACGCCGTTGTATTAACAATATCGTATGCCGGAGCCAAGCGTGCGTCGCGCTGGGTTGGCTCGGAGTACAACAGTCCGAAGTTTTTCAGATGGGCGTCACCATTACCAACGATACAGCTCAAGGTTACGATGGCAAATAGTTGCGCCAGTGAATCTTCTATATGCTCCGAAGGACAGAACAGGCGTATAGCCTTGGCAATAGCCGAATAGCTCTTGCTATATTTTTGCTCGGCAGGAAGCCCCATCAGTACTGCCATATCCTCAAAGCCCACGGGATTGAGCTGCTCGTCCCGGTCAAAGCGGCGCATGACAAACAGTTTGGCATTATCGGAAAGGTAAAACTCTGGAACAGGAATTCCCGCTTCTCTGGCCACGGACATGCACAGGAATTCGTTGATTGCCAATCCGGGAAATTCATCACGACCGCTTTTGATGATCAGATCAGAGGTCTTCGAGGTGAAACGCTGTGTGGCGCTAGCCTGACGCTCTGGAACCAGGACCTTTGGCTGCACACCCGATATCCCAGCACGCAAGATGTAGCGATCGACCAAATCGACGAAGATGTCCTCCGCACCATCCCAAGCCAGGATTTCCTCCAGCTTTTCTCCGGGAAACTCTTGACGTCGCAGGAGCGCATCAACGTTCGCAGAGGTGATTGCTACACGCCCGATAGGCGAGCTGCTGCCAGACAAGGCCAGCAGCAACATGGGATCGACGTTTGCCACTTTAGCCAAGCGATTACGCAACTGCTCCAGGACGTAACCCTCCGGCAAGTTCATCTGGAAGATTGGGTGCAGGTCCCGATGACGGTACTCATCCAAACGTACTGGCATCAACAAGCTGATCGCCGCCTGTGCTGCCGCATCCTCACGGTAGCGAAACAGATAGTGCCCAGCGCTGCAGAGGATCTTTCCGCTGTCGCCTTCTGGGGTCGTGACCTGCAATGAGGCAACCATCAGTCAAACACTCCTTGGATTTCATCCAGCGTGGGCATGGCTGCAGGAATTACAGAAAGTTCGCAGTCCAGGGCTGCCACAACCCGTGCATAAGCAGCCATGCCCACCGAGAGGTCACCCTTCTCGATTGCGATGACCTTCTGCCGGGTAATACCAGCTAACCCCGCTAGCCTGGCTTGTGTCAGCCCACGATTGAGACGACGTTGCTTAAGCTGCTCGCCAAGGCGAGATGTGATGAGCGAGTAATCCATGTTCTGTATACATAACAATGTGAGATAAATGTAACGTATACAGAACTTTAAAAATATGGCAAAACAAATTTTCTTCAAGATTAGAAAGCACGTGCGTGTATAACCACGCATTGCACGGCTTTCCTGTTTTTGAGAGGGTGGCCGCCTCACTTATCCAAGCCTGTACCCAGCCCCCTCACCGAGACGCCCATCATCGCCACCCCCACCCTCCCCCGACTGTTCCTGGAGCTGTTCTGGCAACTCACCATCCTCCTGGTGCCGGCCTTTTTCGTCACGGTCATGCCACCCCCGCTGGCACTGCTAACGGTGCTGTTCTTCGGCCTGTTGATGGGCATCGCGGCGCGGCTGGGCTTCTTATCAGTGGGGCGGGGCTGCGCCCGGTTGATGGTCGGCGCCGTGTTTGGCCTGGGTTTCAGCCTGGGCAGGGTGCTGTTCGAGTATTGGGGCATCCTGATAGCAATCGTCGTCATCATCGGCGGGCTCGCCTGCGTCAGTAAATGGGAGCGACGCCTCGGCCTGGTGTCGGATCCTGTCAAAGGGCCAAGTGCCTGGGGCGGATCCGAGCCGCAACTGACGCCTGAGGGTGAGCCGATCCGGACGTTCAACCACGGCGAAATCGCTATGGGCGGACCGACCTATTGCGACTATCTGTTTCCCGACGGCGTGCTCCTGCAAGGCCTTGGCGCTTCGTCCGTGTTCTCCAGCGACGGACGTTATTTCGCCGCGCCGGTGCCATCCCGGCAGAGCTGGGGGCTGGTCGTCCTGGACCGTCAGCAGCGCCGGATCTACCGCTGCGACAACAGTGAATTCTGGGAACTGGACACGCTGGACCTTAATAGCTTGAGCGGTCGTCATAGCCCGTTGGTGGACAACAGCGTTCGCCAGACTCGGATTGATGAGCTGTTGCAAACCGCCAGCGCCGCCGATCTGGTTCCCGTTGCCGATCTTTGGCTGGAACCGGGCTGGTATCCGGATGATATTGCGCACACCTTCGAGCGCCGCTCCGCTGACGGGCAACAATGCCTGGTGGGCAACGTGGTATTGCCCCCGACTTTTCGCGACCTGCCCCAGCCCTTGGAACCGCTGCGATCACCACGCTATGCCATCAGCGTCAATGGGCAGCCGTCGGGTTTGTTGATGGCCGCTGATACCGCGTTGGTGTGGGGTACCAATCACCGCGCGCTGGTGTGCCGAGCTCAGGAGCAAACCGGGCATCCGGGCGGCGACCGCTACTGGTTGTGGCAGGTTGACCAGGGCTGGCGCGCACTGCCTTCGCCTTGGGTGAAAAGCGATGCCGAACCCTCTTTTTATTGGCATGACGTGGTGGGCCTCGACGAGCATCATGCGCGTATCGGGTCGTACCTCGACTACCCGCGTCCGTCCCTTGGCCGGTATGGCTATCGTCTCGACAGCATCCACAGTGATACCGAAATCCAGGCGGGCCATGACGCTCAGGGTCGGCTGCAGGTGGCCGGGTTTCAGTTGACCCGGATGAGCATTGCGATGCCGTTGGACAGTCAGGGCCGGCGAGGTGAGTCGTTCATAGAGACGCAGCCGATGCTGGACGGTGCCTGCGCTCATCTGATCTGGCTTTGCGACAACAGCGAAGGGCTGGGGGCTTATCGCTGTCAGATCGGTGACTGGCAGTTGCCGGGGCGGTGGTTACTGGATCATCGGGTTTCCGACTGCGGTCGTTACCTGGCGCTGTTGCCTTTTGCAGACTCGATGACCGTCGCGACCCACGCGGCGGTTGTCGACGTGAAGGCGCGATGCCTGCTGGAAGGGCCCTCCATGTGGGTGGCCCGACTACTCGATTTCCGCAATGGCCTGCTGAGCCTGGCGGCGATCACCGGTCGTCTGGATCAGGACCTGAACGGCAGCGCACTGCAACGCTTCAATGTGCCTGCGCCGCAGATCGGTGGCGATCCTTCGTTCTTTCATTCCGACGAGCACTCCCGGCTGTTCTATAACACCGTGGAGTTGCGGGTGAGCGACTCACAGTTATGCAGCGTTACCCCTTGGCGCCTGGCAGATCGTCCGCAGGCGGCCACTGCCGAGGGTGACTTCATCCAGCCCTCACCCGAGCAACGGGATGCCGCCTGGTTGTTCGGCAGCGACACGGAATATGCCGACAGCTGGGTCCGCGCGAACACGCCACGACTCGGCGGCTATCTGTTGACCGCATCCGGCTGTGCGTTGACTGATCTTGCGCCTTCGATGATCTGGTCACCGGACGGTCGCTATCTCGCGCTGACCCGCATGGCCACCGATGTGACGGAGCTGTGTGGGAGCTATCGCGGCTGGCAGCTGTTGCTACTCGATGTTCAGGAACACTCGTTGCGGGTGCATGCTCAATGGCTGGGTAATCGTCCGCTGTTTGAAGGCTTCGATGACGAGCAAGTGCACGTGCGCTGTTTTGAACGGGATTGGGAAGCAGAGGACGATGAGGACCCAGGTTCAGTACACTCATTGTCGTTATCCCTATTGCTGCAATTGCCCACCGAGCAACTGATCTGCCTGGACGGTTTCTGGCTCAGTGCTTCCCAAGCGCATCTGGCGCCTCACTGGCGAGCATTGGCGTTACCTGCCATCAGCCATTTCGAGCACAAGAGCCTTTAAGATGCCCACCACCGATGCCCGCGCCGGAGCCCACCTTGCCTGACACCCGCCCTCCCGTCCTCGACGAAATCGATCGTCAACTGATCGCCGCCCTGCAAATCAATGCCCGGGAAAGCGTCGCCATGCTTGCCCGGCAACTGGGCATCGCCCGGACGACCGTGACCTCGCGGCTGGCCCGGCTGGAAAAAACCAAGGTGATTACCGGCTATGGCGTGCGCCTGGGACAGCGAGTCATTGATGGCGGCCTGCAGGCTTACGTCGGCATCAAGGTCCAGCCGCGCTCCGGCAAGGACGTGTTGCGGCGCTTGAGCGCCATGGCCCAGGTCCAGCAGTTGTGCGCGGTCAGTGGCGAGTTCGATTATGTGGCCTGGTTGCGCACCGATTCGCCGGAACAGCTGGATCAGTTGCTGGACCAGATCGGCAGCGTGGATGGCGTGGAAAAGACCACCACCTCCATCATCCTCAGCAGCAAGATCGACCGGGGCCAACCGGTCTAGGATTGTGCGACCCGAACCAATGTGGGAGCGAGCCTGCTCGCGATTGCGGTGTGTCAGTCCAGATAGGTGTTGACTGGACTGACGCTATCGCGAGCAGGCCCGCTCCCACAGGAAAGCGTTATTCGTCATTACGCTCCATCTATTCGTCAGAATGACGCCTAACAATCCAAATCGACGACACATTGCGTCTTATTAACGTATTCCGCGCTCTCTAGAATGGCTGGCATCTTTCCTATACTCAGACGCGAGTCAGCGTCGAGTCGCCCTTCAAGGTCAGCCATGAACAAGCACAATCGCCATCCAGCAGACGGTAAGAAGCCCATCACCATTTTCGGACCGGATTTTCCTTTCGCCTTTGACGACTGGATCGAGCACCCGGCCGGTTTGGGCAGTATTCCGGCCGACAACCTCGGGGCGGAGGTGGCGATCGTCGGGGCCGGGATCTCTGGCCTGGTGGCGGCGTACGAGTTGATGAAGTTGGGCCTCAAGCCGGTGGTCTACGAAGCGTCGAAAATGGGCGGACGGCTGCGCTCGCAGGCGTTCAATGGCACCGAAGGGATTGTCGCCGAGTTAGGGGGCATGCGCTTTCCGGTGTCGTCCACGGCGTTCTATCACTATGTCGACAAGCTAGGGCTGGAAACCAAGCCGTTTCCCAACCCGTTGACCCCGGCTTCCGGCAGCACCGTCATCGACCTCGAAGGGCAGACGTACTACGCGCAGAAACTGGCGGACCTGCCTGCATTGTTCCAGGAAGTGGCCGATGCCTGGGCCGATGCGCTGGAGGACGGCTCGCGCTTCAGAGAGATCCAGCAGGCGATTCGCGACCGTGACGTGTCGCGTCTCAAGGAGCTGTGGAACACTTTGGTGCCGCTGTGGGACGACCGCACCTTCTATGATTTCGTCGCCACCTCCAAGGCATTCGCCAAACTCTCGTTCCAGCATCGTGAAGTATTCGGTCAGGTCGGCTTCGGCACCGGTGGCTGGGATTCGGACTTCCCGAACTCGATGCTGGAAATCTTCCGCGTGGTGATGACCAACTGCGACGATCACCAGCACCTGGTGGTCGGCGGCGTGGAGCAGGTGCCGCACGGCATCTGGAAACACGTACCGGAGCGCTGTGCGCACTGGCCGAAGGGTACCAGCCTGAGTTCGCTGCACCTGGGCGCGCCCCGCAGTGGTGTGAAACGCATCGCTCGCGCCGAGGATGGCCGGTTCAGCGTGACGGATGTCTGGGGCGACACCCGGGAATACGCCGCGGTTCTGGTCACTTGCCAGAGCTGGCTGCTGACCACCCAGATCGAATGCGAAGAGGCGCTGTTCTCGCAAAAGATGTGGATGGCCCTGGACCGCACCCGCTACATGCAATCATCGAAGACCTTCGTCATGGTCGACCGCCCGTTCTGG
The DNA here is from genome assembly GCF_024749045.1 of Pseudomonas sp. B21-028. Classification (NCBI taxonomy): domain Bacteria; kingdom Pseudomonadati; phylum Pseudomonadota; class Gammaproteobacteria; order Pseudomonadales; family Pseudomonadaceae; genus Pseudomonas; species Pseudomonas sp. B21-028. Next base: position 5,896,356 of record NZ_CP087184.1, read on the forward strand.
AAGGACAAGGACCCGGAAACCGGCCGCGACCTGATGAGCATGACCCTCACCGACCGCCTGACCCGCGGCACCTACCTGTTCGACAACGGCGATGACAAGCCAGGCGTCATCTGCCTGTCGTACTCCTGGATGAGCGATGCCCTGAAAATGCTGCCCCATCCCGTGGAAAAGCGCGTGAAGCTGGCCCTCGATGCCCTTAAGAAGATCTATCCCAAGGTGGATATCGCCGCCCGGATCATCGGCGATCCGATCACCGTTTCCTGGGAAGCCGACCCGCACTTCCTCGGCGCATTCAAGGGGGCTCTGCCGGGTCACTATCGCTACAACCAGCGCATGTACGCGCATTTCATGCAAGACGACATGCCGGCTGAACAAAGAGGGATCTTTATCGCTGGCGATGACGTCTCATGGACACCGGCCTGGGTTGAAGGCGCGGTACAGACCTCACTCAATGCCGTGTGGGGAATCATGAAGCACTTCGGCGGTGAAACTCACGCCGAGAACCCGGGTCCGGGTGATGTATTCAACGAGATCGGTCCGATCGCATTGCCTGAATGAAACGGCCCGAATAAAAGGAGTTGTCGATGCGCGTAGCCCTATATCAATGCCCACCGCTGCCACTGGATCCGGTCGCCAACCTGCAACGCCTGCATCAAGTGGCGCTGGAGGCCAGGGGCGCCGATGTGCTGGTGCTGCCGGAGATGTTCATGACCGGCTACAACATCGGCGTCGACGCGGTGAATGTATTGGCCGAGGTCTATAACGGTGAATGGGCGCAGCAGATCGGCCGCATTGCCAAGGCCACCGGCCTGGCGATTCTCTATGGTTACCCTGAGCGCAGCGAGGACGGGCAGATCTACAACTCGGTCCAGTTGATCGATGCCCAGGGCGAACGCCTGGCCAACTATCGCAAGAGTCATCTGTTCGGGGACCTCGATCATGCGATGTTCAGCGCGGGCGATGACTCACTGCCGATCGTGAGCCTCAACGGCTGGAAGCTCGGCTTCCTGATCTGCTACGACCTTGAGTTCCCGGAAAACGCCCGACGCCTGGCCCTGGCCGGCGCCGAGCTGATCCTGGTGCCGACCGCCAACATGCAGCCCTATGAGTTCATCGCCGACGTTACAGTGCGCGCCCGGGCTATCGAGAACCAGTGCTTCGTGGCCTACGCCAACTACTGCGGCCATGAAGGTGAATTGCAGTATTGCGGCCAGAGCAGCATTGCCGCGCCGGACGGCAGCCGCCCCGCCCTTGCGGGACTGGATGAAGCCTTGATCGTGGGTGAACTGGACCGTCAGTTGATGGACGACTCCCGGGCAGCCTACAACTACCTGCATGACCGCCGCCCTGCGCTTTACGGCGACTTGCGCAAGCACTGATTGAGAACATCCTCCAATCCGCTAGCATGAGCACATCTCTGCCTTGGAAGCGCTCATGCCGGCCCCCGACTCCCTCCGCCCCTCTACTGGAACCCTGGCCAACGGCCTGAAGATGACATTGCGTCATGCACCCGGTCTCAAGCGCAGCGCGGCCGTGCTGCGGGTGGCCGCCGGCAGCCACGATGCGCCGCTGGCCTGGCCGGGCATGGCGCACTTCCTCGAACACCTTTTCTTCCTCGGTACTGAGCGTTTTCCCACGGGAGAACATTTGATGGCCTATGTGCAACGGCATGGCGGCCAGGTCAATGCGCGCACCAGCGAACGCACCACGGACTTTTTCATCGAGTTGCCGCCCGCTGCCTTCGCCGGCGGACTGGACCGGCTGCGGGACATGCTTGCCCATCCGCGCCTGGATGAGGCCGACCAACTACGGGAACGGGAAGTGTTGCAGGCGGAGTTCATCGCCTGGTCCCAGGACGCGGCGGCCCAGCGCCAGGTTGCCCTGCTTGATGGCCTCTCTACGGTCCACCCGCTACGGGGTTTTCACGCGGGCAACCGCGACAGCCTGGCCGTGGCGCAGCCTGACTTCCAGACGGCACTGCGGGATTTTTATCAGCGGTTCTACCACAGCGGCCAGATGACCCTGAGCCTGGTTGGCCCGCAAAGCCTCGATGAGTTGAGCACACTGGCAGAATCCTTCGGCAACGACCTGCCCGCCGGCGAAGTGGCTGCCAGGCAGCTGCCACCAAGACTGATGGAATCGCCCGATACTGCCTATCAACAGGTTGGCGACCGTTGCCTCGATCTGCTGTTCACTTTCGAAGACCTGCCTGGCGCTTCGCCCCAGGCTTTGGAATTTTTCTGCACTTGGTTGAACACCAGCAAACCGGGCGGCTTGCTGGCCACGTTGCGCCAACGTGGTCTGGCTGACAGCCTCAACGCCACGCCGCTGTATGAATTTGACCGGCAGGCGCTGCTGCACATCGAGCTCAAGCTCGACGAGCCTCAACAGCACGACGAAATACAGTCGTTGCTGCACGACTGGTTGGGATTTTTTGCTGCCCAGGATGACTGGGCGTCCTTGCGCAAGGAATTGACCGCCCAACTCCATTGCCGGCAGGCCACAGGATCGGCGCTGCAACTGGCCCGTTCGGACAGTGAAGGGCGGGGAGCCCCTCTGTCGGAGAACGACCTCGCGAGGCTCAGGGAAATCCTCAGGCAGTTGCAACCGGTGTCTCACTTCACCGAAGCATGGCAACTGCCCGCGCCCAACCCGTTCCTGCAAACGGCCGCCGAGCCACCCCGTGCCGGCCTGATACGCGGCCAGACGAGCGCCCATCGCGGTTTACGGACCTTCGCCCAGGACCGCTCCCGGGGGCGGCGCGACCGCTCCCCCATGCAGTTCAGGCAGGGGCTGACGGATAACGGCCGCGAAGGCGTGGTGTACCTGCGCTGGCGTCTGATGGCTCAAGCACCGCATGGCCTTCAATCCAGGCTGGAACGGCACCTGCTGGATTTGCGAGAAGAGGCCCGGCAGGCCGGTGTGGAAGTCACCATGGAAACCACCGATTGCCAATGCCTGTTGAAACTGGTGGGTTTACAGGCATCGATGCCGCTGGTACTCGAACAGATTCTGACAAAGTTGGGAGAACCACTGCCCAACGCGGTGAAGGAAGCGCCGCTGATACCGATTCGATATTTGTTGAAGGCGTTGGCGGACTATTGCGGACCATCTTCTCGACCGGAAACGCTGCCGCAGCCCGACAACGACCCAAGCCTGTGGACGACCGCCGAGTGGGACGGCCTGGCCATCGGCCTGTCTGAAACGACCCAGGGCGCCATGGGCCCTGCCCTGGCCAGGGTGCCCGGCATCGTCGGCCAGCCCGTCGAACCGACACCGCTCTTGGCGCAGCGCATCTGGCACACATTGCCAACCCAGGGCGACGAGCAAGCCGTGTTGCTGTTTTGTCCGACACCCACCCTGGCGTTGTCCGACGAAGCCGCCTGGCGGTTACTGGCACAGCTCTGTCAAACGCCGTTCTACCAACGCCTGCGGGTCGAGTTGCAACTGGGCTACGCGGTGTTCAGCGGATTGAGGCAGATCGATGGGCAAACCGGCCTGCTGTTCGGTGCCCAATCCCCCAGCGCCTCGGCGGCTGAGTTGATCACCCACATCGACGCGTTCCTGAGAGGGTTCCCGGAATTGATCCGACAGATCGACGATTCGACCTTGCTCGGCCAGCAACGAGCATTCGCCTCCCAATTCCACAGCGATGCCCTGCCCTGCGCCCAAGCGGCCGAATTGCTTTGGCAGGGCAAACTGGCCGGCCGCCCGTCGGATTACCTTGAGCAGCTTTGCGATGCGATCGCGGAATTGAATCGCGAGCAGCTACTCGATGCCGCCCGCCGACTGATCGACGCCGAAGGTGGTCGATATTGCCTGAGCAACGGCACTTGCCCGGAGGAGCATTGGCGTGCTCCGAAATGATCGTTACAGCGTCTGCAATGAGCTTTCTCGGAGAATCGAGGCGTACGAATTTGTTTAATTTAGTAACATAGCTGCCTAAGCATCTGAACATCTCCGAACGGAGGTGGACTATATGTATAGATCCGAACCGTCCCACCCCAACCAAAGGAGTATTTCCATGTCCTGGTCCAAACCCGCATATATCGACCTGCGTATCGGTTTCGAAGTCACCATGTACTTCGCCAGCCGTTGATTGCTGCAGTCGGTTGAACGCGCAGCAAACGCCTCGGTCACCCGGGGCGTTTTTTATTTCGGTTTGCAGATGGAGCGGCCATGTTCGTCCAGATTCTAGGTTCCGCCGCTGGTGGCGGTTTCCCTCAATGGAACTGCAATTGCGCCAATTGCGCCGGTTTTCGCAACGGCAGCCTGCGGGCCCAGGCGCGCACCCAGTCGTCCATCGCGATTTCCGATGACGGGGTGAGCTGGGTGTTGTGCAACGCCTCTCCAGACATCCGCGCCCAGCTCCAGGGCTTTGCGCCGATGCAGCCTGGCCGAGCCCTGCGCGACACCGGCATTGGCGCCATCATCCTGATGGACAGCCAGATCGACCACACTACCGGCCTGCTCAGCCTGCGGGAAGGCTGCCCGCATCAAGTCTGGTGCACCGACATGGTTCATGAAGACCTGAGCACGGGCTTTCCGCTGTTCAACATGCTGACCCACTGGAACGGCGGGCTGAGCTGGAACCGCATCGAACTCGACCAGAGCTTCACCGTACAGGCCTGCCCGAACCTGCGCTTCACCCCGCTGCCCCTGCGCAGCGCCGCGCCGCCCTATTCGCCACACCGCTTCGACCCGCACCCAGGGGACAACATCGGCCTGATCGTCGAAGACCTGCGCACCGGCGGCAAACTGTTCTACGCACCGGGCCTGGGCAAGGTGGATGGGCCGTTGCTGGAGATCATGGCCGGCAGCGATTGCCTGTTGGTGGACGGCACGATGTGGGACGACGATGAGATGCAGCGCCGCGGCGTCGGCACCCGTACCGGTCGTGAGATGGGGCATTTGGCGCAGAACGGCCCCGGCGGCATGCTGGAAGTGCTGGAGCAACTGCCCAGGCCGCGCAAGGTGCTTATCCACATCAACAATACCAACCCGATTCTTGATGAAGATTCACCGGAACGGGCCGAACTTGTACGCCGAAAGATTGAAGTGGCCTACGACGGAATGAGTATTGAGTTGTAGGAAGAGCGAGACGATTGTGGGCTTGCAGCGTGTCATCTGGGTTGATGCTGGCTGGGCTGGCCTCATCGCGAGCAGGCTCGCTCCCACAGGAGTCCGGGGTAGCATCGGATGCCATGCACCACAGAACCCATGTGGGAGCGAGCCTGCTCGCGATGAGGCCAGCCCAGACACCACAGAACCCACGGTTATTCCCCGGAGAACCGCAATGACTGACACCCCCCTTTCATCCGCCGAGTTCGAAGCGGCCCTGCGTGCCAAGGGCGCGTATTACCACATTCATCACCCGTATCACGTGGCGATGTATGAAGGCCGTGCCACTCGCGAACAAATCCAGGGCTGGGTCGCAAACCGCTTTTACTATCAGGTGAACATTCCGCTGAAGGATGCCGCGATCCTGGCCAACTGCCCGGACCGGGAGATCCGCCGCGAGTGGATCCAGCGCCTGCTCGACCACGACGGCGCCCCCGGCGAAGATGGCGGCATCGAGGCTTGGCTGCGGCTGGGCCAGGCCGTGGGGCTGGATCCCGATCAACTGCGCTCCCAGGAACTGGTGCTGCCCGGGGTGCGATTCGCCGTGGATGCCTACGTCAACTTCGCCCGCAAGGCCAGTTGGCAGGAAGCCGCCAGCAGCTCGCTGACCGAGCTGTTCGCCCCGCAGATCCACCAGTCGCGCCTGGACAGCTGGCCGCAGCATTACCCGTGGATCGACCCGGCCGGCTATGAATACTTCCGCACCCGCCTGGGTCAGGCCCGCCGTGACGTGGAACATGGGCTGGCGATTACCCTGCAGCATTACACCACCCGCGCGGGCCAGGAGCGCATGCTGGAGATTCTCCAGTTCAAACTGGACATCCTCTGGAGCATGCTCGACGCGATGAGCATGGCCTACGAATTGAACCGCCCGCCCTACCACAGCGTGACCGGACAACGGGTTTGGCACAAAGGAATCCCCTTATGAGTTTCGACCGTAGCAAAACCCCTCGCTGGCGCCCCGGCTATCGCTTCCAGTACGAACCGGCGCAGAAAGGTCATGTGTTGCTCTATCCTGAAGGCATGATCAAGCTCAACGACAGCGCTGCGCTGATCGGCGGCCTGATCGACGGTGAACGGGACGTCGCAGCCATCATCGACGAGCTGGCCAAGCAGTTTCCCGACGTACCCGAACTCGGTGACGACATCGAGCAATTCATGGAGGTCGCCCGTGCAGAGCACTGGATCGAACTTGCCTGACCAGCCGGCGATCGGCTTGCCGCTGTGGTTGCTAGCGGAGCTGACCTATCGTTGCCCGCTGCAATGCCCCTACTGCTCCAACCCGCTGGACTTCGCCGAGCAGGGCAAGGAGCTGAGCACCGAACAATGGTTCAAGGTCTTTCGCGAAGCCAGGGAAATGGGTGCCGCGCAGCTAGGCTTTTCCGGTGGCGAGCCGCTGGTGCGCCAAGACCTCGTCGAACTGATCGGCGAAGCGCGCAAGCTTGGTTTCTACACCAACCTGATCACCTCCGGCATCGGTTTGACCGAACAGAAGATCAGCGACTTCAAGAAGGCCGGCCTCGACCACATCCAGATCAGCTTCCAGGCCAGCGACGAGCAGGTGAACAACCTGCTGGCCGGCTCGAAGAAAGCCTTCGCGCAGAAACTGGAAATGGCCCGCGCAGTGAAGGCCCACGGCTACCCGATGGTGCTCAACTTCGTCACCCATCGGCACAACATCGACAAGATCGACCGCATCATCGAACTGTGCATTGCCCTTGAAGCCGACTTCGTCGAACTCGCCACTTGTCAGTTCTATGGCTGGGCCCAGCTCAACCGGGTGGGGCTGCTGCCTACCCGGGAGCAACTGGTACGTGCCGAACGCATCACCAACGAGTATCGCGCCAGGCTCGAAGCCCAGGGCCATCCGTGCAAGCTGATCTTCGTCACCCCGGACTACTACGAAGAACGTCCCAAGGCCTGCATGAACGGCTGGGGCAGTCTTTTCCTGACGGTGACGCCGGACGGCACCGCGTTGCCTTGTCACGGCGCCCGACAGCTGCCGGTACAATTTCCCAACGTGCGCGACCACAGCATGCAGCACATCTGGTACGACTCCTTCGGTTTCAACCGCTTCCGCGGTTATGACTGGATGCCCGAGCCGTGCCGCTCCTGCGATGAAAAGGAGCAGGACTTCGGCGGTTGTCGCTGCCAGGCGTTCATGCTCACGGGCGACGCCAGCAATGCCGACCCGGTGTGCAGCAAATCCGAACACCACGGGGTGATCCTCAAGGCCCGGGAAGAAGCCGAGCACGCCACCCAGACCATCGAGCAACTGGCCTTCCGCAATGAACGAAACTCGCACCTCATCGCCAAAAGCTGACCCCTTCAGCGCCGCCGAGGCCGTTGCGGCGGGGATCGACTTCGCCGAGTTGCAGCTCGGCCCACTGGGTCTGTTCTGGAACGAATATCGCCCGGAAGACGGAGCCTGCCGGATCTGGCAATGGCACGACGCCAAGGCCCGCTGCCTGACCCCGGACGGCTTCAGCGCGCGCAGCCGGGTCTATGAATATGGCGGTGGATCGTTCTGCCTGGGCGACGATGGCGTGCTGTTCGTCAACGACGCGGACCAACAGCTGTACCGCCAATCGCTGAGCGGCGAGACGCCCGTGGCGCTGACGTCGGGCGACTGTCGCTACGGCGATCTCAGTTTCGCCGCCGGCCAGGTATTGGCGGTGGAGGAACAGTCCAATAGGCATCGCCTGGTAGCGATCGGCCTGGCAGATCGACAGCGACATCTCTTGGTCGAGGGCGCTGACTTCTATGCCGCGCCAACCATGAGCCCCAACGGTCAGCGACTGGCCTGGATCGAGTGGAGCCGTCCGCATCAGCCATGGACGGCCACGCGACTGATGCTGGCCGAGCGCACCGCTTCCGGTTGGGGTGAACCGCGCTGTGTGGCGGGCAACGCTGAAGAAGAATCCATCCAACAGCCGCGCTTCGACAGTGCCAACCGCTTGTACTGCCTGAGCGATCGCGGCGGCTACTGGCAACCGTGGGTTGAATCGACCGACGGCCTGCAACCGCTGCCCTGCGCTGAAGCCGATCACGCTCCCGCGCCCTGGCAACTCGGTGGTTGTACCTGGCTGCCGTTGGACAGCGCGACGTACCTGGCGAGCTGGACCGAAGCGGGTTTCGGGCGGCTTGGCCTGTGTCGCGGGGACGCTGGGCAGGAAGATTTCACCGGCGCCTACACCCGCTTTCGCAGCCTGGCGCTGGACGAGCGGTTCATCTACGCCATCGTCGCCTCACCGATCAGCCCATCCGCAGTCATCGCGATTGAACGCAACAGCCACGACACCCAGGTCCTGGCCGGCGGCGGCGCGCCGTTACCCGTCGAACAGATCAGCCGCCCGCAGACCCTGCACTATCCGTCGACCTCGGGCATGGCTCATGGGTTCTTTTACCCAGCCATGGGAGCGGAAACCAAGCCGCCATTGGTGGTCTTCATCCATGGTGGCCCCACCTCGGCCTGTTATCCCCTGTTCGATCCACGCATCCAGTACTGGACCCAGCGCGGCTTTGCCGTCGCGGACCTCAATTACCGTGGCAGCAGCGGCTATGGCCGGGCCTACCGACAAGCGCTGCATTTGAACTGGGGCGTGGTGGATGTCGAGGATGCCTGCGCGGTGGTTGGCTATCTGGACGAGCAAGGCTTGATCGATGGCCGCTGTGCGTTCATCCGCGGCGGCAGCGCCGGTGGCTACACGACGCTCTGCGCCCTGGCGTTTCATGATGTATTTCGTGCCGGCGCCAGCCTTTACGGTGTCAGCGACCCGGTCGCCCTGGGTCGGGCCACGCACAAGTTCGAAAGTGATTACCTGGACTGGCTGATCGGCGACCCGCAGCGGGACATCGAGCGTTACCGCGCCCGTACCCCCCTGCTACATGCCGACCAGATCCGCGCACCGGTGATCTTCTTTCAGGGCGAACTGGACGCGGTGGTCGTGCCGCAGCAGACCCGCGATATGGTCAAGGCACTGGAGGACAACGGGGTGACGGTCGAAGCGCATTACTACGCGGATGAGCGTCACGGCTTTCGCAAGGCGGCGAACCAGGCCCATGCGCTGGAGCATGAGTGGTTGTTCTATCGGAAGGTAATGGAGTTTTAAGGCGATGAAGAAACTGATGTGGGAGCGGGCTTGCTCGCGAAAGCGGTATGCCTACCTCAGAGATGTTGAATGTGCCGCCGTCTTCGCGGGCAAGCCCGCTCCCACAAGGTTTTGGTAGTGAACACAAATACCGCATACGCCCCGGATCCCGTGTGGGAGCGAGCCCGCTCGCGATAGCAGTGGATCAATCGACATCTATGTTGGATGACAGACAGCTATCGCGAGCAGGCTCGCTCCCACATGGGTTCGCTGCAATGATCAGCGCTTGGCGATGATATAGACCGCATGCACGATGCCAGGGATGTAACCCAACAGCGTCAGCAGAATATTCAGCCAGAAAGCCCCGCCGAAGCCGACTTGCAGGAACACGCCCAGCGGCGGCAACAGAATGGCGATGATGATGCGAATGAAATCCATGGTGGGCTCCTGATGGACGATGGCTACATTGCCATATAGCTCATTGACCCGCGACCGCTCGTCAGGGTTCAAACCATCAATGAGTGGGGCGAGTCCAGGCCGGAGCAAAAAACGCAGGCAAAAGAAAACCCCGCCGAAGCGGGGCTTTGCAGACTGTTTCCCTGATATCCCTTTCACTCCACCATCCTGGCGGAATCCTACGTGTCCGTGTTGTTTCTCTGCGCATCCTGCGCGACGTCCATGTGAAGTAGATTAGCCCTGGATCCAATCGGCCGATAGAGGGAAATCGGCATCACGCAATGTAAGCATTTGCTTACATTGCGCTGTTTTCAGAATTGCCCTGCTTCCAGCAGAAACAGCGACTCACTGCCCGCCTTCACCGAAGCGCTCAAGGAATGGATCCGTGGCAGCAGGCGAGCGAAGTAGAACCGCGCAGTCCCCAGTTTGCTGGCGTAGAAGTCATCCTGGCCTTCCTTGCCCAGCGCCGCCTTGGCCATCAACGCCCACATATAGGCGTAGGCGGTGTAACCGAATGCTTGCAGGTACTCCACCGACGCCGCGCCGATTTCGTTCGGGTTGCTTTTCGCCCGGTCCAGCAGCCAGTCGGTCAACTCATCGAGGGTACCGACAGCATCATTCAATGGCTTGGTGAACTCGGCCAGATCGCTGCTCGCGGTGGCGGTGAAGTGACGTATTTCATCGGCGAACAGCTTGTAGAACGCGCCGCCGCTGCCGACGATCTTGCGCCCCACCAAGTCCAGCGCCTGGATACCGTTGGTGCCTTCGTAAATCTGGGTGATGCGGACATCACGCACCAACTGCTCCTGGCCCCACTCGCGAATGTAACCATGACCGCCGAAAATCTGCTGGCCATGCACGGTGGTTTCCAGGCCCAGGTCCGTCAGGAACGCCTTCGCCACTGGCGTCAGCAACGCAACCAGGTCTTCGGCGCGCTTGCGGGTGGTCGGGTCTTCGCTGAACTTGGCGGTATCCAGTTGCATCGCCACGTAGGTGGAGAATGCCCGGCCGCCTTCGTTCGAGGCTTTCATGGTCAGCAACATCCGCCGCACATCGGGATGGACGATGATCGGGTCGGCGACTTTGTCCTTGTTCTGCGCGCCGGTAGGGGAGCGGCTCTGCAAGCGGTCACGGGCGTATTCGATAGCATTCTGGTAGGAACGCTCTCCGGACGCCAGGCCTTGGATACCAACGCCCAGGCGCTCGTAGTTCATCATGGTGAACATTGCCGCCAGGCCTTTGTTCGGCTCGCCGACCAGATAGCCCACGGCTTCATCGAAGTTCATCACGCAGGTGGCAGACGCCTGGATGCCCATCTTGTGTTCGATCGCCCCGCAGTTGGCCGCGTTGCGCGCGCCCAGGCTGCCGTCGGTATTGACCATGAACTTGGGCACCAGGAACAGTGAAATACCTTTCGGGCCGGCCGGCGCATCCGGTAATTTTGCCAGCACCAGATGAATGATGTTCTCGGTGAGGTCGTGTTCGCCGCCGGTGATGAAGATCTTGGTGCCGCTGACCTTGTAGGAGCCGTCGGCTTGGGGTTCGGCCTTGGTGCGAATGATCCCCAGGTCCGTACCGGCATGGGGTTCGGTCAGGCACATGGAGCCCGCCCAGATGCCGGCGTACATATTCGGCAGGTACGCCGCTTTCAATTCTTCGCTGGCGTGGGCATTGATCGACAGGCAAGCCCCGGCGGTCAGCATCGGATACAGACCGAAGGACAGGCTCGCGGAGTTGACCATTTCCTCGACCTGGGCCGAAACAGCCTTGGGCATGCCCATGCCGCCGTAGGCTGGATCGCCACCGACACCGACCCAACCGCCTTCAGCGTAAGTCTGGTAGGCCTGTGGGAAACCTGCTGGCGTGGTGACGGCACCGTCCGCCCAATGGCAGCCTTCTTCATCAGCAGCACGACTGAGGGGCGCAATGCTTTTGCCGGTGACTTTACCGGCTTCTTCCAGAATCGCTTCGACGGTTTCAGCGTCGACGGTCTCGGCCAGCGCCGGCAGCTCGGCCCAGAGTTTCGCGACCTCGAACACTTCATTGAGGACGAAGCGCATATCGCGCAGGGGCGCTTTGTAGTCAGCCATGGCAAACCTCGCAGGATCTAAACAGTGGGTCCGTGGGGAAACGGTTTTCGCAGTGCTCGGAGTGTACCTCAACAACTTTTGCGACACATAGGGTCAACCCATGACTGTTTTGTTATTTTTAGTCACCAATAAAGATCGCAGGCTCCTACATGAAAATGCGCATCCCTTAGGAGCCTTTGATCTGTTGGCATTCCCTCAAAATCAAAGAGCAAACAGCTCGGCCGGCAAACTCATTAGACAGTCACTCCCCGCCTCAATCGCGGCCCGATGGGCAGCCGTGCGCGGCAACAGGCGCTTGAAGTAGAACTCGCAGGTCGCCAGTTTGCCTCGGCAGAAATCGGCATCGCCGCTACCACTGTCGAGTTGCGCCTGGGCCACCAGTGCCATGCGCAACCACAGATAGGCCAGGATGATGTAACCGCTGTACATCAGATAATCCACGGAGGCGGCGCCCACTTCGTCCGGGTTCTTCATGGCGGCCATGCCGACCTGGGTGGTCAGTTCGCCCCACTGCCGGTTGAGCCCGTCGAGTTGTGCGACGTAGTCCTTGAGCTGCGAGTGCCCGGTATTCGCGGCGCAGAATGTGTGGACGATCCTGGTGAACCCTCGCAGCAGCTTGCCCTGGCTGCCCAGCACCTTGCGCCCCAACAGGTCCAGGGCCTGGATACCATTGGTGCCTTCATAGATCGGCGCGATGCGGCAGTCCCGCACCAACTGTTCCATCCCCCATTCGCGGATGAAACCGTGGCCGCCAAACACCTGCATGCCATGATTCGTCACCTCCAGTCCGGTCTCGGTCATGAAGGCTTTGCAGATCGGAGTGAGGAACGCCAGCAGATCCTCGGCCTCCTGACGGGCGCTTTCGTCGGCGCCCAGGTGCGCCGTGTCCAGCAGTTGCGCAGTGAAGTAGGTCAACGCCCGATTGCCTTCGTTGAAGGCTTTCATGGTCAACAACATCCTGCGCACATCGGGATGGACAATGATCGGATCCGCGGCTTTCTCCGGTGCCTTGGGGCCGGTGAGCGAGCGCATCTGCAAACGGTCGTTGGCGTATCTGATCGCGCCCTGGAAGCTCGTCTCTCCCAGGCACAAGCCCTGCATGCCGGTGCCGAGCCGGGCATGATTCATCATGGTGAACATGCAGTTCAGGCCCTTGTTGGGCTCGCCGATAAGGAATCCCTTGGCGTCGTCGAAATTCAGGACGCAGGTGGCGGAAGCCTTGATACCCATCTTGTGTTCGATCGAACCGCAGGTCACGCCATTGCGTTCTCCCGCTTCGCCCGTAGCATCGGGCAGGAACTTGGGCACGATGAACAACGAGATGCCCTTGGTGCCGGCGGGAGCGTCCGGCAGTTTGGCCAGCACCAGGTGAACGATGTTTTCACTCATGTCGTGTTCACCGGCGGAAATGAAGATCTTGCTGCCGGAGATCCTGTAGCTGCCGTCGGCTTGAGGCGCGGCGCGGGTCTTGATGATGCCCAGGTCCGTGCCGCAATGGGCTTCGGTCAGGCACATGGTGCCGGTCCATTGGCCGGCGGTGAGCTTGCTCAGGTAGGTCTGTTTCTGCTCTTCGGTGCCGTGGGCGTGAATGGCCGACATGGCGCCGTGGGTCAGGCCCGGGTACATGCCCCAGGACGTGTTGCTGGACGCGATCATTTCACTGATGACCAGGCCCAGGGAACCGGGCAGGCCCTGGCCGCCATAGGCCGGATCGGCGGCCAACCCGTGCCAGCCGCCCTCCACGTACTGTGCGAAAGCTTCTTTGAAACCTGTAGGCGTGGTCACCACACCGTTGTCGAAATGGCAGCCCTCTTCGTCTCCGGAACGATTGAGCGGCGCCAGTACGTTCTCACAGAAACGCGCACCTTCCTCGAGGATCGCGTTGACCATGTCCGGGCTGGCATCGCTGGCCCCCAGTTCGGCATAACGGCCATGGAAATCGAAAACGTGGTCGATCAGGAAGCGCATGTCGCGCAGGGGAGCTTTGTACTCGGGCATGGTGGTTTTCTCCGGTAGCAGATCGTTCAAACCTACTGCCGGCCACCGGGGCTCACAATCACAGTCCAGACGCTGAATGCGCCGTCATCACTCAACCCGCGGCGGCTTCCATGCGTACCGCGCCACGGCGGTTCTGACCAAAGGCAATCACACAGTTGCGTCCGGCGCCCTTGGCGTTGTAGAGGGCCTGGTCGGCGGACTTGAGGACTTCTTCAGGGGTACGCTGCTCGAGGCGTTCCGCGACGCCGATGCTGACCGTTACCGACACGCTGGATGCACCCGCCCCGGAGCGGCGCTGGCGACCTTGTTGGTCATCCTGGGGGCGATTGTCCGGATTGCGCAGTTGGATGCTGTAGGTCTCGATGGACTGGCGGATGACCTCAAGATGAGGCATGCACTCGTCAATGGTTTTGCCTGCAAACACCAACGCAAATTCCTCGCCACCGTAGCGATAAGCCCGACCGCCGCCACCGATTTTCGACAGCTTGCTGGCCACCAGGCGCAGCACTTGGTCGCCCACGTCGTGACCATGGGTGTCGTTGAATTTCTTGAAGTGGTCCACATCGCTCATGGCCAACACATAGTTGCGACCCAGCCGCTGCATGCGCTCATTCAGCGCTCGCCGTCCCGGCAAGCCGGTCAGTTCATCACGAAACGCCATCTGATAGGCCTCATGGGCAACCGCCGCCGCAATCATCAGCATCACCTGGCTGCACATGATGTTCAGGGTGAAGGGCAGGATGAAGGTTTTCGGCAACATCCAGAACAGCCCCAGCACGCCCACCAATTGCGCGGCATGCAGGGGCCGGGGATTGCGCCAGTATTGCCATGACAGCAACAGGAATACGCCGAGGAACACCGGGTAGGACAATTGGATCAGGCTCATCCAGGCGCCATGCAGCGCCGGCCAGCGGATCTCCGAAAGCCACAGCAACAAGGCTTGGGGAAAACTCTGCTCCAAGGCCAATGCCACACCGCCAAAGGCCAATAGCATCGCGAAACGCGCCACCATGTCCTGGAACAGATGGGTACGCTCCTGCCACGCCGCGAACAGGCCAAACAACAACGGCAGCAACAGGCAGACCAGGTGAAATACCACGGCGGCGTCTTCGCGCACCTTGCCATTGTCCCGGTAGAAATCGGTCTGTGTGTCCAACAGGAAGTAGCCGATGTACACCGTGACCATCAAAAACAGCTCGCGTTGACGTCGATAAACCGCGCAGTACGCGCCGCCCAACAGCAACACCAGGGTAGGAAGAACGTTGAACAACGAGGTGAAGAAGACGTTGAGATCCTTGACGTAGGCAGCCGCAAGCCCCGCCAGCAACAGCAACAGCGAAGGTAGGAAATGACTGAAACGTACAGCGGAAGAACGCGGCAAGGGTAAAGCTCCAACCCGGCTGATCAAAGATGGCATTGTGCCTGCTATTAGAGCAATAAGGCACGAGAGACGTGACAGATGTCACACTGCCATCGCTGTAACGGCAGGAGGGAATATTTTCTTAGGGCTGGGCTGGATGAATATTGTTTCAGAATCACCGCGTAACCCTATGGTAGCGAGCCTGCTCGCGATAGCGGTATATCAGACAGTATCTTTGTCGACTGACACACCGCATCGCGAGCAGGCTCGCTCCCACAAGTTTGTGTGACGGACATGAAAAAAGCCGCTGCGTCCCGAAGGAGGCAGCGGCTTTTAGGAAGAACCGCCTAAGGCTTAGTAACCCAGTGCGAAGTCTTCTTCTTTCATGTCCATCAGGTTATTGGCACCCGACAACATCGCAGCCACGTGGGTACGGGTGCGCGGCAGGATGCGCTGGAAGTAGAAGCGCGCCGTCTGCAGCTTGGCGGTGTAGAAGGCTTCTTCGGTGGTGCCGGCAGCCAGTTTTTCCGCCGCCAGACGCGCCATGTCGGCCCAGAAGTAGGCCAGGCAGGCGTAGCCGGAGTACATCAGGTAGTCCACCGAAGCGGCGCCGACTTCTTCGCGGTCTTTCATGGCTGCCATGCCGACCTTCATGGTCAGCTCGCCCCATTCCTTGTTCAGCGCGGCCAACGGCCCGACGAACTCCTTGACCGCTTCGTTGCCTTCGTTGCCCTGGCAGAACTTGTGGACGATCTTGGTGAAGCTCTTGAGCGCTTCGCCCTGGGTCATCAAGACCTTGCGGCCCAGCAGGTCGAGGGCCTGGATGCCGGTGGTGCCTTCGTACAGCATCGAGATGCGGCTGTCGCGAACGTTCTGCTCCATGCCCCACTCGGCGATGAAGCCGTGGCCGCCATAGATCTGCACGCCGTGGTTGGCCGATTCGAAGCCGACCTCGGTCATGAACGCTTTGGCGATCGGCGTCATGAACGCCAACAGCGCATCGGCTTTTTTCTTCTCTTCTTCATCGACGCCGTACTTGACGATGTCGACCTGCTTGGCGGTGAAGTAGACCATCGCCCGGTTACCTTCGGCGAAGGCCTTCATGGTCAGCAACATGCGGCGCACGTCGGGGTGCACGATGATCGGGTCGGCAGGCTTGTCCGGCGCTTTCGGGCCAGTCAGGGAACGCATCTGCAGGCGGTCACGAGCGTATTTCAGGCCGCCCTGAAAACCGATTTCAGCGTGGGCCAGGCCTTGCAACGCGGTGCCCAGGCGTGCGGTGTTCATGAAGGTGAACATGCAGTTCAGGCCTTTGTTCGCCGGGCCGATCAGGAAACCGGTGGCCGCGTCGAAGTTCATCACGCAGGTCGCGTTGCCGTGGATGCCCATCTTGTGTTCGATCGAACCACAGCTCACCGCGTTGCGCTGGCCGATGGTACCGTCGGCGTTAGGCAGGAACTTGGGCACGATGAACAGCGAAATGCCCTTGGTACCGGCCGGAGCGTCCGGCAGGCGTGCCAGGACGATGTGGACGATGTTGTCGGCCATGTCGTGTTCGCCGGCCGAAATGAAGATCTTGGTGCCGGTCACTTTGTAGGAACCGTCGGCCTGTGGCTCGGCCTTGGTGCGCAGCATGCCCAGGTCGGTGCCGCAGTGGGGTTCGGTCAGGCACATGGTGCCGGTCCATTCACCGGACACCAGCTTGGTCAGGTAGGCGTCTTGCTGCTCAGGCGTACCGTGCTCGGAAATGGTGTTCATCGCGCCATGGGACAGGCCCGGGTACATGCCCCACGACCAGTTGGCTTCGCCGACCATTTCGCTGACGGCCAGGCCCAGCGACTCCGGCAGGCCTTGGCCACCATGCTCAACGTCATGGGCCAGGCTTGGCCAGCCGCCTTCGACGAATTGCTTGTAGGCTTCCTTGAACCCGCTCGGGGTTTTCACACCGGACTCGCTCCAAGTACAGCCTTCGGTGTCACCCACGCGGTTCAGCGGCGCCAGCACCTGCTCACAAAACTTGGCGCCTTCTTCGAGAATGGCGTCAACCATGTCCGGAGTTGCGTCCTGGCAAGCCGGAAGGCTCTGATAATGCGCTTCATAGCCAAGCAGTTCGTCACGAACGAAGCGAATATCACGCAAGGGGGCCTTGTAGTCAGGCATAGCGATAACCTCTGCTGATGTAACCGGGGATGAACGACCGCATGGATTTATTGTGACGGTCAAACAGTTGTTTGAAACATACGTTTACGCCCAAACCTTGTCAAGCGTCGATCCTTTGCCGTTCGTCATCGTCACATCAAAAAATGTCAGGTACGTGCGTCCGGCGCGGTATACATCCACAGCGTGTGCAGAAAAAGATTAGTTGAGCATGAAGGAGCCAGAGACGAAAACGCCGCGAATAATCGCGGCGTTCTTGCAATCGGGAATTCAAGCTCAGGCGAAGGTATCGATCAACGTACCCAGCATCTCGTCGGATGCCTTGGCCACATTCACGCCTGCCTGTACCTGGAACTTGCCCTGGGCCATTTCAACCATGTTGCTGGCCAGGTCCGATTGCTGGCTGCGATCCACTGACCGCAGGCGATCGACCTGGACCTCGGACGACTGGCTGGTAACCGCACGCTCAATGGTGTTGTTGGCGATCTGGGAAGAGGCCTGATCGACGCGGTTCTGCCCTGTCTGAATAGTGCTCAGACCGGCATAGAATGCGGTATTTCCTGAGATTTCCATGGCAAGGCTCGTTTCTTGAAGGGTCGACGGAGCCATTGAATCAGAAGCAGTAGGAAAAGGCCCGACAAAAACACTAATGGCACAGTGCCTTGTTATAGACAAACCCTAATCCAGCAGATCCAGATGCAGGTACCCGGCCACGGCGTCCGCCGTCACGCCCTTGATTCGTGGTACCCGGCCCAGGCACGGCGCCGGAAGGCGTTCGGCAAGCGTGGCGAGGTTTTCCTCCAGGCGCGACGTCTTGGGGTCGATGATATTCGCCACCCAACCGGCCAATTGCAGGCCATCCCGGGCAATGGCTTCGGCGGTGAGCAACGCGTGACTGATACAACCCAGCCGCACCCCCACCACCAGGATCACCGGCAGACTCAAGGCAATTGCCAGGTCCGAGAGATTGTCCTGATCGGCCAACGGAACGCGCCAGCCGCCCGCGCCTTCAATCAAGGTGAAATCCGCTTGCAGCGCCAGCACGTCACGCATCGGCCCCAACAACGACTGCACCGTCAACGCCACGCCGGCTTCCCGGGCCGCCAGATGCGGCGCGATGGCCGGCTCGAACGCCACCGGGTTGACCTGGGCATAGGTCAGTGGCAGCGAGCACTCGGCGAGCAGGGCCAGGGCGTCGGCATTGCGCAGGCCTTTGGGCGTGACCTCGCAACCGGAGGCCACGGGCTTGCCGGCGGCTGTGCTCATGCCGGCCTGTCGTGCGGCGTGCAGCAGGCCGGCCGCAACGGTGGTCTTGCCCACGTCGGTGTCGGTGCCGGTGATGAAGTAAGCCTGGCTCATAGGGGTTTCTCCAGCACGGCGTAGACCACCTGATAGGTTCCGGGCAACCCTTCTCCCCGGCGAAATTGCTCGTAGGCTTCAATCATCCCCAGGATCCTCGCTCTGCCGGTCAACCCTCCCGGGCGGCCGGGATTCAGATTATGGGCGCCGAGGGATTTCAATTCATGGGTCAGGCTGCGGACGTCGGGGTAATACAACACATGGGGACGGTTCTCGAGGCTGACGACCTTCAACCCGCTTTCCGTGCACAGCTGTCGATAGGTTTCGAATTCCCGGAACCGGTTGACGTGCACCAGGCCGTCCACCTGACGCCAGCTATCGCGCAACTCGTACAGCGTACCGACGCAGAGGCTGGTAAAGGCAAAGACCCCGCCCGGTTTCAATACACGATGCGCCTCGCTCAGCACCGAGGCGAAATCCGCACACCACTGCACCGCAAGGCTGGAAAACACCAGGTCGCAGCTCGACGCCAGCAAGGGCAAGCGCTCCGCGTCACCGGCCAGGAAATGCGCAGCCCCGCCCTGAGGGCGGGCATGACTGAGCATCCCTTCAGCGATATCCAGCGCAACACCGCCCGCCACGCCGAAGCGCGCGCCCAGCGCCCGGGTGAAGTGACCGGTGCCGCACCCCACGTCCATCCAGCGTCCCGGCATGAACGGGGCAGGTAACTGCTCCAGCAACTGCTGGCCCACGTCGCGCTGCAATTCGGCCACGCTGTCATAGCTGGCCGCCGCCCGGGAAAACGAAGCCGCTACCTGACGCTTGTCGGGCAAGGCGCCGGGCAATTTGGGAAGGGACAAATCAGTCATCACCGGACTCATGCAAAAAGGCCTGGATCGCCCCCGCGACACCGTGCGGGTCTTCCAGGAGAAATCCATGACCGGCCTGTTCGATCAGGCCGATTTCGACATCCGGCAACAACGCCAGCAATTCACTCGCCGCCTCGGCCGGCACCAGGGCGTCGAGCCCGGCAAACAGATGCAGTTGCGGGCCACGGAAGCGCTGTAAAGCGGCACGGGTATCCAGCTGCGCCAGCACCTGCAGTCCCGCCAACGACACTTCCGGCGCGGTGTTCGGTGCCCCGGCCAGCAGCAGCCTCGCCAACCCGCGCGGATCGCTGCAACCCTGGGCACATAACAAACTGAAGCGCTTGAGGGTCTGGCGTGGGTCGGCGGCACAGCCGGCGAGGAAGCCGTCGAACGTGTCACTGGCCATCGCGCTCGGCCATTCTTCATGGGCCACAAACGCAGCATTGCTCGCCAGGGTCAACAACCCACAGCAACGTTCGCCCCGACGCGCAGCCAATTCCGACGCCAGCATGCCGCCCAAGGACCAGCCACCCAACCAGGCGTCCTGGGGCACGCAGGCGTCCAGTTCGTCGAGCCATTCTTCGGGATCGTTCGTGGTCAGGGCCGGCAACGGTTCGATTTCCACCCGCAGATGTTCATCGAGCCCGTGAAGTGCCGCGGCCAGCGGCTCCAGCGGGGAAACGCCCAGACCCCAACCAGGCAGCAATATCAATCGATCACGCATGGCTTGCCTCCGGCCCCAGCAGGGCAAAACACTCGGCCAGTGCATTCAACAATAGTTGCACCTGGCCCTCGCTGTGGGCGGCCGTCAGGGTCACGCGCAAACGGGCGCTGCCGGCCGGTACGGTGGGTGGCCGGATCGCGGTGACCATCAGCCCCCGTTCCCGCAGCATGTGCGACAGGCGCATCGCTCGACCGGCGTCGCCGATCAGAATCGGCTGGATCGGCGTGGAGCTGTCCATCAGTTGCAGGCCGATCTGCTCCGCGCCACGGCGGAACTGACGGATCAACACCTGCAGATGCTCGCGCCGCCAATGTTCGCTGCGCAGCAACTCAAGGCTTTTGAGCGTGGCGCAAGCCAGGGCCGGCGGTTGACTGGTGGTGTAGATGTAGGGGCGGGCAAACTGGATCAGGCTCTCGATCAGTTCTTCACTGCCGGCCACAAATGCACCGGCGGTGCCGAAAGCCTTGCCCAAGGTGCCGACCAGCACCGGCACGTCTTCCTGGCTGAGGCCGAAGTGCTCGACGATACCGCCTCCGTTCGCGCCCAACGGACCGAAACCGTGGGCATCGTCGACCATCAACCAGGCCCCCCTGGCCTTGGCTTCACGGGCCAGAGCCGGCAGGTCGGCGATGTCGCCGTCCATGCTGAACACTCCATCGGTGACCACCAGGGTATTACCGGTGGCTTTCTCCAGGCGACTGGCCAGGCTCCGGGCGTCGTTGTGCAGGTAACGGCTGAAACGCGCACCAGACAACAGCCCGGCGTCGAGCAACGACGCATGATTGAGCCGGTCCTCCAGCACCGTATCGCCCTGCCCGACCAGCGCGGTCACAGCGCCGAGGTTGGCCATGTAACCGGTGGTGAACAGCAGCGCCCGCGGACGACCGGTGAGATCGGCAAGGGCTTCCTCCAGGGCGTGATGCGGACCGCTATGGCCGATCACCAGGTGGGAAGCACCGCCACCCACGCCCCAACGAGCCGCTCCGGCACGCCAGGCCTCGATCACCTGCGGGTGATTGGCCAGGCCCAGGTAGTCGTTGTTGCAGAACGCCAGCAACGGTTGACCGTCCACCACTACCTCCGGCCCTTGGGGGCTTTCGAGCAGCGGACGCTGGCGATAGAGGTTTTCGGCACGACGGGCAGCCAGGCGTGCGGCGAGATCGAAGGGCATGCTGGCCTCGGGGTGACCACTATTCAAAGATTGCAGGGTTCCCTTGTGGGAGCGAGCCTGCTCGCGATGTCGGTGTGTCATTCGACGTAAATGTTGAATGCACTATCGCTATCGCGAGCAGGCTCGCTCCCACAGGTCCCCCATTCCAAACAGAAAAATCGGGGATTGATCAGACAGCCGCGTTATAGAACTGCTCGCTGCTCTTCTGCTCCACCAGCGCCTGCTCAATCGCGGCCTGGTGCACTTCGTCGGCATGTTCTTCGCGGGCCTCGGGCAGGATGCCCAGGCGTGCGAACAACTGCATGTCCTTGTCGGCCTGCGGGTTGGCGGTGGTCAGCAGTTTGTCGCCGTAGAAAATCGAGTTGGCGCCGGCCAGGAACGCCAGGGCCTGCATCTGCTCGTTCATCGCTTCGCGACCGGCGGACAGGCGGACATGGGACTTGGGCATCAGGATCCGCGCCACGGCGAGCATGCGGATGAAATCGAACGGGTCGATGTCCTCGGCATTTTCCAGCGGCGTGCCGGCGACCTTGACCAGCATGTTGATCGGCACCGACTCCGGATGCTCCGGCAGGTTCGCTAACTGGATCAGCAGGTTGGCGCGGTCGTCCAGGGACTCGCCCATGCCGAGGATGCCGCCGGAGCAGATCTTCATCCCGGAATCGCGCACGTAGGCCAGGGTTTGCAGGCGCTCGCTGTAGGTCCGGGTGGTGATGATGCTGCCGTAGAATTCCGGCGAGGTATCGAGGTTGTGGTTGTAGTAATCCAGGCCGGCCTGGGCCAGTGCCTCGGTCTGCTCCTGGTCGAGTCGTCCCAGGGTCATGCAGGTTTCCAGGCCCATGGCCTTCACGCCCTTGACCATTTCCAACACGTAGGGCATGTCCTTGGCCGACGGATGCTTCCACGCCGCGCCCATGCAGAAACGGGTCGAACCGATAGCCTTGGCACGCGCGGCCTCTTCAAGGACCTTCTGCACTTCCAGCAGTTTTTCCTTGTCCAGCCCGGTGTTGTAGTGACCCGATTGCGGACAATATTTGCAATCTTCCGGGCAGGCGCCGGTCTTGATCGACAGCAGCGTGGAAACCTGGACGCGGTTGGCGTCGAAATGCGCGCGGTGCACGGTCTGCGCCTGGAACAACAGGTCATTGAACGGCTGGACAAAGAGTGCTTTGACTTCGGCCAAAGACCAGTCATGACGCAGGTTGGCAGTGGTGCTGGCGCTCATGGGTATTTCCTTGATTATGCTTGGCTGGCGACTGGGGGCACGCAATACCCACAGGCGCGACACGGATGTTCGGCATATTTAAGGAAGAGTCATGCGCTGTCAACCACGATACGAAGGCCAGGTTTACATCTGGTTAAAAAACAAACAATTCTGTCTGCTGTGTGGCGACGCCACCGACACACAGCAACCCATCTGCACGCCTTGCGAAAGCGAACTGCCCTGGCTCGGTGATCAATGCGTCATCTGCGCCCTGCCGCTGCCCATGGCCGGGCTGCGTTGTGGGCAATGCGCCGCGCAACCACCGGCCTTCGAGCGGGTCCTGGCACCCTGGGCTTACGATTTCCCGGTGGACAGCCTGATCACTCGTTTCAAGCACCAGGCAAAATGGCCGCTCGGTCGACTCATGGGCGAACTGTTGGCGCAGTCGCTGCAGCATCATTTCGATGAAGGCCTGGAACGGCCCGACGCGCTGATCCCGGTGCCGCTGGCGGGTCGACGCCTGCGCCAGCGCGGATTCAACCAGGCAACCCTGCTGGCGCGTTGGCTCGGCGCGGCGTTGCAACTGCCCTGCGAAGAACATCTGCTGCTGCGCATCCACGACACCCCGGCGCAACAGGCACTCGACGCCAGGGCCCGGCGCCAGAACCTGCGCCAGGCCTTCGCCCTTGCGCCCGACGCCCCGTTGCGCAACCGTCACCTGGCGCTGGTGGACGATGTGCTCACCACCGGGGCCACTGCCCAGACACTGGCCCAATTGCTGCTCGACGGCGGCGCCGCCCGGGTCGATGTGTATTGCCTGGCGCGCACGCCAAAACCCGGTGAACCGGCTTGACGCGCGGAGGCCGAGGCGCCAACGTCCGTTCATCCACTCTTGCGCGCAGTTTCCGCCATGTCATTACCCCCGCTTCTGACCCAGCACATTGTCCGGCGCCCGCAACGCATCGCCCTGTTGCAGCACATTGCCGAGCAAGGCTCCATCACCCGTGCCGCCAAGAGCGCGGGCCTGAGCTACAAGGCGGCGTGGGATGCCATCGATGAGTTGAACAACCTGGCGGACCAGCCGTTGGTGGAGCGCAGTGTTGGCGGCAAGGGCGGCGGCGGTGCCAGGCTGTCGGAAGAAGGACAGCGTGTGCTGCGCCTGTACCTGCGTTTGCAAACCTTGCAGGCGCAGTTGCTGGAAGCGAGCGAAGATGCTGGGGACTTCGGTCTGTTGAGTCGCCTGATGTTGCGCACCAGCGCCCGCAATCAGCTGCACGGCAAAGTCCTCGGCATCGAAGCCCAGGGCCATAACGACCGGGTGCGCCTGGAATTGGCCCGAGGCCTGGTCATCGAAGCGCAGATCACCCACGACAGCACGGTGCGCCTGGAGCTGGCTATCGGCACCGAGGTGGTTGCGCTGATCAAGGCCGGCTGGCTGGAATTGTTTCCCGACGGGTCGTTGGAAAAAGCCGGCACAAATGTTCTGCAAGGCATCATCGAACACATCGCCACGGCCACCGACGGTCCCAGCGAAGTGCGTATCGGCTTGCCCAACGGGCAGACCCTCTGTGCCCTGGCCGATCCGCTCCAACTGCAAGCGCGCAACCTGAACACCGGTTCACCGGTGCAAGTGGTGTTTTCAGCAACGAATGTGTTGCTCGGGACGCCGCTATAAGCGCACTGAAACAAAAGCTTCATCGACCCGCTTTAAGGTGACTGCCAAAACCAGCAGGGAGCCTGAGATGAGCTTATTAGAAGAAAACCAATCCACCGACCTGGAAAAGATCGTCGGCCTGAGCCGCCGTAGCTTCATCAGCGCCGGCGCCTTGTGCGGCGCGGTCATGTTCCTGGGCGGCAACCTGCTGAGCCGCAGCGCCCTGGCCGCCGCCGTCAGCGAAGGCAATAGCAAGTTGCTGGGTTTTGACAGCATTGCTGCCGCCACGACCGACGCCCTCACCCTGCCTCCTGGCTACAAGTCCTCGGTGCTGATCAGTTGGGGCCAGCCGTTGCAGAAGAACGCACCCGAGTTCGACCCGAGTGGCAATGGCACTGCCCGTGACCAGGAAATGCAGTTCGGCGACAACAACGACGGCATGAGCCTGTTCCCGTTCCCCGGCGACGAGAACCGGGCGCTGATGGCGATCAACAACGAATACACCAACTACCGCTACCTCTTCGCCCATGGCGGCCAGCCGCAGTCGGCCGAAGACGTGCACAAGGCCCAGGCCAGCGAAGGTGTATCGGTGATCGAAGTGAAGCGCCAGGGCGGCCAATGGCAGTTCGTCCAGACGTCGCGCTACAACCGCAGGATCCATGGCAACACGCCGATCGAACTGAGCGGGCCGGCGGCCGGACATCAACTGCTGAAAACCAGCGCTGACAAGAGCGGCAAGAAAGTCCTCGGCACTTTCCAGAACTGCGCCAACGGCATGACGCCATGGGGCACTTACCTGACCTGCGAAGAGAACTTCACTGACTGCTTCGGCAGCAGCAAGGCCGATCTGCAGTTCGATGAAGCGCAAAAGCGCTACGGCGCCACCGTCACCAGCCGTGAGATCAACTGGCACCTGTTCGATCCGCGCTTCGACCTGGCGAAGAACCCCAACGAACTCAATCGTCATGGCTGGGTGGTGGAAATCGATCCGTTCGACCCTGAGTCGACGCCAGTGAAGCGCACCGCCCTGGGCCGTTTCAAACACGAGAACGCCGCCCTGGCACAAACCAAGGATGGTCATGCGGTGGTCTACATGGGCGACGACGAGCGTGGCGAATTCATCTACAAATTCGTCAGCCATGAGCGCATCGATCACAAGAACGCCAAGGCCAACCGCAACCTGCTGGACCATGGCACCTTATATGTGGCGCGCTTCGACGCCGGCGACGGCAACCCGGACCATCCGAAAGGCAAGGGCCAGTGGATCGAGCTGAGCCATGGCAAGAACGGCCTCGACGCCAGCAACGGCTTCGCCGACCAGGCCGAAGTGCTGATCCATGCGCGCCTGGCTGCCAGTGCCGTGGGCGCCACGCGGATGGACCGTCCGGAGTGGATCGTGGTCAGCCCGAAAGATGGCCAGGTCTATTGCACCCTGACCAACAACGCCAAGCGCGGCGAAGACGGCCAACCGGTGGGCGGCCCCAACCCTCGGGCCAAGAATGTCTATGGACAGATCCTGCGCTGGCGCACCGACCGCGACGACCACGCATCCATGACCTTCAGCTGGGACCTGTTCGTGGTGGCCGGCAATCCGACCGTACATGCCGGCACGCCGAAAGCCGGTTCCTCCAACGTCAACGCGCAGAACATGTTCAACAGCCCCGATGGCCTGGGATTCGACCAGGCCGGCCGGCTGTGGATCCTCACCGACGGCGATGTCAGCAACACCGGGGACTTCGCCGGCATGGGCAACAACCAGATGCTCTGTGCCGACCCCGACAACGGCGAAATCCGCCGGTTCATGGTCGGACCTGTGGGTTGCGAAGTGACCGGCATCAGTTTCGCGCCAGACCAGAAGGCCTTGTTCGTCGGGATCCAGCATCCGGGTGAGAACGGCGGTTCGACGTTCCCCGAGCACCTGCCCAACGGCAAGCCGCGCTCGTCGGTGATGGTGATTACCCGCGAGGACGGCGGCATCATCGGCGCCTGATAAGGCCCCATCGCGAGCAGGCTCGCTCCCACAACGTTCAGCACCATTGAAGCTCCAATGTGGGAGCGAGCCTGCTCGCGATGGCTTCGGCACAGTCACCACCTATCTGCCTCCGTCTGCGCTACCATGCTGGGCCGGACGCGGCAGCCCTGCCGCTGCGCAGGAGTCAGCATGTCCCATCCGTTCGAAACCCTCACGCCCGACCTGGTGCTCGATGCCGTAGAAAGCATCGGTTTCCTCAGCGACGCCCGTGTGTTGGCCCTCAACAGCTATGAAAACCGCGTCTATCAGGTCGGCATCGAAGACGCCGAGCCGCTGATCGCCAAGTTCTATCGCCCCCAGCGCTGGACCAACGAGGCGATCCTGGAAGAACACCGCTTCACCTTCGAGCTGGCCGATTGCGAAGTACCGGTGGTGGCGCCGCTGATTCACAACGGCGCCAGCCTGCATGAGCACGCAGGGTTTCGTTTCACCCTGTTCCCCCGTCGCGGCGGCCGTGCACCGGAGCCGGGCAATCTCGACCAACTCTATCGCCTGGGGCAATTGCTCGGACGCCTGCACGCGGTAGGCGCCAGCCGTCCGTTCGAGCATCGCGAGGCCCTGGGCGTGAAGAACTTCGGCCATGACTCACTGGCGACCGTGCTGGAAAGCGGTTTCGTCCCCCGTAGCCTGCTTCCGGCCTACGAGTCGGTGGCGAGGGATCTGCTCAAGCGTGTCGAAGACGCCTACGCCGCCACGCCCCACCAGAACATTCGCATGCACGGTGACTGCCACCCGGGCAACATGATGTGCCGCGACGAGGTCTTCCACATCGTTGACCTGGACGACTGTCGCATGGGCCCGGCGGTGCAGGACCTGTGGATGATGCTGGCCGGAGACCGCCAGGAATGCCTGGGCCAGTTATCGGAACTGATGGATGGTTACCAGGAGTTCCACGACTTCGACCCACGGGAACTGGCGCTGATCGAACCCCTGCGTGCCCTGCGTCTGATGCACTACAGCGCCTGGCTGGCACGCCGCTGGGACGATCCGGCATTTCCCCGCAGCTTCCCGTGGTTCGGCAGCGAACGCTATTGGGGCGACCAGGTGCTGGCGTTGCGCGAGCAACTGGCAGCGCTCAATGAAGAGCCGTTGAAGTTGTTCTGAAGAGCGCAACTCCAACCATCACCACAATCCCCTGTGGGAGCGAGCCTGCTCGCGATCGCAGTGTGTCAGACGCCATATTCGTAAGCTGATACCCCGCGATCGCGAGCAGGCTCGCCCCCACAGGGGGTATTTGCGTTGTTGCTCAAAGGTTCGCCCAAAACCTGACAAATCTACTTACAATCACTCCTTTGTTAGCTGCCTAAGCAAGGATTCTCCATGCAAGCCGCCAACCCGCGTCGCGGGTATATCCTGGGTCTGAGTGCCTACGTCATCTGGGGATTGTTCCCCATCTATTTCAAGGCCATCGCTGCCGTCCCTTCAGTGGAAATCATCGTCCACCGGGTGCTGTGGTCGGCGTTGTTCGGTTCGGCGTTGCTGCTGGTCTGGAAACACCCGGGCTGGTGGCGCGAGCTGCGCGACAACCCACGTCGCCTGGCGATCCTGGCGCTGAGCGGCACCTTGATCGCGGCCAACTGGCTGACGTACGTCTGGGCGGTGAACAACGGCCGCATGCTCGAAGCCAGCCTGGGTTACTACATCAACCCACTGGTGAATGTGTTGCTGGGGATGCTGATCCTCGGCGAGCGACTGCGGCGCATGCAGTGGCTGGCGGTGGGCTTGGCAGCGGTGGGCGTGGCGCAGCAGGTCTGGCAGGTCGGCAGCCTGCCGTGGGTGTCGCTGGCGTTGGCGCTGACCTTCGGCTTCTATGGGCTGATCCGCAAACAGGCTCCGGTCCAGGCCTTGCCGGGGCTCGTGGTGGAAACCTGGATGCTGGTGCCGATTGCCCTGGCCTGGGTGCTGTTCAACCCGGCCGCCACCAGTGCCCAGGCAGCTTTCTGGACCACTTCCGAAGCCTGGTGGCTGGTGGCGGCCGGCCCGGTGACGCTGGTTCCGCTGGTGTGCTTCAACGCCGCTGCCCGGCATTTGCCCTATACCACGCTGGGATTTCTCCAGTACATCGCACCGACATTAGTGCTACTGCTCGCAGTGCTGCTGTTTGGCGAGCGTCTGTCGTCCAGCACATTGGTGGCGTTCCTGTTTATCTGGGCCGGGCTCGCGGTGTACAGCATCGATGCCGTGATCAGTATGCGTCGCCGCAGCTGATCAAAAATCGTACACTCCTACGCAGGCCACGTCCGACGTGGCCTGCGTAGATCCGCCCCAAGGTTATCCACAGCGTCATCCCCGCCGTTTGTGTACAAGCCCTTGAAAATTGGCGATTTTTTGATCATCGCCGGGAAAGGCACGCCGGGCCTGGGCTGGCGCCGGGTCTCTACAGGTTATCCACAGGCAGGTGCAGTTTTTCCTTGGATAACCGGCTCACGCCTCATCGCTCAGTTTGAGTTCCACCATCAATTCATCGGCCAAGGTTTCCAGACGTTCCTGCAAGGTGTCCAGCGACAGGGTCAACGGCACGCCCAGGATCGCTTCGGCGTGAAACAGCAATTCACTGCTCATCGGCGCCGGCCCGACATGGGTCACCAGCCGCTCGACATTGACCCCCTGCTCACTCAACAAACGGGTGATGTCCCGCACGATGCCGGGACGGTCGTTACCCACCAGCTCCATGGCGATAGGCTTCCAGCTGCAGGACTCCTCGAGCGTGTTCTGCGCAATGAGCACGCGAATGCCGTGGCTCGACAACCCGTGCAAGGCTTCGATCAGTTCCTCATGGGATTCGGCCGGTGCGCTGAGACGCAATATCCCGGCAAATTGACCCGCCAGATGCGACATGCGGCTTTCCAGCCAGTTACCGCCATGCTCGGCGATACATTGGGCGATGCGCTCGACCTGCCCGGGTTTGTCCGGTGCAAAAACAGTGATGACGAGATGGTCCATGGCGCAGCCCTCTTGTTGTGAGAGGAAAGAGTATAGGCAGGGCACACAAAACCTGCGGAAGGAGTTGTGCAGGAAAACTGTCGAGTGCAACGAGGCTGCGATCTTTCTCATACCAATTGAATCGAGAGCGAACGATCAAAATCAAAGATCGCAAGCTTCGCCAGCTCCTACACCCGACGGCCGCGTCTATCCATTCCTGGGCCCACTCACGAATCGTGTACAAGTCATAAGATTTTTATGGAACAATTCATAGGTTTTTTGAGAACATCCAATGCCTCGTCGTGACTGTACTGCTTTAGTCGGTCGCGGAACGACGCAATTAGTCTAATTTTCACAACCGCAACTGTTCATGTAGTATTCCGCAGCGAGCACTACATAATGTTGCACCGATGTCTGCTTAAGGCACAGTCGCATCCCTGAAAGCCCCGTCAGCAAGGCTTAGCGCCCATGATAGGTCCCACCCAGCCGCCAGCGATGGCATGTACTGGTTTCGGGGTTTGTGGTTTAAATGTCCCGAGGCTTCATTGTCAAAATCGAAGAGCTGAAAAGCGAAATAGCTGAGCAGAGTGAGAGGCAAGCAATGACTGAACACGTTCAAGTCGGTGGCCTTCGGGTCGCCAGAGTCCTGTTCGACTTCGTGAACAACGAAGCCATCCCCGGTACCGGTCTGACCGCCGACCAGTTCTGGGCCGGTGCCGACAAGGTCATCCACGACCTGGCGCCGAAGAACAAAGCCCTACTCGCCAAACGCGATGATTTCCAGGCTCGGATCGATGCCTGGCACCAGTCAAAGGCCGGCCAGGCCTTTGATGCCGTGGCTTACAAAGCCTTCCTGCAAGACATTGGATACCTGCTGCCAGAAGCCGCGGATTTCCAGGCAACCACCCAAAACGTCGATGACGAAATCGCCCGCATGGCCGGCCCGCAACTGGTGGTGCCGGTGATGAATGCCCGTTTCGCCCTCAACGCTTCGAACGCCCGCTGGGGTTCGTTGTACGACGCGCTGTACGGCACCGACGCCATCAGCGAGACCGATGGCGCGGAAAAAGGCAAAGGCTACAACAAGGTTCGTGGCGACAAGGTCATTGCCTTCGCCCGCGCCTTCCTCGACGAAGCAGCCCCCCTGGCGGCCGGTTCCCACGTCGATTCCACTGGTTACAAGATCGTCGACGGCAAGCTGGTGGTCGCCCTCAAGGGCGGCAGCAACAGCGGTTTGCGTGACGATGCCCAACTGATCGGCTTTCAGGGCGACGCCTCGGCTCCCACCACGGTGCTGCTGAAGCACAACGGCCTGCACTTCGAAATCCAGATCGATGCCAACACCCCGGTCGGCCAGACCGACGCCGCCGGCGTCAAAGACATCCTGATGGAAGCTGCGCTGACCACCATCATGGACTGCGAAGACTCGGTCGCCGCCGTCGATGCCGACGACAAGGTGGTGATCTACCGCAATTGGCTCGGCCTGATGAAAGGCGATCTGTCGGAACAGGTCGCCAAGGGCGGTCAGACGTTTACTCGCACCATGAACCCCGACCGCGCGTACACCGCCGTCGACGGTTCGAGCCTGACCCTGCACGGTCGCTCTCTGTTGTTCGTGCGTAACGTCGGTCATCTGATGACCATCGACGCGATCCTCGACAAAGACGGCAACGAAGTGCCTGAAGGCATTCTCGATGGCCTGGTGACTAGCCTGGCGGCGATCCACAGCCTCAACGGCAACACTTCGCGCCGCAACAGCCGCACCGGCTCGGTGTACATCGTCAAACCGAAGATGCACGGCCCGGAAGAGGCGGCGTTCACCAACGAGCTGTTCGGCCGCATCGAAGACGTGCTGAACCTGCCGCGCAACACTCTAAAGGTCGGGATCATGGACGAGGAGCGCCGTACCACGGTCAACCTCAAGGCCTGCATCAAGGCTGCCAGCGAGCGCGTGGTGTTCATCAACACCGGTTTCCTGGACCGCACCGGCGACGAAATCCACACCTCGATGGAAGCCGGGCCGATGGTGCGCAAGGCCGACATGAAAGCCGAGAAATGGATCGGCGCCTACGAAAACTGGAACGTCGACATCGGCCTGAGCACTGGCCTGCAAGGTCGCGCGCAGATCGGCAAGGGCATGTGGGCCATGCCGGACCTGATGGCGGCGATGCTCGAACAGAAAGTCGCCCACCCGATGGCCGGCGCCAACACCGCCTGGGTTCCATCGCCGACCGCCGCCGCGCTGCATGCGCTGCATTACCACAAGGTCGACGTGTTCGCCCGTCAGGCCGAACTGGCCAAGCGAACTCGCGCCTCGGTGGACGATATCCTGACCATCCCGCTGGCGGTCAACCCGAGCTGGACGCCGGAACAGATCAAAAACGAGTTGGACAACAATGCCCAGGGCATCCTCGGCTACGTGGTGCGCTGGATCGACCAGGGCGTCGGCTGCTCCAAGGTGCCGGACATCAACGACATCGGCCTGATGGAAGACCGGGCGACACTGCGCATTTCCAGCCAGCACATCGCCAACTGGCTGCGCCACGGCATCGTCACGCAGGACCAGGTGATGGAAAGCCTCAAGCGCATGGCGCCGGTGGTGGACCGCCAGAACGCCAGTGATCCGCTGTACCGCCCGCTGGCACCGGACTTCGACCGCAATATCGCTTTCCAGGCGGCGGTCGAGCTGGTGATCGAAGGCACCAAGCAGCCCAACGGCTACACCGAGCCGGTGCTGCACCGTCGTCGCCGTGAGTTCAAGGCAGCCAATGGGTTGTGATTGAGCGGTAGCGCTGACATGAAAAAGCCCCGATCAAAAGATCGGGGCTTTTTTTGTAATAAAACAGAGCCAGGAACAGCTCCTGTGGCGAGTTAAAGATCCATCCCCAGTTCCCGCTTGACCAACCCCAGCAACTTCTCCGTATCGATGGGCTTGAGCAGGAAGTCCACCACGCTCAGGTGCATCGCCTCGATGGCGTCCTTCACGTCGGCATCGCCGGACACGATGATGATCGGCAGCGCGGCCCGCTCCGACTCGCGGATCAGGCGGATCAGTTCCAGGCCATCGACATTGCCCATGCGCAGATCGGTGATCAGCAGACCGATCGACGGCTTGGTTTCCAGCATCCTGAGTGCAGTTTCGCCGCTGGCGGCGGTCATGCAGTGGATACCGTCCAGCGCCAGGATTTCCGACAGCAGCTCGCGAGCGTCCTTGTCGTCATCGACGATCAAGACTCGCTGCGGTGGCAGGTCAGGCTCCAGCATGACGGCGCTCAGTGCTTCGCGCTCGGCGTCACTCAAAATATCGTGGTCGGACATGATGCTCTCTACATTCCTTGAATCGATCCCCTGGCACAGTGGTCAGACATCGTTCGGCAGCGCTTCAATGTGCACTTCGTCGGATTTTTTTCCAAGAAAATTCAGTGAAGACTTTTCAAGGCCTCGTGCAGGACTTTTCTGTAGGCCCAGCCCCCTTCGCAGGAACCTAGACTTACGTCCAATGGGCACTCCTCCCTCAGAGGTCGACCATGGGACAGATCCGACCACAACAATTCAAAAAAGATTGCGCAATGGTTATGAAAAAAGCGGACGCCTTCATCCAGGCAGGGAAAACCGCGGTGTTGCAGAACATCCAGGGCACGTTGCAGTTCCTCCAGCGTTTCCCCCCGTTCAACCAAATGGAAAATGCTCACCTGGCCTATCTGGTGGAACAGTGCCTGCTGCGCTTCTACGCGCCGGGCGAAACCATCATCAAGCCGGCCGACGGCCCGGTGGAACACTTCTACATCGTCAAGCAGGGCCGGGTGGTGGGGGAGCGTCCGCACTCGGCCAAGGGTGGCACCGAGACCACTTTCGAAATCACCACCGGTGAATGCTTTCCCCTTGCCGCCTTGCTGGGGGAGCGGGCCACGCGCACCGAGCACCGGGCCGGCGAGGACACGTTCTGCCTGCAATTGAACAAACAGGCCTTCATCAAACTGTTTGCCTTATCCGGCCCGTTCCGCGATTTCGCCTTGCGCGGAGTCAGCAGCCTGCTCGATCAGGTCAACCAGCAGGTCCAGCAAAAATCCGCGCAGACCCTGGGCACCCAATATTCCCTGAATACACGGCTGGGTGAGCTGGCGATGCGTCATCCGGTGAGTTGCAGCCCTGACACGCCATTGCGTGAAGCCGTGAAGTTGATGCACGAGCAGCAGGTCGGCAGCATCGTGGTGGTGGATGAGCGCAAGGCGCCGGTGGGGATCTTTACCCTGCGCGACCTGCGACAGGTGGTGGCTGACGGCTCCGGGGACTTTTCCCAGGCCATCGCGGCGCACATGACCCAGGCCCCGTTTTTTCTCTCGCCGGATCACAGCGCCTTCGACGCGGCCATCGCCATGACCGAGCGTCACATTGCCCATGTCTGTCTGGTCAAGGAACAGCGCCTGTGTGGCGTGGTGTCGGAACGGGACCTGTTTTCCCTGCAGCGGGTTGACTTGGTGCACCTGGCCCGGACCATTCGCAGCGCCCCACGAGTGGAAAACCTGATGGCCCTGCGAGGCGAGATCGGCCAACTGGTGGAACGCATGCTGGCCCACGGCGCGTCGTCGACCCAGATCACCCACATCATCACCTTGCTCAACGACCACACGGTGAGCCGGGTCATCGAACTGACGCTGGCGGAGAAAGGCGACCCGGGGGTGCCGTTCAGTTGGTTGTGCTTTGGCAGTGAAGGCCGGCGCGAGCAAACCCTGCACACCGATCAAGACAACGGCATCCTGTTCGAGGCCCGCGACGCGGCCCATGCGGCGCAGATCCGCGGCCTGCTATTGCCCATCGCCCAACAGATCAACCAGAGCCTGGCGCTGTGCGGCTTCACGCTGTGCAAGGGCAATATCATGGCCGGCAACCCGGAACTGTGCCTGTCTCGCGCCGAATGGTCCCGACGTTTTGCCGCCTTCATCCGCGAAGCTACGCCGGAAAACCTGCTGGGCTCCAGCATCTATTTCGATCTGCGGGTGGTCTGGGGCGATGAGCAAGGTTGCGAACAGTTGCGTCGGCAGATTCTCGATCAGGTGGGCGATAACCGTCTGTTCCAGCGCATGCTGGCCGAGAACGCCTTGCGTCATCGCCCACCGGTCGGGCGTTTCAGGGATTTCGTGCTGAGCCGCAAAAACGGTGAGAAGGCCACCCTGGATTTGAAAGTGCAGGGCCTGACGCCCTTCGTCGACGGCGCCCGCCTGCTGGCGCTGGCCAATGGCATCGAGGCCAACAACACCCTGGAACGGCTACGGCGGTTGGTCGCCGGAGAAGTGATCGATCCCCTGGATGGAGCGGCCTATGAAGAGGCCTACCACTTCATCCAGCAAACCCGTATGCAGCAACACCAATTGCAGACCCGCGAGAACCTGCCCTACTCCAACCGTGTCGACCCCGACAGCCTCAATCACCTGGATCGGCGGATCCTGCGTGAGTCCCTGCGCCAGGCCCAACGCCTGCAAAGCAGCCTGACGCTGAGGTATCAACTGTGAACCTGTTTTCCTGGTTGCGCCCGGCCTCGCCGATGTTGTCGGATGCGTTGCAGCGACGCCTGGAAAATCTCTCGCCGCCATCGCCCCTGGATGAGCGCAACCTGCGGGAGCAGCGTTGGGTCGTGGTGGACCTGGAAACCACCGGCCTGAACCTGAACAAGGATCAGGTGCTGTCCATCGGTGCGGTGGTGATCGAAGACGGTGCCATCGACTTCAGCCAACAGTTCGAGCGCACCTTGCAATGCGAGAAGCAGAAGCTCGGGCCGAGCGTGTTGATCCATGGCCTGGCACCCAGCGCAATCGCCGCCGGCAGCGAGCCGGCCGAAGCACTGCTGGCGTTCATGGAGTTCGTCGGCGACAGTCCACTGCTGGCCTTCCACGCGCCCTTCGATGCCCACATGCTCGGCCGCGCCCTGAAGGAGCACCTGGGTTATCGCTTGCAACACACCTTCCTCGACGTAGCCGACCTGGCGCCGATGCTCTGCCCTCAGGCAGCGCTGCGCAAGGCGGGCCTGGACGACTGGATCACCGCTTTCAAGCTGCAAGTGGCCGATCGTCACAACGCCAGCGCCGACGCCCTGGCCACGGCCGAACTGGCGCTGATCCTGTTCAGTCGTGCCCGTCAGCAACAGATCCACAGCCCGCACGACCTGCAGCAATGTCTGGGTCAGTGGAAGCGGCGGCAGCAGGCGCCTTCTATTTAACGCTGCCCAGCATGGCTGGCCTGTGGGAGCAAGGCTTGCCCGCGATAGCATCACCCGGGATTGACAGCCGACCGAGTCGTCGGCATCGCGGGCAAGCCTTGCTCCCACAGAGTCACCTAAACCCACAGACAGTATCCCGACCAGCACCAATTGCATTCCCGCCCCCGCCTCTGCCACAATCGCGAACAATTCTCGTTACTTAAAACATCGGTGATGCTCCGTGTCGTCAGTCCCTGGCCCCCACAACGATCTGGTTGGTGCGTTGTACCGTGATCATCGCGGTTGGCTACTGGCCTGGTTGCGACGCAACGTGGCCTGTCCGCAACGGGCCGAGGATTTGAGCCAGGACACCTTCGTGCGCCTGCTGGGCCGTGATGAACTGACAGCACCCCGCGAGCCCCGCGCGTTCCTGGTGGCCATCGCCAAAGGTCTGCTGTTCGACTATTTCCGTCGGGCCGCCCTGGAGCAGGCTTACCTCACCGAACTGATGTTGATTCCCGAGGGCGAACAGCCGTCGCTGGAAGAACAGCAACTGATTCTCGAAGACCTCAGGCAGATCGATCGCCTTCTCGGCAAGCTGTCGAGCAAGGCTCGCGCCGCGTTCCTGTACAACCGGCTCGACGGCCTCGGCCACGCCGAGATCGCCAAGCGCCTGGGGGTTTCGGTGCCGCGGGTACGCCAGTATCTGGCCCAGGGCATCCGACAGTGCTACATCGCACTCTACGGGGAGCCGACATGAACCCGGCCCATTCCAAGCCGGTCTCGGCCAGCGTATTGGATGCCGCGATTGCCTGGCAGTTGTCACTGGATTCCGGCAGCGCCCAGGAACGCGAGGCGTTCGCCCGCTGGCACGCCGCCGATGAAGAACATGCCCGGGCCTGGCGGCAGTTGGGCATGCTCGACCAGCGCTTCAGCGTTGCCAACGGACCGGCGCGGGCCGCGCTGCTGCAATCGCGGGTCAGTATCCGTCGCCGGCTACGCAAGGTGGGTAGTGGCCTGGCCAGCATCGTCGCGGTCATCAGCCTGGCCTTGTTTGCCGGTGAACGTTACCTGCCGCTGGACTACTGGCTGGCCGACCAACGCACCG
Source organism: Pseudomonas sp. B21-028 (assembly GCF_024749045.1). Classification (NCBI taxonomy): domain Bacteria; kingdom Pseudomonadati; phylum Pseudomonadota; class Gammaproteobacteria; order Pseudomonadales; family Pseudomonadaceae; genus Pseudomonas; species Pseudomonas sp. B21-028. The sequence goes on from NZ_CP087184.1 coordinate 5,932,805, forward strand.
CCACCGGCGAGCAGCGCACTCTGCGCCTGGCCGACGGCACGCTGATCAACCTCAACACCCACAGCGCGCTGGACGTGCGTTTCGACGATAGACAACGGCGCATCGTTCTCCAGGAAGGTGAAATCCTGGTGGAGACCGGACACAACGACCCACGGCCGTTTATCGTCGAAACCCGCGAAGGCAGCTTGCGCGCCTTGGGCACCCGGTTCCTGGTCAAGCGCGAGGACAGCGGCACGCGCCTGAGCGTGTTGAAATCCGCCGTGGCCGCCCATCCACGGGCCACGGAGCAAGAACAGATCCTGCGCGAAGGCCAGCAGGCGCTGATGCGCCGCGACGGTCTTGGCCCCGCCCTGGCCCTGAGTCCCGGCGCCGATGCCTGGACCCGGGGCATGCTGGTGGTAGACAACGCTCGCCTAGAAGACCTGGTGCGTGAGCTGGGGCGCTATCGGCACGGCTACCTGGGCGTCGAGCCAGAAATCGCGGATTTGCGCATCACCGGCAGCTTCCCCCTGCATGACACCGACCTGGCCCTGAGCGCGCTGCTGCCGACCTTGCCGGTGCAGATCGAGCATCACACGCAGTGGTGGGTGGTAGTCGGGCCGAGGGGCCCGTCACAACCTTGATGGATGGGGTGTCAGCATTGACGCTTTCGCGAGCAAGCCCGCTCCCACAGAGAACTTGTGGCGTTCACGATGTTGTGGATCACTCAATCCATGTGGGAGCGGGCTTGCTCGCGAAGAGGCCATCTGACTCGACGCAGAAACCCAAACAGCCTCCAGATTGAATCTAAATTATTTTCATCTACCCCTATCACTTTTCGATTTTCATCCGGCATCCAGGCAATTGAGAAATATTTCCATTCAGGAGCCGCGTATGTCCCGCCCGCTAGACACCCTGTTGCGCCCCAGCCTGTTGGCCGTTGCGATCGTCCTTGCCGCCCCGTTGACCAGCGGCCCCCTTCTGGCGGCCGAGCAAACATCCGGCGTGCGCACCTATAGCCTGCCCGCTGCGTCACTGGCCAGCACCCTGAACCAGATCGCCAGCCAGGCCGGTCTCGCCCTGAGCCTGGACCCGGCGCTGGCCGCAGGCAAAACCTCGGCACCGGTCCAGGGCCAGTTCGATGCCCCGGGCGCATTGCGCGAAGCCTTGCGCGGCACCGGTCTGCAACTGCTGCAAAGCAGCACCGGCACCTACAGCCTGGTGGCTGTGCCCGAAGGTGTCATGGCCTTGCCGGAAACCAGCGTGATCGGCGCCGGCCTGAGCGAAAGCGCCTGGGGCCCGAGCGAGAGCTACGCGGCCACCCGCACCGCCGCCGGCACCAAGACCGATACACCGATCGTCGAGCTGCCGCGCTCGGTCTCGGTGGTGACGCGCCAGCAAATGGAAGATCGCTCGGTGCTCAACCTCAATGACGCCCTGCGCTACACCGCCGGGGTACAGAGCAGCGGCTACGGCTCGGACTCGCGTAATGACTGGCTGTTGGTACGCGGCTTCGTGCCGACCCAGTTCCTCGATGGCCTGCCGCTGCCCAGGGGCAACTACATCACACCGAAAATCGAGCCCTGGAACCTGGAGCGCATCGCCGTGCTGCGTGGCCCGGCATCGTCGGTCTACGGCCAGACGCCACCCGGTGGCATGCTCGACATGGTCAGCCGTCGCCCACAAGCCGAGAGCAGCCACGAAGTCGAGTTGCAGGCCGGCAGCTATGAACACAAGCAGATCAACTTCGACAGCACCGGCAAGATCGATGACGAAGGCCAGTTTATCTATCGGCTCAGCGGCACCGTGCGCAACAGCAATGCCCAGGTCGATCACATCCCGGACAAGCGCTACAACATCGCGCCGAGCCTGACCTGGAACATCAACGACGACACTCGCCTGACCTTCCTGTCCCAGTACACCCGCGACGACACCGGGATCACCGGGCAATTCCTGCCCTTGCAAGGCACCAAGCTGTCCTCGCCGGCCGGCAGGATCTCCCACCACAAGAACCTGGGCGATCCGGACTGGGAATTCTACGACCGCACCTATTACGCCCTCGGCTATGCCTTCGAACATCGCTTCAATGACACCTGGCAGTTCCGCCAGAACCTGCGCTACACCAAGAGCGACCTGGAATTCCAGGGCCTCACCGCCGGCGGGTCGTTCTTCCCGGCGGGCCCCGATCAAGCCGTGAGCGCCGACGGTACCGTCAAACGCAGTGCCGGTATCGTTGACGAAGACATCAGTCAGTTCGCCGTCGATAACAATTTCCAGGCGGACTTCCAGACCGGTGCCCTGAGCCATACGCTGTTGCTTGGCCTGGACCATCAGCGTTCCAACAGCAATTCACGTTGGAAATGGGGGTCCAGCGGCGTCCCGACCACCAACATCCACAACCCGATCTATGGACAGGATTTTTCCAACGTCCAGTACTTCGATATGTATGACTACAACCAGAAGACCCAGCAGAGCGGTCTCTACATTCAGGACCAGATGGCCCTGGACAACTGGCGCCTGACCCTCGGCGGTCGTGAGGACTGGATTCACACCGGCACCGTTTTCCACAACCAGAACGATGTCACCAACACCCAGCGCGACAAGAAATTCAGCGGTAACGCGGCATTGAGTTATGTCTTCGACAACGGCGTGACACCGTACATTTCCTTTGCCCAATCCTTCCAGGCAGCGGCCGGTACCAACGTCAACAGCACCGATGCGTTCAAACCGACCGAAGGCGAACAATACGAAGCCGGCATCAAGTACCAGCCACCCGGCACAAAAACCTTGCTGACGGCGGCAGTGTTCGACCTGACTCAGAAAAACAATTCCGTCACTGAAAACAGCATCACCCGCCAGGTCGGCGAGGTGCGGGTACGCGGCCTGGAACTGGAAGCCTCCGGCGACGTCACCGACAACCTGAAACTGATCGGTTCCTACACCTACAACGACAGCGAAATCACCAAGGGCACCGCTGCCGAAAAGGGCAAGCGCATGGCCCAGGTGCCACGCAACCAGGCTACCGCGTGGGCCGACTACACCTGGCACAACGGCCCGCTGGATGGCTTCGGTGTCGGCGCCGGTGTGCGTTACGTCGGCGATACCTATGGCAACACCACCAATACCGATTGGGGCCATGTCGGCTCCTACACCGTCTATGACGCATCGGCCCATTACGATCTGGGACGCGTGAGCAGTTCCCTCAAAGGCGTCTCGGTGGCGGTGGATGCGAAGAACATCTTCAACAAGGATTACCTCTCCACCTGCGACGGTTTCTATTGCTACTACGGTGACCAGCGCAACGTCGTCGCGAGCGTGAATTACAAATGGTGATCGGTTGGCCTTTGAGGGGCACTTGTGGCGAGGGGATTCATCCCCTCGCCACAATAACTCTTGAACTTGGGCCTAGTTACATCCGCATGAACCTTCAGCATCCGGACCCATCATGAAAAGCAGAACCATCCGTCGCTGGTCCTTCATCCACACCTGGAGCAGCCTGATCTGCACAGTATTCCTGCTGATGTTGGCGGTCACCGGGCTGCCACTGATTTTCCATCATGAAATCGAGCACTTGTTGGGCGATGCTCCCGAGTTCCGGGAAATGCCCGCCGACACTCCACAGCTGGACCTTCAGCAATTGGTGGAAAAAGCCAAGGCCCATCGACCGGGTGAAGTGGTGCAGTATTTCGGCTGGGACGAAGACGATCCCAACGGCGTCCTCACCATCATGGCACCGACGCCGGGCACCGAACCCAATGCCTCCCATACCTTCATGCTCGACGCCCGTACCGGTGCGGCCCTGGAGACGCCCGCGGCCAATGGCGGCTTCATGATGGTCATGCGGCGCCTGCACGTGGACATGTATGCCGGACTGCCTGGTAAATTATTGCTGGCATCGATGGGACTGCTGTTCGTGATCGCCATCATTTCCGGCGTGGTCCTGTACCTGCCGTTCATGCGGCGCTTGAAGTTCGCCACCGTCCGCCAGGACAAGTCGACCCGCCTGCGCTGGCTCGACCTGCACAACCTGATCGGCGTGGTCACCCTGGTCTGGGCGCTGACGGTGGGGGTCACCGGCGTGATTGCCGCGTGCGCCGAGCTGATCATTGCCGCCTGGCGCACCGACAGCCTCAGCACCATGGTCGAACCCTACCGCAACGCCCCGCCGCTGACCCGGTTGGCGCCGGCCACCCGCCTGCTCGACATCGCCAGAGAAGCCGCGCCGGGCATGGAACCGAGCTTTATCGCATTCCCCGGCACGCTGTTTTCCAGCCAGCACCACTATGGCGTGTTCATGAAAGGCAATTCCCACCTGACCTCCCACCTGCTGACACCGGTATTGATCGACGCCAGCACCCTGGATGTCACTGCCGTGGCCGAGCGGCCCTGGTACATGGACGTCATGAGCCTGTCGCTGCCGCTGCATTTCGGCGACTACGGCGGCAGGCCGATGCAGGTCTTCTGGGCGACCTTGGACGTGTTGACCATCATCGTCCTCGGCAGCGGCGTTTACCTGTGGGTGGTGCGGCGTCGAGCGCCCCGGCGCACGGCTGTCGACATGGAGACGGTCTCGTGAAGCCCCGCCAGGCAAGTTTCTGGAAGGTATTCGGCATGCCCGCAGCAATCGGCGCCCTTTGCGCAGCCGGGCTGTTCAGCGCCTTGCTCGGCGATGGCCCGTGGGATGCCGTGAGCTGGCTGGGGCTGGGCATCCCTTCTGCATTGGCGGTCTGGGGACTGGTCCCACGCCGCTGAGCCAGCGGACCGACTGATTACCCTTCAGCCAGCAGCCATACGATGACCACCTCCCCCAGGGTACCTACCTGAGCGTTGTATGCCCAGCCACGTGCCCCCAGAGTACAGACTGGGCCGCAGGGTCCGGTCACCTCTGCCTTGCGCCTTGATGAAGCGCTATGCTGCGCGACATCCTCCCTGATCGAGACGTTGCCATGTCCGTTCCCAGCATGACGCTGTTCCACAACCCCGCCTCGCCCTTCGTGCGCAAGGTCCTGGTGCTGTTGCACGAAACCGGCCAGCAGGACCGCGTCGCGTTGCAACTCAGCCAGCTCACGCCCGTCAAGCCGGACCAGAAGCTGATCGATGACAACCCGCTGAGCAAAATCCCGGCCCTGCGCCTGGCCAACGGCAGCGTGATCCACGACAGCCGTGTCATCCTCGATTACCTCGACCATCAGCATGTCGGCAACCCGCTGATCCCCCGTGACGGCGCGGCCCGCTGGCGGCGCCTGACCCTGGCCTCCCTGGCCGACGGAATCATGGACGCTGCGGTGATGATTCGCTATGAAATGGCCTTGCGCCCGGCGGAAAAGCACTGGGACGAATGGCTCGATGCCCAGCGGGACAAGATTCGCCGTGCCCTTGGCATGCTCGAAGCCGAGGCGATTGCCGAACTGGCCAGCCATTTTGACGTGGCGTCCATCAGCGTCGCCTGCGCCTTGGGTTACCTGGATCTGCGCCATCCCGACCTGGAATGGCGCAAGGCCCATCCGCAGCTGGCGGCGTGGTTTGCCGAGGTGAGCTTGCGGCCTTCAATGGTCGCTACCGTGCCCAGGATCTAGATCTTTCTCCAAATGTGATGGCCTCATCGCGAGCAGGCTCGCTCCCACAAAGGATAGCGCCGGACCTGTGGGAGCGAGCCTGCTCGCGATAGAAGCCCACCGGATCCAACGGAAACAACCCAGATACAAGCGCCACCAGCACTTCCCTCACCCGCCGGTCCTCCCGCAACCCCAGCGACCGGCTCATTTCACCTCTCCCAGATCGAAAGTCATCGCAGGCGCAGGCTTCGAACCGACCCCGTACCAGTCCAGTTTGCGGGTCAGCACCATGAACACACCCAACAGACCGAACAGCAACAGCGAGCCCATCAACAGTGCGTAGTCTTCGGCGCTCAACAGGCCGTAGAGCAAGGCATACAGCGCCGCCAACCCCGCCGAGAAGCCCAGGCCATGGTTCACGCTGCGCAGCACATGACAGACGTAGAACCCGATCAACAGTACACAGGCGCTGGCCGACAACAGATACGCCGAGGCAAAACCGATGTGCTCCGACAGTGACAGCAGCAACAGGTAGAAGAATGCCAGCGCCACGCCCACCAGGGCGTATTGGACCGGGTGCACCGCCAGGCTCTTGAGCACTTCGAACAGGAAGAAGCCGGCGAAGGTCAGGGCGATGAACAGCAGTGCATATTTGATCGCCCGGTCGCTCTTGAGGTACTGGTCCACCGGGTCGATGAAGCTCACGCCGAAGGCCCGGCTGCGAAATGTTTCACAGCCCTCGCTCGACACGCAGTTCTGCAGGGCTTCTTCAAGGTTGGTAGAGAAGAACGAAGTCTGCCAGTCGGCGCTGAAGCCCTTCTCGTTGATGTCGCGGCTGATGGGCAAGTAGTTGCCGATAAAACTCGGGTGCGGCCAGTCGGCGGTCAGGTGCACCTTGCTGGTCTTGCCCACCGGCAGAATCTGCAACTCACCGGTGCCTTGCAGGCTCAGGTCGAAACCGAAGGCCAGTTCGGCACTGTTCTGGGCGTTGACCATCGGCAGCGGCACATGCACCCCCTGCCCCAGCCAGCCAACCCGCGAGCCGGGCAGGAAATCCACTGTCTGCTGGTTGAGTTTCAGGGTCAGTGCATTCTCGATACCACGGATGTCGCTGATGCCCACGCTCAGATAGGGTTCGTCGAAGCGGTAATCGGCCAGATCCTTGGCAGCCAGGCCATAGCGCTCAGGCACCTTGAAGCGACCATCGATCCGGTTCTCGGCGTGGAACAGCCGCGCCTCATAAATGCCCCGGGCGCGGGTTTCGGTCCGGACCTGGCCGTCGAGTTCGAACTGCTCCGGCAGGAAATACAACTCACCGCTCTGCTCGACCGTTTCCAGGAAACGCACACCGGTCTTCTCGTTGGTATTCCAGACCCGCACGTTCTTGCGGAACGGCACCACGATCATCGGCCCGATGAGCTGCTGGCTATGGCTGGAACTGCTGGCGATCTCCTGCAATACACCGTCGCGCAGGGATTGGCGTTCGTCGATGAGGCCGTTGATCATCAACAGCGGGATCATCAGCAGGAGAATCAATAGGGCGATCATGCCCAGTTTTATGGCGAGACTGCGGTTCATGTGGGGCTCTCCCTGTTCGAATGGGGGAGAGTCTGCAAGTGCTGTATGGGATGTTTATGTGGGCAATGTGGAGATTGTGTGGAGACTAGAGAACCTGTGGGAGCGGGCCTGCTCGCGAAAGCGGTGTGTCATTGAGGATGATGTCGACGGGTTCACCGCATTCGCGAGCAGGCTCGCTCCCACAAAGGCTATGCGCCGAATTTCAGGGCAACCGCAGCACCACCTCTACCCCGCCCTCGACATTGCCGATGCCGAATTCGCCCTCATGCAGCTGCACCACTTCCTCCACGAAGTTGAGCCCCAAGCCGGTGCTCTTGCGGCCGCTGTCCGGGCGCGGCAGGGAATAGAAGCGCTCGCTCAGGCGCGGCAGGGCGTAGTCGGGAATCGGCTCGGCCTGGTTGAACAGGCGGATCTCGACACGGTTGCCACCGCGCCCGGCACTGACGCGCAACACCCCGTTGGCGGGGGTGAAATCCAGGGCATTGTCCAGCAGGTTGCCCAAGGCCTGGCGCAACAGGAACGCTTCGCCGGTCAGTGCCAGGTCGGCGGCGATGTGCCGCTCGACCCGAAGTTGCCGGCGCTCGATCCAGCCGCTGCGAGCCTCGAGCAGTTCATCCACAAGCCCCGCCAGCGGCACCGCGACCTGTTCTTCCAGGCCCTGGCGCTGTTCGACCTGGGCCAGGTTGAGCAGACGTTCGATCAATTGCTGCATGCGCACGCTTTCGCTGTCGATGTTGCTGACAAAGCGCTGGTGTTGCGCGGCGGGCATGTCGCTTTGCAACAGCTCGGCGGCGCCGCGAATCGCCGCCAGCGGGCTCTTGAGTTCGTGCGTCAGGGTGTGCACGTAGCGCTCGACGTAAGCCTTGCCTTCGAGCTGTGTGCGCATGTGCTCCAGGGCGTGCGCCAGTTGCTCGAACTCGCCACCGCGATAATGCGGCACTTCCACCCGTTGCCCCTGGCTGACGGCTTGGGCATAGGCGGTCAAGCGACGCAGCGCCGAGCTGAGCCACCACGACAGCAACGCCCCCAGCACCAGGCCGAGGCCGATCAAGCCGACGCCGTAGAGCAGCAGTCGCCGTTCCGTGCGGTCGATATAAGGCTGCAGCGAGCTGTTGGGCTTGGCCACGGTGACCACGCCGATGATCCGGCCGTTATCGCGGATCGGCGCACCGACGTGCATCACCGAAGAGTTCGGGTCATCCGCGATGCTACGGCTCGAGCGGGCGCCGTATTGGCCGCGCAGGGTCAGGTAGACGTCGTTCCAGCGCGAATAGTCCTGGCCCACGGCCTCACCGCTGGAGTCGAGTACCACGATACCCTTGACATCCGTGACGTAGATGCGATGGCTGACCCGGTTCTTCGGCAAGCCCCAGATCGTCGCCCCCGGCTGACGCTCGCCATAGGCCTTGAGCAACTGAGGCCAGCGATTGCGATTGAGGGTCCCGGCCTTGAAGTCGTCCCGCAGGATCTCGGCCATCAGGTTGGCCGTGTCCACCAGGGTTTCCTCGGTGGACTGGCGCACACCGGGACGGATCTGCTCGATCACCGTGCCCAGCACGAAATACCCGGTCAGGCCGATGAACAGCACATAGACCAGAAAAATGCGGATCCCCAACGGCATCAGCTGTGCCCCGGGCTGTAGCTGTAGCCGAGGCCGCGATGGGTCTGGATCGGTTCGGCCTCGGCCCTGACCAGGCGCAACTTGGCGCGCACGCTCTTGATATGGCTGTCGATGCTGCGCTCGTAGCCGGCATCGCTGGCCACGCCCAGGGCGTCGAGCAGTTGTTCGCGGCTGAATACCCGTTCGGGTTGCTCCAGCAGACAGTTCAGCAGGCGAAATTCGTGGCGGGTGAGGTTCAGCGGTTTGCCGCGATAATTGATCTGCACGCGATCGCTGTCCACCTGGAACAACGCCGTGCCCAGTTCCGTGGCCGGCCTTGGCGCTGGCGCTACCCGCTTGAGGATCGCCCGGACCCTGGCCGCCACCTCTCGGGGGCTGAAGGGTTTGACCACGTAATCATCGGCGCCGATCTCCAGCCCCACGATCCGGTCGATCTCACCATCCCGGGCTGTCAGAAAAATGACCGGAACGTCGCTGAAACGTCTGAGATTCTTGCAAGTCTCGAAACCACTGATATCCGGCAGCCCCACGTCGAGGATGATCAGGTCCGCGGGGGTGCTTTTCTGGTGTTCGAGCGCGGCGGCCCCCAGGCTCAACCAAGTGGTCTCGAAGCCCTCCCCTTGCAGGGCGAACACCAGCGTATCGGCGATGGCGGCTTCGTCTTCGACAATCAGAATATGAGGCATGTCTTGCGAGCCCGGCAGTAAAGTTGCCGGAACGGTGCCCCAAGCCTCGGGGCACGTCAATCGGGGAAATCAGCAGTCGGGCTTGTCCGCCGTGAAACGTCGGGCCGGGTTCACCGCCGCACCGAATTCGCGCAGTGCCTTGGCGCCGATCAACAACGGGTAATTGAAGCTGCTGCGGTCGGTCAGGTTGACCTCGACGGTACGCTTGACGTCACCCAGGCACAGCTCCAGGTCCACCACCGGGCGTTTGGTGGGGGCGATCTTTTCGTCCTCGTCCTCATCCTCCTCGGAACGGGTCTTGATCTTGCTGATACGCGCGATCTTGTGCTCGTAGACCTTGTTGCTCGCGTCCTTGGTCGCCAGGCGGAAGCGCACCCAGTCATCACCGTCGCGGGTAAACGTTTCAATGTCCTTGGCCGACAGCGAGGCGGTCAGAGCCCCGGTGTCCATCTTGGCCTTGAGCACTTCACCGCCGATTTCCGGCAGCGCGATGTATTCGTAGCGCCCATAAAGGGTCGGTTCGGCGGCCAGCACGGGAAGGGCCACCAGGGAAAACAGGGCGAGAAGGGATTTCATGCAATAGGGCTCCTGTGGGGGTGGCTTTTTAGACCGTGAGCGGTGGATTCGTTCGGTCTGTGGCAAGGGAGCTTGCTCCCGCTGGGCAGCGAAGCGGCCCCGATTGGGGTGATGGCAAAGCCTGTTGGGAAACCCAGCATACCGGTCAAAAGGTGAAACATTCGTCCAGCACAATTTGGCCTGCCGCCCGAAGCTGCTTATCATGGCCCGCCCACCCGCTTGCAAGAGTCATTTATGCGCCGCCTGCTCACCGGCTGTTTCGTCACCCTGTTGCTGTTGCTCAACACCCTGGTGCTGTTCGGGCCGTTGATGGTGTTCGCGCTGCTCAAGCTGATCCTGCCCGGGCGCCTTCGCGACTATGCCTCGTGGGCGGTAATGTGGATCGCCGAAACCTGGGCCGAGATCGACAAACTGATCTTCGCCCTGTGCATTCCCACCCGGTGGGATATTCGCGGCGGCGAAGGCTTGCGTGGCGATACGTCTTACCTGGTCATCAGCAATCACCAGTCCTGGGTGGACATTCCCGCCCTCATCCAGACCCTCAACCGGCGCACACCGTTCTTCAAGTTTTTTCTCAAGAGAGAACTGATCTGGGTGCCCTTCCTGGGCCTGGCCTGGTGGGCGCTGGATTATCCGTTCATGAAGCGCTATACCAAAGCCTTCCTGGCGAAAAACCCGGAACTGGCCGGCAAGGACCTGGAAATCACCCGGGCGGCCTGCGAGCTGTTCAAGCGCCAGCCGGTCACCGTGGTGAACTACCTCGAAGGGACACGCTTTACCGCCGCCAAAAGCCAGCAGCAGCAATCACCCTTTGCCCATCTGCTCAAGCCCAAGGCCGGTGGCGTGGCGTTCGTGCTGGCGGCGATGGGCGAACAACTGGACGCGATCCTGGATGTGACCGTGGTGTATCCGCAGGCGCGGATTCCGGGGTTCTGGGATTTGATCAGCGGTTCCGTGCCAAAGGTCATCATCGACATCCAGACCCGCCCGCTGGACCCTGCGCTGTGGCAAGGCGATTACGAAAACGATCCGGTGTTTCGCCAGCACGTCCAGAACTGGGTCAACCAGCTCTGGACCGAAAAGGATCGACGCATCGTCGCCTTGCTCGACGAGCGCCGCTGATCAGATCCCGGCGCCGGTGCCCCAGATGCCGCCGAGGTTCTGCAGCAAGGTGCTGGCCACGCCTTGTTGGCCCAGGTACTGGAGGATCACCGGGGCAAACTGGCCGATCATGCCGCTGTCCATGCCCAAGGCACTGAAGGCATTGTTCAAATCGTTGGTGTCCTTGACGTTGCCCAGCAGGCCATCGAGCAAGGCATTCTTCTGCGAACCACCACCGAGCAGGCCGCCCAGGCCATTGAGTCCGCCGATGGCGCTGTTGCCGGCAATCTGGTCCAGGCCTGGCACGCTTTGGCTCAGCTCGGAAAACTGTGGCTCGCTGAGACGATTCTTTGCCAGCCCCAACATCGCGCCGGCACCGCCGATGGCCTGCTCCGGCGTGATCTTCAGCTCCGAACCCAACGTGTTGAGCAACCCGGCGGCTTCGGGCGCGGCGGCCACGGCCCCCTGCTCACCCTGACCGCCCTGCATGGCCGCCACTGCGTTGGCCGCATCACTGAGGCTGAACTGCGCGAAGGCCGGACTGGCCGCCAGCGACAGCAGGCAAGACAGTGCGAAACCGCGTGAAACCTTCATTGCGAACGTCCTCTTGAGCCATTAAAAACCGCCCGATGGGGGGCGGCACGAAATCGTGGGTTGGACTGAGGAGAGTAAGGATCGTTCCGCCGGTCCACATTCCGACCGTCTTCGAGGCTGACTACCGCCAAAAGCGATGAACGTCTCTAACTATTCTAAAAAAGCATAAAAAACTGTCAGGATTGACAGTAGCCCGATCGGCTCCAATGGCGACCATGTTCTATTGGAACCAATGGAGCCTGGACATGAAAAATACTCTGACGGGATGCGCGTGGTTACTTCTATTGTTTATCAACCCTGTTAAGGCCGGCGAAGTAACCTGTCCTGCCATTGCGAATATCAGTGAACACATCAAACCCTGGGATGTTAAGTCCACGGAAGTACAGGATGATCGAGAGTGGGCAAGTCAGAGCGCTATTAAAATGGACGATCCGGCATCCATGCAATTCAACGGTGCCGAGTTTGCTCTCCATGACATTGACGACCCACAAACACCGGGAAGAACAACCCTCACTTGCGCATACGCATCCGTAAATCTGGCCCTCCAGTATCTTCAGATACAGCCGCCTGTTTCAGAGTGGACGAATCGGCGCTGCGAAAATCTTGCCCTTCAAGTGTGCAAGCTCATCGATGCTGACGACTTCAACCTGAGTTTCTGATTGATTTATCGCTTACCCGCCGCTGGCAGATGACCCGCAGTCCGCTGATACCGTACAGTGCGCCTCCCACTGAAGAGTTTGCCCATGGACGTAAAAATTGGTGGCGCCACCCTCGCGGTCATCCTGACGGGCATGCTTATTGTGCTGGGCGTCAACGAATGCCAGCGAGGACCGCTGAATCCGGAGTTGGCCGATGGTGTCAGCGAGGAGCAAAAAACCTGGCTGACCATCGAACATCGCATCAAGCGCTTCGACCCGTCCCTGACGGCGGTAACCCGTGATCGGCAAACGCTCACCATCACCTATCGCCCGGACGCCTCCACCGAGAATGACGAGGGTTGGGTGCCGCGCCTGCTGCGCGTTGTCGGCCACGGTCTCGCGGCGCTCAACAACGCCCCTGGGGGCAAGCAGTACACCCAGGTAACGGTCAAGGCCCGGTTCCTTGCCGACGACGATGTTGAATTGGTCTACGACATGCAGGGCTTCGACGCGATCAAGACCCAAAGGGATGGTTATGTCACCTTCGCCAGCCTGCCCCGCAGCCTCACCTTCGGCAGGGATGCGCTGGCCCAGGCCCAGCTTGATTGCCGGAACACGAATGTCTGGGGTTTCTACCCCGATTTCTGCGAGCGGGTCAAAACGGCAACGGTAACCCAGCCCTGAGTGGGGTTACCCAGGCCTGACGGGAATGGAACGAACAATTTATGGAAGAATAGGCAGCAGACACCTGCCGCTACAGCCAAATAAAAAGGGCGACATCACTGTCGCCCTTTTTCCGTCTTGCTTCCAACCTTACGCCGCGCTGAACATCTTGTGCGGGTCAATCACGAATTTCTTCGGCACGCCAGCGTCGAACTCGCCGTAGCCTTTCGGCGCGTCGTCCAGGCTGATCACCTGTACGCCGACGATGTCCGCGATGTTGATGCGGTCCCACATGATCGCCTGCATCAGCGCGCGGTTGTACTTCATCACCGGGGTCTGGCCGGTGTGGAAGCTGTGGGACTTGGCCCAGCCGAGGCCGAAGCGGATGCTCAGGGCACCGATCTTGGCGGCGGCATCGACCGCACCCGGATCTTCGGTGACGTACAGGCCAGGGATACCGATCTTGCCGGCAACGCGGGTCACTTGCATCAGCGAGTTAAGCACGGTGGCCGGGGCTTCGTGCTTGACGCCGTCATGACCATGACCACGGGCTTCGAAGCCTACGCAGTCAACGGCGCAATCGACTTCAGGCTCGCCCAACAGTGCGGCGATTTGCTCATGCAATGGTGTGTCGGTGGACAGGTCGACAATTTCAAAACCCTGCGCCTTGGCGTGAGCCAGACGGATGGAGTTGACGTCACCGACGATCACCACCGCTGCACCGAGCAGACGAGCAGAGGCCGCGGCAGCCAGACCAACCGGACCAGCACCGGCGATATAAACAGTGCTGCCAGGACCAACGCCGGCAGTCACCGCACCGTGGTAACCGGTAGGCAGGATGTCGGACAGGCAAGTCAGGTCGCGGATCTTCTCCATGGCCTTGTCGCGGTCCGGCAGTTTCAGCAGGTTGAAGTCGGCATACGGCACCAGCACGTACTCGGCCTGGCCGCCGGTCCAGTCACCCATGTCGACATAGCCATAGGCGCCACCGGCACGGGCCGGGTTGACGGTCAGGCAGACGCCGGTGTGCTGTTCCTTGCAGGAACGGCAACGACCGCACGCGACGTTGAACGGTACCGACACCAGATCACCGATCTTCAGGTTCTCGACGTCGCTGCCCTTCTCGATCACTTCACCGGTGATCTCGTGACCCAGGACCAGACCGGTCTGGGCGGTGGTACGGCCGCGCACCATGTGCTGGTCGGAGCCGCAGATGTTGGTGGATACCACGCGCAGGATGACGCCGTGCTCGATTTTTCTGCCACGCGGGTCCTGCATTTTTGGATAGTCGATCTTCTGTACTTCGACCTTGCCGTTGCCGAGATAGACGACACCACGATTACCGGACATGCTTTCACCTCGCTGTTGTTTTTGTGGAACTGCGTCACCCAGGCAGGCAGCGCGTTTGTGCTCGGATTAGTACTGGGATTATCAAAGAAGAACTGCTCGCCAACGGGCCTCAGAGCGCCGCCAAGCATCTAAAGAACGACAGTACGATTGGCGTTCAGGAAAACCCGTCTTTCAATGTGATACCCCACGGCCCGGGCCAATGTGAGCCCTTCGATATCCCGCCCCTTGGCAATCAGGTCCTCGGGGTAATGACTGTGGTCCACCACTTCCACGCCCTGGGCGATGATCGGGCCTTCGTCCAGGTCGTTATTGATGTAATGCGCCGTGGCACCGACCAGCTTCACGCCTTTGTTGTAGGCCTGGTGATACGGTTTGGCGCCCTTGAAGCCAGGCAGCAGGGAGTGGTGGATATTGATTGCCTTGCCGTCGAGCTTGCGACACAGCTCCGGCGACAGCACCTGCATGTAGCGGGCGAGGATCACCAGCTCGGCGCCGGTGTCTTCGATCACCTGCCACACCTGCCGCTCCTGGGCCGGCTTGTCGTTCGGATCCAGGGGGAAATGGTAGTAGGGAATCTGGTGCCAGTCGGCCAGTGGCTTGAGGTCCGGGTGATTGGACACCACCGCGACCACGTCCATGGACAACTGGCCGATGCGCTGGCGGTAGAGCAAATCGTTGAGGCAGTGATCGGCCTTGGACACCATGATCACCACTTTCGGCCGGTAGTTGGGCGGCGTCAGTTCGAAGACCATGCCAAAGGCTTCGGCACGCTCGGCCAGGCCGGCACGGAAATCCTGCTCGTCGAAACCATCGGGTTGGCGAAATTCCACACGAATGAAGAAACGCCCCGAAAGCCGGTCGTCGAAGGAGTGGTGTTCGGTAACGTAGCAGCCCTGCTCGAACAGAAAGCGGGTCACCGCGTCCACCGTGCCGAGCACGCTGGGGCAGTCGGCAGTCAAAATCCATGTATCTGGGGCGCGACTCATTGCGGTGACTCCTGTTTGTAGTGGCTAATCCCCGAACACAGAACCTGTGGCGAGGGGATTTATCCCCGCTGGGCTGCGAAGCAGCCCTAAACCAGCCCCAGCGGTGTGTCAGGCTGGATTGTATGTAGCTTTATTGGGGCTGCTTCGCAGCCCAGCGGGGATAAATCCCCTCGCCACAAAAATGTTTGGCTTTAGACCGTGATAGCTCAGGCCTGCACGCTCAAGCCATATTCAGCCGACGCATCCTGCAGCCACAGCCACCAGTAATCGGAGAAGCTGCGGCGGATCAGCAGTTCCCAGGTGTCTTCGGCGGTGTGGCGGATCACCAGTTGCGACTTGGCGAACACCGTGCCCACGGCCTTGCCTACCGGGAAGTTGCTTGGGTGTACATCGTAGCTGGTGGATTTCATCAGCACGTCGCGCACGTTCGGGCCGGACAGCTCGAGAATCTGCTGGCCGCCGCTGACGTTGACGATCTGGATGTGCAGGTCGCCCAGGGCTTCACGCAGTTTCTGCTCGGCGGCGAACTCTTCACCGGTCGGCACGACCAGCAGCCATTCATCCGGCCCCATCCATTGCAAACTGGTCTCACCCTTGACGATCACGCTCAACGCGCCCGGCAATTCGATGCCCAGGGCCTTGTGCACGCCCGCGGCGAATGCCGCATCGTGGCCATCGCCACGGATGGTCAGGTGGCCCAGGAGTTTTTTCTCGCGCACGGTCACGCCGGCGTTCTTGCGCCCCTTGCCCACCAGGCTGGCGAGGTCGGCATGATGCAGCGACGACTCGGCTTTGGCCCCGGTGGTTGGGCGTTGTTGGTAAACATTGGCGGCTGTCATATAGCACCTGTCATGAATGCTTGCTCGACCTGCCGGTGCGTGGCGCTGTGAGAGCAAGGCTTGCCCGCGATGAACGATAACTCGGTCTGATGGCTACCGTGTCGCCTGCATCGCGAGCAAGCTTTGCTCCCACACGCCCCCACCCACAGGGCTCAAGTGTTAGATATTCTGCCGATCGCCCTTCGGATCGAAGAACACCGAAGAAACGATCTCTGCCTCGATCACGCTACCGTCAGCCTGCGGCGAGAAAACCCTCTCACCGATACGCTTCAAGCCCCCCTTGACCACACCCATGGCGAATGAATAGCCCAGGGAGTTGTGTGCGTAGCTGGAGGTCACGTGACCCACCATGGTCATCGGGATCGCCTGCTTGGGGTTGAAGACCAGTTGCGCGCCTTCCGGCAGCCAGACGTTCGGATCGATCGGCTTGAGGCCCACCAGTTGCTTGCGGTCTTCACGCACGCAATCTTCCCGGTTCATGCCACGCCAGCCGATCCACGAGAACGGTTTGGTACGGCCCACGCACCAGCCCATGTTCAGGTCGTCCGGGGTCATCGAGCCGTCGGTGTCCTGACCGACGATGATGAAGCCCTTCTCGGCCCGCAGTACGTGCATGGTTTCAGTGCCGTACGGGGTCAGGTTGTACTTCTTGCCGGCCTCGACGATCTTCTCGAGCACGCCCATGGCGTAGTCGGCCTGCACGTTGACTTCGTACGACAGCTCGCCGGTGAACGAAATCCGGAACACCCGCGCCGGTACGCCACCCACCAGGCCTTCTTTCCAGGTCATGAACGGGAAGCCGTCACGATCCAGGTCGATGTCGGTGACTTCGCTCAACAGCTTGCGGCTGTTGGGCCCCGACAAGGTCATGGTTGCCCAGTGGTCGGTGACCGAGGTGAAGTACACCTTCAGGTCCGGCCATTCGGTCTGCTGGTAGATCTCCAGCCATTGCAGCACACGGGCCGCACCGCCGGTGGTGGTGGTCATGATGAAATGGTTGTCGGCGACACAGGCGGTCACGCCGTCGTCGAACACCATGCCGTCTTCCTTGCACATCAGGCCGTAGCGGGCCTTGCCCACGTCGAGCTTGGTCCAGGCGTTGGTGTAGATGCGGTTGAGGAACTCACGGGCATCCGGGCCCTGGATGTCGATCTTGCCCAGGGTCGAGGCGTCCAGCAGGCCGACGCTGTCGCGTACCGCCTTGCATTCGCGCTTGACCGCGGCGTGCATGTCTTCGCCGTTCTTCGGGAAGTACCAAGGGCGCTTCCACTGGCCGACATCTTCGAACTCGGCGCCGTTCTTCAAGTGCCAGGCATGCAGCGCGGTGAAGCGAACCGGTTCGAAGATGTGTCCGCAGTGCCGGCCGGCCACCGCGCCGAATGTTACCGGCGTGTAGTTCGGACGGAACATGGTGGTGCCCATCTGCGGGATGCTCACGTTCAGCGAACGTGCCGCGATGGCCAGGCCGTTGACGTTACCCAGCTTGCCCTGGTCGGTACCGAAGCCCAGTGCGGTGTAGCGCTTGACGTGTTCCACCGACTCGAAGCCTTCGCGGGTCGCGAGTTCGATGGCGGCGGCGGTGACGTCGTTCTGCAGGTCGACGAACTGCTTCGGCGCCCGTGCGGTAGCTTTTTCGTGCGGCACCTGGAACAGCGCCAGGGTTGGCTCTTCGTGGCGGCTCAGGGCTTTGGGCAACACCCCTTCCACGGTTTTGAAGCCGGCTTCGCTGGCCGCGCGCACGCCGCCCTCGAAACCATCGGCCAGGGTATCGCCGAGGCTGTAGACGCCATTCACGCCGCCGACGCATACGCGTTTCTGCGGTGCTTCGCCCGGTACGAAACCGAGGATGTCTTCACGCCAGATCGGCTTGCCGCCCAGGTGCGAAGCCAGGTGGACCACCGGGCTGTAGCCGCCGGAGCTGGCGACCAGGTCGCAGTCCAGCCATTCGCCGGGGCTGGTGACTTTTTGTCCGCGGACGTCGATCGCGGCGACGCGGGCACCGGTCACGCGCTTGCTGCCACGGGCCTCGATCACGGCACTGCCGGTGAGGATGCGGATGCCTTTGGCGCGGGCTTCTTCCACCAGCGCGCCGCGTGGGTTGCTGCGGGCATCGGCGACGGCAACAACTTGCAGGCCGGCGTCGAACCAGTCCAGCGCAACGCGATAGGCGTGGTCGTTGTTGGTGGACAGCACCAGCTTCTTGCCCGGTGCCACGCCGTAGCGGCGCACGTAGGTAGAGACTGCACCGGCCAGCATGTTGCCCGGCACGTCGTTGTTGCCGTAGACCAGCGGACGCTCGCAAGCACCGGTGGCCAGCACTACGCGCTTGGCGCGAACGCGGTTGATGCGCTGACGCACCTGGCCGATCGGCGCGCGGTCACCGAGGTGGTCGGTGAGGCGTTCGTGGATGGTCAGGAAGTTGTGGTCGTGGTAACCGTTCACCGTGGCACGAGGCAACAGCAATACTTCCGGCATCGAGCGCAGCTCGGCCACTACCGCCGCGACCCATTCGGTCGCCGGCTTGCCGTCCAGGCTCTCGCGGGAATCGAGCAGGCTACCGCCGAACTCTTCCTGCTCGTCAGCCACGATCACCCGCGCACCGCTGCGACCAGCGGCCAGGGCGGCGGCCAGGCCGGCAGGGCCGGCGCCGACGACCAGCACATCGCAGTGACGGCTCATGTAGTCATAGGTATCCGGATCGTTCTCGGTCGACGAGCGGCCCAGGCCGGCGGCCTTGCGGATGTACTTTTCGTAAGTCATCCAGAACGATTGCGGGTACATGAAGGTTTTGTAGTAGAAGCCCGGCGGCATCATCTTGCCGCCGACCTTGCCGAGAATACCCATCACGTCATTGTTCACGCTCGGCCAGCCGTTGGTGCTGGTGGCGACCAGGCCCTGGTACAGCGCCTGTTGCGTGGCACGCACGTTAGGAATCTGCGTGGCTTCGGTGGCGCCGATCTGCAGCACCGCGTTCGGCTCTTCCGCACCGGCGGCGAAGATGCCCCGTGGACGGGAATACTTGAAGCTGCGGCCGATGATGTCGACGCCGTTGGCCAGCAGTGCAGCGGCCAGGGAATCGCCTTCGAAGCCTTTGTAGGTCTGGCCGTTGAAGGTGAAGCTCAGCACTTTGTTGCGGTCGATCCGTCCGCCGTTGGACAGGCGATTGATCTGGCTCATACCTTCTCTCCCAGAGCCTGTGCGGCCGCTTTCGGACTGTCAGCCTTGTCAGTGAATTGCGGCTTTTGGCCGATCTTGTAGGTTTCCAGGATTTCGTAGGTCACGGTGTCGCGGGTCGCGTTGAAGTACTGGCGGCAACCGGCAGCGTGGATCCACAACTCATGGTGCAGGCCGCGAGGGTTGTCGCGGAAGAACATGTAGTCGCCCCACTCCTCGTCGGTGCAGCTGTTCGGGTCCAGTGGACGCGGGATGTGCGCCTGGCCGGACGAATGGAATTCCTCTTCGGAGCGCAGTTCGCCGCAGTGAGGACAGAAGATGTGCAACATAGGGATTTCTCCTGTTAGTGGGCGACGGCAGCAGCGCCGTGTTCGTCGATGAGCGCACCGTTGTGGAAACGGTCGATGGAAAACGGTGCGGCCAGTGGGTGCATTTCACCCTTGGCCAGGCTGGCGGCAAACACGTTGCCCGAGCCCGGAGTGGCCTTGAAGCCACCGGTGCCCCAACCGCAGTTGAAGAACATGTTCGGCACCGGCGTCTTGGAGATGATCGGGCAGGCGTCCGGCGTGGTGTCGACGATGCCGCCCCACTGACGGTTCATGCGCACCCGCGAGAGCACTGGGAACATCTCGACGATGGCCTGGATGGTGTGCTCGATCACCGGGTACGAACCGCGCTGGCCGTAGCCGACCCAGCCGTCGATACCGGCACCGATCACCAGGTCGCCCTTGTCGGACTGGCTGATGTAGCCGTGCACGGCGTTGGACATGATCACGCTGTCGATGATCGGCTTGATCGGCTCGGACACCAGGGCTTGCAACGGGTGGGATTCGACCGGCAGGCGGAAGCCGGCCAGCTTGGCCATGTGCCCCGAGTTACCGGCGGTCACCACGCCGACGCGCTTGGCGCCGATGAAGCCCTTGTTGGTTTCCACACCGATGCACACGCCGTTTTCCTTTCGGAAACCGATTACCTCGGTCTGCTGGATCAGGTCCACGCCGAGGGCGTCCGCGGCACGGGCAAAGCCCCAGGCCACGGCATCGTGACGGGCCACGCCGCCGCGACGCTGGACGGTAGCGCCCAACACCGGGTAGCGGGTGTTCTTCGAGCAGTCCAGGTACGGGATCTCGTCGGCCACTTGCTTGGTGTTGAGCAGCTCGCCATCCACGCCGTTGAGGCGGTTGGCGTTGACCCGACGCTCGGAGTCACGGATGTCCTGCAGGGTGTGGCACAGGTTGTACACACCGCGCTGGGAGAACATCACGTTGTAGTTCAGGTCCTGGGACAGGCCTTCCCAGAGCTTCATCGCGTGTTCGTACAGGTGGGCCGATTCGTCCCACAGGTAGTTGGAGCGCACGATGGTGGTGTTGCGCGCGGTGTTACCGCCGCCCAGCCAGCCTTTCTCGACCACGGCCACGTTGGTGATGCCGTGCTCCTTGGCCAGGTAGTAGGCGGTCGCCAGGCCATGCCCGCCACCGCCGACGATAACCACGTCGTAGACCTTTTTCGGCGTCGGCGTACGCCACATCCGCTGCCAGTTTTCGTGATGGCTGAGAGAGTGCTTGAAGAGGCCGAAGCCCGAATAGCGTTGCATAGTCATTACTCCAAAACCGACTCAGCGATAAACCGGGAAGTCCGCGCACAGGGCCGCCACTTGCTGGGCGACATTGGCCTCGACATCGGCGTCGCCGAGGTTGTCGAGGATGTCGCAGATCCAGCCGGCCAGCGTCACGCACTGGGAAACCTTGAAGCCACGCGTGGTCACCGCCGGAGTACCGATGCGCAGGCCCGAAGTCACGAATGGCGACTGCGGGTCGTTCGGCACGGCGTTCTTGTTGACGGTGATGTGAGCGCGACCCAGGGCGGCATCGGCGTCCTTGCCGGTCAGGCCCTGACGGATCAGGCTGACCAGGAACAGGTGGTTATCGGTGCCGCCGGACACTACATCGTAGCCGCGCTTGATGAACACGCCAGCCATGGCCTGGGCGTTTTCGATCACTTGCTGCTGGTAGGCCTTGAAACCAGGCTCCAGCGCTTCCTTGAAGCACACCGCCTTGCCGGCGATCACGTGCATCAGCGGACCGCCCTGGGCGCCCGGGAATACCGCGGCGTTGAGCTTCTTCTCGATCTCTTCGTTGGACTTGGCCAGGATCAGGCCGCCACGCGGACCACGCAGGGTCTTGTGGGTGGTCGTGGTGACCACATCGGCGTAGGGCAGCGGGTTCGGGTACAGGCCGGCGGCCACCAGGCCAGCGACGTGGGCCATGTCGACGAACAGCAGGGCACCGACCTTGTCGGCGATCTGACGGAAGCGTGGGAAGTCCAGGGTCTTGGAGTAGGCCGAGAAACCGGCAACGATCATCTTCGGCTTGTGCTCGACCGCCAGACGCTCGACTTCATCGTAGTCGATCAAGCCGGTGGTGGTGTCGATGCCGTACTGCACGGCGTTGTAGAGCTTGCCCGAGGACGACACTTTGGCGCCGTGGGTCAGGTGACCGCCGTGGGCCAGGCTCATGCCCAGGATGGTGTCGCCAGCTTGCAGCAGGGCCAGGTAGACGGCGCTGTTGGCCGAAGAACCGGAGTGCGGCTGGACGTTGGCGTAATCGGCGCCGAACAGTTGCTTGGCGCGTTCGATGGCCAGGGCTTCGACCTTGTCGACGTGCTCGCAGCCACCGTAGTAGCGCTTGCCTGGATAGCCTTCGGCGTATTTGTTGGTCAGGCCGCTGCCCTGGGCCTGCATGACACGCTTGCTGGTGTAGTTTTCTGACGCGATCAGTTCGATGTGATCTTCCTGGCGTTGCTCTTCGGCGTTCATCGCCGCCAGCAGTGCATCATCGTAACCCTGGATTTGGTCTTGCTTGCTGAACATCGCGTCTCTCCCAGCGGCGTCGGTACGCCTTTTTGTCTTGGTGAGGCACCGCCCGTTCGACAGTGCCCTTTGGATGCGATGGTATGGCTGGCGCAGGCAGGTCAAATGCCTATGGACGCCACGCAAAGGCGCGTTTACGACATGGCATATGACGCGATCACTGTGGCGAGGGGATTTATCCCCGCTGGGGCGCGAAGCGGCCCTGAAACCAGACGTCTGCGTGTGTGATATTGATTGAGCTGGGCGCTTTTGGGGCCGCTTCGCACCCCAGCGGGGATAAATCCCCTCGCCACAGCTCGCTGGGCAACACGCGCTATGCGGCGATTTGACGAACCGCAAGCAATACCAGGAAATGTCCGGGATATAAGGCATATGCCCAGCGCCGCATCGGCGGCGGATGAAAACGTCCCGCCCGGCGCAAAAGCAACAGCCCGAGCCCTGGCGCAAACAGGCAAGCCAGCATGCCCCATACCGCCACCTCACTCCCCAGCCATGCAGCGCCATAAAGTACCCGCCACTGATTGGCCGCCAGGCACACCAACCCTGGCAACCATGCGAAGTACCAGGGCCGACGAACCACCAGCAACATCGCCAGGGGCAGCAGCACGCCGAAGAAACCGAACATCAGTCGTGAAGCGCACAGTGCCGCCAGCAGCAACGCCCCCAACGCCAGGCATCGGGCCTCCCATTGCGATGCCTGCCAGCCGCGCGCCACCAGCAGCCCCAGGATCAGCGTCGGCAATACATTCAACGTAGAGGGGTCGGGGATGAACAGTCGATAAGGGATTTCACTGATCGCGCCGAACAGCAACAGCCAGCCCAGATAACGCCACGGCACGACACCGGCTCCGTCCCGCGCCAGATTCGCCGCCATCGCCAGGCAGAACCCAGGAAACGCCAGGCGCCCCGGCACGTAGAGCCAATCGGCGGAAAAACCGACATATCGCAGATGATCGAGCACCATCGCCAACAAAGCCAGCCACTTGAGCAGGTCCAAGGCCCGGTCGCGCTGGTTCATGTGCACAGTCGTCCGGCGGCTTTGTGATTTCCTGACAGAAACATCCGGTGTGTTCCCCCGCTAATCTTGGGTAAAGTGCGCACCAACATCGACCACGGCGTCGTTGATCAAACACGCCGAACCATGAAACTCCCCACCCGGGAATTTCTGCCAGGGATCTTTACCCAGGACCTCTACTCCAGGAGCAAGGCCATGACCGACAAGAGTCAACAGTTCGCCAGTGACAACTATTCCGGCATTTGTCCCGAAGCCTGGGCGGCCATGGAAGAAGCCAACCAGGGCCACCAGCGCGCCTACGGCGACGATGAATGGACCCATCGGGCGGCCGACGATTTCCGCGCCCTGTTCGAAACCGATTGCGAAGTGTTCTTCGCGTTCAACGGCACCGCGGCCAACTCCCTGGCGCTGTCCTCGCTGTGCCAGAGTTACCACAGCGTGATCTGTTCGGAAACCGCCCACGTCGAAACCGACGAGTGCGGCGCACCGGAGTTCTTTTCCAACGGTTCCAAGCTGCTGCTGGCACGCACTGAAAACGGCAAGCTGACGCCTGCCTCGATCCGCGAAATCGCCCTCAAGCGCCAGGACATCCACTACCCCAAGCCCCGGGTCGTGACCCTGACCCAGGCGACGGAAGTCGGCAGCATCTATACCCCGGACGAAATCCGCGCCATCAGCAATACCTGCAAGGAACTGGGGTTGAACCTGCACATGGACGGCGCGCGGTTTTCCAATGCCTGCGCCTTCCTCGGCTGCTCACCGGCCGACCTGACCTGGAAAGTGGGCGTCGACGTGCTGTGCTTCGGCGGCACGAAAAACGGCATGGCGGTGGGTGAAGCCATCCTGTTCTTCAACCACGATCTGGCGGTGGACTTCGACTATCGCTGCAAACAGGCCGGGCAACTGGCATCGAAAATGCGTTTCCTCTCCGCCCCCTGGGTCGGCCTGCTGCAAAACGACGCCTGGCTCAAGCACGCCCGCCACGCCAACCACTGCGCCCAACTGCTGGCGCAATTGGTGAGCGACATCCCTGGCGTGGAACTGATGTTCCCGGTCCAGGCCAACGGCGTATTCCTGCAACTCTCGGAACCGGCCATCGCCGCCCTCACGGCCCGCGGCTGGCGCTTCTACACCTTCATCGGCAAAGGCGGCGCACGGTTCATGTGCTCGTGGGATACCGAAGAGGCGCGGGTACGGGAACTGGCGGCGGATATTCGGGAAGTGATGAGCGCCTGAAGCGACCACCCAAGAACACTGTTGCAAGTCCTCTTGCTCCCGCTGGGCTGCGCCGAAAGGATTGCTGCGCAGCCCAGCGGGGCTTCACCCCTCAGACCCCACCCGCCAGAAGCATCAAATCCGGGACGCGTCTACTGTCAGACCTGACAGCAGACGGTGCCAATCCGCCTATCTAACATAAGTACCTCCTTGACGGTGAGACAGGCAGTTCGCGCTCGACAGTACCGATTGAGGCCAAGAGCAGTTCCACTTCGGAACCGGATCGCAAGAGGTAAATCGCCATGGCCAAACCAGTACGCATTGAAATTTCATTCTCCCCCTTGGACTACCCTGACCAGGTCCAGGTTTATATTCCACCCCATGAGAATTACCGTGAGATGTTGCTCGGAGCCCAGGTCGGCGACGGGATCAGTTTCAGGCATGAGGACAAGTATTTCTTTGGAACAGTAGCGAGACGAAGCTTTGCTTCCAGAACACCCACAGACCCGGAGGATTCGGACTGGATGCTGCAACTTCACTTAAGCAACTCATAAGGCTGTTAATTTCCTGATCATTCCCACGCTCTGCGTGGGAATGCCGTCACGGACGCTCCGTGTTCAGTGCCTGCAAACGAACAGATTATTCTCACCTGCCACGCACCCTTTTCGCCTATCACGACATGAATCGGCAACTGCAACATGGCCATTCCACGCGCTACAAAGGAATGTCCCCATGGGCCGGAGCCGCTACGTCATCACCGAACCTGACAAACCGCACTTTCTCACCTGCACGCTCGTGGAGTGGCTGCCGCTGTTTGTACGGCCCTACCTCGTCGATCACCTGCTCGATTGCTGGCGTTATCAGCAAGCCCACCAGAACCTGCAACTGCTGGGTTATGTCGTTCTGGAGAATCATCTGCATTTCGTCGCCCAGGCACCGAACCTGAACAAGTGCTTGCGCCAGTTCAAATCATTTACGGCACGCCAGATTATTGATGACCTGCAGAGCAAAGGCGCAGAACGAGCGTTGCAACGCTTGAGGTTCAGCAAGCGGGCACATAAGCAAGACCGGGGGTATCAGCTTTGGCAGGAAGGCTCACATGCGGAGCAGATTCATAGCGAAACAGTCATGCGGCAAAAGCTGGATTACATCCACTTCAACCCGGTGAAGCGTGGGCATGTGGAATTACCGGAACATTGGCGGTATTCCAGTGCACACAATTACGCGGGGATGGAAGGCTTGATCGAGATTCAACGACGGTAGCGTGCAGACGGCTGGGGAGCTGGGACGCAGAGCGTCCCTGGCGGCATTCCCACGCAGAGCGTGGGAACGATCAGCACAATACCTGCCACCTCGTTCCCCACGCTCTGCGTGGGAATGCATCTCGGGACGCTCCGCGTTCCGGTTTCAGCGCCCCATGCGATCGACTCAAAAATCGATCCGCACATCCCCCTTCGGCACACTGCAGCACGACAGGATGTAACCTTCGGCCTCGTCGTCCTCGGTGATCCCGCCGTTGTGGTCCATCTCCACTTCCCCGCCCAGCTTCATCACCTTGCACGTGCCGCAGATACCCATGCCGCAGGCCTTGGGGATCATCATGCCGAGTTTGGCGGCGGCGGCGTGGACGGTTTCTCCCGGTGCCACGCGAATGCTCTTGCCGGAGGAGGTGAATTCCACCAGATGCAGGTCCGCGGCATCGACTTCGGGGGCGTCGGCGGCCTGTTCGGCCTGCTCCACCGCGTCGGCGCGGGCTTCCGGTGGCGTGGCGCCGAAAGATTCCTCGTGATAACGCTTCATGTCGAAGCCGGCGGCTTCCAGCAGGCGCTTGACCGCGTTCATGTACGGCGTCGGGCCGCAGCAGAACACTTCGCGCTCCATGAAGTCCGGCGCCATCAGCTCCAGCATCTTGTGGTTCAGGTAACCGCGATAGCCAGCCCAGGGCTCGCCCAGGCCATGTTTTTCACAGATCAGGTGCAGGCTGAAGTTGTCGATCCGCGACGCCATGTGCTCCAGCTCGCGGTGATAGATGATGTCCTTGGGCGAACGGGCGCTGTGGATGAACACCATGTCGACGTTGCCGTTGGTGTCGTAGTACCAGCGCGCCATGGACATCACCGGGGTGATGCCGACACCGCCGCTGAGGTAGAGCACCTTCGGGCTGGAGAAGTCGATGGCATTGAACAGCCCCACCGGCCCGTGCACCGCCAGCTCCTGGCCTTCGTGCAGGGTGTCATGCAGCCAGTTGGAGACCTTGCCCCCCGGCACGCGCTTGATGGTCACCGAAAAGCTGTAAGGCACCGACGGCGAGCTGGAAATGGTGTAAGAGCGCATGACCGGCTGACCTTCGATTTCCAGCTCCAGGGTGACAAACTGCCCCGGCTTGAAAAAGAACATGATCGGCTGGTCGGCCATGAAGCAGAACGTGCGCACATCCCAGGTTTCCTGGATGACTTTGACGCAACGCACGATATGTCGGCCATTGGCCCAGGTCTGGGTAGTGACCGGGTTCAGGAAATTATTGGACATGCTGATCTCCACGGCCGACTGCCGGCCTTCATGGTTGTGATTGTGCTCAGGCGCCGAAACAGCCATTTACCTATTCGCGACATTCACATACTTATCGCGACCAGCCCCTAACTACCGGCTCTGGCGCGTCGGGAACAGATTGGGCCATGTCGCCCATGGATAAGGTTCGCCCCCTGCGCGGCCCCACACTCGCCTCAACAGACAAACAACGTTTTCTGCCTTGCGTAGCACAACCGATTAGCCATATTTCGCCGGCCACACAGATGGCCATGAGGATACAACGATGGACGTGACCACAACCCTGAGCCTGGGCGATCCACTGGAACCCGCACGCAAGGCCACCGTGCAGATGCTGCAGGAACGCGAGCGCACCTACTCGCTGCCGCAGCCATTCTATAGCGACGAGCGCCTGTTCGATATCGACATGCAGGAGATCTTCCATAAGGAATGGCTGATCGCCGGCATGACCTGCGAGATCCCGACCAAGGGCAACTACCTCACCCTGCAAGTGGGCAAGAACCCGATCATCGTGATCCGCGGCGCCGACGGTGTGGTCCACGCATTCCATAACGTTTGCCGTCACCGCGGTTCGCGCCTGTGCACCAGCGAAAAGGGCAAGGTCGCCAAGCTGGTCTGCCATTACCACCAGTGGACCTACGAGCTGGACGGTCGCCTGCTGTTCGCCGGCACCGAAATGGGCGCCGACTTCGACATGAAGGAATACGGCCTCAAGCCGGTGAACGTGAAAACCGCCGGTGGCTACATCTTCATCAGCCTGGCGGAGAACCCGCCGGCCATCGATGACTTCCTGTCGACCCTGGCCCATTACATGGAACCCTACGACATGGAAAACACCAAGGTGGCGGTGCAAACCACCTTGATGGAGAAGGCCAACTGGAAACTGGTGCTGGAAAACAACCGCGAGTGCTACCACTGCGGCGGCTCCCACCCCGAATTGCTCAAGACCCTGCTGGAATGGGACGACGTCACCGACCCGCGCGCCGACCAGGCGTTCAAGGACCACGTGGCCGCTTCCGCCGCCGCCTGGGACGCCGAGAAGATCCCTTACGCCCACGCCAGCTTCGGCCTGCGTAACCGCATCGTGCGCATGCCGCTGCTCAAGGGCACCGTCTCGATGACCATGGACGGCAAGCAAGGCTGCGCCAAGCTGATGGGCCGCATCAAGAACCCGGACCTGGGCTCGATGCGTATCCTGCACCTGCCGCACTCGTGGAACCACTGCATGGGCGACCACATCATCGTGTTCACCGTGTGGCCGATCAGCGCCCAGGAAACCATGGTCACCACCAAGTGGATCGTGCACAAGGACGCGGTCGAAGGCGTGGACTACGACGTGGCGCGCATGCGCGAAGTCTGGGATGCCACCAACGACCAGGACCGTCGCCTGGCCGAAGAGAACCAGCGCGGCATCAACTCCACCGCCTACCAGCCGGGCCCATACTCCAAGACCTATGAGTTCGGCGTGGTGAACTTCGTGGACTGGTACAGCGGCCGCATGCTGAACAACCTGGGGGCCGAGCCTGCGCCGTACCTCAAGGGCATCAAGGTCCAGGCCTAAAGCAAAAAGCATCGCGAGCAGGCTCGCTCCCACACTCGATCTTCGGTCCACCAAAGATCCCCTGTGGGAGCGAGCCTGCTCGCGATAGCGGCCTGACTATCAACCCGTTACTTCGAAGACCACCGCACCGACCCATCCTCCCCGTAGAACGTCTCTTCGATGTTCTCGCCCACCAGCCGCACCTTCACATAGCCATTGAGCACCCGCTCCGGATACACCTCATCCCCGGCCAGTTCCGTCTCCGACCACAATATCCGCGCATGCCCGTTCAGCTCGCTGGTGGTGCCATAGGGAATCGCTCCATGCCCGGCGCAACGTGCGTGCAATCCGCCTTGGGTGGCGTAGCAGATGCCGTTGTGCAGATGCCCCCAGTACCAGTAGTCCGGCTCACGCCCCAGCGCATCGCACACCGGTTGGTATAGCGCGGTCTTGTTGTGCCCGGAAATATCGAATCCCTGGTGATGACTGAGCACCATCAGCTTCTTGCGCTTGGGCAGGCTTTTCATCCAGTCGATCTGCTGGGTGTTGAGAGTGCCGTCCATGTACAGGTTCATGGCATCCGAGGCATAGGCGCTGTCGAGGCCGACCACCAGCCAGTCGTCGTTGTACAAGGCGAAGTAGCTGGTGCCCTGTTGCCCCGGAAAGCGCTTGGCCAATTCCTTGAAATAGCCATGGGCGCCACTGTACATCTCGTGGTTGGAATTGAGGGTGAACGAGCCGTGCTTGCCCTGGGGCCAGCCAACCATGTCGACGTCTTCCTGGGAGTGGGAGCCGGCGTAGTAGACATCCCCCAGGTGAATGGTGAAGTCAGCCTGGGCCAGTTGCATCTGGTTGGCCACTGCCACCGCCGGGGCGTGGCTGTCGAACGGCCCGGTGCCCCAGTCGCCAGCGATGGCCAGCACCACGTCGCTGTCCATTTTCACCAGTGCCGGGGTCGTGCCGAACGTCGCATGGTGACGCAGGTTCTCGATCCACTTGAGCAGCGCCTCGCTCCACAGCAGGTCCAGAAGCTCCCATTTGCGACAACCCAGCAAAGTGCCATCCTTGAGCACCCGGGTCGGCAATTCGTCCTCGCTTTGCGGCAAAGGCTTGGCATTGCCAATCTTCAGGATCGACAGACCGTGGGCCAATTCCCACGGCACGGCCGGTTCGTCGTCCGGCAGGTCGCCATGTTCGATGGCGTGCCGGGCTTGGTCATGGCCCCGTTGCAACAGCTTGACGATGGCCTCGAACTCCTCGGGCTCCAGGTCATTGACGAGTTTTTTCCAAGACATTTCCAGTCGCGTGACCAACCCGTGCAGGCGGACCTTGACCTTGTCGAACTCATGTTCCCAATGGTGCAGTAATGACATGTGGACGCTCCTTCGTAGTGCCCTGGGTTACAGGGTCTTCATGAATTCGATCAGGGCTCGTTTGTCGGTGTCCGACAGCTGCGTGCCATACAGATGACCGCCGTTGTGGTTGCCTTCCAGGCGAGTGTCGTACTTGAAATCCGCCGACGCCTTCATCTGCGCGCCGCTGGTGATGAAACCAACTTTCTGCGGGTCGTAGATATCGGAGCCGGTGTAGAACACTTGCGGACGCTGTTCCGGCGGCAGCAACAGGTCCCACAGGGTTGGCACCGAGCCGTTGTGCAGGTACGGCGCACGCAACCAGATGCCGTCGGTCGGGGTGTTGCTGTAGCTCTGGGTCTTGCGGTAGGCGTTGAAGTCGAACGGCGGTTTCTTGAAGCCATGGAACGCTGTCACCAACCCGGTGGTGAAGGAGTTCAGGCGATGGGGATCGGTGCCCAACTGGTCGATATTGGTGGTGACCTGGCCTGTATCGGTGCGGCCGAAGTCGTGGCAACCGGCACAGTTCTTCTCCCAGATCGGTTTGCCCTGGGCCACCTTCGCCTGGTCCAGGGCGAACGGCCAGGCCGGCGCCTTGTGCCCCAGCAACCAGTTGGTCACCCGGTTGAAGCTGGGCGGCAGCACCGATTCCGGTGTCGCGCCCACAGCCATGGCGGCGGCGTAGTTGCGCTCGTGGATTTTGTTGTTATTGCCGTCCCAATGCAGGTACATCGACTCGCGAGGTTTCTGGTTCCAGACTTGCGGCAGGTCCACGGTGCCGATGGTGGAGTCATCCGGGAAGCCGAACACCACCATTTTGGTCGGGTTGAAGGTGTCGGTCCGCCCGGGCCCCTGGGCCGGGCGCAGTTTCTGCCAGGCGTAGGCCTGTTTCTGCTTGAGCAGCGCGCTCTTGGCCATCGGCATGATCAGGTAGCGGTTGTACAGCTTCTCGAAAAAGCCCAGTTGGAACTTGCCGTTGATCGCGGCCATGATCGCATCGGGGGTGAATTTCGGGTCGCTGGCGCAATCGTAGGCAAACCACTGGAAAGCCTGCAGTTGCAAGGTATTGGCCGGCGCGGTGGCGACCGGAACCGCTACGTCAGTGGCGTTGGCCCGGTAGGAGCCGGTGTGGCACAGGGCGCAGTTCGGCTCCACGGTGGGGTAGCCCAGTTGCCGTTTGGCCATGCCGATGGGCAGGTCCTTACCGTCTTCATAGAGGAAACCGAACACTTCGTAGCCACCGGGCTTGGGCATCTTTTCCGGGCACATCTGCGGCAGCACGGCGAACAGGTAGTAAGGAATCCGCGCCTCGATGCCGAGGCCGATCGCAGCGTACTTGTAATGGTCTTCGTCGGAAGCGAAGTCCGGCTGCGGTACCTCGCGGATCATCTGATACCAGGTCTGGTAACCGATGAAACCCAGCACCAGTACCACGACCAGCGCGCCGGTCCTGAAACGCGGACTGTGCCAGTGCCGTCTCCAGCCCTCACGCCACTCCCGGCAACCGGTGCAGAGCAAGGCCAGCGGACGATTGGCAACCGTGCTGCCCAGGTACAGCAGCACGCCCAGTATCAGGAACATGCTCAGGTCGCCCATCAGCATCGGTACGAACAACGAGCCCTGGTTGTTGGTGTTGATCAGGTAGATCCAGAACACCACCGCCACCAGCCGCGAGAGCACACATAACCACGAATTCACCACGAAACGCGGCGCATTGAACCCCGAGGGCATGTAGAACAGGCTGATTCCCACCAGCAACATGCCGGTGTTTTCCAGCCAGGGATCGGACAGCACGGGAGGTAGCCCGAGCATGGACGTCAGCAACGCCGGCGCGAACAGCGCCGGAATCGCGAAGAACATGTTCATGACAATCCCGACCCAGATGATGCGTTGGTACCAACGGATGTAAGTGTTCATGGGCATCCTTTTTCCTTAAGCCTATCCACGAGGTGCAGCGCCCTGCCGATCGCTTTCGCGAGCAAGCCCGCCCCACATGGGCATGCGGTCTCCTGTGGGAGCGAGCCTGCTCGCGAAGAAGTCAACGCGCCGCTAGCCGAGCGCAGTCTTCTCCAGGTGCTCAAGGATGATCGGATACACATCCACCACCGCATCCTTGCCGAAGATGCAGTCGATATGACCGTAGCCCGGCACCTCATGACGGCTGAACAGTTGCGGACCGTGCATGTCGCACAGCCGCTCATAGGTCTTGAGGGTGCTTTGCGGCAAGTAGCACTGGTTGTCGGCACCGCTGATGAAGCAGATCGGCAATTTCAACCGATCGAAATGCGGCATGTAGACGTCGTTGCCCTTGAAGTCCACCAGATGCCCCTTGCGCACGATCAGCGCCAGGTGCTCGAAGGTGTGCATGTTCGACTCGCCGAACAGTTCATGCAGGTTGTCGTGCAGGGTTTCGTTGAGGGTGTCGTGGCGGTACAGCGACGCATACATGAAAGTGATGCGATGGCAGACCGGGTTGGTGCAGTAGCCCTGGGCCTCGATCCGGGCGTAGCCGTTCAGCGCTTTGTCGTAGAGCTTGTTGAACCAGTTCTCCTTGGTGTCGGCGTAGGCGGTAAGAGACTTGATGCCGATGGCGTCGAGCATCCCCGGCAGGTGCAGGCCGGCCTTCAGACCGGTGGCCGTGGCGACCACCGTATCGGCGGCGATCTGCGAGCAAACCACCGAGCGCACGCCTTGCAAGCCCGCCAGCATCGACATGAAGAAAGTCGTCGCACCGTAGCAATGCACCACGCATTGCACGTCGCGGGCGAGGGTCGCCTGCTGGATCTGTTCGATAGCTGCCTTGAAGTCGTACTGGGCTACCTGGTCGCCGTTCCACTCATGCTTGCTGGCGGGCAGCAGGATGCTCACCCGCAGGTCCAGCAGCCAGACGTCGTACTCGTGCTTGCACAGGTATTCCAGCAGGTTGGTGTGGATGGTATCGGTGGAGAAGATGTTCGAGCCCACGCCCAGCCCATGAACCAGCATCACCGGACCTTTGCTGCCCGCTTGATAGCGGGTCAGGCGCAGTTGGACGTTGTCTTCGGTCTCGAAGAAATGCACGGTCGGCGCCGGTGCGTCCAGGGGCCGCTTGATCCGCGGTGGCGCATCCGGGTTGAAGTAGATATCCCCGGCGAACACCCCGCCATAACTCTCCCACAGGATGCCGGCAAAGAACTTGCCGAACCGCGCCAGAGCCTCTACCCGCTCACGTTCATTACGCGCGTTGAGCACCTTCATGGTGGTCATCTGTTTGGCAAAGTCCGCCGGCAGGATGTGCATCACACCCGAGCCGAGTACCGCGCCGGTCTTGTCCGGCCCACGATAGAGCGTGACGTAGAGGGTGCTGGTGTCATGCCAGACGTTCAGCACGCCATTGTCCTCGGGCACGGTTTTGAAGGCGCTGAAGTAATAGTCGCTGCCGTCCTCGGCGGTCAGCTTCATGTCGTAGTTCATGTGCCGCACGCCCACCTGCTCTTGGTATTGTTCGAACAGGTTGAATACGCCGTTGCTGGCGACCAGCGGCTGCGGCGAGAGCAAGGGCGCATCCAAGGTGCCCACCAGCGTCGCGGCGTGTTCCGGCTCCTTGATCATGCGATTGAGGTCATCGGCGGTGATGGTCAGGGTGAACTCAATGGTCGAGTTGTCGGCTTTTCCGCGTTTGGCCGCCGCTTCGTAAAGCGTGAGGTCGGTGCCCTGGGCCTGGGTGAAGGCGCTGGAGAAATAGCCCTTCATGGTTTCGGTGAACTGTACGCCGAGGGTCGGCGCCGCCACCGACTTGCGCGGGGCCGAAGGCAGCGTGTAGTCGATCAGCCAGCCGCGATCGGCCGCCAGCAGGCCCATGTTGCGCTCGCTCACCGCCGAAATGGTCAGCAACGGATTGACCGCTAGGGAAGTCGGGATCACCGCACCATCGGCCACGTACAGGCCGGGGTAGACATCCGTACCGCTGGCGCCACTGAACACCTGGCCCTTGTGGTTGACCACACCTTGCGTCGCGTCCTCGCCCATCACGCAACCGCCCAGGGGATGGACCGAGACGATGCTGTGTTTGAGCAGCTTGGTCCAGATCGGGTTCTCGACCCAGATCCCGCCCAGCGCCTTGGTGCTCTGATGCAAGCGTTCATTGCCGAGGGTGACGTTCTCCTGCTCACCGACACCGGGCCAGTCGATGCGCAACTGGTCTTTGTTGTCGAGCACCATGCGACCCTTGCCGTTGTCGTGGCTCATGATCAGGTAGGTCTGCATGTTGTGCAGCGCGCCGTGGTACGGGCCGCGCAAGAAGCTCTCGGCTTCCCGCCCCTTGTATTTGAGGCTGGCCCCGAAGCCGGTATCGGTGGGCACGCCAATCATCTCGGCGAACGCGGCCATGCTCGGCACCATCGGCCGGCCAAGCGCGCCGGGAATCGAACCTTCCTCGATAACCATGCGGCTGCGCCAGTCACCCTCGGTGCGCATGTCGATGATCGAGGTGATGCACGGCCCCACCGGCTCCAGCTCCTTGGCCGAGTGGGCGCCGAAACCGATGCCGTTGATGGTCTGGTCGCAGTTGTGGCCGAACCCGAGGATGTCGCCATTGCCGCTCATGTTCTCGCCCAGTTGATTGGACATCGCCAGGCCCTTGTCCCGGGAGCGCAGCATGATTTCGGTGGACCCCAGAGTGCCGGCCGACACCACCACGATGTCGGCGCGCACGAACAGGGTCGGTGCCGAGAACAGTTCGCGGCCGCTGTCCAGATACTGGAAGTGCACGATCCAACCGTTGCCGTCGCGCTCCAGGTGCCGCACCTCGGCCTGGCAGAAAATTTCCGCGCCATGGTTCCAGGCATCCGGCAGGTAATTCATCAGCGTGGTGTTCTTGGCCTTGTTGTTACAACCCGAGACGCAGTCGCCACAGCCGTTACAGGGCAATTGTTCGACGCCGACGTGGTTGAGGTTGTTGGGTAGCTTGTCGAACGTGACGTTGATCGGCGGCTTGTAGAAATGCGCGCCTTGCTTGAGGTAATCAGCCGATTTCTTGTGGGCGTCGAGCTTGGGCAGGTTCGGCGCCGAGGTCGGATAAGGGTTGGGCTTGAGCATCTCGCGGGCGCGCTCGTAGCCATCCTTGAGCAGCGTGTCACGGTGTTCACGCACCTCCAACGGCCAGCGTGGATCTTCGAATACACCCGGCTCCGGCTCCAGCGCGACGTTGGCGTTGATCAGCGAAGTGCCGCCCAGGCCACAGCCCACCACCACGTTCTGCTGGGCATTGACGTGCAGGTCGAACATCCCGGTGCGCGAGCCGATGTGGCCGTCCGGGTCGTGCACTTGCAACTCCTCGGTGGCCGCCAGCATGGTGTTGGGGTATTCGCCGGGCTGCATTTCCCGGCCCCGCTCCAGCAGGCACACCTTGCGCCCGGCCCGGGACAGCCGTGAAGCGGCGATACCACCGCCGTAACCGGAGCCGATGACGATAACGTCGTAATGCTCCTTGATATCGCTGATGGGGGCCGAGATCCGTGTCATGTCCAAGTCCTCTCAGGCAGAAAGGGCAACTCTGCGGTTGCCTGTAAATCGAAGGCGTACCAACGCCTGGCCACTGTCCCGTAGGGGGACGCGCGGCAGTCAACGGTGTTGCGGGGGAAACGAGGTGCGGGTGAACGCTATTGACGCGCACGCTGGTTGACGGCGCGACGACGGATGCGTCTGGGCAACAACATGGGTGGCATCGGGGTGCAATTCACCGAGGAGGGGAGGTACGTGTGAGGGTGTCGGCTATCCATCCTGTGCTCTCCCTGAACCGGATGTGGATAAAAACGCTGATGTCCTTGTGGGTTGGAGTGAAGACACACGACAGGTATGCGTCAAGGCAGTTCCTTAGAACTGTATGAAATTTGATCTATAGCGTTTCAGACTATGCCCGCCGGGGGCCGCAGCCTTTCGCAAACAAGTTATCCACATGACCACCCACAGCTAATGGGGACAAGTACATTCGGGATAGGCGACTCTGAGGAAAAAATCAGGGAAAACCGTGATTTACGTACGTCGAAGGTTTTTCTGTCATATTGGTTATTTTTTGATCAGAAGCCGGAGAAGCTTGATTTACATGGCTTACAGCGGTAAGCGAACACCTTATCCACAGAAGCGCCAACAGTGTTTGGGGGTAAAGTTGACGACTCTGTGGAAAACCGTGAGCAGGCCCCTTAAATCAAGGTTTTTTGGGGAGTTTTCCAATCGGACAGGCGAATTGATCATTTACTGATCAATCGAGTGAAAGGCCCGCTTCGCGTGGCTTGTAGAGGACAGCGAACATCTTATCCACAAAAGCGCCAACAAATATTGGGGGCAAAATGTGCATCATCACTGTCCGCGCCGATCGGAAAAAGCCAATAAAAACCGTAAGTTGGGCTGATCAATTTTTGATCTAAGCCCTGGAGAGCTTGATTGGTAAGGCGTATGGCAAGGAACGAACAGGTTATCCACAGGTGGGTATACAGCAACTGTGGGTAAGCACCGGTCCCGGATGAAGAACCCGCTCGCTCTCTACGGGTTTCCATCCAGCAGCGGTCAGGACCGATACATCAGATA
Source organism: Pseudomonas sp. B21-028 (assembly GCF_024749045.1). Taxonomy (NCBI): domain Bacteria; kingdom Pseudomonadati; phylum Pseudomonadota; class Gammaproteobacteria; order Pseudomonadales; family Pseudomonadaceae; genus Pseudomonas; species Pseudomonas sp. B21-028. The sequence goes on from NZ_CP087184.1 coordinate 5,969,247, forward strand.
CGCCTCTCCCGTTACCCGAATCATTGGGTGCGGGACAATCTGGCAGGTTTTAACGATGCCAAAGCCATGGCGTTCATAGAAACGCCGGGCGCCGGTGTTCGCTGCGTAGTCGATCAGGCTCAGGCCCTTGAGCTCCAATCGATCGGCCCGCTGTTGTGCCAGCTCGAGAAAGCGCACGCCCAGCCCCTTGTTGCGCCAACCTTCATGCAGGGCAAGACTTGATATATAGAGCGTATCGGGAACTTCCATATCAGCGTAAGGCGCAAGCACCGGATCGGTGACCGGAGTCGCCAGCGGATCATGACGCATCACGTAGCAGTGCATCATCCCGATGACCCGACCCTCAGCCTCTGCAATGACGCAGTTCTGGTAGGAGAAATCAACATCCTCACGTGCGTAGCGAGCCGCGCCCACCTCGACGAGGTCCTGTCCAGGCTCCGCCAGTTGGCTCCAGATGTAATCCGAAGCACCTTCGGAGGATATCTGGAACAAGCGAGCGATCTCGGGCGCATCCGCGGGTAAAGCCGGACGAAATTCAATAGTCATGAAAGGGGATTCCAATAGCTGTCAGACGCCTTGGGAGGTTATCCACAGGTGTATGCAGAGTTGTGGGTAAACCCGAGCCTCTGTGGGAGCGAGCCTGCTCGCGATAGCCGGATATCAAACAACATTGTTGTCGCTGACACGCCGCTATCGCGAGCAGGCTCGCTCCCACATGGGGTTTTGCGGGGATGTGGGGTTAACGAACCACCCCTTCCTCCACCAACAACTTGAGAATCGCTTCGGCACCGGCCTCCGGGCTCACACCCTTGAGCACCTGCCCGCCTCCGCCACTGGCCTTGGCCGTGGCGGCCTTCATGCGATCGGCGCCGCTCTTGGCCTTGATCACTTTCAGGCGCTTGGGGCGTGGCTTGGCTGGTTGCAGCGTTGCCGCCGCGAGCAAGTCGTCGTCGATCACTTCGACTTCTTCGGCATGCAGGGCGCCACGTCGGGCCGGGCCGTAGGCACTTTGGCGAGGTTTTGGCGCCGCATTATCCACAGTGGCGAGAAACGGCAGGCGCACCTTCAGCCGCCGCCGTTGACCGCGGGGCAAGGCTTGCAACACCAGGGCCACGCCGTTTTCGATGGATTCCACCTGGGCCAACCCCACCACCAGCGGCCAGCCCAGGTTTTCCGCCAGTAGGAACGGCAGCATTCCCGAGCCTTCGCCGGTTTCCGCTTGGCTACCGGTGAGCACCACCTGGGGTCCCGCGTCGCGCAGGTAATCGGTCAGGGCCGGGAGCGCGTCGGCCCCCGCCGGGTTTTCCAGCACGCGAAGCTCGTCCAGGCCCATGCCCAGGTAAGCGCGCAGGGCCGGTTCGGCCACGTCGCCGGCATGCAGTACTTGCAGGTCGCTTCCGGCCAGTTGCAAGCCCAGCTCCACGGCCCGGGCGTCCTGATCGGCACGCCTTGGCCGACCGGAGGTAGGGTGGGCACCGATGGAGACGAGGCTGATCACTTGAGTCGTCATGGTTGAATCCTTAGCTTAAGCCGCATCGCGTTTGGCTTCGTTGCGGTAAGCCTCTACGGCCGCGATCAGCGCCTGGAGAATCGCCGCGCTGTCGCCGATCACCGACAGGTCCGCCCGCTTGATCATGTCGCAACCCGGATCGAGGTTGATTGCCACCACCTTGTCGCAGGCACCGATGCCTTGCAGGTGCTGGATCGCCCCGGAGATCCCCACGGCCACATAGACCCGTGCGGTGACCCAGGTACCACTGGCGCCGACCTGACGGTCCCGGGCCATGAAACCATCGTCCACCGCCACCCGCGAAGCGCCTTCGGTGGCGCCCAGGGCCGCAGCGGTCTGGTGGAACAGCGCCCAGTCCTTGACCCCGTTGCCGCCCGAGAAAATGAATTCGGCTTCGGCCATCGGGATCGCGCCCGGGTCCACCGCCACCGCGCCCATATCCTCGATGCGCGACAAGCTGCGGGCCACGCTTGTGGATAACTCCACTGGCAACGCCTCGTGTCGGGTTTCGCTGACCGGTTCGGCACATTCGGCGGCTGCCAGGATCAACCGGGCCAAAGGCCGGGCCAAGTCTTGCAGGCCCGCGCCGGCGCGACCGATGCACTCCTCGCCCTTGACCTGCCAGACGCGGGTAGCCGGGCGTTCGCCCAGGGCCGCGGCGAAGCGCCGGCCCAGCTCGGCGCCACCGCTACGGCTGTCGGGCAGCAACCAATGCCGCGGGTTGAACTGGTTATCCACAGCTCGCAGGCCTTGCACGCGCTGTTCCGGTGCGTAACCGCTGAATTCCTCGCCGTCCAGCACCAACAGGCGGTCGACGCCGGCCGCGGCGAACGCGCTTTCCTTATGCTCGCCGAAGACCACTGCCAGCACCGCACCGTCCGTGCCGGCCAACTGATGAGCCAGGCCCAGCAGATCGCGGTCGTGACTGCTGAGGCGTCCGCCCACCATGTCCGGCACCACACAGATGTGGAACGCCGGTTGTGGCACTTGATGCAACGGCAGCTGTACTTCAGCCGCGGCGCTGCGCTTGGCCGTGCCGCCCTGCTGGGCGCCGCTGCGGTCGATACGCTTGATACCGTTGGGGCCGATGAAGCCGACGCCGTGGACATTCTTGCGAATGATGCCGTTGGGGCCCATCCAGCTATGCTGGACCGGCTGCATGGCCGCGTGCAGCGGGTGCAGGCGGTTGCGGGCGATCCACTCGGCGCGAGGGTCGCGGCGGATGATGTCGCTCATTAATGCACCTCCGCAGGTTCACGTTTGGCCGGGGCCGCAGACTTGCTCGGCGCCGCCTCTTCGAGCAGGGCATCGGCCACCAGTTCGGCGATGTCCTTGATCATCGGCCGAGGCTCGACCACACCTTCAAGCATCGCGGTGCATTGTGGACAACCCACGGCCACCAGCTCGGCACCGGTTTCGCGGATGTCTTCCATGCGCATGTCCGGGATCCGCTGCTTGCCCGGAATGTCGGTAATCGGCGCACCGCCGCCACCGCCGCAGCAACGCGAACGGAAACCGGAACGCTGCATTTCCTTGACCTCGATGCCCAGGGCGCGCAGCACCTGACGCGGCGCCTCGTACTCGCCGTTGTAGCGACCCAGGTAGCACGGGTCGTGATACGTCACGCTGTCACCCTTGTGCTGGCCGAGGTTGAGGGCGCCGGCGTCGATGATTTCCGCCAGGTAGGTGCTGTGGTGCTGCACCAGGTAGTTGCCATCGAAGGCGCCGTATTCGTTTTTCAGCACGTGGAAACTGTGAGGGTCGCAGGTCACGATGCGGTTGAAGCTGTATTTGCCCAGGGTCTGGATATTGCGCTTGGCCAACAGCTGGAACGTCGCTTCGTCACCGAGGCGCCGGGCCACGTCGCCGCTGTCGCGTTCTTCGAGACCGAGCACGGCGAAATCGATATTCGCGGCCTTCAGCACTTTGACGAAGGCGCGCAAGGTGCGCTGGTTGCGCATGTCGAAGGCACCGTCGCCGACCCAGAACAGCACGTCGGTGGATTTCTTCTCGCTGAGCAGGTTCAGGTTCAGGTCCGCCGCCCAGTTCATCCGCCCGCCCGGGGCGAAGCCGCCAGGGTTATCGGTGGCGATGAGATTTTCCAGCACCTCGGCACCCTTGTTCGGCGTGGCGCCTTTTTCCAGGGTCAGGTGACGACGCATGTCGACGATGGCATCGACGTGCTCGATCATCATCGGACATTCCTCGACGCAGGCACGGCAAGTGGTGCAGGACCACAGCGTCTCGGCGTCCACCAGGCCGTTGACGATCGGCTGGTGCGGATTGCCGCCATGTTCGCCCACCGGTTTGCCCGGATACGGGCTGCCGGCGAACTTCGCATCGGTGCCGCCGGCCAGGCCGACGACCATGTCCTGGATGAGCTTCTTCGGGTTCAGCGGCTGGCCGGCGGCGAACGCCGGGCAGGCCGCTTCACACTTACCGCACTGCACGCAGGCGTCGAAGCCGAGCAACTGGTTCCAGGTGAAATCCTTGGGTTTCTCCACACCCAACGGTGCGCTCGGATCGTTCAGGTCCAGCGGTTTCAGACCGGTAGAACGACCGCCGCCAAAGCGCTCGGCACGACGGTGCCAGGCCAGGTGCAGGGCACCGGCGAAGGCGTGCTTCATCGGTCCGCCCCAGGTCATGCCGAACAACAGCTCCGACACGCCCCACAACACGCCGACGCCCAGGATCGCCGCCAACAGCCAGCCACCGAAGTTTTCCGGGAGAATCCCGGCCACCGGCAGGGTCACCAGGAAGAACGAAGCCGAGAACGCCAACAGGCTTTTCGGCAGGCGCATCCACGGGCCTTTCGACAGGCGCGCCGGCGGATTGCGTCGACGCAGGTAGACAAAGATCGCGCCGACGAACATCACCGCCGACATCAACAGCAGTGCATAGCCGAGGAAACGGTTATGCAGGCCGAAACCGTGCACCAGGATCGCCAGCACCAGCGATGCCACCGCACCACCGGCCGTGGCAACGTGGGTGTTGGCAATGTATTTGTCCCGCGCCACCACGTGGTGCAAATCCACCATGTAGCGCTTGGGCATGGCAAAGAGGCCGCCGATCAGGTTGACCTTGGACGGTCGCCCCCGGCGCCACATGTTCACCCGCCGCAAGGCGCCGAGGACCGCGAGGCCCAAAGCGGCGAACAGCAGGATGGGAAGAAGGGTGTTCAGCATGGTGAAGCTCCCAAAGACCTCAGGTCTTGCAGGCACAGAAACCTGGATGTCTTGCTCGACTCCTGTGGGAGCAAGGCTGGCCCGCGATGGGATTGACTCGGTCAGTCAGATGCTCCGTATCGCTGCTATCGCGGGCAAGCCTTGCTCCCACAGGGTTATCCACAAGCCGTTAGAAATCCTTGCACAGCCGCAGGGCGTCGTAGATCGCGGCGTGGGTATTACGCTGCGCTACACAGTCACCGATGCGGAACAGCAGGTAGCCATCGCCGCTCTGCTCCAGGCACGGTTGAGGCTTGATCGCGAACAGGGCTTCGACGTCGATCTGGCCCTTGTTGCGCGAACCTTCCTTGAGGGCGTAGTAGATTTCCTCGTCCGGACGCACGCCGTTCTCCACCACCACCTGGTCCACCACGCGTTCTTCCTTGGCACCGGTGTATTCGTTCTCCAGCACCGCCACCAGCTTGTCGCCTTCGCGGTAGACCTTCTCCAGCATCATGTCCCCGGTCATGATCACTTCTTTCGGGTACATGCTGCGGTAGTAGGTTGGGAACGACGTCCCGCCAATGGCCACGCCCGGTTTGATATCGTCGGTGACGATCTCGACCTGGCTGCCCTTGTCGGCGAGGAAGTCGGCCACCGACATGCCGGTGAACTCGCAGATGGTGTCGTAGACCAGCACGTTCTTGCCCGGTGCGACCTTGCCGTCAAGCACGTCCCAGCTGCTGACCACCAGCCCTTCGGCGGCGCCCCAGTGCTCGTTCTGCTCCAGGAACGGATGACCGCCCACCGCCAGCACCACCACATCCGGACGCAAGTCCATGATGGTTGCCGCGTCGGCCGCCACGCCCAGGCGCAGGTCGACTTTCAGTCGCGCCAGCTCCAGTTGGAACCAACGGGTAATACCGGCGATCTGGTCCCGTTGCGGGGCTTTCGAAGCGGTGGTGATCTGCCCACCGATGAATTCCTTCTTCTCGAACAGGGTCACGTCGTGCCCACGTTCGGCCGCCACGCGAGCGGCTTCCATCCCGGCCGGGCCGGCACCGACCACCACCACCTTGCGTTTCGGCCCGGTGGATTTCTCGATGATGTGCGGCACGCCCATGTATTCACGGGAGGTCGCGGCGTTCTGGATGCACAGTACGTCCAGGCCCTGATATTGACGGTCGATGCAATAGTTGGCGCCGACGCACTGCTTGATCTGGTCGACCTGGCCCATCTTGATCTTGGCGATCAGGTGCGGGTCGGCGATGTGGGCGCGGGTCATGCCGACCATGTCTACGTAACCGCCCTCCAGGATCCGCGTGGCCTGGTTCGGGTCCTTGATGTTCTGCGCGTGCAGCACCGGGACCTTGACCACTTCCTTGATACCGGCGGCCAGGTGCAGGAACGGCTCCGGTGGATAACTCATGTTCGGGATGACGTTGGCCAGGGTGTTGTGGGTGTCGCAACCCGAACCCACGACGCCGATGAAATCCAGCATGCCCGTGTCGTCGTAGTACTTGGCGATCTGTTTCATGTCCTCATGGGACAGACCGTCCGGGTGGAACTCGTCACCGCAGATACGCATGCCGACGCAGAAGTCGTCGCCCACTTCGGCGCGCACGGCCTTGAGCACTTCCAGGCCGAACTTCATCCGGCCTTCGAAGCTGCCGCCCCATTCGTCGGTACGCTTGTTGACCCGTGGGCTCCAGAACTGGTCGATCATGTGCTGGTGCACGGCGGACAGCTCGACGCCGTCCAGGCCACCGGCCTTGGCCCGGCGCGCAGCCTGGGCGTAGTTGCCGATCACCCGCCAGATTTCTTCCGGCTCGATGGTCTTGCACGTGGCACGGTGCACCGGCTCACGGACACCGGACGGCGACATCAGGGTCGGCCAGTTGAAGCCGTCCCAGCGCGAGCGACGGCCCATGTGGGTAATCTGGATCATGATCTTGGCGCCATGCTTGTGCATGGCGTCGGCCAGGTTCTGGAAATGCGGGATGATGCGGTCGGTGGACAGGTTCACCGAGCTCCACCATTCCTGCGGGCTGTCGATGGCAACCACCGACGAACCACCGCAGATCGCCAGGCCGATGCCGCCCTTGGCCTTCTCTTCGTAATACTTCACGTACCGGTCGGTGGTCATCCCGCCGTCAGTGGCATAGACCTCGGCGTGAGCGGTGCTGAGCACGCGGTTGCGGATGGTCAGTTTGCCGATCTGGATCGGCTGGAACATTGCTTCAAAAGCCATGGCGCAATCCTCGACTTACAACGGCTTGGTGATGAACAGGCCGTCATCGTGGCCTTCTTCGGAACCACCATAGACCTGTTCGGCCACGGTACGGATCGAACTACCGCGAGCAGCGAGGATCTGGTCCATGGCACCGGCGAACCAGCCGGTGAACATGTAGTCGACCTTGCGCCCGACCTTGCCGTACACATAGACGAATGCCGAATGTTCGAGCTTGACGCTGCAGGTGCCTTTGTCGAGGTCGATGTCCTGGATCTTGAACAGACCCCAACCACGTTGCGACAGACGCTTCATGTAGTGCTCGAACACCGCGACGCCTTCCAGGCCGTGGCATTCGGCTTCTTTTTCACACCAGTGCCAGGCGGATTTGTAGCCGGCCTTGTAGAGGATCTCGGCGTAGGCGTCGGCGCCCAGCACTTCCTCGATACCCATGTGGTTGTTAACGAAGAAGTGACGCGGCACATAGAGCATCGGCAGGGCGTCGGAGGTCCAGACACCGGTTTCGCTGTCGACTTCGATAGGCAGTTGAGGGGCGATTTTGGCCATTGAAACTTGACTCCGGAAATTCGTGATGTTGCCTGCGACGCGGTTGGCCGCAGGTAAAGGATTCAGTGCAGCAGCGGCGTTTATTCGCCCCAGACGTCTTTCAAAACATTCACCCAGTTCTCACCCATGATCTTGCGTACCACTCGCTCGGAATGGCCGCGCTTGAGCAGCGTTTCGGTGAGGTTCGGGAACTCGCCCACGGTGCGAATGCCCAGGGGGTTGATGATCTTGCCGAAGCTGGTCAGACGACGGGCATAGCCCTTGTCGTGGGTCAGCATCTCGAAGAACGCCTGGTCATGGCCCTGAGTGAAGTCGGTACCGATGCCAATGGCGTCTTCACCGACGATGTTCATGGTGTATTCAATGGCCTCGGCATAATCGTCGATGGTCGAATCGATGCCCTTGGCCAGGAACGGCGCGAACATGGTCACGCCGACGAAGCCACCGTGGTCGGCGATGAACTTCAGCTCTTCATCGGACTTGTTGCGCGGGTGCTCTTTCAGGCCGGACGGCAGGCAGTGGGAATAGCAGACCGGCTTCTTCGACTCGAGGATGACCTCTTCGGAGGTCTTGGAACCGACGTGGGACAGGTCGCACATGATGCCGACACGGTTCATCTCGGCGACGATTTCACGACCGAAGCCCGACAGGCCGCCGTCGCGCTCGTAGCAACCGGTGCCGACCAGGTTCTGGGTGTTGTAGCACATCTGCACCACGCCGACGCCGAGCTGCTTGAAGATCTCGACATAACCGAGCTGGTCTTCGAAGGCGTGGGCGTTCTGGAAGCCGAAGATGATGCCGGTCTTGCCCTGTTCCTTGGCGAGACGGATGTCTGCGGTGGTTTTCACCGGGATCACCAGGTCGCTGTTTTCGCGGATCAGTTTCTGGCTGGCTGCGATGTTGTTGATGGTGGCCTGGAAGCCTTCCCATACCGACACGGTGCAGTTGGCAGCGGTCAGGCCGCCCTTACGCATGTCTTCGAACAGTTCGCGGTTCCATTTGGCAATGATCAGCCCGTCGATAACGATGCTGTCGGCGTGCAATTCGGCTGGGCTCATCAGGCAGTCCCCTTTTATCGGATTTCATGCGCCGAATCGTCTGCCGGCGCTTTGGGGCCAGCATATGCCTGAGGGCCATGGCGACCCGGTGCAAAAACGACAGGGGAATTGCCGAAAGCGTCAATACGCGACAAAGGGCTGCGCGAGGCCCACCCTCGCCGTCTGTTCTTTGCCCGGCGCTTGCGCCAGAATCCGCTGCATCACTGGTTTTCACTGGACTCGAGCGGCAACGCAATGAAATCAATCTTCCTGGCTTTGGCACTGATCAGCACCGTCGCCCACGCGACTGAAGACACCGAACAGAACCCCTGCGACGCCGTTGAAAACGACGTCCAGACCCTCGCCTGCTCCGCCTACGGCAAGACGGCTGCCGAACAACTGCTGAGCGAAAACCTGCAAAGCCTGAACGAACGCCTGCAGACCCGCTACGGCAGCGACAAGGCCCAGCTCAACGACATCACCGCCAAGATCAAGGCCGCCCAGCAACTGTGGCAGAAGCAGCGCGACGCCGACTGCGTCATCGCCGCCTTCCCGGCCAAACCGGGCAGCGAAGCGTACAAGATCGCTGAGAACGACTGCATGGCCCAGGTGAGCGATGATCGGTCGGAGTTTTTGGAGTCGATCGGACAGGAGTAAATTAGCTAGTGAATAGCAATCTAGTTCCCCATGAAGTCGTCAGCCGAATCGTAGACGGCGCAACCCCCATCCGTGCCTGGCGCGAACATTTGAACCTGACCCAGGACGACGTTGCCAGGCGCCTGGGCATCTCGCAACCGGCCTTCGCCCAGCAGGAGTCCGTTGCAAAACCCCGCCGGGCCACTCGCGAGAAAATCGCCGCGGCCTTTGGTATCCACGCCGATCAACTGGAACTCTAGTAGCTTTTCCGGTTAATCCGATCATTGAATCAGCCATACAGGCCACCAGCCGCCTACTGTCAACTCTGACAGTAGGCGGGCGAAACGGAGAAGCCTAGGATCAGCACGTGACAGGAATTCACGTGACTTTGGCCTAATCGCCAGGGAGCTGATCATGCTGACCCAACATACTCTTCCCCAGACGCGGAAAAATCCCTCATCCGGCAATGCGGTCGCTCAACTGGAAGACGGTGCGCCGTTCCAGTCCACCATGATCAATTTTGCCTACGACTATTACACGACGGACCGAAAGCTGCGCCTGACCCTTTCCGCCGTCCAGGTGCCGGACGACACGGCCCCTGAGCGGGTCATTCGCGGCATCGAAATGGTGTTCGACCCCGAGGTGACCACCGAGACCCTGGTGATCGGGGAGCAAAAGGTGCACGTCACTTACTGGACAATGTGGGCAGAGAACGGCCAGACATGCTTCCTGACCAACGATGCCGACAACGGCTCCGTCTCAGTGATTTTCAATCATGAGGAAGAAACCTACCTTGGCAATTTCACTTTCGGACCCGCCGGAAGCCTTATCCAGGGCAGCTTCTCCATCCAGGGACGGGACAACTTCACCCTTTGAGGCACCCACCGGGCATCGGCCGGATCCAGCCGTACAGACAAGTCGAGCACGACAATCAAGGGATTTTCGTATGCACGCGCTTACCGTCCTGCCCCTCTACGGCGTGGTCATTTTCATCGCCATCGTGTTGAGCATCGAGGCCGGTCGCAGGATCGGCAACCGTCATCTTGCCCTGGACCCGGAGGGTGCCCGCCAGGGCATTGGCGCGATTGAAGGCGCGGTGTTCGGCCTGCTGGCGCTGCTGATTGCCTTTACCTTCTCCGGCGCGGCCTCGCGCCTGGATCAACGGCGAGCGCTGATCGTTGCCGAAACCAACGCAATGGGCACCGCCTGGCTGCGCCTGGACCTGCTACCGGCCGGCGAGCAACCGGCGGTACGCCAGGCGTTCAGGGATTATGTCGACGCCCGGATCGACTACTACCGCGACTTGCGCGAGGACGAGATCGACGAAGCCGCCCATGACCGGGCCAATGACTTGCAGCAAACCATCTGGAAACACACCGTCGCCGCCCTGCTGCAGATGCCCACGCCGACCCTTGGGGTCAGTGCGTTGCAGGCGCAAAACGAAATGATCGATATCACCACCACCCGCGCCGTGGCCCACGAAACCCACCCGCCACTGATCATCTACCTGATGCTGGTGACCATGACCCTGGTCAGCGCCGTGCTGATCGGCTACGGCATGGCCGGTACGGCGCAGCGTCACTGGCTGCACAGCCTGGGCTACGCGGCGGTCATGGTCGGCGTGTTGTATGTGATCCTGGACTTCGAGTACCCCCGCTTCGGCGTCATCCGGGTCGACTACTTCGACAAAATCATGCTGGATTTGCGCAAGTCCCTGGACTGAGGCAATAAAAATCACCACGTCCCCCAGCTCCGATATGGATAGACTTGAGCCTCATGTCCCCCAACTCCGAAGGCTCGAATGATTATCTGCGGCATCGAAATCAAAGGCAGCGAAGCGATCATCGCCGTCGCTTCGCTGGACCAACAGACATTGAGTCACGTCGCGCTGAACACCCGGAAAATCGCTCTGGACGATGATGACGAAGCCGCCAACGTCAAGGCTTTCGCTGCCCGGGTACGGGCGTTCGTCGCCGAAAACGCTATCGAACGCATCGCCATCAAGAAACGCGGCAAGAAAGGCGAGTTTGCCGGCGGCCCGACCACCTTCAAAATCGAAGGGGTCTTGCAGTTGCTGGAGGGTTGCGACGTGACGTTGCTGTCACCGCAGACAATCAACGCGCAACACAAGAAACACGACTTCGCCCTGCCAGCGACGCTGAACAAGTATCAGCATGAGGCGTACAAAACGGCGTGCGCGGCGCTGATGAAGCAATAAGCAGATCTCCTGTGGGAGCGAGCCTGCTCGCGAAGGCGGTGGATCAGTAGGTATCCCTATCGGATTTGCCACCGTCATCGCGAGCAGGCTCGCTCCCACAGAAGCCCGTGTTCGGCCATCAGACCACCTTGCGCCGATCCTCCCGAGGGCACCGCTCGAACCTCGCCCGGTAACTGCGGGTGAAATACGACGGTGACTCGAACCCGCAAGCGATGCTCACCTCCAGCACACTCATGTCGGTCTGGCGCAGCAGTTGCCGGGCCTTTTCCAGGCGCAGGCGCAGGTAGAAGTTGCTGGGGGTGTCGTTCAGGTGCAGGCGGAACAGCCGTTCGAGCTGGCGCCGGGTGACGCCGATGGATTCGGCCAGCTCAAGGGTGCTCAGGGGCGGTTCGCTGTGGGTTTCCATCTCACCAATGACATGCACCAGCTTCTTGTTGCGGATGCCGTAGCGGCTGGCGATCTCCATGCGCTGGTGATCCTTGCGCGGACGGATGCGGCCGAGCACGAATTGTTCGCTGACCTGAATCGCCAGGTCGGCGCCGTGGGCTTGGCCGATCAGGTCCAGCATCAGATCGATGGAGGCAGTGCCCCCGGCACAGGTGATGCGGCGACGGTCGATTTCGAAGAGTTCCTGGGTCACGCTGAGCTGCGGATAGGACTCCTTGAATGCCTCGATGGCCTCCCAGTGCAGGGTCACCCGATGCCCTTCCAGCAGCCCCGCGTCGGCCAGGACCACGCTGCCCGTATCGATGCCGCCCAGGGTCACGCCCTCCTTGTCCAGCCGATGCAACCAGCGCTGCAATGCCTGCGTGGCGAACTTCAGCGGCTCGAACCCCGCCACCACCCACAACGTTGCGCCCTTCTTCAACGGTTCCAGCGCGGCATCGGCGTTGACCGACATGCCGTTGCTGGCCAGGACCGCGCCGCCATCGGCACTCAACACATGCCAGCGGTACAGTTCGCCGCGAAAGCGATTGGCGACCCGCAACGGCTCGATGGCCGAAATGAAACCGATGGCCGAAAAGCCCGGCATCAGCAGAAAGTAGAAATCCTGGGACATGGCGCACTCGACGGGTAGCGTGGAGATCTTGATACGCCACTTGCCAGAGCCGTTCAAGAGGTCGCCGCAGTGCAAGTGCGAGTCGCCGCAGTGCGTTTTGCGAAAGGGTCGGCTGCGTAACTTGGCATCACCGGCGCGCAGACGCCGGAACCCATAACAATAAGCTGCCGAGGAACCCGACATGAAACGACTGATCAGCTCCTGCGTTCTTGCACTCAGCGGTACCACCTTCCTGGGCATGAGCGCCGCCACCCTGGCCGCCGAACCCGCCGCGTGCCAGAACGTGCGCCTGGGCGTGGTCAACTGGACCGACGTCATCGCCACCAGCGCCCTGACCCAGGTGATGCTCGACGGCCTCGGCTACCAGACCAAACAGACCAGCGCCTCCCAGCAGATCATCTTCGCCGGCATCCGTGACCAGCGCCTGGACCTGTTCCTGGGCTACTGGAACCCGCTGATGACCCAGACCATCACGCCGTTCGTCGAGGCCAAGCAGGTGAAGGTACTGGAGCAACCCAGCCTGAAGGACGCCCGCGCCACCCTGGCCGTGCCGACCTACCTGGCCGACAAGGGCCTGAAGACTTTCGCCGACATCGCCAGGTTCGAGAAGGAGCTGGGCGGCAAGATCTATGGCATCGAACCCGGCTCCGGCGCCAATACCCAGATCAAGGCGATGATCGCCAAGAACCAGTTCGGCCTGGGCAAATTCCAACTGGTGGAGTCCAGCGAGGCCGGCATGCTCGCCGCCGTGGACCGTGCCGTGCGACGCAAGGAAGCCGTGGTGTTCTTCGGCTGGGCGCCGCACCCGATGAACGTCAACGTACAAATGACCTACCTCACCGGCAGCGAAGACGCCCTCGGCCCGAATGAAGGCATGGCCACGGTATGGACCGTCACGGCGCCGAACTACGCCGAACAATGCCCGAACGTCAGCCGGTTGCTGAGCAACCTGACCTTCACCGCCGAGGACGAGAGCCGGATGATGCAGCCGCTGCTGGATCACAAGGATCCGCTCGAATCGGCCCGGCAATGGCTCAAGGACCATCCCCAGGACAAGCAGCGCTGGCTCGAAGGCGTGACCACCTTCGACGGCAAGCCGGCCGCCGACAACCTGAAACTGACCAGTAACTGATCGAACGTTATCCCTCTGCGCGGCGCCCGTCCGGCTGCGCAGTGACTCACTACGCCTGAAGGAAACCGCACCATGAACCACGACGTCATCATCACCTGCGCACTCACCGGTGCTGGCGACACAACCGCCAAGAGCCCCCACGTGCCGGTCACACCGAAACAGATCGCCGAGGCCGCCGTCGAAGCCGCCAAGGCCGGGGCCACGGTGGTCCATTGCCACGTCCGCGATCCGCAGACCGGCAAGTTCAGCCGCGACGTGGCGCTGTACCGCGAAGTGATGGAGCGCATCCGCGAGGCCGACGTGGACATCATCGTCAACCTCACCGCCGGCATGGGCGGCGACCTGGAGATCGGCGGCGGCGAGCGGCCGATGGAGTTTGGTCCCAACACCGACCTGGTGGGACCGCTGACCCGCCTGGCCCATGTCGAAGAGCTGCTGCCGGAAATCTGCACCCTGGATTGCGGCACCCTGAATTTCGGCGACGGCGACACCATCTACGTCTCCACCCCGGCACAACTGCGGGCCGGGGCCAGGCGCATTACCGAGCTGGGGGTCAAGGCCGAACTGGAGATCTTCGACACCGGCCACCTGTGGTTCGCCAAACAGATGATCAAGGAAGGCCTGCTGGACAACCCGCTGTTCCAACTTTGCTTGGGCATTCCTTGGGGCGCGCCGGCCGATACCACCACCATGAAAGCCATGGTCGACAACCTGCCGGCAGACGCGGTGTGGGCCGGCTTCGGCATCGGTCGCATGCAGATGCCGATGGCCGCCCAGGCGGTGCTGCTGGGCGGCAACGTGCGGGTCGGGCTGGAAGACAACCTGTGGCTGGACAAAGGCGTGCTCGCCACCAACGGCCAACTGGTGGAACGAGCCGGCGAAATCCTCAGCCGCCTCGGTGCCCGCGTGCTCACGCCCGCTGAAGGCCGCAAGAAAATGGGCCTGATCAAGCGCAGCTGACCGCCCCCTCCACTCTCCCCTCTGTGGGAGCAAGGCTTGCCCGCGATGGCGATTGAACAGTCCACATCCGCGTTGAATGTGCCGCCGTCATCGCGGGCAAGCCTTGCTCCCACAGAAGATTACCGACCCTTTTCAGGAAACCACCATGAGCTTTATCACCGACATCAAGACCTTCGCCGCCCTGGGCAGTGGCGTCATCGGCAGCGGCTGGGTCAGCCGGGCCCTGGCCCATGGCCTGGACGTGGTGGCCTGGGACCCGGCACCGGGTGCCGAGGCAGCGCTGCGCAAACGCGTCGCCAGTGCCTGGGGCGCACTGGAGAAACAAGGCCTGGCGCCTGACGCCTCCCAGGACCGGCTGCGCTTTGTCGCGACCATCGAAGAATGCGTGCGCGATGCCGACTTCATCCAGGAGAGCGCGCCCGAGCGCCTGGACCTCAAACTCGACCTGCACAGCCAGATCAGCGCCGCCGCCAAACCCAACGCGCTGATCGGCTCCAGCACGTCCGGGTTGTTGCCGAGCGAGTTCTACGAAGGCGCCACCCATCCGGAACGCTGCGTGGTCGGTCACCCGTTCAACCCGGTCTACCTGCTGCCATTGGTGGAAGTGGTCGGTGGCAAGAACACCGCGCCCGAAGCCATCCGGGCCGCCATGCAGGTCTATGAATCGCTTGGCATGCGCCCCCTGCACGTGCGCAAGGAAGTGCCCGGTTTCATCGCCGATCGACTGCTTGAAGCGCTCTGGCGCGAAGCCCTGCACCTGGTCAACGACGGCGTGGCGACCACCGGCGAAATCGATGATGCCATCCGTTTTGGCGCCGGCCTGCGCTGGTCGTTCATGGGTACGTTCCTGACGTACACGCTGGCCGGTGGCGATGCCGGGATGCGTCATTTCATGGCCCAGTTCGGCCCGGCGTTGCAACTGCCGTGGACCTACCTGCCGGCCCCCGAACTGACCGAGAAGCTGATCGATGACGTGGTGGATGGGACCAGCGCACAACTGGGCAATCACAGCATCTCAGCATTGGAGCGCTATCGCGACGATTGCCTGCTGGCGGTGCTGGAGGCGGTAAGGGCCACCAAGGCCAGGCATGGCATGGCCTTCACTGAGTAAACCTTGATTTCCGGGCCTGTCCCTCTGGCCCCATCGCGAGCAGGCTCGCTCCCACAGGTATTTGGCGGTGTGAACATGATTGATTTCACTCAGTAGAACCCTGTGGGAGCGAGCCTGCTCGCGATAGCGTCCGCCCAACCAACATAATTGTCGGAACCTGAACCATGCCCACCCTCACCACCTACCGAACCCACATCCGCCCCGAATGGGTCGATTACAACGGCCACCTGCGCGACGCCTACTACCTGCTGATTTTCAGCTACGCCACCGACGCGCTGATGGACATGCTCGACATGGACAGCCAGAACCGCGACGCCAGCGGCCACTCGCTGTTCACCCTCGAATTGCACCTCAATTACCTGCACGAAGTGAAGGTCGACGCCGACGTCGAGGTGCATACGCAGATCATCGGTCACGACGCCAAACGCCTGCATCTCTACCACAGCCTGCACCTGGTTGGCGGGGACAAGGAGCTGGCGGGCAACGAGCAGATGTTGCTGCACGTCGATCTGGCGGGCCCGCGCTCGGCCCCCTTCACCGAGCCGACCCTGGGCAAACTCAAGGCCTTGATCAGCGAACAATCCGACCTGCCATCGCCGGCCTGCATCGGTCGGGTCATCGCCCTGCCTCCTGCCCGCTGAACCTCGACAAGGAGATCGCCATGAACACCGCTGCCGCTGTTGCCGACTCCCGGCGCTACCCCCGGGTTTGCGCGTTGACTGCGGCAAGCCCTTTCGCCGACCGGATACAGGTCACCTGGGCCGACGGCCGGATCAGCCCGTTTCATCATCAATGGCTACGGGATAACTGCCCCTGCCCAGACTGTGTCTATACCGTTACCCGGGAACAGGTGCTGGAAATCGTCGATGTGCCCGAGGACCTGGCGCCTGGCGCGATCAACCTCGATGCCGAAGACTGCCTGTGCGTGGATTGGCAGGACGGCCACCGCAGCCGCTTCGATCCGGGCTGGCTGCGCGCCCACGCCTACGATGATGAATCCAGGGTCGAGCGCCTGGCAGGCAAGGCCAAGCGCCAATTATGGAAACACGATCTGCACTTGCCGGTATTCGATTACCCGACGCTGATGGAAGATACCGACGCGCTGCTGCAATGGCTGCTGGCGGTACGGGACATCGGCCTGACCCAGGTGCGCGGCGTGCCCACCGAACCCGGTTCGCTGAAACAGCTTGCCCAGCGCATCTCGTTCATCCGCGAGAGCAACTTCGGCGTGCTGTTCAATGTGCAATCCAAGGCCGATGCCGACAGTAATGCCTACACCGCCTTCAACCTGCCGCTGCACAGCGACTTGCCGACCCGGGAATTGCAGCCAGGGTTGCAGTTCCTGCATTGCCTGGTCAATGACGCCGCCGGCGGCGAGAGCATTTTCGTCGACGGTTTCGCCATCGCCGAAGCCTTGCGCCAGGAAGACCCCGAGGCCTTTGCCGCGTTATGCGAGATCCCGGTGGAGTTCCGCAACAAGGACCGCCACAGCGACTATCGCTGCCTGGCGCCCATCATCGCGCTGGACGCGCTGGGGCAGGTTGCGGAAATCCGCATGGCCAACTTCCTGCGCGGGCCGTTCGACACCTCGGTCGAGCAGATGCCCAGGCTCTACCGCGCCTACCGGCGCTTCATCGCCCTGACCCGCGAGCCGTCATTTCGCCTGACACAGCGGCTGGAGCCCGGCCAGTTGTGGTGCTTCGACAACCGCCGCACCCTCCACGCCCGCAACGCCTTCGACCCGGCCACCGGGGCGCGGCATTTCCAGGGCTGCTATGTGGATCGGGATGAGTTGCTGTCGCGGATTCTGGTGTTGCAGCGCTAGACCGCGCCGCGGCCATCGCGAGCAGGCTCGCTCCCACAGGGAAATGGGGCTTTATGTGAAAACGAGCCTGCTCGCGATGGCGTCGGCATGGACAACGCAGGCAAAAAAATCCCCGATCAAGCCGTGACAGGATCGGGGCAGGAGGCGTTACTGGAGGAGCTGTCGCGCGAGGGTGACCAAACCATCGTGATTCAGCTTGAGGCCAGTGTGCCCAGTCCCGATCAGCGTCAGTTAGCCGAAAACGACACGCTCATAGCCATATAGGTCATCGCGACGATTTGCCCTTGCCGCCGCTTCGGGTGGCTACCAGAATCGGATCACGCCCCCATCCATGAACAAGGAAAAGCGTCATGATGCACGCCGATTTGATCGACCAGGAAGACCTGCTGGGCCAGCTCAAGGCTCTCGGCCTCCAGATACCCAGCGGCTCTACCGCCGAGCAGGCCTGCGAGTGTGCGGTGCGCGGCCTGGACAAGGCTCGTGCCAATGAACTGCGCCGGATGGTCAAGGAGATGTACACCAGCAGCGCCACCATCCTGCCGGCCGTGCGCCAGGCGATCGATAAGCAGCTGTTGCCGGCACTGGCGCAATACCAGCAGAACCACAGCGCCTGAAAAACCCATCGCGAGCAAGCTTTGCTCCCGCAGGCTTATCGACATGCCTGGACTGCCTCCAAGAAGTTGGACACAAATGCAACCCTTGGGAGCAGTCCAGGCCTGTGGGAGCAAAGCTTGCTCGCGATGAAAGCGCCTCGGTTTAGAGCCTTACGCTGGCAAACGTCGACTCGTTACGCGCCTGGCTCAACGCCGACAGCGGACCGGACAACGGCGACAGCACCAGGGCCTGTGGCAACGGCATCATCGCCACCTGTTGCGTGGTGTTGGAACCGACGCGCTCGTCCCGTGGTGGAATGCCGAAGTATTCGCGGTAGCACTTGGAGAAGTGCGGCGTGGAGACAAAGCCGCACACCGATGCCACTTCGATGATCGACATCGGCGTCTGCTTGAGCAGTTGCCGTGCACGGATCAGTCGCAGCTTGAGGTAATAGCGCGACGGCGAGCAGTGCAGGTATTTCTGGAACAGCCGCTCCAGCTGACGCCGGGACACGGCGACATATACCGCCAGTTCGTCCAGGTCGATCGGCTCTTCGAGGTTGGCCTCCATCAGCGCGACGATTTCCTGCAACTTCGGCTGGTTGGTGCCGAGCATGTGCTTGAGCGGCACACGCTGGTGATCCTGCTCGTTGCGGATACGTTCATAGACAAACATTTCCGAGATGGCCGCCGACAACTCGCGACCATGGTCGCGACTGATCAGGTGCAGCATCATGTCCAGCGGCGCGGTGCCGCCGGAGCTGGTGAAACGGTTACGGTCGAGAGTGAACAGGCGGGTGCTCATCGACACTCGCGGGAAGGCTTCCTGCATCGCCGCCAGGCATTCCCAGTGCACGCTGCAATCGAACCCATCGAGCAGACCGGCGCAGGCCAATGCCCAACTGCCGGTGCAGACCGCGCCAAGGCGACGGGACTGACGGGCCTGGCCTTGCAGCCAGGACACGTGTTCGCGGGTAACGGTGCGCTGGATGCCGATGCCGCCACAGACGATAACGGTATCCAGGGCCGGAGCCTTGTGCATGGAGGCGTCCGGGGTGATCTGCAGGCCATCACTGGCCCATACCTGCCCGCCATCCACGGTGAGGGTGGTCCAGCGATATAGCTCGCGACCGGATAGCTGGTTGGCCATGCGCAGAGGTTCCACTGCGGACGCCAGGGAAATCAGCGTGAAATTGTCCAGCAGCAAAAAGCCGATGGACTGAGGCGCACGGTTCTGGGGTTGAGCCCCGGAGTGGGTCGACGTCATGGCGGTATCTCCTCACACAAAGCGGGTGATGGCCTCAGGCGGAGGCTCTTTTTATTGGTGATTGCCCTCGGTCTCTACGCAGGAGACGGGCTTTGTTATGGATAGAGCAATTGCCGTGCCTAAATTTGAATACGCATTCAACAAATCCTGAAAACGACATGCCGAGCCGTCTAAATAAGGCGCGTATTGCGTGTGGATTATCGGGGTCATCAAGGGCATCTGACGCCTGCCACTGCGGGCGGTGAGCAGTTCGGTATCACTTGTGGGAACTGGGCTGCGCCGGTTTCGCCACAGTGTCACCGCAAGCGCGGGGGACGAACGGTCGAAAGCTGCGCACCGGCTGATCCGACAACAGGGGTCTTATCTGATTGCGACGCGCTAAAAGGTGGCGGGTTTATGGCGTAATGTTCATTTATTGAGCAGTTCCAAGGCTCTTGTGGCGAGGGGATTTATCCCCGCTGGGGCGCGAAGCGGCCCTGTGGTTCTTCAGACAACCATGAGTGTCTGAAATCGGGACTGCTTCGCAGCCCAGCGGGGCGGTGCGACGTTTCGCTAAATCCCCTCGCCACAAGGACCGCGCAGGTCTCTATCAGCACTCCACCGCGCTGACCGCCAACCCACCGCGCGACGTCTCTTTATACTTGTCGTGCATGTCGGCGCCGGTATCACGCATGGTGCGGATCACCCGGTCGAGGGAGATGAAATGCTGGCCGTCACCGCGCAACGCCATTTGCGCCGCATTGATGGCTTTTACCGCGGCGATCGCGTTGCGCTCGATGCAAGGCACCTGAACCAGACCGCCCACCGGGTCGCAAGTCAGGCCAAGATTGTGTTCCAGGCCGATTTCCGCCGCGTTGCACAGTTGCTCCGGCGTGGCTCCCAGAATTTCCGCCAGGCCCGCCGCCGCCATGGCGCAGGCCGAGCCCACTTCGCCCTGGCAACCGACTTCGGCGCCGGAAATAGAGGCGTTCTTCTTGCACAGGATGCCCACTGCCGCCGCGCCGAGGAAATAATCCACCACGTTGGCGTCGGTAACGGCCTCGCTGAACTTCATGAAATAGTGCAGTACCGCCGGAATGATCCCCGCCGCGCCATTGGTCGGCGCCGTCACCATGCGCCCGCCAGCGGCGTTTTCCTCGTTGACCGCCAAGGCAAAGAGGTTGACCCACTCCATCGCGCTCAGGGTCGAGCCGATGACATTCGGCTTGTTCAACTCTTGCAGACTGCGGTGCAACTTGGCCGCGCGCCGACGCACGTTCAGACCGCCGGGCAGGATGCCTTCATGCTTGAGACCCTGCTCGACACAATCCTGCATGGCCCGCCAGAGCTTCATCAGCCCGCTGCGGATTTCTTCTTCCGAGCGCCAGACCTTTTCGTTGGCCATCATCAGTTCGGCCACGCGCAGGTTGTGGGTGCGACATAGCGTGAGCAGTTCTTCGGCGCTGGAGAAATCGTAAGGCAACTGGGTGGTATCCAGGTCCGCTACGCCGCTGGAGGCCTGGGCCTCATCGACGACAAAACCGCCACCAACCGAATAATAGGTGTCGCGGAACAACTCACCACTGGCGCCTTCGGCCACCAACGTCATGGCATTGGGATGAAACGGCAGGTTCTCGTCGAGCAGGCGCATGTCCCGGGACCATACGAAAGGCACCGGTAGGCGACCATCCAGTTGCAGGGTCTCGGTTTCGCGCAACTGGGCGATGCGCGGTGCAATCTGCGACGGATCGATCGCATCCGGCCACTCACCCATCAGGCCCATGATGACCGCGGTATCGCTGCCGTGGCCGATGCCGGTGGCCGACAGCGAACCATAAAGCTGCACCTCGACCCGCCGCACGTCGTTCAGCAGCGCCTTTGCCCGCAACGCCTCGACAAACAGCGCCGCGGCGCGCATCGGGCCGACCGTGTGAGAGCTGGACGGGCCAATACCGATTTTGAACAGGTCGAATACACTGATTGCCATTGCCTAGAACCTCCAGAACGGGCACATCCGGGCGCAGGAGCGCCCGGTGACGGAGCTGCTACGCTCAACGCCGGGATGGCCGCATCATCCGGCTTTTGCAACAGGGGTCGACGTCTGACACCGACGCAATTATGCCCACCAACGTCGCCCGTCCCATGACAGGGTTTTTCGCCGTTTTTTTGCGTGCCAAAGACCTGTCAGAGGCGGAAAAAATCTGTAAACGACGTCACCGACACTGGATGCGACCCTCCCTGTACTGGATACGACTCACCCTGTAGGCGACAGATTTGCACTGGTACATGATCGGTTACGGCTCGTTTTCAAGGCCGCGTGTCAGAACAGTGTTCACGCGCCCCAACTGCAACATCCAATAAAAAGCGCGGCTGTCCCGACCGGGCACCGCCGATAAAACACCAGGAGTCCACTCATGAAAGGTTCCAAGAAGTTGTTGTTGGCCGCCATGCTGAGTCTTCCCATGCTGGCCAACGCTGCTGAACCCGCACAGTGCAGCACTGTTAACTTCTCCGACGTCGGCTGGACCGACATCACCGTGACTACCGCCACTACCAGCGTGATTCTCGAGGCCCTGGGCTACAAGACCAAGACCACCATGATTTCCGTGCCGGTGACCTACAAGTCCCTGGCCGACGGCAAGAACATGGACGTGTTCCTCGGCAACTGGATGCCGACCATGGAAAACGACATCAAGGCCTACCGCGACGCCGGCACCGTGGAAACCGTGCGCACCAACCTCAAGGGCGCCAAGTACACCCTCGCCGTGCCCAAGGCCCTGTACGACAAAGGCCTGCACGACTTCGCCGACATTGCCAAGTTCAAGAAGGAACTCGACGGCAAGATCTACGGCATCGAACCGGGCAACGACGGCAACCGCCTGATCCAGGGCATGATCGACAAGAATGCCTTCGGCCTGAAGGACGCCGGCTTCAAGGTTGTCGAGTCGAGCGAAGCGGGCATGCTGTCCCAGGTCGACCGTGCTTCCAGGCGCGGCACCGACGTCGTGTTCCTCGGCTGGGCACCACACCCGATGAACACCCGTTTCAGCATCGAATACCTGACCGGCGGCGACGATTTCTTCGGTCCGGATTTTGGCGCCGCCACCGTGGCGACCAACACCCGCAAGGGTTACACCCAGGAATGCAGTAACGTTGGCCAGCTGTTGAAGAACCTCGAGTTCACGGTCGACATGGAAAGCAAACTGATGGGCAACGTCCTGGACGACAAGATGAAGCCTGAAGCTGCCGCCAAGGCTTGGCTGCAGAAAAACCCACAGGTACTCGATACCTGGCTCGCTGGCGTGACCACCATTGACGGTAAACCTGGCCTGGAGGCCGTGAAAGCCAAGCTCGCACAGTAATAGTTATGCCGGGCGGGTCCACCCGCCCGGGCTGTTTATCCCTTGCATGCGGACGTTCACTACCATGCTGATTGATCAGAAAATACCCTTGGGCCAGTACATTGCGAGCTTCGTCGAATGGTTGACGCAACATGGCGCCAGCACCTTTGACGCCATCGCACTGTTCCTGGAAACGATGATTCACGGCGTGACATTTGCGCTGACCTGGTTCAACCCGTTGGCCTTGATTGGCCTGATTGCCCTGCTGGCGCATTTCATCCAGCGCAAATGGGGCCTCACCGTATTCGTCATTGCCTCCTTCCTGTTGATCCTCAACCTGGGTTACTGGCAGGAAACCATGGAAACCCTGGCCCAGGTGCTGTTCGCCACCCTGGTCTGCGTCGTGATCGGTGTGCCGCTGGGCATTGTTGCCGCGCATAAGCCGATGTTCTACACCATGATGCGTCCGGTACTCGATCTGATGCAGACCGTACCGACCTTCGTCTACCTCATTCCTACCCTGACCCTCTTCGGTCTGGGTGTGGTCCCGGGTCTGATCTCCACGGTGGTGTTCGCGATTGCCGCGCCCATCCGCCTGACCTACCTGGGCATCTGCGACGTTCCGGAAGAACTGATGGACGCCGGCAAGGCCTTTGGCTGCTCCCGTCGCCAGCTCCTGTCGCGTATCGAACTACCCCATGCGATGCCAAGCATCGCGGCCGGTGTCACCCAGTGCATCATGCTGTCGCTGTCGATGGTGGTGATCGCCGCGCTGGTAGGTGCCGACGGCCTGGGCAAACCCGTGGTCAACGCACTGAACACCGCCGATATCGCCCTGGGCTTCGAAGCCGGCCTGGCGATCGTACTGCTGGCGATCATGCTCGACCGTATCTGCAAACAACCCGACGCCAAAGCAGGGGGTGACGCATGAGCATAATCCGCTTCGATCAGGTCGATGTGATCTTCGCCAAGGATCCACGCGAAGCCCTCAAACTGCTCGACCAAGGCATGACCCGCAACGAGATCCTGAAGAAGACCGGGCAAATCGTTGGCGTGGAAAAAGCCAGCCTGGACATCGAGAAAGGCGAAATCTGCGTGCTGATGGGCCTCTCCGGCTCCGGCAAATCCAGCCTGCTGCGCTGCATCAACGGCCTGAACACCGTGAGCCGTGGCAAGTTGTTCGTCGAGCATGAAGGCCGGCAGATCGACATTGCCTCCTGCAGCCCCGTCGAACTGAAGATGATGCGCACCAAGCGTATCGCCATGGTGTTCCAGAAGTTCGCCCTGATGCCCTGGCTGACGGTGCGCGAGAACATCAGCTTCGGCCTGGAAATGCAGGGCCGTCCGGAAAAGGAACGGCGCAAGCTGGTGGATGAGAAACTCGAGCTGGTGGGCCTGGCCCAGTGGCGCAACAAGAAGCCCGACGAGTTGTCCGGCGGCATGCAGCAACGGGTCGGCCTGGCCCGCGCCCTGGCGATGGACGCCGACATTCTGTTGATGGACGAACCGTTCTCGGCCCTCGACCCGCTGATCCGCCAAGGCCTGCAGGACGAACTGCTGGAGCTGCAACGCAAGTTGAGCAAGACCATCGTGTTCGTCAGCCATGACCTGGACGAAGCCCTGAAGCTGGGCAGCCGGATCGCGATCATGAAAGACGGCCGGATCATCCAGTACAGTAAGCCGGAAGAAATCGTCTTGAACCCGGCGGACGACTATGTGCGCACTTTCGTCGCCCATACCAACCCGCTCAACGTCCTGTGTGGCCGCAGCCTGATGCGCACCCTGGACAACTGCAAGCGCATCAACGGTTCGGTGTGCCTGGATCCGGGTGGCGACTCCTGGCTCGACCTGGCCGAAGGCAACACCATCAAGGGTGCACGCCAGAACGGCGCAGCACTGGACCTGCAGAACTGGGTCCAGGGGCAACCCGTCGAAGGCCTGGGTCGTCGTCCGACGTTGGTGGACTCCAACATCGGCATGCGCGACGCGTTGCAGATCCGTTACCAGACCGGCAATAAACTGGTGCTCCACGATAACCAGAAAGTAGTCGGAATACTCGGCGACAGCGAGCTGTACCACGCACTGCTTGGCAAGAACCTGGGCTAAATCTCAACCCTGTGGGAGCGAGCCCGTGGGAGCCGAGCTTGCTCGCGATGGAGTCGACACGGTTTAACTGCAAACCGCGTCATCGTTCATCGCGAGCAAGCTCGGCTCCCACGGGCTCGCTTCCACAGGGTTTTGCATTCCTGGAAAGCGATCCTTGAACCTTGAAGTACGCCCGTTTTTTTATTGATTGAACGTTCAATCAAAACAAAATAGACTGTTTATCGCTCCGCCGGACAGTCTCCGTTCGCCAAATGACCCGAGGAAACGCACCCAATGCCCAAGGTCGGTATGCAGCCCATCCGCCGCCAGCAATTGATCGAAGCCACGTTGCAGGCTGTCGATCAGGTCGGCATGGGGGACGCCAGCATTGCACTGATCGCCCGTTTGGCCGGCGTGTCCAACGGCATCATCAGTCACTATTTCCAAGACAAGAATGGCCTCATCGCGGCCACGGCCCAGTACCTGATGAAGGTGCTGAGCGAGAACGTCACCGCGCGCCGGCTGGCGCTGGAGGACAAGAGTCCGCGAGCGCACCTGAAAGTAATCATCGAAGGCAACTTCGACGCCAGCCAGGTCAATGGCCCGGCAATGAAAACCTGGCTGGCCTTCTGGGCCACCAGCATGCATCACCCGTCATTGCACAGGTTGCAGCGGATCAACGATCACCGTCTGTATTCCAACCTGTGTGGCCAGTTCCGCCGCGCCCTGCCCCTTGACGAGGCACGCAGCGCGGCACGGGGCCTGGCCGCGCTGATTGACGGCTTGTGGCTGCGCGGGGCGCTGTCGGGAGACGCGTTCGACACCGCCCAGGCACACCGGATCGCTTACGAATACATGGATTTCCAACTGGGCAAGGCAGGGGCGCCAGAGCACACAGAACCGCTCGACTCCTGAACCTGAACCGCCGCCGAGCCGCGTAGTCAGCTTTAGAAGACGCGCACGGGGGCAGCCAACCACTTATGCACTTGCGAGGACTTTATGGCCCGTTTCGAACTGCAAAAACTCTACATCGATGGCGCGTACAGCGATGCCAGCGGCGACGCCACTTTCGAAGCCATCAACCCTGCCAACGGTGAAGTGCTTGCCCAAGTGCAGCGTGCGACGAAAGAAGACGTCGAGCGCGCCGTGGCCAGTGCTGAAAAGGGCCAGAAAATCTGGGCCGCCATGACCGCCATGCAGCGCTCGCGGATCCTGCGCCGCGCCGTCGACATCCTGCGCGAGCGCAACGATGAGCTGGCCGCCCTGGAAACCCTGGACACTGGCAAGGCCTACTCCGAAACCCGCTACGTCGACATCGTGACCGGCGCCGACGTGCTGGAATACTACGCCGGCCTGGTGCCCGCCATTGAAGGCGAGCAGATCCCGTTGCGCGATACCTCATTCGTCTACACCCGTCGCGAGCCCCTGGGCATCGTGGCCGGGATCGGTGCGTGGAACTACCCGATCCAGATCGCGTTGTGGAAGTCCGCACCGGCCCTGGCGGCCGGCAACGCGATGATCTTCAAGCCAAGCGAAGTCACTTCGCTGACCACCCTGAAGCTGGCCGAGATCTACACCGAAGCCGGCGTTCCGCCTGGAGTCTTCAACGTGTTGACCGGCAGCGGCCGTGAAGTCGGCACCTGGCTGACCGAGCACCCGCGCATCGAGAAAGTCTCGTTCACCGGCGGCACCGACACCGGCAAAAAAGTCATGGCCAGCGCCTCGAGCTCGTCGCTCAAGGACGTGACCATGGAACTGGGCGGCAAGTCGCCACTGATCATCTGCGACGACGCCGACCTGGATCGCGCCGCCGACACCGCGATGATGGCCAACTTCTATAGTTCCGGTCAGGTTTGCACCAACGGCACCCGCGTGTTCGTGCCAAGCCATCTCAAGGCTGCGTTCGAAGCCAAGATCGCCGAGCGCGTGGCGCGCATCCGCATCGGCAACCCAGAGGACGAAAACACCAACTTCGGCCCGCTGGTGAGCTTCGCCCACATGGAGAGCGTGCTGGGCTATATCGAGAAGGGCAAGGCCGAAGGCGCACGCCTGCTGTGTGGCGGCAAGCGCCTGACCGAGGGCGAGTTCGCCAAGGGCGCGTTCGTCGCGCCGACCGTGTTCACCGATTGCACCGACGAGATGACCATCGTGCGGGAAGAAATCTTCGGCCCGGTGATGGCGATCCTCAGCTACGAAACCGAAGAAGAAGTGATCCGCCGCGCCAACGACACCGAGTTCGGCCTGGCCGCCGGTGTCGTGACCCGCGACCTGAACCGCGCCCACCGCGTGATCCACCAACTGGAAGCCGGTATCTGCTGGATCAACGCCTGGGGCGAGTCCGACGCGAAGATGCCGGTCGGTGGCTACAAACAATCGGGCGTGGGCCGCGAGAACGGCATCAGTTCGCTGAACAACTTCACGCGCATCAAATCGGTACAGGTCGAGTTGGGCGATTACGCGTCGGTGTTCTGAGTCGGCGCGAGATCTGGAGTGAAGCCTTTGTGGCGAGGGGATTTATCCCCGCTGGGCTGCGTAGCAGCCCCAATCCAGACGCTGCATGCCTTCAGACACAACCAGTTGCTGATTTTGCGACTGCTGCGCAGCCGAACGGGGATGAATCCCCTCGCCACAGGTTACGTGGCATCCCGGCAAGCGCGACCTGAACCCAATTCAAAAAGAGGGTGCATTTCATGTCCCAAGAATTCGATTACATCATCATCGGTGCCGGCTCCGCCGGTAACACCCTGGCCACCCGCCTGACCGAAGACGAAGGCGTCACCGTCCTGCTGCTCGAAGCCGGCGGCCCGGACTATCGCCTCGACTTTCGCACGCAGATGCCCGCCGCCCTGGCGTTCCCGCTGCAAGGCCGACGCTACAACTGGGCCTATGAAACCGATCCCGAGCCACACATGAACGGCCGGCGCATGGAGTGCGGTCGTGGCAAGGGCCTGGGCGGCTCTTCGTTGATCAACGGCATGTGCTACATCCGTGGCAACGCCCTGGACTATGACAACTGGGCAAAACTGCCCGGTCTCGAGGATTGGACGTACCTGGACTGCCTGCCTTATTTCAGGAAAGCCGAAACCCGGGACATCGGCCCGAACGACTATCACGGTGGCGACGGCCCGGTCAGCGTGACTACGCCCAAGCCCGGCAACAACCCGCTGTTCCACGCCATGGTCGAGGCCGGCGTGCAGGCCGGTTACCCGCGTACCGAAGACCTCAACGGCTACCAGCAGGAAGGGTTCGGCCCGATGGACCGCACCGTCACGCCGAATGGCCGGCGCGCCAGCACAGCGCGCGGGTACCTGGATGTGGCCAAGAAGCGTTCGACCCTGACCATCGTCACCCATGCCCTGACCGACAAGATCCTGTTCGAAGGCAAGCGTGCCGTGGGTGTGCGTTACCTGGTGGGCGCCGCTGAAGAGCGCGTCGAAGCCCGGGCGCGCAAGGAAGTGCTGCTGTGCTCCGGCGCCATCGCCTCGCCGCAGATCCTGCAACGCTCCGGCGTCGGCCCGGCCAAACTGCTGGAAAGCCTCGACATCCCGGTGGTCCACGACCTGCCGGGCGTCGGTGAAAACCTCCAGGACCACCTGGAGCTCTATCTGCAATACGCCTGCACCCAACCGGTCTCGTTGTATCCGTCGCTGCTCTGGTACAACCAGCCGGCCATCGGTGCCGAATGGCTGTTCAACGGCACCGGCATCGGCGCCAGCAACCAGTTCGAGGCCGGCGGTTTCATCCGCAGCCGTCCGGAATTCGAATGGCCGAACATCCAGTATCACTTCCTGCCGGTGGCGATTAATTACAACGGCAGCAACGGTGTGAAGGAGCACGGCTTCCAGGCGCACATGGGTTCCATGCGCTCGCCAAGCCGGGGCCGGATCCAGGCGAAGTCCAAGGATCCGCGCCAGCACCCGAGCATCCTGTTCAACTACATGGCCACCGAGCAGGACTGGCAAGAGTTCCGCGACGGCATCCGCCTGACTCGCGAGATCATGCAGCAGCCGGCGCTGGACCCGTTCCGTGGGCGCGAGATCAGCCCGGGCATCGAGGTGCAGACCGACGAGCAACTGGACCAATTCATCCGCGAACACGCCGAAACCGCCTTCCACCCGTCCTGCTCGTGCAAGATGGGCACCGACGACATGGCGGTGGTGGACGGTGAAGGCCGCGTGCATGGCATGCAAGGCCTGCGGGTGGTGGATGCCTCGATCATGCCGATCATCACCACCGGCAACCTGAACGCGCCGACAATCATGATCGCCGAGAAAATCGCCGACAAGATCCGCGGCCGCAAGCCACTGCCACGCAGCACCGCGCCGTACTATGTGGCCGGCGATGCGCCGGTCAAGGGCAAGCCGGTGCGCGAGGTGGCGCCAACCGTGCAGTAACACCGCAGCGCGGCTATCGCGAGCAGGCTCGCTCCCACAGGGATCTCCGAAGGACACAACTCTTGTGACCACTAAGGTCCAGTGTGGGAGCGGGCTTGCTCGCGAAGAGGCCGGCATATCCGACATCTTCATCGATTGTCACACCGCCTTCGCGAGCAAGCCCGCTCCCACAGAGAGTCCGTTGTGAACACAAATATTGTGTCCGACACAGATCCCCTGTGGGAGCGAGCCTGCTCGCGATAGCGTGCGTCCTGACCTCCCACATCCCTTGATCCCTCCCCCGCCCAGGCCTACTCTAGAGCCGCCGCGTCAATGCGCCGCACCTCGCTGCACCGCCACTCCAGACAAGGAGGTTTCATGTTCGACTTCCACCCCCAGCTCAAGCAGCGTTTTGCTGCCTTGCGCACGGGCGCTGAATTCTTTTCCCTGCGTTACGTGCGCGAGTCCGGCCAGCATCTGTCGGTGCGCAAGAACATCGCCGAACCGCCCAGCCTGGGTCGTGACGAAGGGGCGATGCTCACCGTGCGGGTCAACGGTGTCGAAGCCTATGCGGCCACCAACGACCTGTCCCAGGCCGGCCTGCAAACAGCACTCGAACACGCCGAGCAACGGGCCCGCCGGCTCAAGCCCCACGCCTTGCTCGACCTGCGCGAGCAGGCGGTGGCCAGCGACCGTGCCGATTACTTCTCGCCGCATTTCGACCAGGCGTTCCCCTCCTTGGGCGATTGCTACCAATTACTCGGCGACGAATCGGCGACGGTGCCCCAGGACGAACGTCTGGTGAACTGGCAGGTCAGCATCGGCTTGACCCAGGTCGAGCAGATCTACCTCAACAGTGCCGGCGCCGAATTGCGTCAGGCCCAGCGTTTCATCTATCCGGCACTGGACGTCACCGCCTTCGACGGTCATGACAGCCAGACCCGCACCCTGGGTCGCGAGAACTTCGGCCAGCAGGGTGGCTTCGATGTGATCAGCCGTTGCGGCCTGATCGGTGCCGGGCAAAAAATTGCCGATCAGGCGCTGCAATTGCTGATGGCGCCGAACACGCCGCAAGGCCCGCGGGACCTGCTGTTGATGCCAGACCAGATGATGTTGCAGATCCATGAATCCATCGGCCACCCGCTGGAACTGGACCGCATCTTGGGGGACGAGCGCAACTACGCCGGCACCAGCTTCGTCAAGACCAGCGATTTCGGCCATTTGCAGTACGGCTCCAGCCTGCTGAACGTGACGTTCGACCCGGACATTCCCGAGGAACTGGCCAGCTACAGCCATGATGACGACGGCAGCGCCGCCAGCAAGCAGTTCCTCATTCGCGAAGGCTTGTTGCTGCGCCCATTGGGCGGCGCGCTGTCACAGTTTCGCGCAGGCCTGGACGGCGTCGCCAACAGCCGCGCCTGCGGCTGGAACCGCGCGCCCATCGACCGCATGGCGAACCTGAACATCGAGCCGGGCGATCAGCCCCTGGAACAGTTGATCCAGAACATCGAGCGCGGCGTGCTGATGCGTACCAACCGCTCCTGGTCCATCGACGATGCACGCAACAAGTTCCAGTTCGGCTGCGAATGGGGCCAGTTGATCGAAAACGGGGAGCTCAAGGGCGTGGTGAAGAATCCCAACTACCGAGGCATTTCCGCGCAATTCTGGAAGAGCCTGCGGGCCGTGGGCGATGCCAGTACCTCCCGGGTGCTGGGCACGCCGAACTGCGGCAAGGGCGAACCGAACCAGGTCATCCGCGTCGGCCATGCGTCGCCAGCCTGTGTGTTCAGCAACGTAGATGTGTTTGGGGGAGACGCTTGATGAGTACCGTCAACAATCAAGCCGAGGCATTCAAGGCGCTGGTCGACTGGCTACACGCTGCGCTGCATGAATCCGAACAATTCACCCTGGGCTA
This sequence comes from Pseudomonas sp. B21-028, assembly GCF_024749045.1. Classification (NCBI taxonomy): domain Bacteria; kingdom Pseudomonadati; phylum Pseudomonadota; class Gammaproteobacteria; order Pseudomonadales; family Pseudomonadaceae; genus Pseudomonas; species Pseudomonas sp. B21-028. Next base: position 6,000,250 of record NZ_CP087184.1, read on the forward strand.
CGCCGGGGAGTCCTCGGCCTTCGTACGCTTCAACCATGGCAAGGTGCGCCAGGCCGGCCAGGTGCAACAGGCCAGCGTGAGTTTCAAACTGATCGATGACGGGCGCCACGCCGATCTGCAGATCACCTTGTCCGGCGAGACCGAGACAGACTTGCAGCGCTTGAGCGAAGGCCTGCAACAACTGCGCGATACCCTGCCACTGCTGCCGCCGGATCCTTACCTGTTGCTCAACCACAATCACTGGCAGAGCAACCATGTGCAGGACCATCCGCTGCCGGAGACCGAACAGGCCGTGGCCGAAATCGCCCGGGCCGCGGAAGGCGTGGACCTGGTGGGGATCTACGCCGCCGGCCCCATCAGCCGAGGTTTCGCCAGTTCTTCGGGGGCGTTTGGCTGGCATCAAGCCAATAGCTTCAACTTCGACTTCAGCCTGTTCCACGAAAACGGCCAGGCGGTGAAAGCCCGCTACGCCGGCCATGAATGGAGCAGCGAAGGGTTTGCCCAGCGCTTTGCACACGCCCGCGAGCAACTGGCATTTCTCGGCCGGCCGCTGCGCACGCTGCCGCCCGGTGAATACCGCGCCTACCTCGCGCCCGCCGCCCTGGAAGAGATCATGATCATGCTCAGCGAAGGGGGATTTTCCGCCCGGGCAATTGCCAGCAAGCAGAGCCCCTTGCAGAAACTCTACGCCGGCGATGCGTACCTCAGCCCGGTCGTCTGGCTGAGCGAGCAGGTGAGCGGCTCCTTGAGCCCCGGGTTTTCCGATGAAGGCTATCCGCGCGACGACCTGGCGCTGATCGCCAAGGGCACGGCCAACGCCCGGTTGATCAATTCCCGCAGCGCCGCCGAATACGGCCTCACCGCCAACGGTGCGAGCAGCTACGAATACCCCACGGCGCTGGTCATGCAGGAAGGCCAGTTGGAGCAGAAATACATTCTCGAGCGCCTCGGCACTGGCTTGTATATCAGCAACCTCTGGTACCTGAACTACTCGGATCAGCCAGCCGCACGCTTGACCGGCATGACCCGCTTCGCCACATTCTGGGTCGAAAACGGACAAATCCAGGCACCGGTCAGCACTATGCGCTTCGATGACAGCGTCTACAGCCTGCTCGGCTCGCAACTCGAAAGCCTGACCCGGGAGCGGGAACTCCTGCTCTCGGCAAGCACCTACAGCCAGCGGGCCACGGCCTCGATGTTGTTGCCTGGGGCGTTGGTCAAGCGGTTGACGTTGACGTTGTAAAACAATGACCTTGATGTATGAGATTTCCTGTGGCGAGGGGATTCATCCCCGCTGGGCTGCGAAGCAGCCCCGGACCTGTCAGCTCGGTGGACCAGACTGATCGCGTTCAGCCGTTTGGGGGCTGCTTTGCAATCCAGCGGGGATGAATCCCCTCGCCACAGATACATCCTCTAGCCACAAAAGCATCACTGCACCCTGTTTAATACGCCATACAAGAGGCCCCATGCCCAACCGTGCACCGCTCGACGCAACCACCGCCCGCTGGCTCCCGTGGGTCGTGGCGATTGCTTTCTTCATGCAGTCCCTTGACGGGACGATCCTCAATACTGCCCTGCCCGCCATGGCCAGTGACCTGGCGGAGAACCCGCTGCGCATGCAGGGCGTGATCATTGCCTACATGCTCACCGTGGCGTTGCTGATCCCGGCCTCGGGCTGGATCGCCGACCGCTTCGGCACCAAGAAGATCTTCTTCGGCGCGATCCTGTTGTTCAGCTTCGGCTCGTTGCTGTGCGCCTTGTCCAGTTCCCTGACGATGCTGGTCGGTGCGCGGGTGGTCCAGGGCCTGGGCGGCGCGCTGATGCTGCCGGTGGGCAGGCTGGTGGTACTGCGAGCCTATCCACGCTCGGAACTGGTGCGGATCATGGGCTTCATCACCATTCCCGGTCTGCTCGGCCCGCTGCTCGGCCCGACCATGGGCGGCTGGATGGTGCAGTACCTGACGTGGCACTGGATCTTCATCATCAACCTGCCGGTGGGGATGATCGGCTGCTATGCGGTGTGGAAATTCATCCCTGACCTGCGTGGCGGCGAGCGTACCCGCTTCGATGGCGTGGGCTTCCTGCTGTTCGGCGCGGCGATGGTGCTGATCACCATCGCCATGGAGGGCCTGGGCGAATTGCATTTGCCGCACTTGCGGGTGATGTTGCTGCTGTTCGGCGGCATGGCCTGCCTGGCGGCTTATTGGTTGCGGGCCGGACACGTCGAGAATCCGCTGTTCGCGCCGTCGCTGTTCAAGACCCGGACTTTCGCAGTAGGCATCCTGGGCAATCTCTTCGCCCGCCTGGGCAGCGGCGCCCTGCCCTTCCTGGTGCCGTTGCTGCTGCAAGTGGCCCTGGGTTATTCACCGTCCCAGGCCGGGATGAGCATGCTGCCCCTGGCGGCGGCGGCCATGGTTGCCAAATCCCTGGCCCGGCCATTGATCGAACGCCTGGGCTATCGCATCGTCCTGACCGGAAACACCCTGGCCTTGGGCATCATGCTGGCGAGCATGGGTTTGGTCAGCGAGCACACCCCGTACTGGCTGCTGTTGGCGCAACTGGCGGTGCTGGGGGCGATCAACTCGCTGCAATTCACAGCGATGAACGCGGTGACCCTGATTGACCTGGACGATGCCAGCGCCAGCAGCGGCAACAGCCTGCTGTCCGTGGTAGCGCAACTGTCCCTGAGCCTCGGCGTCGCCTGTGCCGGCGCCCTGCTCGGCGGCTTTACCGCCCAGGTGGGCAACGATGGGGTCGACACGGTGCTGGGCGCGTTCCAGCTGACGTTCGTGACGGTGGGGGCCATGGCGATGCTGGCGGCGACGATTTTTTCCCAGTTGTCGACGCAGGATGGGCGGCGGACGAAGCGGCCGGATGAGCATATCGAGCACTAGCCTGGATTTTTGGTGAAGGGCTTTTGTGGCGAGGGGATTTATCCCCGTTCGAGTGCGCAGCGCTCGCCGTCGATCTGATCTATTCACAGCTCTTGGGGCCGCTTCGCAGCCCAGCGGGGATAAATCCCCTCGCCACAGGTTAATCGCCCAGCCTTCCCAGCGCCCCATGGCCCCGCACAGCTCGTCCAGAACTTTCGAAGAAAGTGGCACGAGGCTGCTACACTGCGCGACATTTTGTTTTGCAGGCCTGTCCCGTGACCACCATTGCCACCGCTTTCAACACTTTGCCGCTGTCCGCCGCCATGCTGGCTAACCTCGAATCCCTCGGTTATGCCCAGATGACGCCGATCCAGGCGCAAAGCTTGCCGGTGATCCTCAAGGGCCTGGACCTGATCGCCCAGGCCAAGACCGGCAGCGGCAAGACCGCCGCGTTCGGTATCGGCCTGCTGAACCCGATCAATCCGCGCTACTTCGGCTGCCAGGCGCTGGTCATGTGCCCGACCCGCGAGTTGGCCGACCAGGTCGCCAAGGAAATCCGTCGCCTGGCCCGCGCCGAGGACAACATCAAGGTCCTGACCCTGTGCGGCGGCGTCTCCTTCGGCCCGCAGATCGCCTCCCTCGAACATGGCGCCCACATCATCGTCGGCACCCCGGGACGCATCCAGCAGCATCTGCGCAAAGGCTCGCTGGTACTCGACGGCCTCAATACGCTGATCCTCGACGAAGCCGACCGCATGCTCGACATGGGGTTCTACGACGCGATCGAAGACATCATCCAGCAGACCCCGGAGCGTCGCCAGACGCTGCTGTTCTCCGCCACCTACCCGGTGGGCATCAAGCAGCTGTCGTCCAAATTCATGCGTGACCCGCAACAGGTGAAAGCCGAGGCACTGCACTCCGATGCGCAGATCGAGCAGCGTTTCTACGAGATTTCGCCCGAGGAGCGCATGGACGCGGTGGTCAAGGTACTGGCGCACTTCCGTCCGGCCTCTTGCGTGGCGTTCTGCTTCACCAAGCAGCAGGTTCAGGAAACCGTCGACCACCTGACGTCCAAGGGCATCTCCGCCGTCGGCCTGCATGGGGACCTGGAACAGCGTGACCGCGACCAGGTGCTGGCGATGTTCGCCAACCGCAGCACGTCGGTGCTGGTGGCCACCGATGTGGCGGCCCGTGGCCTCGATATCGATGCCCTGGACATGGTGATCAACGTCGAACTGGCCCGAGACTCGGAAATCCATATCCACCGCGTCGGCCGTACCGGTCGCGCCGGGGAAACCGGTGTTGCCATCAGTCTGGTAGCGCCGTCCGAAGCCCACCGCGCCCAGGCCATCGAGCAACTGCAGAAGGCGCCGCTGAGCTGGGATCAGCTGGACAACCTCAAGCCCCAGGGTGGCGGCCCGCTGTTGCCAACCATGAGCACCCTGTGCATCGCCGCCGGCCGCAAGGACAAGGTTCGCCCCGGCGACATCCTCGGCGCCCTGACCGGCGATGCGGGCATCCCCGGCACCCAGGTCGGCAAGATCGCGATTTTCGATTTCCAGGCTTACGTGGCCGTGGAACGGGACATCGCCAAACAGGCCCTCAAGCGCCTGAACGAAGGCAAGATCAAGGGACGTTCGTTGCGGGTGCGGATCCTGTAACCATCCCAACCAACGAAGTTCCCCTGTGGGAGCGAGCCTGCTCGCGATTGCGGCGGGTCAGCCAACCTTTATTTGACTGACCCGCCGCAATCGCGAGCAGGCTCGCTCCCACAATGGGTTTTGTGGTGACACATGAGAGGACACCGTTTTGCGCTCTACCGAAGTCGTGATCATTGGCGCTGGCGCCGCAGGATTGATGTGCGCGCTGACCGCCGCGGGGCGCGGACGGCAAGTGATGTTGCTGGACCATGCCAACAAGGCCGGCAAGAAAATCCTCATGTCCGGCGGTGGACGCTGCAATTTCACCAATATGTACACCGAGCCGGGCAACTTCCTTTCGCAGAACCCGCACTTCTGCAAATCGGCCCTGGCCCGCTATACCCAGTGGGATTTCATCGCCCTGGTGGCCAAGCACGGCGTGCCGTATCACGAGAAGAAACTCGGCCAGTTGTTCTGCGATAACAAGTCCAGCGACATTCTCGGCATGCTCCTGGATGAGTGCGAACAGGTCGGGGTCAACCTGCACCTGGACACCTCGATCGAGCACATCGAGAGAACCGACGGCGGCTATCTGCTGCAAACCACCCTCGGGCCCATCGCGTGCCAGTCCCTGGTGATCGCCACCGGCGGACTGTCGATCCCGACCCTGGGTGCGACCGGTTTCGGCTACCAGGTGGCCAGGCAGTTCGGCCACCAGCTGCTGCCAACCCGCGCCGGACTGGTGCCATTCACCATTACCGATCAACTCAAGGCCTTGTGCACCGAACTCTCGGGCACGTCGGTCGATTGCCTGGTGAGCTGCAACGACCAGAGCTTTCGCGAAAACATCCTGTTCACCCACCGTGGTCTAAGCGGCCCGGCGATCCTGCAGATCTCATCGTTCTGGGAGCCGGGGGACACGGTGCAGATCAACCTGCTGCCGGACCACGACGTGCCCCAATGGCTGTTACAACAGCAGGCCGAACGCCCCAACAGTGAGCTGAAAACCCTCTTGGGCGAGTTGTTCACCAAGAAAATGGCCAACCTGCTGGCCGATACCTGGTTCGTCTCCAAACCCATGAAGCAATATACCCACGCGGAACTGGCGGACATTGCCGAGAAGCTGGCGAGCTGGAACGTCGTCCCGGCCGGCACCGAAGGCTATCGCACCGCCGAGGTCACCCTGGGTGGCGTCGACACACGGGAAGTCTCGTCCAAGACCATGGAATCGCTGAAAAGCCCCGGGTTGTATTTCATCGGCGAAGTACTGGACGTCACCGGCCACCTGGGCGGGTTCAACTTCCAGTGGGCCTGGGCCTCGGGTTATGCCGCCGCGCAATATGTCTGACACGCCACATCCCCTGTGGGAGCGAGCCTGCTCGCGATAGCGGTGGTTCAGTTGATAATGAATTGACTGACATGCCCCCATCGCGAGCAGGCTCGCTCCCACAGGGGCTGAGTGGTGGACTGCGGAACACTTTTTGCTGCCACATGTAATCGCCGCCATTGCGTCGGCGTCATTACTGCCTCAATTTAGTGTCATTGCCCGTCAGGCCCTTGCATTTCATGTCATCGACCTCGTTTCGTCAGTCTCTGCGTCGCCTTTGGGCGTTGGATAAATTCAGTTATAGCGTGCGGGTGTTCATCGCCCTGACCGGCAGCATGGCGCTGTGCTGGTACCTGGACGAGATGACCCTGTTGATTCCCTTGTTCCTGGGCATCATCGCCAGCGCCCTGGCCGAGACCGACGATAACTGGCAGGGTCGTCTCAACGCGCTTGCCGTGACCCTGGTCTGCTTCACCGTCGCGGCACTGTCGGTGGAACTGCTGTTCCCCTACCCCGTCCTCTTTATCATCGCCCTGGCCCTGGCCAGTTTCGGCCTGACCATGCTCGGCGCCCTGGGTGAGCGCTATGGCGCGATTGCCTCGGCCACCTTGATTCTGTCGGTCTACACCGTGATCGGCGTGGACCAGCGCGGCGGCGCGGTTACCGATTTCTGGCACGAACCCTTGCTGCTGGTGGCCGGCGCCGCGTGGTACGGCATGCTCTCGGTGCTGTGGCATGTCTTGTTTTCCAACCAGCCGGTGCAACAGAGCCTGGCGCGATTGTTCCGCGAGCTGGGGCGTTACCTGAAACTCAAGTCGTCGCTGCTCGAACCGGTCCGCCAACTGGATATCGAAGCCCAGCGCCTGGAGCTGGCCCAACAGAATGGCCGCGTAGTGGCGGCCCTCAACGCGGCGAAGGAAATCATCCTGCACCGCGTCGGCAATGGCCGGCCGGGCTCGAAGGTCAGCCGTTACCTGAAACTGTACTTCCTCGCCCAGGACATCCACGAGCGCGCCAGCTCCTCCCACTATCCCTACAACGCCCTGGCCGACGCCTTCTTCCACAGCGACGTACTGTTCCGCTGCCAGCGCCTGCTGCGCCAGCAAGGCAAGGCCTGCCAGGCGCTGGCCGAGTCGATCCAGCTGCGCCAGCCGTTCGTCTACGATGATCGCTTCGCCGAGGCCTTGAACGACCTGCACGCGTCTCTGGAGCACCTGCGCATCCAGAGCAATCCGGCCTGGCGTGGCCTGCTGCGTTCGTTGCGGGCCTTGTCGGCGAACCTCGGCACGCTTGACCGTTTGCTCAGCGACGCCAGCAACCCCGATGCCCTGGCCGACGCCACTGACAGCAGCCTGCTGGACCGCTCGCCGCACAACCTCAAGGATGTCTGGCTACGCCTGCGCACACAGCTCACGCCGACTTCGCTGCTGTTCCGTCATGCCCTGCGCCTGCCCCTGGCGCTGAGCGTCGGCTACGCGATGGTGCACTGGATTCACCCGTCCCAGGGCTACTGGATCGTGCTCACCACACTGTTCGTCTGCCAGCCCAACTACGGCGCCACCCGGCGCAAACTCGGTCAGCGGATCATCGGCACCGCCATTGGCCTGACGGTGGCCTGGGCGCTGTTCGACCTGTTCCCCAACCCGCTGGTGCAGTCGTGCTTCGCCATTGCCGCCGGGGTGGTGTTCTTTACCAACCGCACGACCCGCTACACCCTGGCGACAGCGGCGATCACCGTCATGGTGCTGTTCTGCTTCAACCAGGTCGGCGACGGCTACGGGCTGTTGCTGCCACGGCTGTTCGATACCCTGCTCGGCAGCCTGATCGCCGGCCTGGCGGTATTCCTCTTCCTGCCGGACTGGCAGGGTCGCCGACTGAACAAGGTCCTGGCCAACACGCTGACCTGCAACAGCATCTACCTGCGGCAGATCATGCAGCAGTACGCCGCCGGTAAAAGTGACGACCTGGCCTATCGCCTGGCCCGACGCAACGCCCACAACGCCGACGCTGCGTTGTCCACGACACTGGCGAACATGCTGATGGAACCGGGGCACTTTCGTAAGGAAGCCGACGTCGGGTTCCGCTTCTTGGTGCTGTCCCACACTTTGCTCAGTTACCTGTCGGGCCTGGGTGCCCATCGGGGAACCGAACTGCCGACAAGCGTGCGCGAGCAATTGATAGACGACGCGGGGGCGAAGCTGGTCTCCAGCATCGACGAAATCGCCCAGGGCCTGGCCACCAAAACGTCGATCATGATCCAGAGCGACGAGGAAGAAGCCCTGGCCAACGAGCTTGAGCAGATGCCTGACGAAATCGATGAAGGCCAACGGCTGGTACAGACGCAACTGGCGTTGATCTGCCGTCAGCTTGGACCGTTGCGGACCCTGGCGGCACATCTCATCAAGGATACAAGCGAGGCCTGAAAGCTGCGGCGGTCAATCGGACCCCATCGCGAGCAGCTCGCTCCCACATTTGGAATGCGTCCCCCTGTGGGAGCGAGCCTGCTCGCGATGAGGCCGGCACGGATAGCGCAGAACCGGCTCACATACCGTGCATCTCCATGATCCGCGCATAACTCCCATCGGCCTTCATCGCCGCGATCTCCCGATCGAACCCCTCCACGATCCGCTCATGCTCCGGGTTCTTCAGGCTGACCAGGATATGCAGGCTGTTTTCGCTCAACGGCTTGGGCAGGAACTCGACGGCGTTACGCACCTTGGGTGATTCGCGGGCCAGGTAATAGCGAGCGACATACTCATCTTCCAGGGTCAACTTCACGCGGTCGGCAGCGACCATGCGCACCGCCATCGCAAAGTTATGCACAGGAACTTTCTGCAACTGCTGGTTCTCGTCGAACGTCTTGGAATAGGCATAACCGCGAACCACAGCAATAGGGTAGTCGTAGAGTTGTTGCAGGCTGTCGAACTGGATCGAAGCCTCCTTGCGCTTGAGGAAGCGCACGCGGTTGAGCAGGTATTCGGCCGAGAACTGGCCTATATGAGTACGCTCCTCGCTGTACCAGGCGTTGACCAACACGTCATAACGCCCCTCGCCGATGCCCAGCATCGCCCGGGCCCAGGGCACCTGTTCAAATTCGGTGGCATAGCCGGCACGCGCCAGGGCGGTGCTGACGATATCGGTCGCCAGGCCGCCATTGACCAGCGTGGAGTCGGTAAACGGTGGCCAGCCATCCGCAACCAGGCGCAGTTTCTGCGCATGGGCGTTGTGACCCAGCAACAGCAACCCAATCAAAACAAGAGCTCGATGCAATCGCGGCATGCCATACATCCTTGAAGGTTGCGAAGCCCATGTTTTTAGCCGAAATTCGGGAGATAAACAGAGACATCCGACCTAACATTAGCTCATTGAAACCGCTGCGCAGCGCTAGGACGAAGATTACATAAAGACTACAGCGCTGCGAAAGAAGAATGATGGCAATTTGGTCTTGGTCACAGATTTTCGCTCACCCGGGAAGGAGACTTCCAAACACATCGCACTTAATATTGGCTTCGGGCTTTTCAGGAAATTCAGAACATGGACATCGATTGGGTCTGCAAACACCACAGTGACCTGAGCAAGGAACAGCTGTACGCCATTCTCAAATTGCGCGCCGACGTATTCGTCGTCGAGCAAAACTGCGCCTATCCGGACGTCGACGGGCTGGACCTGGAAGGCGATACCTTTCACCTGATGGCCTGGCGGGATAACCACCTCGTGGCCTACCTGCGCCTGCTCGATCCTCATTCACAGAACAGCGACGTAGTGATCGGCCGTGTGATCATCGCCCCAGAGGCGCGGGGCCAGGGGCTGGGACACACATTGATGGAGCACGGGCTCAAGCACGCCGAGAAGCACTGGCCCGGTACCTCGATTTCATTATCGGCACAGGCACACCTGCAGAGGTATTACGGGCGGTATGGGTTTGAAGTGGTGGGGGTCGAATACCTGGAGGATGGTATCCCGCACATCGGCATGCATCGGCCCTGAGGCCGTCATCGCGAGCAGGCTCGCTCCCACATCTGGAATGCCTACCCCTGCTCGCGATGGGACCATATCAGGGGTATTCGAGCACTGCCTTGATCCGCAGCAGATTGGCCTCTATCCACCGTCGATCTATCGCTCCCCAATCGCGGATCCGATAGCTCCCGGCATGGTTGCGAGCGCCCTCTTGCTGCTCGAATTCGCACACGATATCCAGGTCCGCCAACGCCGCGACGGTATCCTGGGCGGTGCGTCGCGGCATGCCGGTCGCGTCAACGAGCGCCGGGACATTGCTGGCGGCGCCGCTGTCGATCAGGTAAGCCACATACAAGCGGCGATAGAAACTGCTCTTGGTCTTGCTGACGTCCATCCGGTCATTCCTTCGGTGGTTGCAGGTCGCGCCAGGTCAGGTACACCCGCAGGTCGAATTCCAGTTGGTGATAACCCGGCAGCATGTGCTCGCAGAGTTGGTAGAACGCCTTGTTGTGGTCCGATTCCTTGAAGTGGGCCAGCTCATGCACCACGATCATCTTCAGGAATTCGGGCGCTGCGTCCTTGAACAGCGAGGCGATGCGGATTTCCTTCTTCGCCTTGAGCTTGCCACCCTGCACCCGCGAAACCGCGGTGTGCAGGCCGAGGGCGCGATGGGTCAGGTCGAGGCGGTTGTCGAACAACACCTTGTCGATGGCCGGCGCATTGCGCAGATACTGCTGCTTGAGCTCCAGCGCATAACTGTACAAGGCCTTGTCGCTCTGGATCGGATGTCGTCCCGGATAGCGCTGGTGCAGGTACTCACCCAGGCGGTCCTGGGCAATCAACTGCTGCACCTGAGCTTGCAAGGCGGCGGGATAGGCCTGGAGGTACTTGAGCGCGGTCATCGGGCGGCAATACTGTGGGAAAAGGCCGTCAGTGTAACGAACTCAGACCGTTAGCGCGCTCCAGTCAAAGGGGGTGGCGAACGCATCGGTGTCTGCGGCGATCAAGGGGCGCGCCACGAGGAACCCTTGCACGTACTCACAGCCATGGTCCTTGAGCCATTGGTATTGCTCCAGGGTTTCCACGCCTTCGGCGATCACCCGCAAGCCCAAGTGCGAGCACAAATCGATCACCGAGGCCGCCAGGGCAGCATCGCGCGGCGAATCCGGCAATCGGGCGATCAGGTGCCGGTCGAGCTTGAGGGTATCGAGTTCAAGGTCGCGCAAATGGGTCAGCGAGCACGGTCCCGAGCCGAAGTCATCCAGCGCTACCCGCACCCCGAGGTGGCGCAGCAGCCGAAGTTGCTTCTGGGTTTCGTCGGGATTGCGCATCAGCGCATCCTCGGTCACCTCGACTTCCAGCTGTCGAGGCTTCAACGCATGACGCTCCAGGACCTGACGCAACTCGGTCACCAGATTCGGCATGCCGAATTGAGTACTGCTCAGGCTCACCCCCAGCACCAGGTCATCGGCGAAGTTTCGCTCCCAGACTTTGCGCTGGGCCGCGCTGCGATGGTAGATCCAGCTGCCCAGCCGGCTGATCAATCGTGCTTCCTCCAGCAGGGGCAGGAACAGGCCCGGCGGTACATCGCCGACGCTCGGGTGCTGCCAGCGCAGAAGCGCCTCGAACCCGCGAATCCGCCCATCGTGGATGTTCACCTGTGGCTGGTAGACCATATTGAAGTCGCGGTTCTCGATAGCCGAGCGCACGCTTTCCTCGAGCATCAGCCGTGAACGGGCTCGACCGTTCATTTCATGGTCGTAAAAACGGTACTGCTGGCGGCCCGCGCGCTTGGCTTCGTACATGGCGATGTCGGACGCACGCAGCAGCCCGTCAAGATTGGCGCCGCAATCCGGGTACGTCGCAATGCCGATACTGGCCCCCAACGCCACATCCATGCCTTCGATCTGCTGGCAGATCGCGACCCGTTCGATAAGCTTTTCCGCAATCTTGGCCGCCTGCTCCGGGTGCTCCAGGTCCAGCAGGGCCGTGAACTCATCACCGCCCAGACGCGCCAGGATGTCGAAGGGGCGCAGGCAAGCTTTCAACTGCTCCGAGACCCAGCGCAGCACCCGGTCACCGGCATCGTGTCCCAACGAGTCGTTGACGCGCTTGAAACCGTCGAGATCCAGGTACAGCAGCACCCAATTGCTTTCCAGCCGCTCGCTACGCATCAACAGGTTTTCGGCGGTCTGATAAAACCCCCTGCGGTTGAGCAAACCGGTCAGCGGGTCCGTAACGGCCTGGAATTCGAGTTGCTGGTGCAGGTGCCGGACTACCGACATGTCCTGAAGCGTCACCACCATGGCCTTCTGTTCCGAAGGCAGCGGGGCGCAGGACAAGGCTACCGACACCTGTTGACCAGGCGCGGTACGCAGGACCGCATCATGCAAACGCCAGGTCTGGCCACGGCAATAGGCGATATGAATATCGGAATCGACCCATTGTGGGATATGAGGCTTCTGCAGGTAGTCCAGAAACGGCGTCCCCTGCAATTGCTCGGCCTTTGCATTGAGCAGACGGCAAGTGGACGGGTTGGCGAAACGGATGCAACCAGCCTCGTCCACCACGAGGATCCCCTCGGCCGCATTGTCCAGCACCGAGGCGTTGAACGCCCTGGCAGCTTCCAGATCCTGGCTCAGGCGCTGCAAGGCCCGGCGATTGCGCTGGTGCTCCAGCAACGCCTGGACCTTGGGCTTGAGGATCTGCGGATCGAAGGGTTTGAACAGATAGTCCACCGCGCCACTGGCATAGCCCTTGATCACTGCATCCTGGGATTGCTCATTGGCGGTCAGGAAAATGATCGGCGTGAGCCGCGTGCGCTGGCTGCCGCGCATCAGGCGCGCCACTTCGAAACCGTCCATGTCCGGCATCTGCACATCCAGCAAAACCAGGTCGATGTCATGTTCGAGCAGCAGGTTAAGGGCCTCGACACCCGAGGCTGCGGTCATGACCTGCCAATCCTGACGCTGCAACAACGCCCGCATGCTGAGCAGGTTTTCAGGGTAATCATCAACAATCAAAAGGACGGAGCTGTCTTCACCAAGCGTAGGTTGCGCGCATTCCATGCTGCTTCTCTTATCGGGGCGCCACGTCCGTTTTACGTAGCAAAACAGACAAATACTGTGTTCTCACTCTAGACCGTGATTTTGAAAAGCAGTAGGTGTCATCGCGCCATCATCCCGACAATGCCCAAAATAGCCGACTAACGGTCACCCATCTCAGGCACAGAAACTGCAATAGACCACAGTGACGATCACTTGACGTCAATCATTCGCCGCAAAACGACAACAAGCTCAAACCGGTGCTATCAGGACGCCCCAATCCGCGGGCTAGAGCCTCGCGTTGTTGCGCCCTAACATTTCATTGCAGGAACTGAACATGATCGACCTTAACACTTGGAATTTGAGCATCCCCGAAGGCAGCCCGGCGATGACTATCGAAACCCCTCGCCTGGCGCAAGGGTTCAAGGATCAGTACTTCAGCGCCGAAACCGGCACGGTATTTTTCTGGGCGCCGGTAACCGGCTCCAAGACCGAGAACGCGATTTACCCCCGCAGCGAACTGCGGGAAACCTACAGCGACGGTACCCTGCGGAACTGGCTGTACTCGGCGGCGGACAATACCCTGCGGGCCACGGTGACCGTCAACCAGGTGCCCAGCAGCGGCAAGGTCGTGATTGGCCAGATCCACACCAAGAACAGCACCAGCCCCATGGTGAAACTGGAATATCAGTACAAGGCCTATAGCGCCACCGGCAACATCGTCGCCAAGGTACGGATGCGCCCCGATGACGAAACCGGCCAGGTCATCACCGTTGCCACCGGTGTGAAGCTCGATCGTAGCTTCTCCTACATGATCCACCTCAGCCCGAAGGGTGCCCTGGGCATTACCGCGGCGGGATACAACTGGAGAACGACCATTGACCCGAGCTGGAAGGACAAGCCCCTGTACTTCAAGGCGGGTGTATATGTGCAGGACAACACCGGCTACCCCACCGAAGGTGGAAAAGTGTCGTTCAGCCTGCTGGAAATCAAACACACCGCTCTTTAACTATTGCTCCATCTTTGAAGGCATCCGCTTCCGGATGCCTTTTTTTTGTCCGTATGCGACGAAGAGCCAAATGGCCATGTGCCAATTGTTCCGCGAAAAATCAGCTTGGCCGACAAACGGTCATCTGTCTCGGGCACAAAAGCGGCAAACGCAACTCTGACGGACTGTTGACGCCAACCCTCCGCCGAACGAATGTGCCAAATACTCGCTCGCGCTTCCATCTGGCCTCAGCAAAAGCGCGTCTTAGAGCCTCCGGCTGTGGCGTAAATCATTTCTTCTTCTCAGAAAGGATCCGAACATGGTCGATCTTGCAACCTGGAACCTGAGCATCCCTGAAGGCAGTCCGCCGAAAACCATCGAAACCCCTCGGCTGGTGGATGGATTCCGGGACAAATATTTCAACTCCGAAGGCAGCACCGTGTATTTCTGGTCGCCCGTCACCGGGACCAAGACCGAAAACGCGATCTACCCACGCAGCGAATTGCGCGAGACCTACAGGGACGGCACCTTGCGCAACTGGCTGTATCCCGATGCCGACAATAAATTGAGCGCGACCCTGGTCGTCAACCAGGTGCCCAGCAGCGGCAAGATCGTGATCGGTCAGATTCATGCCAAGGACAGCAGCAAACCCATGGTGAAACTGGAATACCAGTACAAGGACGCCAGCGACACCGGCGACATCGTCGCCAAAGTGCGCATGCGCCCCGATGACAGCAAGGGCCGGGTCATCACAGTCGCCAGCGGTGTGAAACTTTCTCAGGCGTTCTCTTATCGGATCCACCTGGATCGGACCGGGGACCTGGGTATCACCGCGGCGGGTCGTAGCTGGTACACCACCATCAGCTCCACGTGGCGGGTCAGGCCGCTGTATTTCAAGGCCGGGGTGTATGTGCAGGACAACACGGGCTATACCAGCGAAGGCGGGAAAGTGACGTTCAGCAAGCTGGATATCGATCACAACACCTGATATCGCCTCAGGCGCCGCAGCAGCGAAATGCTGCGCGCCTGCCCTTCTGAAAATCTCGTAGGAATCCGCTCCTTGTGGCGAGGGGATTTATCCCCGCTGGGCTGCGAAGCGGCCCCTTCTTTCGTCGGACTCACCCTTCACCTCAAGGTTTACGGCGGCTACGCCACCGAGCGGGAGCAAGCTCCCTCGCCACAGGGGTTGCGGACGTCCTACAGGTCGGTTGTTGCGCCGAAAATCGCCTTCTATAGTTCGGCTCGTCTGCTGGCTTTGGTCAGGGACAGGGTTTCGCAGCCCGGGTGAGTTAGAATCACAACCGTCAAAAATCGACATAGGAAGATTTCCCTACGTTCGGCTTTTTATGGCGGCTGTGTGTGGGAGATCCTCGGATCTGCCGAGTTCCTAACTCCTCGGTCTGCGAACCTGCATACGGCTGCCACCCATTTGTTTCGCAGCAAACGGCGGCAATTTCTTCGTTTGAGTTGGGAAATAATCATGAACACTGAACAGTCGCCCCGCCGCTTCACCCCACTAACTCCAATCGCAACCACCGAACCCGTCCTGTTCATCGACAGCGCGGCCTCACTCCCCGAACTCCACGCCTGCGCCAGCGAACGTTTGCACGCCACACTCGACTACCTGACGCTCATGGCCTGCGCCACCCTGCGCGATTCCGCCGCCAGCGACTTCAATACCCTCACCAATGTCGCCCGGATTCTGGTTCAGGATGTCACCGACGTGTTTGGGGTGATTGAACAACGTGGGCTCGAAGGAAAATAAAAAACCTGTGGGAGCGAGCCCGCTCGCGATGCGCTGGTTCAGCAACATGAACTGACACAACGCTATCCCGAACAAGCTCGCACCCGTTGAATCTGGTGAGCGGGCGCCTGGACGCCCAAAACGTCGGAAGCTGCTGTATTTCATATCGAATATCAAATATGCCAAAAAGTGCAAAAACCTATAAAGAACTGTCATCTATGACAGTAGCTTTCAACATTACAAAGTTTCAGGCTGGCTCCACCCCGTTTGTAAACGGAGGCCCATACAAAGGGAGCTTATCTATGAAAAATACATTACTGATCCTTGCATCGACCCTGTTGTTAGGCGCAACCGCCCATGCGCAGGCCGCCTGCGATGCAGCACTCGTCCAGGATCTTATTGGCAAAAAATTCGACGCCGCTACTGAGAAGGATGCAAAGGCTCGAGCGGGAGCGGATATCGTAAGAAGCACATCGCCAGGAGGGATCTTTATGACTAAAGAAGGAAAAAAGGATAATCGCCTCAGCATTATGGTCGACGGAGAAGGCAATATAAAGAGCATCGACTGTAACTAGCCAGCCATGGAATATTAAGACCAGGAAAAACGCAAAAAATATATAAATAACTGTCAGTTATGACAGGTCACATGAACGCCAATTTTTTCCATCATGAAACCAGCACCACTGCAAATCTAACGGTGCTTTTAACGAACATTTATCATCGAAAATAAAAGGGAGTACATGACATGGCACAAACACCAGTCATCCACGGAAATGGCGGAGGTGGAGTTGGCCCTACACCCAGACTTTGGGGAACGGCAGAGCCTAACCACTCAGTTAGAATTGTACAGGCTAATACTGGCGTAGTATTTGGACAAGGGGTAGCGGGTCCCGATGGACAATGGGCCATCGACGTAAACCTCAATACCGACCAGTGGGTTCAACTTCAAGCTCAATCCTATGTAGTTCAAGGTGATCCCAGCACAGAATCAGGTTATAGCAACTCTGTAAATTTACAGAGATAACAGCATCACTTGCTGTTAATCATAAAAACCCGCATCTGCGGGTTTTTATGATTCCAAAGACTTAGTTGACCTTGGCGTTCAACTCACCTTTCAGATAACGCTGGAACATCGCTTCCATGGAGATCGGCTTGATCTTCGAAGCATTACCCGCCGTACCAAACGCCTCATAACGCGCAATGCACACATCACGCATTGCAGTCACGGTCGCGCCAAAGAACTTGCGCGGATCGAACTCGCTCGGGTTGGTCGCCATCAAGCGGCGCATGGCGCCGGTAGAGGCCAGGCGCAGGTCGGTATCGATGTTGACCTTGCGCACGCCGTGCTTGATGCCCTCGACGATTTCCTCGACCGGCACGCCGTAGGTTTCCTTGATGTCGCCACCGTACTGGTTGATGATCGCCAGCCACTCCTGCGGCACCGAGGACGAGCCGTGCATCACCAGGTGGGTGTTGGGGATGCGCTTGTGGATTTCCTTGATGCGGTCGATCGCCAGCACGTCACCGGTGGGCGGCTTGGTGAACTTGTAGGCGCCGTGGCTGGTGCCGATGGCGATGGCCAGGGCATCGACCTGGGTTTTCTTGACGAAATCAGCGGCTTCTTCCGGGTCGGTCAGCATCTGGCTGTGATCCAGCACGCCTTCGGCACCGATACCGTCTTCTTCACCGGCCATGCCGGTTTCCAGCGAGCCGAGGCAACCCAGCTCACCTTCCACCGAAACGCCGCAGGCGTGGGCCATGGCAACGGTTTGTTGGGTGACGCGTACGTTGTATTCGTAGTCGGTCGGGGTCTTGCCGTCTTCGCCCAGGGAACCGTCCATCATCACCGAGCTGAAGCCCAGTTGGATGGAGCGCTGGCAGACGTCAGGGCTGGTGCCGTGGTCCTGGTGCATGCACACCGGGATGTGCGGGAACTCTTCGATTGCCGCCAGGATCAGGTGACGCAGGAACGGCGCGCCGGCGTATTTGCGGGCGCCGGCCGAGGCCTGGACGATTACCGGAGAGTCGGTCTTGTCAGCGGCTTCCATGATGGCGCGCATCTGCTCAAGGTTGTTGACGTTAAAGGCTGGGACGCCGTAGCCGAATTCGGCTGCGTGGTCCAGCATCTGACGCATGCTGATAAGTGCCATTGTGTATCTCTCCCGTCGAGGGTCGTTAATCGTACCAGCCTGCCGCAGCGGCGGTGGCTATTCAAGTCATTGCGGGTCAGGGGGTAGCCCTCGGCCGCGAATTCGGTGTTACCTGTATCTTCAGCGTTCACAGAACCCTGTGGGAGCGAGCCTGCTCGCGATAGCGGTAGATCAGTCGACATCTGATTGGACGATATATCGCTACCGCGAGCAGGCTCGCTCCCACATGGGTCCGTTGGGGTTTCAATTACCGCGCCTTGCAACCCCGGCCAATCAAGTCATTGGTGGCAACCCAGTAGGCCAGACCTTCATCACCGTTGATGTGAAACGCCAGCATGTCGTCGCTGTACAGCGCGCCCGACGCACCCGGCTCCTGCTTCAGGCGATAAACCTGCTCGGCCCCACCGAGGCGCACGTCGACGGCCTTGCGGGTGGCGTCGGTATAGCGCCAGAGCACCTTGGCCTCGCTGTCACAGGTCCAGGTCGTCCAACCCGCCACGGGTTCGGACGCGCTCGAAAAACCCAACTGCGCACAACCGGCCAGCAATGCCAACGCCACAACGGCGATCAAGCCTTTCATCCGTGTTCCTCGACCGGCGACGCATGTCGCCGGCCATGAGTTAAAGGTCAGACCCGTCAAGGACAACCATGTTCCTTGGTCGGGGTTTGCGTTTCGTATTTGTCCAGACCGTCCGGCCCGGAGCGCTTGTTCAGCACCGGGTTGGTTTCCGCCTGCCAGTTCGCCTGGTAGCAGCCTGGCTCCGGATCGCTGGCGGCCGGTTCCGGCGTCGCTTGCGGGTGACTCCCGCAAGCGACCAGGGCCGCGGTCAACAACAAAAGCGTCCACGTCTTGACCATAAAAACACTCCCTTGCCTGGTCAATGCAGCCTCAGGCCTTGGCCCGGCTTTCCAGGACTTCCACCGCTGGCAACACTTTGCCCTCGACGAACTCGAGGAACGCGCCACCGCCGGTGGAAATGTAGGAGATCTGCTCGGCCACGCCATATTTGTCGATCGCCGCCAGGGTGTCGCCGCCACCCGCGATGGAGAACGCAGCACTGTCGGCAATAGCCTGGGCCAGAACCTTGGTACCGTTGCCGAACTGGTCGAACTCGAACACACCGACCGGGCCGTTCCACAGGATAGTCCCGGAAGATTTCAACAGTTCGGCAAAGTTGGCCGCGGTCTGTGGGCCGATGTCCAGGATCATGTCGTCGTCGGCTACGTCAGCGATGGCCTTGACGGTAGCAGTAGCGCTTTCAGCGAACTCCTTGGCGACCACCACGTCCACCGGCAGCGGCACGCTGACCTTGGCGGCGATGTCGCGGGCGGTGTCCAGCAGATCCGGTTCGTACAGGGACTTGCCGACTGGATGACCGGCTGCGGCGAGGAAGGTGTTGGCGATACCACCGCCGACGATCAACTGGTCGCAGATCTGGCTCAGGCTGTTGAGTACGTCGAGCTTTGTCGACACCTTGGAACCCGCGACGATGGCCGCCATCGGCTTGGCCGGTGCGCCCAGGGCCTTGCCCAGTGCATCCAGCTCGGCTGCCAGCAGCGGGCCGGCCGCGGCGACCTTGGCGAACTTCGCCACGCCGTGGGTCGAACCTTCGGCGCGGTGGGCGGTGCCGAAAGCGTCCATCACGAATACGTCGCACAGGGCTGCGTATTGCTGGGCCAGCTCGTCGGCGTTCTTTTTCTCGCCCTTGTTGAAGCGCACGTTTTCGAACAGCACGACATCACCGGCCTTCACGTCGACACCGCCCAGGTAATCAGCCACCAGCGGCACTTCGCGACCCAGGGCGCGGCTCAGGTAGTCGGCCACGGGCTTGAGGCTGTTTTCGGCCGAGAATTCGCCTTCGGTCGGACGGCCCAGGTGGGAGCAGACCATCACGGCCGCACCTTTTTCCAGGGCCAGCTTGATGGTCGGCAGCGAGGCCAGGATACGCGCATCGCTGGTGACGACACCGTCCTTGACAGGGACGTTGAGGTCTTCGCGGATCAGTACGCGCTTACCTTGCAGATCGAGGTCGGACATCTTCAACACGGTCATGGGTCGCAATTCCTGGGTAACTGTTTAGAGAGCAGGTTTTTTAGAAGCGGTTTGCAGGTAATGCCCGGCAACATCCAGCATTCGGTTGGCAAAACCCCATTCGTTGTCGAACCAGGCCAGGATGTTCACCAGCCTCGGGCCGGATACGCGGGTCTGGCTGGCATCGACGATGGCCGAATGTGGGTCATGGTTAAAATCACAACTGGCATGAGGCAACTCGGTATAGGCCAGCAGGCCTTTGAGCGGGCCGCTGGTAGCGGCTTCGCGCAGGATCCGGTTGACCTCGGTGGCGTCGGTATCACTCACGGTCTGCATCGTCATATCGAGGCAGGACACGTTGACCGTCGGCACTCGCACGGCTTTGGCCTGAATTCTCCCCGCAAGTTCCGGCAGCAGCCGTTCAATGCCTCGCGCCAGACCAGTGGACACCGGAATCACCGACTGGAACGCCGAGCGGGTGCGGCGCAAGTCTTCGTGATGATAGGCGTCGATCACCGGCTGATCGTTCATCGCCGAATGGATAGTTGTGATCGACACGTATTCCAGGCCAATCGCCTGATCCAGCAGGCGCAACAGCGGCACGCCACAATTGGTGGTGCAGGAAGCGTTGGATACCAGCAACTCATGGCCGGTCAGGCAATCCTGATTCACGCCGTAGACGATGGTGGCGTCCACATCCGCTTCACTGGCCATCGGTTGGGAAAACAGCACCCGTGGTGCACCGGCAGCGAGGAACCGCTCACCGTCTTCGCGGGTGTGGTAGGCGCCGGAACACTCGAGCACCAGATCGACGCCCAGGGACGCCCAATCGATGCCTTCGGGGGTGGCACTGCGCAGGACTTTCACGCAGTTGCCATTAATGTGCAGACAATCGCCCTCGACCCGCACTTCACCGGGAAACCGGCCATGGGTGGAGTCGAAGCGTGTCAGGTATTCGATGCTGGCCATGTCGGCCAGATCGTTGATGGCCACGATTTCGAAGCCGGCCTCTGCCCCTCGCTCGAACAATGCACGCAAGACGCAACGACCAATCCGGCCGTAGCCGTTGAGTGCAACTTTGTAGGGGCGCGGTTGGGGCATGGGGCTCTCTGATTTGAGTGAATCCATGAATATGGCGCTGAACATTGGATTGTCATCGCGGGCAAGCCTTGCTCCCACAGATTGGCATTTCCCTGTGGGAATACACATCCTTTGGGAGCAAGGCTTGCCCGCGATAGCGCCAGAACAGGCGATACATTCCTGGACTTAGTCTTCCAGCAATTCCTCAGCCTGACCCAGGATGTTTTCCAGGGTGAAGCCGAATTCCTCGAACAACGCCGGCGCAGGCGCCGATTCGCCGTAGGTGGTCATGCCGATCACGCGGCCTTCCAGGCCCACGTACTTGTACCAGTAATCGGCATGAGCAGCCTCGATGGCGATCCGGGCGCTGACCTGCAGCGGCAATACCGACTGCTTGTAGCCGGCGTCCTGGGCATCGAACACGCTGGTGCAAGGCATGGACACCACGCGCACGTTGCGGCCCTGCTCGGTCAGCTTGTCGTAGGCCTGGACAGCCAGGCCGACTTCGGAACCGGTGGCGATCAGGATCAGCTCAGGCTCGCCGATGCAATCCTTGAGCACATAGCCGCCACGGGCGATCTCGTCGATCTGGCCGACTTCGCGGGCCTGATGCTGCAGGTTCTGGCGAGAGAAGATCAGCGCCGACGGGCCGTCGTTGCGTTCGATGGCGTACTTCCAGGCCACCGCCGATTCCACGGCGTCGCATGGGCGCCAGGTGTCCAGGTTCGGGGTGCAACGCAGGCTCGCCAGTTGCTCGATCGGCTGGTGAGTCGGGCCGTCTTCGCCCAGACCGATGGAGTCGTGGGTGAAGACGTAGAGCACGCGCTTCTTCATCAAGGCCGACATGCGTACGGCGTTGCGGGCGTATTCCATGAACATCAGGAAGGTGGCGCCGTAAGGTACCAGGCCGCCGTGCAGCGCGACGCCGTTCATGATCGCGCTCATGCCGAACTCACGAACGCCGTAGTACATGTAATTGCCGCTGGCGTCTTCGGCGCTGACGCCCTTGCAGCCTTTCCACAGGGTCAGGTTGGAACCGGCCAGGTCGGCCGAACCGCCCAGC
This sequence comes from Pseudomonas sp. B21-028, assembly GCF_024749045.1. Lineage (NCBI taxonomy): Bacteria > Pseudomonadati > Pseudomonadota > Gammaproteobacteria > Pseudomonadales > Pseudomonadaceae > Pseudomonas > Pseudomonas sp. B21-028. The sequence continues at coordinate 6,022,148 of NZ_CP087184.1, forward strand.
AGTTCCGGCAGCAATGGGCCGAAAGCGTTCAGGGTGTTCTGGCTGGCCTTGCGGCTGGCGATGGTTTCGCCCTTGGCCGCGACTTCGGCGATATAGGCCGAGGCTTTTTCGGCGAAGTCGGCCGGCAGCTCACCGCTGAGGCGACGCGCCAGTTCGTTGGCCAGCGCAGGGAATTCGGCGGAATAGGCAGCGAAACGCTGGTCCCAGTCGGCTTCGAGGGCACGACCCTTTTCCTTGGCGTCCCATTCGGCGTAGATGTCCGCCGGAATTTCGAACGGACCGTGCTCCCACTTCAACGCAGCGCGGGTCAGGGCGATTTCCTCGGCACCCAGGGGGGCGCCATGGCAGTCTTCCTTGCCTTGCTTGTTCGGCGAACCGAAACCGATGGTGGTCTTGCAGCAGATCAGGGTCGGCTGTGCGCTCTTGCGGGCCGTTTCGATGGCGGTCTTGATCTCTTCCGGATCGTGGCCGTCAACGTTGCGGATCACCAGCCAGTTGTAGGCTTCGAAACGTTTCGGCGTGTCATCGGTGAACCAGCCTTCGACTTCACCGTCGATGGAAATGCCGTTGTCGTCGTAGAACGCGATCAGCTTGTCCAGGCCCAGGGTGCCGGCCAGGGAAGCGACTTCATGGGAAATGCCTTCCATCATGCAGCCATCACCCAGGAACACGTAGGTGTGGTGATCGACAACGTCATGCCCCGGGCGGTTGAACTGCGCTGCCAGGACTTTCTCTGCCAGGGCGAAACCCACGGCATTGGCCAAGCCCTGCCCCAGTGGGCCGGTGGTGGTTTCCACGCCTGGGGTGTAACCGTATTCGGGATGGCCCGGAGTGCGGCTGTGCAATTGGCGGAAGTTCTTCAGGTCATCGATCGACAGGTCGTAGCCGGTCAGATGCAGCAGCGAGTAGATCAACATCGAGCCGTGGCCGTTGGACAGCACGAAGCGGTCACGGTCAGCGAAGGATGGATTGCTCGGGCTGTGCTTGAGGTAGTCGCGCCACAGCACTTCGGCGATATCCGCCATGCCCATCGGGGCACCTGGGTGGCCGCTGTTGGCTTTCTGCACGGCATCCATGCTGAGGGCACGAATGGCATTGGCACGCTCACGACGGCTGGGCATCGCTGATCTCCTGGGTTTGAATAACGAAACTGAAAAAAGGCGTGCATTTTCCCTCACCCACCCGCCCGGGGCAATGACAGATAGTCATCCAGAGCAGTTTTTCCGGTGGATAAAGTCGCTTTCGCCAGGTGAAACCTTTCCGCTGATGGTTTGTAGAGTAAAGCCCGTTTCAGGAAGTGCCATTTATCGAGCAATATCAAAACTTTTTGATATTGACCTTGCGATGATCCAGACCCATCACTAGACTGCCGCCCTATGAACTTACGCGTGCCGTCCATTCGCCATGAAGACAGCGATGAGCTGGCGGCCCTTTGCAAGGCCGGCGGCGATCCGCTGCGGCTCAATGTATTGCGGGCCCTGGCCAACGATTCCTTCGGCGTACTGGAACTGGCGCAGATCTTCGGCATCGGCCAGTCCGGCATGAGCCATCACCTCAAGGTCCTGGCCCAGGCCGACCTGGTGGCAACCCGCCGCGAAGGCAACGCCATTTTCTATCGCCGCGCCCTGCCCCACACCGAACTGTTGGGTGGCAAGTTGCACGCGGCATTGCTGGACGAAGTGGACGAACTCGATCTACCGACGGATGTGCAGGCGCGTATCGCCCAGGTGCATGGGCAACGGGCCGCCGCCAGCCAGGACTTTTTCGCACGGGTAGCAGAAAAATTCCGGGCCCAGCAGGACCTGATCGCGGGACTGCCGCAATACCGCGAGAGCGTCGTGGCGCTGCTCGACAAGCTGAGCTTCGAGCCTGCCGCCACCGCCATTGAAGTCGGCCCTGGCGACGGTGCTTTCCTGCCAGAACTGGCGCGGCGCTTCAGCCAGGTGACAGCGCTGGACAACAGCCCGGCCATGCTCGAACTGGCGCGCCAGGTGTGCGAACGCGAAAAGCTGACTCATGTCAGCCTGCAACTGGCCGATGCCTTGGCGGGTGTGAACCTGCAGGCCGATTGCGTTGTATTGAACATGGTACTGCACCATTTCGCCGCACCGGCCGATGCGCTCAGGCACATGGCCGGCCTGCTGCAACCAGGCGGTAGCCTGTTGGTGACAGAGTTATGCAGCCACAACCAGAGTTGGGCCAGGGAGGCCTGCGGTGATCTCTGGTTGGGGTTTGAACAGGACGATCTGGCCCGTTGGGCCACCGCTGCGGGCCTCGTGCCCGGGGAAAGCCTCTATGTAGGCTTACGTAATGGTTTCCAGATCCAGGTTCGCCACTTTCAGCGACCGGCTGGCGACACTCACCATCGGTAACTTGTAGGAAAACATCGAGATGAGCGAATACTCCCTTTTCACCTCCGAGTCCGTGTCTGAAGGGCATCCGGACAAAATCGCCGACCAGATTTCTGATGCGGTGCTGGACGCCATCATTGCTGAAGACAAGTTCGCCCGCGTGGCGTGCGAGACTCTGGTGAAAACGGGCGTGGCGATCATCGCCGGCGAAGTCACCACCTCGGCCTGGGTCGACCTGGAACAGATCGTCCGCGACGTCATCCTGGGTATCGGCTACAACAGCTCCGACGTCGGCTTCGACGGCGCGACCTGCGGCGTGATGAACATCATCGGCAAGCAATCGGTGGACATCGCCCAAGGCGTTGACCGCAGCAAGCCGGAAGACCAGGGCGCCGGCGACCAGGGCCTGATGTTCGGTTATGCCAGCAACGAAACCGACGTGCTGATGCCAGCGCCGATCACCTTCTCGCACCAACTGGTGCAGCGTCAGGCCGAAGCCCGCAAGTCCGGCCTGCTGCCGTGGCTGCGTCCGGATGCCAAGTCCCAGGTCACCTGCCGTTACGAAAACGGCAAGGTGGTGGGTATCGACGCCATCGTATTGTCGACCCAACACAACCCTGAAGTTTCCTACAAAGACCTGCGCGAAGGCGTGATGGAGCTGATCGTCAAGCACGTGCTGCCTGCCGAACTGCTGAACAAGGACACCCAGTTCCACATCAACCCGACCGGCAACTTCATCATCGGTGGCCCGGTAGGCGACTGCGGCCTGACCGGCCGCAAGATCATCGTCGACAGCTACGGCGGCATGGCCCGTCACGGCGGTGGCGCATTCTCCGGCAAGGATCCATCGAAGGTTGACCGCTCGGCGGCCTACGCCGGCCGCTATGTGGCCAAGAACATCGTCGCCGCTGGCCTGGCCGAGCGCTGCGAGATCCAGGTTTCCTACGCCATCGGCGTTGCCCAGCCTACGTCGATCTCCCTGAATACCTTCGGCACCGGCAAGATCAGCGACGACAAGATCATCAAACTGGTTCGTGAAGTGTTCGACCTGCGTCCATACGCCATCACCACCATGCTCGACCTGCTGCACCCGATGTACCAGGAAACCGCAGCCTATGGCCACTTCGGTCGTACGCCGCAAACCAAGACCGTCGGTGGCGACACGTTCACCACCTTTACCTGGGAAAAAACCGACCGCGCCGACGCCCTGCGCGCCGCTGCCGGCCTGTAATACCTGCTGTCATGAAAAAGCCCCTGGCGACTTGGTCGCCAGGGGCTTTTTCATGTTTGGTATCAACTGACACACCGCGTTTTGTGGCGAGGGGATTTATCCCCTCGCCACAAAAGCCAGCAGACCTTCAGGAACGCCGCGCCACCAGCAGGAACGAAGCCGCGCTCGCCAGCAGGCCTGCACACATCCGGTTGAACAAGCGCTTGCCGCTGGGTTGGGCAAACAGCTTTCGCGCATAGATGCCCATGTAGCAATACAGCCCGATGGCAATGCACTCCAACGCCAGGAACAACCCGCCCAGCACGGCGAATTGCTGGGTGACGGTACCCGAGCGGTCAACGAACTGCGGCAGAAACGCGGTAAACAAAAGGATTGCCTTGGGATTACCGATTGCCACCAGGAATTCCTGGCGCGCCAATTGCCCCATGCCCTTCGCCCCCATCGCGGCTTCGCTACCGGCCTCGGGTCGGGCCCGCCATAGCTGCACGGCGAGGTAGAACAGATACCCGGCCCCCACGAGCTTGATCCCCAGGAACAACAACTCCGAGGTATGCAGCACGGCCGTCAGCCCCACCGCTGCCAAGGCAATCATGATGGCGAACGCCAGCAGCCGACCAATGCCGCCACTGCACGCCCGGACGAAGCCGTAACGCGAGGCGTTGCTGATAGACAACAGGTTATTCGGGCCTGGCGCCATGTTCAGGGCGAAACAGGCCGGAATGAAAACCGCGAGTGTCGTCAGGTCCATCGGGTGCACTCCTGGCTGCGTGGATCGGGAACTCCATTCTGCGCCGGCCAGCAACGGGTTCAAGAGACAGTTGCGCGATCAAATCGCGTCCCACTGTACCGCCACAGCAATGCCATCAGTCTTCGGCAAAATCCGGTAACCATCCAGCCCTCGCCTCCTCCGCGTCAGTGACTAGCCTTCAGGCACATCACCCAGCAAGGATGCTTCGATGCTGCCGCTATTGTGTGCACTCGCCGTTTTGATACTCGTCCCCATTCCCGTCATCGCCGCGTCTTGCCCCGAATGGCCCGACGACCGCGCCCGATCGGAGGTGGATGCCTTGCAACGGCAAATCGACGCCTGGGACGACAGCTATCACCGCCTCGGTCGGTCGCTGGTCGCCGACGAGCTTTACGATCAGTCCCGCACGCGACTGGACCAATGGCGCAACTGTTTTGATCTTGCGGCACCCGCTGACCCGCTGCGCTCGGCGGGCGGCAAAGTGCGACATCCGATCCCTCATACGGGCCTGGATAAACTGAAGGATGCCGACGCCATGCGGGCCTGGTTGCAAAACCGGGAAGACATCTGGGTCCAACCGAAAGTCGACGGTGTAGCAGTCACCCTGATCTATCGCGAAGGCCGTTTGCATCAGGCGATCAGCCGCGGCGATGGCGTTCAAGGCCATGACTGGACGCCGACAGCACGCAAGATCGACGCCATTCCCCAACGCTTGCGCCGGCCTTTGGACCTGCTCGTTCAGGGGGAACTGTACTGGCGACTGGACAAGCATGTGCAGGCCAGGGACGGCAGCCTCAATGCTCGGGCAACCGTGGCGGGCTTGATGGCTCGCAAGGATCTGACGACCGAAGAAGCCTCGGGTATCGGCCTGTTCACCTGGGACTGGCCCGAAGGTCCCGCCACCCTGCCCGAGCGGGAGGCTGCATTGAATGCGCTGGGCTTCGTCGACACCCATGGCTACAGCCAGCCCGTCCAGGCAGCGGCCGACGCCGAGCGCTGGCGCGACCACTGGTATCGCACGGCGCTGCCATTCGCCAGCGACGGGATCGTTCTGCGCCAGAGCCGCCGACCACCTGCCGGGCGCTGGCAGGCCCAGGCGCCGTTCTGGGGCGTGGCCTGGAAATACCCTTACGCCCAGGCGCTGGCCGAAGTGCGCAAAGTGCACTTCAAGGTCGGGCGCACCGGACGCATCACGCCGCTGCTGGAGCTTGAACCCGTCACGCTCGACGACCGACAGATCCGCCGGGTGAGCGTCAGCTCTCTCAAGCGCTGGGAGGACATGGACATCCGTCCCGGAGACCGGGTAGCCATCAGCCTGGCCGGGCTGACCATCCCGCGACTCGATGGCGTAGTACTGCGCGGTGTCGAGCGGCCGGCCATCACGATCCCCGTAGCGGCGGATTATCACCCGCTGAGTTGCTGGCAACCGACGCCCGGCTGCGAAAGCCAGTTCCTGGCCCGGCTGAGCTGGCTCAGCGGCAAGCACGGCCTCGCCCTGCCCCATGTCGGCCGCGGAACCTGGGAAAAACTCCTGGCGGCGGGCCGACTCGACGGATTGCTGGATTGGATGACCCTCGACGCCGCCGAGCTTGCTAAGATGACCGGCTTCGGCGAACGCAGCAGCGCCCGCCTGCTCGTCAGTTTACACAGCGCCCACCAACGCCCGTTCGGTCAATGGCTCAAGGCCCTCGGTTTACCGCCTGCCGGAGCGGCCAGCCTGGATGGGCCGTGGCAGGTGCTCGCCGAACGGACGACCGAACAATGGCAAGCCGAAGCCGGCATCGGGCCCGGACGCGCCGCGCAACTGAGCGCTTTTTTTCGCGACCCGCACGTGCTGGCGTTGAGTGAAGTATTACGGGCTGCGGGGGTCGAAGGTTTCTGACATTGTCCCGCGCAGTTGAACCCAAGGGGCGAACGTGCGTTCCAACAGCGCATCTGGACCGACCGCTCGCGAGCTTTTACGGAGTTGCTATGAATTTCCTGCCCCCTTTTGCCTTGCTGGTCTTATGCGCCACCCTGGCCGCGCCCTTGATGGCGGACGAGCAAACCCCGGAGCTTACCGGCTGCGCAGCCAAGCGCCAGGGCATCATCAATCAGATCGAACTGGCCAAGTCCCGCGGCAATGCGGACCAGCAGGCAGGCCTGGAAACCGCCCTGAATGAAGTCACCACCCATTGCACCGACGCGTCCTTGCGCAAGGAGCGTGAAACCAAGGTGCTCGATGCCAAGCACGAAGTCAGCCGCCGCCAGGCCGACCTGGAAAAAGCCATGAAAAAAGGCGACCCCGAGCGGATCAACAAGCGCAAGGACAAGCTGGCAGCTTCCCGCAAGGAACTGCAGGAAGCAGTGGATGAGTTGGATAAATAAGCGGCAAGTTTCGAGCTACAAGCTTCAAGTAACGGCGGACCGCGAGCCCTTTACTTGCAGCGTGTAGCTGGCAACTTGAAGTTGTCCCACCTCAATGGTCCCGAAATTCCTTATGACAGGCACTGCACGCATCCTCGACCTTCTGCACCGCCGGCCCCAGGTAACTGGCGCTGTAGGGCTGGACCTTGCTGGCCACCACCAACTCCCCGGTGGCCGCTTCAAGGCTGTGTGCCAGTTCCTGGAACCGCGCCTGTTTCTGCCAGACTTCATCCCGGGCGCTGGTGTGGTCCTGCTCGCGTACTGGCGGGAAGTGTTTCCACGGTTCGCGGGACAGCTGGTCAAGCTGCACGGCACCCTCGGCGAAGCGGGCACCGTCGAACGGGACCCGGCCACGCAACATGCCGCCCAGCTCTTCATTGGTCTTGAGCATCTGCTTGAAAATCGCCTTGCGCTGGCCCAGCGGCGAGTTGGGATCGACACCGCCGCAGGCGGACAACATCAGGCAGGCCAGCATAACCATGGAAAATCGTTTTACAAACATCTTGGCCTCGGGACAGGAAACGGCGGTTAGTATCCTCGGGTCATCGGTAAAGACCAATGGCCCTATTCACAATACGGGTTGTTCGAATGCCTGACAGCGTTCGAACGACTGCAAGGAAAAATTTCATGAACAGCCGCTTCAAGACCTGGCACAAAGGCCTGGCATTGACCCTACCGCTGATCGCGCTGCTATCCGGCTGCAATCGCGGTGAAAAGGTCGAAGAGCCCCAGACCCATGCGCTCGCCACTTATGTCAGCGCCCCCTGGGAAGCGCTGCCAGCGGTTTCCGATGAAGACCTGCTGGCCGGTTTCGGCTCCTGGCGCAGCGCCTGCACCCGGCTCAAGGCCGACGCGACCTGGGGAGCCACCTGTGCGGCGGCGGCCAATGTGCCGCAGAGCGCTCCCGCCGTGCGCAACTTCCTGAAACAGAACCTGGACGTCTACGGTCTGCGTTCGGGAGACAACAGCCCCAATGGCCTGATCACCGGTTATTACGAACCGGTCTACCCGGGCAGCCTCACCCAGACCGCCAGCGCCAACATCCCGGTGTACGGCGTACCGGACGACATGATCATCGTGGCGCTGGACAGCCTCTACCCCGAGCTCAAGGGCAAGCGCCTGCGCGGTCGCCTCGAAGGCCGGGTGCTCAAGCCCTACGACGACGCAGCCACTATCGAGACCAACGGCGTGAAGGCGCCCGTGATCGCCTGGCTGACGGACCCGATGAACCTGCAATTCCTGCAGATCCAGGGCTCGGGCCGCATTCGGCTCGATGACGGTCGCCAGTTGCGCATCGGCTATGCCGACCAGAACGGCCACCCTTACCGGCCAATCGGACGCTGGCTGGTCGAACAGGGCGAGCTGAAGAAAGAAGACGTGACCATGGGCACCATCAGTGCCTGGGCCAAGGCCCATCCGACACGGATCCCCGAACTGCTGGGCAGCAACCCCAGCTATGTGTTTTTCAACCGCAACCCCGACAGCAACGAAGGCCCCCGGGGCTCGTTGAATGTGCCGCTGACCGCCGGCTATAGCGTGGCCGTGGACCGCAAGGTCATCCCGCTGGGCAGCCTGCTATGGCTCTCCACTACCCGCCCCGATGGCAGCGCATTGAACCGACCGGTAGCGGCCCAGGACACCGGCGGCGCCATTGCCGGTGAAGTACGAGCGGACCTGTTCTGGGGCACCGGCGATGCCGCCGGTCAACTGGCCGGGGACATGAAGCAACAGGGGCAGATCTGGATGTTGTGGCCCAAGGGCATGACGTTGCCGCAAGTGCCACAGGTGGCGAATGCCGTCACCGCCAATCCCTGAGAGATGTGTTGTCTGTACCGGCCTCTTCGCGAGCAAGCCCGCTCCCACATTTGATTCGTGAACGACACAGAGCCAGTGTGGGCGCGGGCTTGCTCGCGAAGGGGGCCAGCACGGCCCCCAGGATTCAACAACCAGACTCAGACAGAAACACAGAATAAACTGACGACCAGCCCCGCCCCCACGAACCACACCAGTGAACGCAGAATGGCCCAGTCCGCCAGGTAGCAAATGATGTACAGCAGGCGGCTGGTGATGAACAGCACCGCCAGCACGTTGATGGTCACCAGCTCGGCATTGCCGGCCAGGTGCGCCACGATCACTGCGGCAGCGAACGCCGGGGCAATTTCAAAGCTGTTGAGCTGCGCGGCATACGCGCGCCGGGGAAAGCCCTCGAGCGTCTCCAGGAAGTCCCGAGGATCGTGGTTGTCTTGCAGCCGGTATCGTCCACCGATCTTGGCGATGGCGATACACAGGTAAGGCAGGATGATCGCGATCAAAATACACCACAGGGCAACCGTCATGACGCAGTTCCTTCTTTGAGTTTCATAGGGGAATCGAGAATCGGGGAGTCGCTCAGAATTTCATCACCAGCATGCCAATCAGCACTAGCCCGCAGGCTAAGAGCCGCGGCCGACCGAAAGGTTCTTTCAGGTAGCGCATACCGAACAGCACCACCAGGATCACACTGATCTCCCGCAGCGCCGCCGCCTCGGCAATTGACCCCAACTGCATGGCCCAGAGCACCAGGGCGTAGCTGAACAGGACGCAGAGCCCGACCGCCAACCCAAGCCGCCACTGTTCGCGCCAGAACCGCACGAAGGCCGGTCGCTTGCTCACCACGGCCAACAGCGGGAATGGCCAGGCGCAGAACAGCGTGATCCAGACCAGGTAGTCCAGCGGATGGGACCATCGCCGCAGGGCCTGGCCATCGATGTAGGTGTAGCAGCCGATACACAGACCAATCAGCACCACCACCGGCAGCATCGACCAGGGCAATCGCTCGCCGCCCCCACCCTGCCACAACAGGCACAGCATGCCGAACGGGATCAGCAAAATGCCGAGAGTCTGTTGAGTCGTCAACACTTCGCCGGCAAAGATCAGCGTCAGGGCCAATACCACCAGCGGCGACAAGCCGCGCATCAACGGATAGACCAACCCCAGGTCCCCGACCCGATACGCCTGGATCAGCAGATAGCGATACAACAACTCAAAGGCCGCCGACGCCAGGATCCACGGCCAGATGTCCATCGGCGGCAGCGCCACGAAGCCCAGGGCCGACACGGCGAACAGCAGCGCGACGCTGTCCATGCACGCGACCACCAGAAGACGCTCGCCGCTGAATTTGATCAACGTATTCCAGGCGGCATGCAGCAGCGCAGCCACCAGCACCAAGGCCGTTGCAAGCACGGCACACTCCTTATCCCGTCCGTAGGAGCTGCCGAAGGCTGCGATCTTTTGATCTTTCGCTCAAGACTCAAGCGGCAGTGGAAAGATCCCAGCCTTCGGCAGCTCCTACCAGTCAACCGGGTGATGAATTTTCCGCGATCCGTTCGCAGCTGTTTATAGTGCAAACGACCACGCCCGCATTCAGTTGCGCATAAGCCAGTTCCAATAATTCTGCCGTCGCCCCCTTTTCATTCAAGCCAGGGCCACGGCATGCGTATGCCTGGTCAGAGCGTCAAGACTACAGACAGAGCCCCTGCGCATGCCACTCGCTTTGCTTTGCTTGCCTTGGCCGTTGCCGCTTTCGGTATCGGCTCCGTGGTGGCGACCAGGCTGGTGGCCCCGAACAAACGCGCCCAGGCCATCGCCATGATGTTCACCGGCCTGATTCATCACCAACGTCGCCTGGGTGTTCCGGCGGGTGCGACTGATTAGGCGTACCGCTCTCGCTGCGCACTTGCGCGTGGCTGAGCAAGGCAAAGATGAAGCTGCCCCCGATGATGTTTCCCGCCAGGGTCGGCGCGGCGAACACCAGCCAGAAGTCCTCCCATGACAACTGCCCGGCGAATACCAGATACGACACCTCGGCGGAACCGACGACAATGTGGGTGAAATCCCCGAGCGCCATCAGGTAAGTGATGAGGATGATGATCCACATCTTGGCGCTTTCCATGGAGGGGATCATCCAGACCATGGTGGCGATCATCCAGCCGGAAATGATGCCTTTGGCGAACATCTGGCCAGTGTCGTTTTCCATGACCTTGCGACCGATCTCGAGGAAAGCCAGGTCAGTGCGCGGGTCGAAGATCGGCAGATGCAGCATCACGTAGGCCACCAGCAAGGTGCCGCACAGGTTGCCCACCAATACGATGCCCCATAGCCGCAACAGCCGACCGAAATTGCCCAGGGTGGGTTTGCTCATGACCGGCAGCACGGCGGTCAGGGTGTTTTCGGTGAACAGTTGCTGGCGGGCCAGGATCACCGCGAGAAAGCCGGCGCAGTAACCGAAACTGGCAATCACCTTGAAGGCCTCGCCCTCCGGCAATCGGGCATTGAGCAGTCCCATCGCCATCAGCGACAAGCCCATGGTCAACCCGGCCGCCAGGGCCGACCACCAGAGCGCGGCGACACTGCGCTCCAGCTCCTGGTTGCCCTGGGTGCGGATGATTTCATGCAGCACCGCGGCCCGCGGCGGCTGGTTGCGGTCGACTTCGTGCTTTTCCTGGGCGGAAAGGTCCGGGGTCTTGCCGTCGTCGTGGGTGTCCATACAGCTCCTGAACCGGTGGCGTGATGAATCTACGACACGTGGCGTGCGGAGCTGTTCAGTGGTGACTCAAGCTTGATTGGAACCAGGGATTTTCAATGTTTGCAAGACCGCTATCGCGAGCAGGCTCGCTCCCACAGGGGAATGGGGACTTCTGTGGGAGCGAGCCTGCTCGCGATGGGTGCATCGCCCATCTCACTCGCTGGCGATATCATCCTTGAACTGATCCTTCACGTACTTGATCTCGGTCCGCCCATGGGGCGCCGGCAGGCCATCCTCGCCAAGGTTGACGAAGACCACTTTTTCCACGGTCAGGATGCTCTTGCGGGTGATCTTGTTGCGCACTTCACAGGTCAGGGTGATGGAGGTGCGGCCAAATTCGGTTGCGGTAATACCCAGTTCGATGATGTCGCCCTGACGCGAGGCACTGACGAAGTTGATTTCCGAGATGTATTTGGTCACCACGCGCTGGTTGCCCAATTGGACGATGGCGTAGATCGCCGCTTCTTCGTCGATCCAGCGCAGCAGGCTGCCACCGAACAGCGTGCCGTTGGGGTTGAGGTCTTCGGGCTTGACCCATTTGCGGGTGTGGAAATTCATGATCACTCCTGAGCGTCTTGCCGATGGATGGCTGCATCATGGCAGACCGGGCAGGCAGGCTCTACGCCGCCGGTTCAATAACAGTCATCGGCATTTTTGATTTGCCGACAGAAACCCTTTGGAAGATCCGATTAGCCCGCTATAATCGCCCTCGCTTTATTCGGTCCACGCTTTGGACCGTTCCCGCCACCTGTCCGAGGGGCGCTGCAGCAGGCCAGACCTGTCAGGCTCGGATGGGGCGTTGTTCGTTCGGAACTCCCGCACGGACACTAAACGCACAACGGCGCCCATTCGCATACATTACGAATGGAGGCTCTTCATGAGCGCTGTTATCACGCCTGCAGATTTTACCGATTACAAAGTCGCCGATATGTCCCTGGCCGCCTGGGGTCGCCGCGAGATCATCATCGCCGAATCCGAAATGCCGGCCCTGATGGGTCTGCGTCGCAAGTACGCCGGTGAACAACCACTCAAGGGCGCGAAGATCCTTGGCTGCATCCACATGACCATCCAGACCGCCGTGCTGATCGAAACCCTGGTCGCCCTGGGTGCCGAAGTGCGCTGGTCGTCCTGCAACATTTTCTCCACCCAGGACCAGGCCGCTGCCGCCATTGCCGCTGCCGGTATCCCGGTGTTCGCCTGGAAAGGCGAGACCGAGCAGGAATACGAGTGGTGCCTGGAGCAGACCATCCTCAAGGATGGCCAGCCGTGGGACACCAACATGATCCTCGACGACGGCGGCGACCTGACCGAGTTGCTGCACAAGAAATACCCGGCCGTCCTGGACAAGGTCCACGGCGTGACCGAAGAAACCACCACCGGCGTGCACCGTCTGCTGGACATGCTGGCCAAGGGCGAGCTGAAGATCCCGGCCATCAACGTCAACGACTCGGTGACCAAGAGCAAGAACGACAACAAGTACGGCTGCCGTCACAGCCTCAACGACGCCATCAAGCGCGGCACCGACCACCTGTTGTCGGGCAAGCAGGCGCTGGTGATCGGCTACGGTGACGTGGGCAAGGGTTCGGCCCAATCCCTGCGCCAGGAAGGCATGATCGTCAAGGTGTCCGAGGTCGACCCGATCTGCGCCATGCAAGCCTGCATGGACGGTTTCGAACTGGTTTCGCCGTTCATCGACGGGATCAACGACGGCACCGAAGCCAGCATCGACAAAGCCTTGCTGGGTAAGATCGACCTGATCGTGACCACCACCGGCAACGTCAATGTCTGCGACGCGAACATGCTCAAGGCCCTGAAGAAGCGTGCCGTGGTGTGCAACATCGGTCACTTCGACAATGAAATCGACACCGCTTTCATGCGCAAGAACTGGGCCTGGGAAGAAGTGAAGCCACAGGTCCACAAGGTTCATCGCACTGGCACCGGCAGCTTTGACCCGCAGAACGACGACTACCTGATCCTGCTGGCCGAAGGCCGCCTGGTTAACCTGGGCAACGCCACCGGTCACCCAAGCCGGATCATGGACGGTTCGTTCGCCAACCAGGTCCTGGCCCAGATCTTCCTGTTCGGCCAGAAATACGCCGACCTGTCGCCGGCCCAGAAAGCCGAGCGCCTGACCGTGGAAGTGCTGCCGAAGAAACTCGACGAAGAAGTGGCCCTGGAAATGGTCCGCGGTTTCGGCGGCGTGGTCACCAAACTGACCAAGCAACAGGCTGACTACATCGGCGTGACCGTCGAAGGCCCGTTCAAGCCGCACGCTTACCGGTACTGACAGCAGCTGCAAGCTTTGAGCTTCAGCTTCAGGCTGCAAGTAAAAGCAGTTTATTTACTTGCGGGTTGAAGCTTGGAGCTTACTTCTTCATCGCTATTATGCAGCCGTGAGTTGCAAGCAAAGCACAAGACCAGGCGCACCGCCCTCTTGCAGCTTGAGGCTTGCAGCTTGTAGCTGGAGGCCCTCCATGTCCCAAGACCGTCGCTACAGCTTCGAGTTCTTCCCGACGAAGACCGATGCTGGACATGAAAAACTGATCGCCACTGCCCGTCAGCTGGCGAGCCACAACCCCGACTTCTTTTCCTGCACCTATGGCGCTGGCGGCTCGACCCGCGACCGTACGATGAATACCGTGTTGCAGCTGGAAAGCGAAGTCAAAATCCCGGCCGCCCCGCACCTGTCCTGCGTAGGCGACAGCAAGGACGACTTGCGCACCCTGCTGACCCGGTACAAGGCCGCAGGCATCCAGCGTATCGTTGCCCTGCGCGGTGACCTGCCCTCGGGCATGGGCATGGCCAGTGGCGAGTTGCGCCACGCCAACGACCTGGTGAGCTTCATTCGCGAAGAAACCGGCGAGCACTTTCACATCGAAGTCGCCGCTTATCCGGAAATGCACCCCCAGGCGCGTAACTTCGAAGACGATCTGCGCAACTTCGTCAACAAGGCCAATGCCGGCGCCAACAGTGCGATCACCCAGTACTTCTTCAACGCCGACAGTTACTTCTACTTCGTCGAGCGCGTGCGCAAGATGGGTGTGGACATTCCCGTCGTGCCGGGAATCATGCCGATCACCAACTACAGCAAGCTGGCGCGCTTTTCCGACGCCTGCGGTGCGGAAATACCACGGTGGATCCGCAAACAGCTGGAAGCCTACGGCGACGATACGTCCAGCATCCAACGCTTCGGCGAGGACGTGATCACGCAAATGTGTGAGCGTTTGTTGCAAGGCGGCGCACCAGGGCTGCATTTCTATACCCTGAACCAGGCCGAACCCAGCCTCGCGGTATGGAATAACCTCCAACTACCGCGCTAGCGATACAAAAAGGCCTTGGCGAAACCAAGGCCTTTTTGCTGTCCGATAATCGCCGGCGTCCATCGACCAGCCTGTTGGCCTTCCAAATAGGCCGACGACAATGAAGCCTCGTGCCAGAGCGCTCTGGCTATTTGCTCCGTACTCATCGTAACCTCAGGCCATGCCCGCCATTGCCCAAATACTGACCGCCCTTCTTCTCCTGTGCCTGAGCCTCGTCGCCCGGGCCGAAAAGTTGCGTATCGTCACTGAACCCTGGGCGCCCTACGTCTTCGAAGAGAACGGCAAGATCCTGGGGCTGGACTACGAAACCACGGCCATCGTGTTCAAGCGCCTGGGCATTGATGTCGAATGGCAGCTACTGCCCTGGAAACGTTGCCTGGCGATGCTGGAACAGGGGCTGGCGGATGGAGCGTTGGACATTTTTCACAGCGACGAACGCGACTCCATGCTGCTCTACCCCAGCGAGCCATTGTCGGACGTGGAATTCGTGATGTTCCACGCCAACGCCAGGCCCCATCCATTTCGCACGCTCGCGGATCTGAGCGGCCTGACCGTCGGCACATCGCCCGGTTATCTCTACAGCCAGGCATTTCGCGAGTCGACCCTGTTCAAGCGTGAAACGGCGCCTACACACGAAGCCAACTTCGGCAAGTTGCAGCTGGGCCGGATCGATCTGCTCATCACCGATCGCCGGGTGGGTCGGCATTTGCTCAAGCAGATGCAACTGGGCGACCAGATCAGCGAGAACCCCATCGTCGTGAGCCGTCAAAGCCAATACCTGGCCGTGCGGCGCAAGGCCGGGATGGATTTGCTGGTGCAGCGCTTCAGTGCCGAACTCAAGCGCTTCAAGCGCGAACCGGCCTATGCCGAGCTGATCGCGCGCTATGACACCGCGCCCCGGCGAACGGCTGAAATAAACCGTTGAGCAGCAGGAAAGCGGCGCACGGCGTTTGCTCTGTTATACTCGCGCCTTCCCGCCAGGCTCACGCCCGGACGCCCGGTCTTGCAAAAGGCATCCCGACACCGCTACAGCGCAGCTTCCAGCCCGCGCGAGCCTTGTCCGGAGCTGTCTTCCAGACCCGGCAGGACCGGACGGGATGACGTCTTTTTGAACGTTATTCGCGCCAGGCAAGATTATCCCATTGGGCCAGGCCCTCACTAAAACAGGATTACTCATGTCCTTTGCTTCCCTCGGTCTCTCCGAGGCTTTAGTCGGCGCCATCGAAGCCGCCGGCTACACCGAGCCTACCCCGGTGCAACAGCGGGCCATTCCCGCCGTGTTGCAAGGTCGCGACCTGATGGTCGCCGCACAGACAGGTACTGGTAAAACCGGCGGTTTCGCCCTCCCGATCCTGGAGCGGCTGTTCCCCAACGGTCACCCGGACAAATCCCAGCGTCACGGCCCGCGACAACCGCGCGTACTGGTCCTGACCCCGACCCGGGAACTGGCTGCCCAGGTCCACGAGAGCTTCAAGGTCTACGCCCGTGACCTGAAATTCGTCAGTGCCTGCATTTTCGGCGGCGTCGGTATGAATCCCCAGGTCCAGGCCATGGCGCGTGGCGTCGACGTGCTGGTGGCCTGCCCCGGCCGCCTGCTGGATCTGGCCGGCCAAGGCAGCGTCGATCTGTCCCACGTTGAAATCCTCGTGCTGGACGAAGCCGACCGCATGCTCGACATGGGCTTTGTCCATGACGTGAAGAAGGTCCTCGCCCGCCTGCCCGCCAAGCGTCAGAACCTGCTGTTTTCGGCAACGTTCTCCAAAGACATCACCGACCTGGCCGGCAAGCTGCTGCACAACCCGGAACGCATCGAAGTCACGCCGCCGAACACCACGGTCGAACGTATCGAACAACGCGTGTTCCGCCTGTCCGCCAGCCACAAACGCAGCCTGCTGGCGCATCTGATCACCACCGGTGCCTGGGAACAGGTCCTGGTGTTCACCCGCACCAAGCACGGCGCCAACCGTCTGGCCGAGTACCTGGACAAGCATGGCCTGCCGGCCGTGGCGATCCACGGCAACAAGAGCCAGAACGCCCGCACCAAGGCCTTGGCCGACTTCAAGGCTGGCGAAGTACGGATCCTGGTGGCCACCGACATCGCCGCCCGCGGCCTGGACATCGACCAGTTGCCCCACGTGGTCAACTTCGAGCTGCCGAACGTCGATGAAGATTACGTGCACCGGATCGGTCGTACCGGCCGGGCCGGTCGTTCGGGCGAAGCGATTTCGCTGGTCGCACCAGACGAAGAGAAGCTGCTCAAGAGCATCGAGCGCATGACCCGGCAGAAGATTCCCGATGGCGACCTGATGGGCTTTGATGCCAGCACCATCGAGGCCGAGAAGCCTGAAGTGCGTGAGCGTCCGGACGTGCGCAACCCGCGTAATCCACGCGGCCCACGGGGCGACGGTCCGAATGGCGGCGGTGGCGGTCGCAAGGACAAGGGCAAGGACAAAGGCAAGGAAAAGCCGGCCAGCAGCAGTCGCGGCGAACGCCCGGCGCGCGAGCAGAAGCCCCGCGAAGGCACGCCAGCCCGTGAGCAACAGCGTCCAGCACCGCGTGCCGCCGCTGATCGCGCCCCGGACGAGTTCCTGGACGACGATATCGATAACTTCGGTAACCGCGTCGACTACGTGCCACAGCAGAAGCCGGCCCAGGGTCGTGGTCGCCGTCCGGGAGCTCCCGCACAGGGGGCTGGCGCAGGCGCTCCACGCAGCGGCCAGTCACAGGGCCGCCAGAACGGACCGCGCAACAGCAACGGCTCGTCCACCGGCACCCCACCCGCCAAGCGCAACGGCCCACGCAGCGGCGGCCCTCGCGATGGTCAGGCGCGCCGCGAAGAGACCCGCCGTCGCCCGGCTCGTGATGAGCAGGCGAGCCAGGAACCTGCCGTGCAGAATCCTCGTGGCAACCAGCCGAAAATCATGCACAAGGAATCCAAGCTCGATCGTTTCCCGACGCCTGAGCAACTGGACCAACTGCCAAGCCGTCCACGGGGCGAAAAACCTGCATTGCTGACTCGCAATCGCTGAGTTTTCCAAACCTAAAAAATGCCCCTGATCTCACGATCAGGGGCATTTTTTTGGTCGCCACAAAATCCCTTGTGGGAGCGAGCCTGCTCGCGATAGCGGTGAGCCGGTCAGCTCATCATCACAGTTGGATTGCTATCGCGAGCAGACTCGCTCCCACAGGAAAGCTCTGTGGAAGGAATCCGGGGCAATAAAAAACGCCCCCGATCGCAAGATCGAGGGCGTTTTTTGTCAGGCGCGAATGTTACTTCGCTTTGACACCTTCAAAGGTCACGTACAGCTCGACCACGTCGGACGATGGGCCCAGGTCTTTTTGCTTGCCGAAGTCGGAGCGCTTGATGCTGGTGGTGCCTTCGAAACCGGCACGGTAGCCGCCCCATGGGTCCTTGCCTTCGCCCAGGAACGTGGCCTTGACCACCACAGGCTTCGTCACGCCCAGCAGGGTCAGGTCACCGGCAACGTCGGCAGTTTCCTTGCCATCGGCGTTCTTGCCGGTGGATTTGACGCTGGTGGAAACGAAAGTGGCCTTGGCGAACTTGCCGGCGTTCAGGAAGTCAGCACTGGCGATATGCTTGTCCCGCTCGGCGTTGTTGGTGAACACGCTGGAGGTGTTGACGTTGAACTCAACCTTGCTGTCTTCAGGCTTGGCGGCATCGAAGCTGAACTTGCCGTCGATGTCCTTGAAGGTACCGGTGATGTAGCTATAGCCCAGGTGGCTGATCTTGAAGTCGACGAAGGCGTGCTGGCCTTCCTTGTCGACCACGTAGTCAGCAGCCATGGCCTGGCCGGCCGACAACAGTGCAGAACCGATTGCCAGGGCGGCGAGGGTCTTTTTCAACATGCTTTCTATTCCTTTGGAGTCGAGGTTGAACATCAGGCTTGGCGCCCCAGCATTCGCTTGAGGGTCGCGTCACGGTCGATAACGTGGTGTTTCAATGCTGCCAGTGCATGAAGGCCGGAGAAAATGACCAGCGCCCATGCCAGGTACAGGTGGATCTGGCCAGCGACGTCTGCCTGATCGGGCAGTCCAGACACCAGCGCGGGTACTTCAAACAAGCCGAACACCGGAATCCCGACACCGTCTGCGGTGGAAATCAGGTAACCAGCGAGCATTACGGCAAACAACCCGAGATACAGGGCACCATGACCAAGCTTCGCGCCGACACGGGTCATGCGCCCATAGGTGTCCAGGGTCGGTGGCGGTGGGCTGACAAAACGCCAGATCACCCGTAGCAGCATCACCGCCAGCAGCACCAGGCCAATGCTCTTGTGCAGGTCCGGCGCGGCTTTGCGCCAGGTGCTGTAGTAATCCAGTCCGACCATCCACAGCCCCAGCGCGAACAACCCGTACACCACCAGCGCGACGCCCCAGTGCATGACGATGCTGACCCAGCCATAGCGAGAAGAAGAGTTGCGTAGCTGCATTGCTCATATCCTGTAAAAACTGCGACCAAGACTAGCGAGTTATCTATCGATTTAAAGCGGAAATTTTTGCTTTGAAATATCGAGAAATACGATCATAAGTCTGGGTGGGGTGGGTTAAGGAAAGATTAAAGCCAACACGATGCGTGTTAGCGAGAGGCACCAGCAACCATGAAGCGGCAAAACGGATCCCATCATCAGCAAGCTTACCCTCCAAAGGAGCCCTGTTGGACCGTCATTGCGCCCCAAATATTTGCTTTGCAATATATATGTATCGCCTTTTCGGTTTCTATCCTTGATTAAATGAGCGCTCAACGTTCATTTAACAAGGTTAAACACATGGCTGTTCCTTATACTCCATTTCGAGCAAGCGGTTCTCCAATATTGCCTCCCAACCAAACAATGTCAGCGGGCCAGTACCTTCAATCACCTAACGGACGATATCGACTGGTACTGCAAGCTGATGGAAGCTTGATCATCAAGGACGGAGAGACTGTCGTCTGGACCGCAGATGGCAATCAGTTCTATAGCAAAACCTTATATCCCAAAAGAATGCGCGAGCCTCTGCAGTTTGTAATCAGCAACAGTGGTTTTCTATATGACCCAGCCAGAAGGCGCTTATGGATTGCGGAAAGTACTCATAGTAGAGACAAATCGCTTTGGTACAACACTTGTATGATCATTCAGGATGACGGCAATCTGGTAATCCATGACAGGCGAACAGGAAAGCTATGCTGGGCTCGCTCTGGCTTTGTCCCGGGCCGCCTGTCTAAACCAAGGCGAGTCAATATCCTATTTGAAGATGTAGAAATTCGCACATGGGCATTCTCATTACCACCTCTCTAATTCCAATAACGCCCTCGACTTATAAGTTGCATTCATACGGCAAGATTAGTTGATCGTACATTCAGGTCTATTCGGATCCATCTGACACCTATACGCCAACTGAGGATCGTATTTTTGAAGGATAAAGCGCCCATCCGTACAACCGCCAATCAACCCACTAGAAAGCAATACCAATATCAATATTTCGGTCAGCGACTTCATAAGCATTCCAGGCTTTATATTCCCCAGAAGACTAGTACGCAATACTTGACGCCATCTATCATTCCCTTCCGACTCTTTTGTGGGAAGCATCTGATATATCGCATAGACGTGTAGGACAGGAGCCGTGATTGCGCAACTCCAAGGCACGGCACATGCAAGCCGGATGTTCCATGCGAGATAGACGGGCAAAAAAAAGCGCGACCCTTGGGCCGCGCTTTTTTTACGCCTGAACGCTACTGAGCTGGGGTCTCAGTGGTTGCCGTCGGTTTCTTCACCGGTGCAGTCTTTTTCACTGGCGCCTTGGCCGGAGCTTTTTTTGCCGCGGGTTTGGCTGCTGGCTTCTTCGCCGCCGCTTTGGTTGTCGCCTTTTTGGTCGGCGCGGCTTTTACCGGCGCGACAGGCTTCGGCGCTTCCACCGGTGCTGGGGCCGGGGTTGGCGCTGGAGCAGGGGCGGGCGCAGGTGGAGCGACCGGCTCAGGGGCCTTGGCCGGCTCTGGCTTCTTCTCGTCATCCGAACCACCGAACAGGTTGCTGAAGAAGTTGCCTTTCTTCGCCGCGACCGCCCCCGCAGCAGCAGCCGTCGCGGCCGGTGCGACCTTGGCCGGCTCGAACGACTTGCCCGCTGCCAGGTCTTGCACCTGGCTGGCCGCGCGCTGGCCGCTGCGCAACGCGCCTTCCAGGGTACCTGGGTACAAGGCGTCCGTATGTTCACCGGCAAAGGCTACACGCTGCAACGGCTTTTCCCACAAGCGCCAGTACTTGCTGATCTGGCCCGGACCGAAGGCCAGGTACGAACCGGCCGTGGACGGGTCGGTGCTGTAGCGGCGGATTTCGTAACCGGTGAAGGCCCCGCGGGCTTGTGGATAAAAGGCGTGCAGGCGGATCAATACCTGATCGACCATCTGCTTGTCGCCAAAAGCCTGCATCACTCGGGCATTGTCGCCCGAGAGGTTGATGATCACATTGGCGCCGCCCTTCATGGCCGGCTCGATCCACATCATGCCCAGGCCGGTGTTGCTGAAAATTTCACCCGACAGGCGCGCCTTGCTGTCCCAGACCGGGGTCTTGAACTTGAGCATGATCTGGTCGCGCCAGCCGTAGTTGGTGCCTTTGATCGCGCCAAGGTGCTGGGCATCCAGGCCCGGGGTCAGTTGGATCTTGTTCAGGGCGCGCAGCGGTACGGCCAGCACCGCGTAATCGGCCTGGTAACCGACACTGCCGACCTTGACGGTCACACCATCCTTGTCCTGGGAAATGGCTGACACCGGAGAATCGGTCTTGATGGTTTTCAGTTGCTTGAGGAAAGCCTGGGCCAGCACCTGGCTGCCACCGAGCAAGCGCGAAGCCCGCAGGTCACGGTCGGACACGCCGCGATTGACCCGGTTCTGCTGTGCGAAATACAGCAGCGACAGGCGCGACGGTTCGTCGTAACGGGTACGGATCTCCTGATTCACCAGTTGCCGTGCGGTGGCCGGTAGTTGCAGGCGATCGAGCCAGGCGGAGACCGTCATCTGGTCCAGGGCATGCAACGTGCTGGTGGCCATCGGGTTCAGCGGGTCTTCGATGGAGCGCGCCAACTCGTCCAGGGTGGTTTCGTAGCGCTTGATGGCGTCGGCGGTGGCAGGCTGCTTCGCGGCCAGGTCAGCGGCCGTGAAGTAGGTGCCGTCGATCAGATAGCTGGGGGTGCGAACGAACTCGGGGGCCGGGGTGGTGCCCAGCTTGAACGTCGAGACATATTTATTCAGCACCGGCTGGGTCTTTTCGTTGCCGATCCACTCACTGGTGGCCATGCCCGAGCGACCGCCCACGCTGGGCTTGGCTTCCAGCAGGGTCACCGCCCAACCCTTGTTCTGCAACTCATAGGCCGCCGTGAGCCCCGCCAGGCCGCCACCGACGACGATGGCCGTCGGTTGCTTGTCCTTCGCCAGCGCCGTAACACTGCACAGCCCTATCACCACTAGCGCACACGCGCGCAGCCAACCAGCAGACATTCAGCGAACTCCGGAATAAAACAGGAAAATTTCAGGTTTCGAGCCAGCCGGCTCAGAGAACGGCGAAGAATACGCCAGCCATCAAAACGCCGCCAGCGACGTCTATCGCCTTGCTCAAAGCAGCGGGAACCACACAATGGTTGTTCGCAGGGCCGTCATTGCATAGGCTTGCCCGATTGTTTGGCCCGCGCCCGCCGCGAGCCGCCTCGAGGAGACTGTAAATGGGCCTGAATAACCAGTGGATGCAACGCGACCTCGCGGTGCTGTGGCATCCCTGCACCCAAATGAAAGACCACGAACAACTGCCGCTGATCCCCATCAAGCGCGGTGAGGGCGTCTGGCTGGAAGACTTCGAAGGCAAGCGCTACCTCGACGCCGTCAGCTCCTGGTGGGTCAACGTATTCGGCCATGCCAACCCGCGCATCAACCAGCGGATCAAGGACCAGGTCGACCAGTTGGAACATGTGATCCTCGCCGGCTTCAGCCACCAACCGGTGATCGAACTGTCCGAGCGTCTGGTGAAGATGACGCCTGAAGGCCTGACACGGTGCTTCTACGCCGATAACGGCTCGTCCTGCATCGAAGTGGCGATGAAGATGAGCTTTCATTACTGGGTCAATCGCGGTCGACCCGACAAGAAGCGCTTCGTCACCCTGAGCAACAGTTATCACGGCGAAACCATTGCAGCGATGTCGGTAGGCGATGTGCCGCTGTTCACCGAGACCTACAAGGCGTTGCTGCTGGATACCCTCAAGGTGCCGAGCCCCGACTGCTATCACCGCCCCGAGGGCGTGAGCTGGGAGGAACACTCGCGCACGATGTTCGCCGCCATGGAACAGACCCTCGCCGAACACCACGACACAGTGGCGGCGGTGATCGTCGAGCCGCTGATCCAGGGCGCCGGCGGCATGCGCATGTATCACCCGGTGTACCTGAAACTGCTGCGCGAAGCCTGCGACCGCTATGACGTGCACCTGATCCATGACGAAATCGCCGTCGGCTTCGGCCGTACCGGGACGATGTTCGCCTGCGAGCAGGCCGGTATCACACCGGACTTCCTCTGCCTGTCCAAGGCCCTGACCGGCGGTTACCTGCCGCTGGCGGCATGCCTGACCACCGACGACGTCTACAGCGCGTTCTACGACGACTACCCCACCCTGCGCGCCTTCCTGCACTCCCATAGCTACACCGGTAACCCGCTGGCCTGCGCGGCGGCCCTGGCGACGCTGGATATCTTCGAAGAAGACCACGTCATAGACAACAACAAGGCCCTGGCCCAACGCATGGCGAGCGCCACCGCGCACCTGGCCGATCACCCGAACGTGGCCGAAGTGCGCCAGACCGGCATGGTGCTGGCCATCGAGATGGTCAAGGACAAAGCGAGCAAGACCGCTTACCCCTGGCAGGAGCGCCGCGGCCTGAGCGTGTTCCAGCATGCCCTGGAACGCGGTGCGCTGTTGCGGCCGCTTGGCAGCGTGGTGTATTTCCTGCCGCCGTACGTCATCACCCCGGAGCAGATCGACTTCCTGGCGCAAGTGGCCAGCGAAGGCATCGACATTGCCACCCGGGATACGGTCAGCGTAGCGGTGCCGAAGGACTTTCACCCGGGTTACCGTGATCCGGGCTGAAACCCCGATGCTCCAGTTGGAACACCGTTGTGGCGAGGGGATTCATCCCCGCTGGGCTGCGGAGCAGTCCCAAGTTCTGTTTAGCGATGTAGTTCTAAGGCGAGCGCTTCGCACTCGAGCGGGGATAAATCCCCTCGCCACAGTTTAACTTTTTCAGAGATTTCCCATGAGACTGTCCCGCTTCTTCATCGACACCCCCTGAGCCTCGGCGATCACGAGTTGCCCGAAGCCCAGGCCCATTACATCGGCCGTGTGCTGCGTATGGCCGAGGGCGATGCGGTGCAGGTGTTCGACGGTTCGGGCCAGGAGTTTCGCGGTAGCCTGGCCGAAGTCGGCAAGAAGCGCGTGCGGGTGCAACTGGACGAGCAATTCGCCGGGCAACCTGAATCGCCGCTGCGCATCCACCTCGGCCAGGGCTTGTCCCGGGGCGAGCGCATGGACTGGGCCATTCAGAAAGCCACCGAGCTGGGGGTCAGCGAGATCACGCCGATTTTCAGCGAACGCTGCGAAGTGCGCCTCAAGGACGAACGCGCCGACAAACGCCTGCTGCACTGGCGCCAGGTGGCAATCAGCGCCTGCGAGCAATGCGGACGCTCGACCGTACCGGTGATCCATCCACCGTTGTTGCTGGCCGACTGGCTGAAGCAGGCCGACGCCGAGCTGAAGCTGGTGCTGCACCCGGTGGCCGAGCCGCTGGTCAGCCATGCCAGACCCTCGACGCTGGCGTTCCTGATCGGCCCCGAGGGCGGTTTGTCCGAGGCCGAAATCGAACAGGCCCAGAGCGCCGGTTACCACGCTGCCCGCCTCGGCCCCCGTGTGCTGCGTACCGAAACCGCACCGGTGGTCGCACTGGCGGTGGCGCAGCAGTTGTGGGGGGATTTCTAGATCCGCTGAAGTTTCACTGTGGGAGCGAGCCTGCTCGCGATAGCGGTGTATCAGTCAATTACCTCTTGATCGATACGCCGCCTTCGCGAGCAGGCTCGCTCCCACAATGGTTATTGGCGGTGCCGGTTATTGCACCGGATCACTCACAGGCCTGGCAATGATCTCCTTCAGCTCGCTGGTCATCGGGAACTCCAGATTCAGGCCCTTGGGTGGAATCGGTTTCTGGAACCAACGGTCATAGATGGCGTTGATTTCGCCTGACTTGTACAAGTCCCCCAGGGTCGCATTGACCAGCGCCAGGAATTGCGGATCGTCCTTGCGCACCATGCAGCTGTAGATTTCCCGCGATTGTTCTTCGCCCACCACGACCCATTTGTGTGGGTCGCGGGCCTTGGCTCGTTCGCCATAGAGCAGCGCATCATCCATGTAGAACGCCGCCGCCCGGCCGGTTTCGAGCATCTGGAACGCTTCGCCATGGTCCTTCGCACTGATGACGAACAGGTCGGCCTTGTGGTCCTGGTTGTAGCTTTTCAGGAAACGTTCGTTGGTGGTGCCGGCGGTGGTCACCACGTTCTTGCCGCGCAGGTCGGCGAAGCTGTGGATGCCGCTGTCCCTGGCCGTCAGCAACTGGCCCTTCACGTAGATGAAACCATAGGAAAACGCCACTTGCTTCTGCCGCTCGGCCGTCACCCCGGTGGAGCCACACTCCAGGTCGACGGTGCCGTTCTGCACCAGCGGGATACGGGTCTGGGAAGTGACCAGGTTGTACTTCACCTCCAGTTGCGGCAGAGCCAGTTGGGTCTTGATCCGCTCGACGATTTTGTTTGCCAGGTCCACCGAGTAGCCCATCGGCTTGCCGCTGCTATCACCTATGTAGGAAAACGGCACCGAGGCGTCGCGATACCCCAGAGTGATGCCATGGGTACTGGCGATTTTCTCCAGCGTGCCGCCCGGAGGCGCTTGCGTAGCGTGGACATGGACGCTCAACAACAGGCTCAAGGTGCAGCCGATCAACGTGATTTTTTGCATTGTTATTCTCCGTTGCGGGTGGGTCAGGCGGCGCGGGGCGTGAGGCCCTGCAAGTCAATGGACGGTGTACGCTGGCGGATCAGTTCGCTGAGCAGGCGAGCACTGCCGCAAGCCAGGGTGAAGCCCAGCGCCCCATGGCCAAGGTTAAGCCACAGGTTGCGATAGCCGGTGGCGCCGATCAATGGCACGCCGCTGGGTGTGGCCGGGCGCATGCCGGCCCATTCGACGGCGTGTTCGTAATCCCCGGCCAGGGGAAAGGTTTCCCGGGCCTGGCGTTTGATCAGGGCCAGGCGACGCGGATCCGGCGTCGGGTCGAATCCGACGATATCCACCATCGCCGCCACCCGCAAATGGTCGCCGATTCGCGCATAGACGATCTTGCGGTCATAGTCGGTGATGCTCACGCTCGGGGCCTGATGCGCTGCGCCAATCGGCACGGTCAGGCTGTAACCCTTGAGCGGATACAGCGGCATTCGCACCCCTGGCAATGCCAGGGCCGCGCTGCGGTGACCGGCGGCAATCACGAGGTTGTCCACCGGCAAGCGCTGCCCGTTCAACTCAATGGCCTGCACCTGTCCATCGACGTGGCAGATGCCGGTCACGGTCTGCCCCAACAAGAATTTGCAGCGCCCCGAGGCCTGCAAGCGTGCGGCCAGTTGCTGGCAGAAAGCGTGGCAATCGGCGACCTCCTCGTCCGGCGTGTAGATTCCGCCCACCAGCGGCACGCCCGCCAGCGCCGGCTCCAGGCCCGCGCACTCGGCGGGCCCGAGCACCTGCTGGTGCACGTTGTCCGCCAGTCGTTGCCGGGCATGCTGGAAATGGGCGGCATCACGAAACGTTACCAGCTTGCCGTTGCGCCGCCAGCCGAAGCCATCGAGGCGATCGTCTTCGCGCCAGCCCTGCAAGGTGGCCTGGCTCAGCAGTGCCAGGCGCAACAGGTGGGCGCCGTTACGCCGGTTGACCGATGTCCGGCACGCCGCGATGAACGCAGCCATCCAGCGCCATTGGGCAAGGTCCAGGCGCGGTCGCAACCTGAGTGGCGAATCCCCGCGCAGCATCCAGCCGAGTGCCTGCCAGGGCACCCCGGCGTCCGCCAGGGGGGCGACGTAGCGATAGGACAATTGGCCGCCGTTGGCAAAACTGGTTTCGCTGCCCAGCGCGTCCCGGGCCTCCACCAGCGTCACGTCGATGCCGTCGCGAACCAGTGCATAAGCCGTCGCCAAGCCGACCACGCCACCGCCGATGATGCACACCCGTTGCCCCATGTCCGCCTCACATCCGTTTCCGATCAGTTGAGGTTAGGGGCAGGTGACAGGTTCGGAACAATGAATAAAGATGGAGCACCTATAAACAAAGGTTATGGGGCTGCCATGCGCCTTCGTCACATCGAGATATTCCAGGCCATACGCCAGGCCGGCTCCATCAGCGGCGCCGCGCAGTTGCTGCACGTCTCCCAGCCGGCGGTGACCAAGGTGCTGCAGCACGCCGAGCAACAGCTGGGATTTGCCCTGTTCCTGCGGGTGCGCGGCAAGTTGCAGGCCACTCCTGAAGCCCTGGAGCTGGAGCGCGAAGTCGACAAGGTCAGCGAAAGCCTGCAAGGCGTGCGACGACTGGCCCAGAGCCTGCGCCGCGAGGCCGGTCACAACCTGCGCATCGGCGCGACCCCGGCCCTGGCCCTGTCGCTGCTACCGGCGGCCATTCATCAATGGACCCGGCGCTACCCGGACATTGTCTGTGAGCTGTCCAGCGCCCACAGCCGTGAACTGGTGCAGAACCTGTTGATGCGCGAGATCGACGTCGCCCTGACCTTGCAGCCGCCTGATCACCCAGGGCTCAAAGCCCAGGCTCTGGCCAGCGGTGTGCTGGTGGCGCTGGCGCCGAAGGGGCATTGGGACGACGCGGCGGTGGGTAAGCCGATGTCGCTGCAGGAACTGGCCGGCGCGCCCCTGATCGGCTTGTCCAGCGCCGATCCGCTTTCGGCCCGGCTGGACGGTTATCTCGAAGCCGTGGAGCCTGCGCCGCGCATCAGCATCGCCGTGCAGACCTATTCACTGGCCCGGGCCATGGTGGAGTCCGGTGCCGGCATGGCGGTGATCGACCCGTTCACGGCCCTCGGCGCGTCGAAGACCCGCACGGCTATCCGACCGTTGTCGCCACCGCTGCCCATCTCGCTCTACGCCGTGACCCGGGCCAACGAAGCGCCGGCACATACCCTGGGCGCCCTGCTGGAGATTTTCGCCAGCCAGGCCCAGGGGCAACTGGATCGGCTGTTCACGGCCGGCCGCTAAAGGACGTAGAACAGAATCGCCACGAAGTGCAGCAGGCTGCCGGCGATCACAAACAGATGCCAGATGCCATGGGCATGGCGCAATCGCTTATCGAGGGCGAAGAAAATGATGCCCACGGTGTACAGCACGCCGCCCGAGGCCAGCCAGGCAAAACCGGTGCTGCCCAGGGCCGCCAGCAGCGGCTTGACCGCCACCAGCACGATCCAGCCCATCACGGCGTAGATCACGATCGACAGGACCCGTGCTTCGGACCGCGGCTTGATTTCCTGCAAGATGCCAATCACGGCCAGCCCCCAGACGATCCCGAACAACGTCCAGCCCCACGGCCCGCGCAGGGTCACCAGGCAGAACGGTGTGTAGCTGCCGGCGATCAGCAGGTAGATCGAAAAATGATCGACCTTCTGCATGATCGCTTTTTTGCGCCCACGCACGCTGTGATAGACCGTCGAGGCGCTGTACAGCACCAGCAGGGTAAACCCGTAGATCGCCACGCTGACGATCTTCCATGGATCGCCGGTCAGCCCGGCGAGCACCACCAGCCACACCCCGCCGATAAACGCCGCGATGGCCCCAACCAGGTGGGTCCAGGCGTTCAGTCGTTCGCCGTGATACATCGATTCCTACCCCTCCATGATGAAACAGCCGCCAAGGCTCAGGCCTGTGGCGCAAAAGTGCAATGGTTTGCTGCACTCGTCGATCCATCAATCATCTGTGGCGAGGGGATTTAGCGAAACGTCGCACCGCCCCGCTGGGGCGCGTAGCGGCCCTAAATTCTGTATCGCGACTCAACCCCCATGGCGAGCGCTTCGCACTCGAACGGGGCGGTGCGACGTTTCGCTAAATCCCCTCGCCACAGCAAGCTCCCTCGCCACAGTAAATCTCCTTTGCATCAGATCGATTGAGGCACAATCGGATGACACGAATAAGAGTCCGCCCCATGCTGATCGACGAAGAATTGACCCTGAAGAAACTCGAGGTGTTCCTGGCGTTCATGCGCACCGGCAACCTGGCGCGGGCGGCGGCGGAGTTGCAGACCAGCAACGTCAGCGTGCACCGGGCCATTCATTCGCTGGAAAGCGCCCTGCGCTGCCCGCTGTTCAAGCACGAAGGCCGCAACCTCACTCCGCTGGAAAGCGCCTATGTGCTGGAGGAGCGGGCGCAGAAACTGATCCAGGACGTGGTCGAAAGCGTACGCCTGACCCGCGAAGCCGCCGGGTTCTCCGCCGAGCGCTTCAAGTTGGGCTCGCTGTACTCGCTGACGGTCAAGACCGTGCCGCAGTTGATCATGGGCCTGAAGATCCGTCGCAGCGAACTCAACATCGACCTGATCATGGGTTCGAACATCGACCTGCTGTACAAGCTCAAGAACATGGAAGTCGATGCGATCCTGGTGTCCCTGGATGACAGCGTCAACGACCCGGACTGCGAGCAGATCGCGCTGTTTTCCGACGACATCTTCCTCGCCACGCCAGCCGACTCACCGTTTGCCCAACGCAGCGAAGTCGACCTGGCCGAAGTGCGCGACGAGACGTTCATCACCCTGACCCAGGGTTTCGCCACGCATCAGGACGGGATCCGGGTGTTCCGGCAGGCGGGGTTCGAGCCGAAGGTGGCGATGCAGGTCAACGACATCTTCACCTTGCTGAGCATGGTCAGCTCCGGGGTCGGTTATGCGTTGCTGCCGGGCCGGATTGCGGCGGTGTATGAGAACCGGGTGAAACTCATCCCATTGCAGGAGAAGTACCGCTTGCAGCAGCACATCGGCGTGGTGTTCCTCAAGGCCAAGGAGCGCGATCCGAACCTGCTGGCGTTATTGGCCGAATGCCGGATGTATGCCAATCGCCAAGCCATCCCATGATCGTCCCCATGCTCTGCGTGGGGATGCAGCCCGGGACGCTCCGCGGCCCAAAAGCGTGACGCGGAGCGTCAAAGGAGGCATTCCCACGCAGAGCGTGGGAACGATCAAAATTGCAGCCTGCAAACTAGCCCAGCAACCCACGCATGATCAGGAACAACACCGAAGGGCCCAGCAAACAACCCAGCGCGGTATAGAACGCCGCCGTCAGGCACCCATACGGCACCAGCTTCGGATCGGTGGCCGCCAGCCCGCCGGCCACCCCGCTGGAGGTACCCATCAACCCGCCGAAGATCACCGCACTGCGTGGATTGTTGAGTCCGATCAACGGCGCCACGAAAGGCGTCGCCACCATCACCAGGATCGCCTTGATCAACCCCGCCGCAATGGACAGCGCCATGACCTCGGAACTGGCGCCAATGGCCGCTCCGGTGACCGGCCCGACGATGTACGTGACCGCCCCGGCACCGATGGTAGTCAGGCTCACTGCATCGGTGTATCCGAAGGCCATCGCCACACCCACGCCGGCAATGAACGAGGTGCCCACGCCGACAAACAGCGCCACCACTCCGACGAAACCGGCGCGCTTGAGCTCCTCGACACTCACCCCAAACGCCGTGGCGACAATGGCAAAGTCCCGCAGCATGGCGCCGCCCAGCAAGCCGATCCCGGAAAGCAGCGGAATGTCCACCACCCCCTTCTGCCCCCCGGTCATCGCCCCGCCGATATACGACAGCATCAGCCCCAGCAGAATCGCGATGGCCGAACCGTGCAGGCGGCCCTTGGTGAACGTGTTGCTGATCCAGTACGACACCCACATGGTGATGCCGACAACCGCGAAACCGCTGATCAGGCCGTAGCCAGTAATCACTTTCATCATTGATTCGTACATGGCGATCACCCTACCGTCTTCGCGGAAACGTTGGCTTCAGGCTCTTTGTGGCCGATGCGCACCAGGACCGGCACCATCGCAAAGGCAATCACCACCGCCAGGGTGCCGGCCAGGATCGCCATCGGCCCGCCCTTGAGCGCGCCATAGACGTTTTGCTGGGCCGCCATGGCAACCACGATGGGAATGTAGATCGCACTCCAGAATTCCACGCCGGCCTCGGATTTGCCCTTGAACAGACCGCGCTTGCTCAGGTAACTGCCCAGGCCGATCAACAGCAGCATCGCAATGCCGACGCCACCGACGTTGGCCGGCACGCCGATCAGTTTGCCCAGCAGTTCACCGATGAAAATACCCGCCAGGGTACAAAAGGCCAGAAACGCCACACCGTAAATAATCATTGTCGTAGTCCTCAAAGTGCATCGTCGAAGTTGTTGTTTTTGTGCTTCGCCAGCTTGAGTCGGTGGTCTAGGGTTGGCGGCTTCCCTCCTCTGCGAGCAGCGTTTGCAGGGTATCGAGCCGCGCGCCGTCGAATGCCATGACAGTGCCCTGCTCGAACACCCGGCGCGCCAGCCCGGTCAGCACCGCACCGGGTGGCAGCTCGATCTGCAAGCGCACGCCTCGCTCATAGGCACTTTGCACCGTGCCGCGCCAATCGACGACGCGGCACATGTTGAAAGCCAGGTCGTCGCGCAAGGCGTCGGGCTTTGTCACCGGCCGGGCGCGACTGCCGCTGAGATAACCCAATGTCGGGGCTTGCAATGGCACCTCGGCAAAGGCCTGGGCCAAGGTTCGCGCCGGACTCTCCAGCAATGGGCAATGGGACGGCACGCTGACCGCCAGGCGACACGCTTTTCCCGCGCCCTGGCTGCGTGCATGCCGGGCAACAACCGCCATGGCCTCGTCGCTGCCGGCGATGACCACCTGATTATCGGCATTGATGTTGGCCAGGTAGACCGGCGTTGCATCGCTGTGCACCTGGGCCAGCAACCCCTCCACAACGGCGAGGTCCAGGCCGATGATCGCGGTCATGCCGTAGCCTTGCGGATAGGCCTGCTGCATCAAGTCGCCCCGCAGGCTGACCAGCCGCAACGCATCCTCGAACCCCAGCGCACCGGCCACCACCGCCGCCGGATACGCGCCGATGGACAGCCCCGCCACGTAGTCCGGCGTAGACGCCTGCTCCAGCAAGCGGCGTGACGCCGCCACGCCGGCGATCAACAGGCACAACTGCACGGCGCGGGTCGATTGCAAGGCTTCGGCGCTGTCCAAGCGCAATACGTCTTCGCCAAGCACATCGCTCGCTTCAGCCAACACATGCGGCGCCAGGCCATGGAGCATGCCCGCACGCTGCGCACCCTGCCCGGGGAATACCAGGAGACTGCTCATGCGACTTGCTCCAGCGACGGCTGCCAGGGATTGCTCACCAACCGGGCCTGGAGGTCATCCTTGAGCAGGACCCGACGTGACGAACCCGCCCACTCTCGCAGGGCCACAGCACCGAATGGCGTCTGCAACTGCATGTCCACGGCGCACACCGAGCCATCGAGTTGCGCCAGCAAGTCCCTGGCCTGATCGCGATCCATCGGCTGCGGCGTGCGCAGGATCAGGTCCAGGTCGCTGCGCTCATGCAGTGCCTCGATGCCGCTGGCGAGTTCGAACCCGGCGCTGCCGCTGATGCCCCAGGTCCAGCCGCAGGCGTCGAGCACCGGCCGCAGGCGGGACAGCGCCTGCAGGGCCGGCAAGTCCCGTTGGCACTTGATGTGACAGAGCTCTTCCGGGCGCACCCGACGCTGGATCGCCGACAACGGCATCAACGCGGCGTAACGCTGCTCCCGAGCCCGACCACGAACGCCCACCGCCACCTGCCCCGGTGCCGTCAGCGCCCGCCGCACCACCACCGGTTGCCCGAGGCCGAGGGCTTGCACAGCCCACGCCGGAGCATCCGCTGGCAACTGCTGCGGGGTCATCCCCCACAACAGGTCGTGCGCCAGGAAGGTGCTCACCACTGCGCGCTCAGCAACTGGCGAACGTGGCTGGAAGCGGCCCGATGGGGCGCCCCGAGGCGGCAGCTCAAGTTTCGAGGCGCATCGGCCACATCGTTGATCGCTTGTTGCAGGCAATCGCTGACCCGAGCCAGATCAGTCGCCAATGGCTGTTCGATCTGCTCGACCGACAAGGTTTCCCACAACAACCCCAGACTGGCATAGCTATCAATGTCATAGGCCATCGGCGGCACGCTGGCAGCCAGGGCTTCCAATTCTTCGACACTGCGCAGGGTTACCCGCGCCGCCGAGGCCTTGCCCATGGCGTGGACCATCACCCCAGGATCGCGCAGTGCAATCAGCCGGTTGGCCTGGTAGCCGTGGGCCAGGAACGCCCCGGACATCGCCTTGCCCACCAGCAAGCCGATCACCGGGTGGCCGGCCAACCGGGCACGGGCGTAACTGTCCGCCGCACCGGCCAACGCCTGATGGATGCCCAGGGCTTCCTCCCGGCGACCATAAGCCTGGCTGGGCACGTCGACAATGGCGATCAGCGCACGCTTGTTGGACGCCTCGCGGTCAGCCTCGATGGCGTCATCCACCGCCTTGGCCAGGCCCCAGCCTTCCAACAGGCCGACCTCACCGTTGCGGGCCCGGGGAAAACGATTATCGGGGTCGGCCACCACCGCCAACAGGCGCACGGTCTGCCCACCCAACCTGGCGTCGGCCGCTTTCACCGAAGCGGGCAGCCCCGACAGCGGCTCGGCGCCGCCACTCAAGGCTTCGAACCAGCGCAAGCCTCTCAATGAATACGAACTCATGGGCGTTCTCCCTGATACAGCTGGCGAACCGCAACCGGTTCGATCTGCACGTCAGTGTCCAATCGGGCCAGGCGTTGCAGGAACCACTCGGCCTGGCCGCTACGGTGTTCGGCGGGTACCCCCAGGTGCAACAACTGGCTGACCTGATGGCGGATCTGCTGCACATCATCGGCGCAATAACGGTCCACCAATCCGCTGGCGAAACGCTGCTCGCCACCGGTCAGGCTCCAGATGAACGGGCGATCCCGGGCGTCGTATTCCTCGATCCCGGCTTCCTGCTCGATCACTTGTGGGCCGTTCAATCCCAGCCGCGCTTCCTGGGTCACCAGCAGATAGCTGCACAGCCCGGCGGCGATGGACATGCCGCCAAAGCAACCGACACTGCCGGCCACCACACCGACCACCGGCTGATACTGGCGCAGGTCGACAATTGCCGAATGAATCTCGGCGATGGCCGCCAACCCGAGATTGGCTTCCTGCAAACGCACGCCGCCGGTTTCCAGCAGCAGCACTGCACGGGTCGCAACGCCGTTGCGGTTGTCCTCGGCGGCCAGCTCCAGGGCGCCGGCGATTTTCGCCCCACCCACTTCGCCGAGGCTGCCGCCCTGGAATGCGCCTTCGATGGCGGCGAGCACCACCGGCAAGCCGTCGATGCTGCCCTTGGCGATTACCACGCCGTCGTCGCTTTGCGGCACCACGCCTTGACGCAGCAGCCATGGCGACATGACTCGCTGAAATGGGTCGAGCAGTTCGCGAAACGTGCCGTCATCAAGCAAGGCCTTCGCCCGTTGCCGGGCACCGAGTTCGACGAAGCTGTGCTTGTTGAGCAACGCTGCACTGTCAGTCATGGCCGATCTCCTCGAAACCTTGCTCCAGGCGCAGACGCACCACGCCGGGGGTGGCGCCGAAATCGTGGATGTCGATGGACAGCGCGGGCGGCACCTGGCCGTCGAACATGCGGGTGAAGAGATGCTGCCAGCGTTGTTCGCTGCCATTGACCGAGGTCTGCACCTGGATGGTCAGCTTGCCTGCCAGCCCCGGCTCGATCAGCACTTCCAGGTCGCCCGAACCGACACAGCCCACCAGCGCCCGGCCCCGTGGCGGCTGCCCGGCGGGGAATTCAAAGGATAAGGTTTCCATCAGCACACTCCCTGGATGACGCTATCACCCGACTCGATACGGTCGATGAACAGGCAGGCCGCGAGCAGGTCGGCGGCGCCGCCGGGCGAGGCGTTCAATGCAATCAGTTGTTGGTCCAGCGCGTGCAATCGGCGGCGACCGTCGAGGCTCGCGCTGCCACCGGCATCCAGTACCGCCTGGGCACCGGCCTGCATGGCCTGCAACCCGGGTTCGCCGGCGCGGTACAGCACGCACGTGTCCGCCAGTTGGGTCATGATCGCCAGCAAGGCGTCGAGCCGCGCGTTCTGTTCGCCATGGCCCTGGCTGCGGCTGCGCCTGAGTTGCGGCAGTGCGCGCTGCATGATCGAAGGAAAGCCAAGCTGCGCTTCTTCCCTTGCGCCGCGTGCGCCATAGCGCTGGGCCACCTGTGCGCCATGGCTGAGGGGTCTTGGTGCGTAACGATCTTCGAGCAGCGCCAGGCGTGCGGCACGCAAGGTGACTGCGCTGGCCGTGCTGGATTCAGGTTCCAGCGCCGCAGCAGCCACCAGCAGGCCCAACGCCCAGATCGCTCCACGATGAGTATTCACGCCGCCGGTGGTGGCAAGCATCGCCGCTTCGCCTTCACGGCCGATCCGTCCGAGGGCTTCGCGCAGCGGCAGGCCCACTTCGCCGAACGCCATCGCCGCGTCAGCCATTTCCTTGAAAGCGGGCCACAAGGAAAGCGCCGAGGCGTGCATCAGCCCAAGATGCAGATCGGTATGGGCGCCATTGCCGCGGCGGTCCACCAGTGCCGGCTTGGGCGACAGGTCCGCTTCGTCGATCAGCGCGTCCACCGCCAGGTCCGCCAGCCGTTCGGCCAGGGTCAGGGGTTTCGGTTGCAGGTTGTGTGCGTGCATTACCAGCTCCTGAACTTGGCGGGTGGGTTGTAGAGGCCGCCGGACCACTCCACCAAGTCGGCCACGCTCTTGGCGGCGAGCAATTCGCGGGTGGCGTCGGTGCGGCGGATGCCGAGGTCTTCGGGCAAGGCGATCAGCCCTTCGCGACGCATGCGGGCGGTGTCTTTCGGGTTGTGGCGCAGGCCGATGGCGGTGACCCCGGCAACCGCCGCGATCATCGCCTGGCGCTCTTCCAGGGAACGGGCCTTGTACAGATAGGCAATGCCCTCTTCGGTCAACAGATGGGTGACGTCGTCGCCGTAGATCATGATCGGCGCCAGCGGCATGCCGGCTTTCTTCGCCACATCCACCGCGTCGAGGGTGTCGACGAACGTTGGTTTGCCGCCCTCCTGGAAGGTCTCGACCATCTGCACCACCAGCTTCTTGCCGCGTTCGAGCAATGGAGCCTCGCCGTCACCGTGGCGCATGTCGAGCCAGGCCGGGGTGCCGTGGCGGCGACCACGGGGATCGTGCCCCATGTTCGGCGCCCCCCCAAAACCGGCCAATCGGCCTCGGGTGACCGTC
The DNA here is from genome assembly GCF_024749045.1 of Pseudomonas sp. B21-028. NCBI lineage: Bacteria > Pseudomonadati > Pseudomonadota > Gammaproteobacteria > Pseudomonadales > Pseudomonadaceae > Pseudomonas > Pseudomonas sp. B21-028. The sequence continues at coordinate 6,058,213 of NZ_CP087184.1, forward strand.
GAGGAATGACCGTCGCCATCCACTTGCAGGGTGGCACCGATGAACAGGTCCACCGCGTACTGGCCGGCCAGTTGGCAGACCATGCGGTTGGAGCGCAGCGAGCCATCGCGACCGGTGAAGAACACGTCCGGCCGGGCGGCAATGTAGTGCTCCATGCCCAGTTCGGTGCCGAAGCAGTGCACGCTTTCGACCCAGCCGCTTTCGATGGCCGGAATCAGCGTCGGGTGCGGATTGAGGGTCCAGTTGCGGCAGATCTTGCCCTTCAAGCCGAGGGACTCGCCGTAGGTCGGCAGAATCAGTTCGATAGCGGCGGTGTTGAAACCGATGCCGTGGTTGAGGGACTGGACGTTGTGCTTTTCGTAGATCCCACGGATCGCCATCATCGCCATGAGCACGTGCACGGGCTTGATATGGCGCGGGTCGCGGGTGAACAGCGGCTCGATGTAGAACGGCTTGTCGGCCACCACCACGAAATCCACCCAGGATGCCGGGATGTCCACGCGTGGCAAGTCGCTGACGTCATCCACCAACTGGTTGACCTGGACAATGACGATGCCATCGCTGAAGGCCGCCGGCTCGATCAACGCCGGGGTGTCTTCGGTGCTGGGGCCGGTGTAGATGTTGCCGGCGCGGTCGGCCATGAAACCGGCCGAGAGCACCACGTTGGGAATCAGGTCCACCACCAGCCGGGCGTAGAGTTCGATGTAGGTATGGATGGCGCCGATTTCCAGCAAACCGTCTTCAAGCAGCTGGCTGATGCGCAGGCTCTGGGTCCCGGCGAAGGAAAAATCGAGTTTGCGGGCGATGCCGCGTTCGAACAGGTCCAGGTGCTCGGAGCGGCCGACGCTGGGCATGATCATGTGCAGGTCGTGCAGCTTCGAAGGATCGGCTTTTGCCAAGGAGCGCGAAAGGAAATCCGCCTGCTTCTGGTTGTTGCCTTCCAGCACCACACGGTCACCGGGCTCTATCAGGATCTGCAATGCCTCGACAATCCGGTCGGTGGGCAACACCACACCATCGACCATGCCCTTCACCTGTTCGAGACGCCGCTGCTTTTCGCCGCGCCGCCGCGTCCAGCGCGAGTCGGGGGATATTGTTGTTGTCATGACCACTCCACGGGTTCGCTGTCGTGGGGGTTACCTTAGGAGTGATGAGGCGAGGGCATCAATCAAGCTCGACGGCGGATCGTTACGCTTGGAGTAATGGTTGAAATGAATTTCGTCTGGGAACGGGTGTACACGGTATTCCTGCATGTGCGAGCCCCTGTGGCGAGGGGATTTATCCCCGCCGGGCTGCGAAGCGGCCCTCAATCCTGATCCCTCGGGAGCATCAGGCAGATTGTGTTGACTGTTCTGGGGCTGCTGCGCAGCCCGGCGGGGATAAATCCCCTCGCCACAGGCGTTATGTAAGGCTCTTATTTCTCTTGGCTGACTGACATCAGGACAAGCCGACGCCCACAGGTTCAGTGGTGTTCACAAAGGTAACGCCTACCGTCAATCCCTTGTGGGAGCGAGCCTGCTCACGATAGCGGTGGGTCAGGCACCCTTTGCATTGACGGTTCCGACGCCATCGCGAGCAGGCTCGCTCCCACATTCGGTTGAGGTGGTTCGCAAACTCCGCACCCGCCATATTCCCGTGGACTAGGCTTTTATCAGGCCGGCGGCGATTACTAATTCCTCCAACGCCAGCAAATCCGGCACCTTCGCCACATGCTCGCCCACCTGCACAGCCGCCTGCTCCAGACCGCAGAGCGGCACGTCGACGTAACTCAATTGGCTATCAAGCTTGTAGGAGCGCGGGATGCCCTGCACCAGCAAGGCGATGAATTTCAGTTCCGCGCGGCCACCCAGCGCGTTGAGCACGGCGATGCGGGCGCGCTCGCCAATCACGGTTTTCTGGTCACAGGCCGATTCGAAACTCAACAACGGGATCTGCCGCTCACGCCAACTGACCCAGCCCAGGAACCACGGCGGGGTGTCCATATCGAAGGTGCCGCTCTGATAGTCGATCAGCTCGGCCACGGCGACGTTGGGCAACACCAGGTGTCGGTCGGCCAGGGGCAGCAGCAGCCCGGTCAGGTAGCGGGTGCGGTGGTCATGCATGGGGCTTGCTCCAGTGGGCGATGCTCTCGAGCAGCACCGACTCCTGATAGGGTTTGCCCAGGTAGTCGTTGACGCCGATGGTCATGGCTCGGTCGCGATGCTTCTGGCCGGTGCGGGAGGTGATCATGATGATCGGCAGGTGCGCCAGACGCGGGTCGTTGCGCACCTGTGCCGCCACCTCGAAGCCGTCCATGCGCGGCATTTCGATGTCCAGCAACATCAGGTCCGGGGTGTGTTCGGCCAGCACCGCCATGGCATCCATGCCGTCCTTGGCGGTCAGGACGTGCATGCCATGGCGCTCCAGCAGGCGGCTGGTGACCTTGCGGACCGTCACCGAGTCGTCCACCACCAGCACCAGCAACGGCCGCTGCTGCTCGCCCTCGCCTTCGGTCAGTACCGACCGACGTGGGGCCTGGCTGGGCATGGCGCGCAGCGGTGCCAACAGGTCGAGGATCAGCACCACCCGGCCGTCACCGAGGATGGTTGCGCCGGAAAGGCCCTGTACGGCCGAGAACTGCGGACCGAGGCTCTTCACCACAATCTCCCGGGTCCCGACGGTGGCATCCACCTGCACCGCGACATGCCGCTCGTTGCATTGCATCAGCAACAGCGGCAAGGGCTGGCTCTGGCCCAGCAATTTCGGGCGGGGCGCGGTTTTCAACAACTCGCCCAGGTAGCACAACTCATACCGCTGCCCGGCGTAGGTGTAAGTGGATGGATCGAGTTGGTAATAAGCCTCCAGCTCGGCGGGCAGCACCCGCACGATGCTTTCGATGGTGTTCAACGGGATCGCGTACTGGTCTTCGTGACACTGCACCATCAGGGCCCGGTTGACCGACACGGTAAAGGGCAGGCGGATGCGGAAGTGCACCCCCTGCCCCGGCGTCGAGTCGATGACCATGCTGCCGCCCAGTTGCCGGACCTCTTCGTGGACCACGTCCATGCCAACGCCGCGCCCGGAGATCTGAGTGATTTTCTCGGCGGTGGAGAACCCCGGCTGCAGGATGAACTGCAATACGTCGCGGTCGCTGATGTCGCTGTCCGGCGCCAGCAGCCCGCGCTTGATCGCCTTGCGCCGCACCGCGTCCAGCGGCACGCCGGCGCCGTCGTCGCGGATGTCGAAGACAATGTCGCCGCCTTCCCGGGACAGGTCGAGGCTGATACGTCCACGGGCCGGCTTGCCCGCGGCGAGGCGCACGTCGGCCGGCTCCAGGCCATGATCGACGGCGTTGCGCAGCATGTGTTCCAGCGGCGCGGCCATGCGCTCCAGTACGTTGCGATCCATCTCGCCTTCGGCATTATCGACGACGAACTCCACATCCTTGCCCAGCTCCTGGGCCACTTGCCGGACGATGCGCTGGAGCCGCGGCACCATGCGCTCGAACGGCACCATGCGCGTGCGCATCAGTCCTTCCTGGAGCCGGGTGTTGATGCGCCGCTGCTGTTGCAGCAGGTTCTCGGCATCATGGTTGCTGCGGTCCAGGGTTTCCTTGAGGTCAAGCAAGTCCGAGGCGGACTCGAACAGCGCCCGGGACAACTGCTGCAACTGGGAATGCCGGTCCATCTCCAGCGGGTCGAATTCTTCGTAGCCCAGGCGCTCGGCTTCCACTTGCTGGCGACTGAGAATCCGCCCCTGGGTTTCGGTGTCCAGGCGTCGCAACTGGTCGCGCATGCGCTCGATGGTGGTTTCCATTTCGCTCAGGGCCACGTGTGCGTCATTGACTTGCTGTTCGATACGGCCACGGAAGATCGAGGTTTCTCCGGCCAGGTTCACCAGGTCGTCCAGCAGTTCGGCGGACACCTTGACCATGTCCGCACCATCGCCCGATGCACCGGGCTCGGGCTTGGCGGGCGAGGCCGCGCCCACGGGCATGGTCGGGGTCACGGCGGGCTGCGGCGCCAGCGCCTCGCTGTCCTGCGGGTGGTTGACCGCCTGGATCTGCGCAATCAGCCGGTCCGCCGGCGGGCATGCCAGGCCGGCTCGTACGGCATCGAGCATGTGGGCCAGGCGGTCATGGCTGCTCTGCAACAGGACGAACAGCGCCGGCGTCGATTGCAACAGGCCCGCGGACAAACCTTCGTAGAGGTTTTCCAACTCATGGGCCAGATCGCCTATGGGCCCGATTTCCACCATCCGCGCACCGCCCTTGAGGGTGTGCAGGTCCCGCAGCAGGGTTTCCACCGCCTGGCGATTCGACGGTTCGGCCTGCCAGCGCAGCAAGGCCGCGCCGGAGCTGTCGAGGATGTCGAAACCTTCCTCGAGGAAGATTTCCAGCAGCTCGGGATCATGGCCGGCGGCGTCGCCCGGGATCGACCCTGCACCTTCAATGGCGTTCGGCTTGTCCTGACGGAACCGGCGGATGGCATCGATCAGCGAAACCGGATCGCCCAGGGTCTGGCCTTGCTGCAATTGTCCGAGCAACAGGTCGAGGCGTTCGTGGCTGCTGTTGAGCAGGTGAGCCAGCTCATCGCTGTGGCTGTAGCGGCGATCCACCAGACCTTCGTAGAGGTTTTCCAGTTCCTGGGCCAGATCGCTGATCGGCCGGATATCGGCCATCCGCGCACCGCCCTTGAGGGTGTGCATGTCCCGCTGCAACGAAGACAGCGGCGCCCCGTTGTCCGGGTCGGCCAGCCAGCGTTGCAGGGCCTGGGCCGCGCTTTCCAGGATGTCCTGGGCCTCTTCGAGAAAGATCGAGGTAATGTCGTCGTCCAGCGGCGTGTCAGCGGGCACGTCGCGTTCGAGCTCGGCGGTTGCATGACCCAGCTCGCGGATACTCAAGGTGCGGCTGCCATCGCTGCGGATCAGGCCCGTGGCCGACGGATCGAGACCGGCCTCGAGCAAGGCGCGCAGGGCCTGTACCCGCTCGGGCCGTGGATGCACGTGCTGGCCGGCCGCCAGCTCATCGAGCATGTCTATCAGCGCCTCGTGGGCATGTTGCGCCTGCTGGAAAAATTCATCGCTGACCGCCAGGCTGCTTTCTTCCACGGCGCCATAGAGGTCGAGCAAGGCTTCGCAGAGTTCATCCACCGGCTGAAGATCGGCCAGGTGCGCGCCTTCGCCAAGGGTCGTCAACTCATCCAGCAACGCGCTTAATTCCTGGCCTTCGCCGGGGTGCTGCTGCCAGCGTTGCAGCAGGTTTTCGGCGTCCAGCAGGATGTCCATGCCCTGGGCGAGGAAATCGTTGATCAGTTGCGGGTCGCGCTTGTTCCGCGCGCCATTGTCCGAGGTACCGCTGGACGCCTGCAGGCGCTCGACCAACAGGGCCTGGGTTCGCTGGATCAAATCAGCGGCACCGGGAATCGGCGCCAGCGGATCGCTGTGCAACTGGCGCAGCCCCAGGCGCAGCAGGCCTTCGGCTTCCAACAGGCACTCGACTTCATCCAGGTCGAGGGCAATCAGGTGCACCCGGTATTCCCGAGCCAGTTGGTCCATTGCCCCGGCCAGCTCGGCAATTGGCAGCACCCCGGCCATCGATGCGCTGCCCTTGAGGGTGTGCAGGGCACGCTGCAATTCGTCGCTGGCCTGCAACGGCAGGTGTTCGGCGGCCTGGTCGAGAAAACGATTGAGGCCGGCGAGATGCCCCTGGGCTTCCTTGTCGAAGATCTTCAACAGCAGCGGGTCGAGGGCGGCCACGTCCCCCTGGTCTTCATCGAGCTCATCATTGCCCTTGGCCAGGGCGTGTGCGCGTGCGGCCAAGCGGTCGACATCGTCACGCTGGCGCTGGAGATCGGCGGCAAAATCGGCGACCAGGGCGGGCAGCAGCCGCACCGTGTCGTCCACCAGTTGCAGGACCGTAGCGCTCGGCTCGACGCTGCGCTCCAGCACCCGGTTGAGCAGGTTCTCCACTGCCCAGGCCAGTTCACCCAGCACCAGTGCCCGAACCATGCGGCCGCTGCCCTTGAGCGTGTGGAAGGCCCGGCGCACTTCGACCAGGGCGACCTGGTCAGCGGGCTGAGCGACCCAGCGCGGCAGGTACTCGTGCAGCACCTCCAGCACCTCGCCGGTTTCCTCGAGAAAGACCTCTCGCAACTCTTCGTCGACCGGATGCTCATCCACCGGTGGCGGCAGCAGACTGCCCGGCGTGCCCCTGGCCGGCGGATTGACCGCCGAGACCGGGCTGGCCAGCATGTCGGCGAGGGACCGCACGGTCTGTGGATCATCCAGCTCTTGCAGGTCCTGCATGACCTGGGCTTCGTTGGGACTCAGCACATCATCGAGCAACGGTACCCGGGCTTCGTCCGGAAAATAGCCGAGCGCGGCCAGGCTCACCTCGACCCCATCCAGCAACGGCTCGCCGGGTGTTTCCGGGTCTTCGCTCAAACGCTCCAGGTAGTATTCAAGGCCGGTGATCACGTCGGCCAGATGATCGAGCTCTTCCCAATCCGGTCGGGCCTGGTCCAGCAGCAAGTGGTCGCGGATGAATCCGTTGCAAGCCTCCACCAGGCCGGCGGCGCGACTCAAGGGGATCATCGCCAACGCGCCGCGGACCTGGGTCAGCAGGGTCGGCAGGGTTTGTAATTGCTCGCTGTTCCAGTCGGCGTCGATGTAGTCGACGATCATGTCCTTGGCCTGTTGCAGGCAGGTGTGGGCTTCCTTGATGACGATCTGGTGGATCTGGGTCAGGTCGGTGGTGGGCAGTTGGCTGTCTTCGCGTCTTTCAGGCTCGACGGTGCCGACCATGCCGGCCAGGTTGGCCTCGACATAGAGCAGGGCCCCGGCAACGTCCATGAGGGTGGCGTCATCGGGCTCGCGCTGGCCTTGGGACAGGCTCAGCACCACCGCCAATTGATCGATGATGACCTTTCGCGGCTGGCCGAAACCGAGCACTGCCAGGGTATCGGCGATCTGCCGCAGGGGCGCCAGCAGGCTGTCCAGCTCCGAAGCGTGCTGGCGGTCGCTGCGCACGAACAGGTCCAGCCGCTCCTTGACCCGCACCAGTTCCTCGCAGAGCGCGGTGAGCACCGAGCGCATGGCATCGCGGTCGGGCCCGGCCAGGCGCGCACGTTCTTCGTCGAGCATGGCACTGTCAGGTAGCGCGTCGTCCAGTGAGTAGCGTTCTTTCATGATCTGCATCTGCCCGCTGGGATGTTCGGCCTTGGCAATATAGAACAACAAGCTCTTGAGCAGGTGTGGCGGTGCCGGTTGATTGATGCCGGGCATGCCCTGGTCGAGCAGCCGCTTGAGTTCCTTGTCGGCTTCCTTGAACAGGCTGCGCAACGCCGGGCTGTTGGCGATGCGCCCGTCACGCATGCCTTCGACCAGCGCCGACGCCACCTGCCACAGGGCATTGAGCGGCGCCCCGGCGCAGAGTCCTTCCAGACGATGGAAGACCTTGGCCAGGTAACCGAGGTGGGTGGCGTCATCCTGCTCACGCAACAGGCCCACCAGGGCCATCTGCAAGGTCTGGCGCAATTTGCGCAAGGTGCCGGGCAGGTCCGCCGGCTCGAGCCGCTTCAGGGTCGCCTCGCCGAGGGGCGCGATATCGGGTAACTCCGGGCTGAACAGGCTGGTTTCCGATAACAGGCCCTCGCCCCGGGCACTGCGCAGGTCGTTGATCAGCGGCAAGACCACCAGCGGCTGGTCGCGGCGGGCACCTTGGATGCGATCCAGGTACATCGGCAGTTGCCCCAAGGCCTGGCTCAACAGGCTGATGGTTTCTTCGCGATGGGCAATGCGGTTGTCCTGCAGGGCGCTGCACAGGTGCTCCATTTCTTCGGCCAGCAACGCCGCGCCATAGAACTCGACCATCTGCAGGCCGCCATGCACCTGGTGAATACAGGCCAGGCATTGTTCAAGGGCGTCCGCCGCCTGCGGCTCATCCACCAGCCGGTTGAGGGCCAGATGGGCCTGCTTCAGCGTTTCGGCAATCTCGCCCTTGACCCATTCCAGGGCCACATAATCGTGCCGATCACCCATAACCGCTCCAATCCGGCAAATACACCCTCCTTGTGGCGAGAGGATTCATCTGTGGGAGCAAAGCTTGCTCGCGATAAAGGCAACTCAATCTCCGGCCTGACGCGTCGCTCTCATCGCGGGCAAGCCTTGCTCCCACATGATTCCCCTCGCCCCGCATACCGCCTCCAACAATCAAGACTTGTCCTCATTCTTAGCCGCCGGCAAGGTAAAACCCGACACCGACCGACGCAACTGGCTGGCCATTTTCGCCAGGTTGCCGATGCTCTCGGCGGTGGCGGTGGAGCCGGACGAGGTCTGCGTGGTGATCTGCTGGATCACGTTCATCGTCAGGGAAATCTGCCCCGCCGAGGTGGTCTGCTGCTGCGCCGCGTTGGAAATGCTCTGGATCAGCGCCGCCAGGGTCTTCGACACGCCCTCGATCTCTTCCAGGGCCACGCCGGCATCCTGGGCCAGCCGGGCGCCGCGCACCACTTCGCTGGTGGTCTGCTCCATGGAGATCACCGCTTCGTTGGTATCGGCCTGGATCGCCCGCACCAACGTTTCGATCTGCCGGGTCGCCGCCGAAGAGCGCTCCGCCAGTCGTTGCACTTCATCGGCCACCACCGCGAAGCCGCGCCCGGCATCACCGGCCATGGACGCCTGGATCGCGGCGTTGAGGGCCAATATGTTGGTCTGGTCGGCAATGTCGTCGATCAGGCTGACGATGTCGCCGATTTCCTGGGACGACTCGCCCAGGCGCTTGATGCGCTTGGCGGTGTCCTGGATCTGCTCGCGAATGTTGTCCATGCCATGAATGGTGTTGTGCACCACCTCGTTGCCCTTGTTGGCGATCTCCACGGAACGCTCGGCCACCGCCGACGACTCGGCGGCGTTGGCCGATACCTGGTCGATGGACTGGGCCATTTCATTGATTGAAGTCGAAGCTTCGCTGATCTGCTGGGCCTGGTGCTCGGAAGCCTGGGCCAGGTGCATGGCGGTGGCCTGGGTTTCCTGCACCGCGGCGGCGACCTGGCCGGCGGTGAGGTTGATGGTGGCGACCAGGTCGCGCAATTGATCCACCGAATAATTGATCGAATCGGCGATGGTGCCGGTGAAGTCCTCGGTGACCGACGCGGTGACGGTCAGGTCGCCGTCGGCCAGATCGGCAATTTCGTCCAGCAGGCGCATGATCGCGTTCTGGTTACGCTCGTTCTTCTCCGCGGTCTCACGCAACTGGCGGTTGGTTTCACGCACCATCACCAGGCCGATCAGGATGATCGACATCAGCGCCAGCAGCCCCAGCACGTAACCGCCGATGGCGTGGACGGACCGGCCGCCGGCCAGGTTTTCCAGTGCGGTGGTCAGGTGCGAGGCTTCGTCCAACAGGGTCTGCGACAGGTTGAAGATGTTGCCGGCCGACTCGCGGACCTTGAACAGCTCCGGCGAGGTTTCGAGGATTTCGTCCACCGAGCCCGAGACGAACTCGAACAGTTCACTGATTTCGCTCAGGCGTGCCCGGGCATCGCGATCCTGGACCTGGGAGATCTTCAAGGCCGGGTCGCCCTGCAACATCCCGTTGAGCACCTGGCCGAAACGCGCGGCATCGCGGCCAAAGGTATCGGCGGCCTGGCTGGCGTTTTCATCCCCCGCCAGCACGGTATTCACCGCGCCCAGAATGCGCTCGGCCAACAGCGACTGGCGCTGGGCCATGGCCACCTGGGCCGCAGGCGCACCCCGCTGCAACAGGATCTCGACGACTTTCTCGTATTCCACCTGCAACTGCGGCACGGTTTCGGCCAGGGTCGCCGCCACCTGATGCAGCGACAGCACGGTCTGCTCGCTGGACAGGATAGCGTCGGTGTTCTTGAGCAGGCGTTCCCAGTCCAGTTGCACGGCGCGCATCTGCGGTCGCAGGGTCGAAGGCGTCGGTGGCAGGCCGGTCACCGGGTCACCCTGCTTGAGGTAACCCCAGCGCAGGGCAAAATCGTTGCGTGCATCGCTCAGCAACTTGAACGCCGCAGCCTTGCCGGCGGCGGCCTCGGTGGCGTTCTTGGCAATGCGCTGGGACAGCACCCGCAACTCACCGGCATGGCCGATGTATTGTTTATCGTAGGTGGACTGGGTGTTGAGGTACGCGAAATTGGCGAACAGCAGCATGATGAAGACAATCAGCGCGACGAACAGCACGATGATCTGCGAACGACTGCGCGACGCTTCCAGTGGCTTGCCTGTGTTTGCTTTGATCATCGATTTCCGCCTGTACTGCCCAATCCAACTCGCCATGGGTGACTGATCTCAGGGCGGCTCTGTGGGAGCAAGGCTTGCCCGCGATGAAAACAGCACGGTTTGCTGCCGACCGAGGCGTCTGCATCGCGAGCAAGCTTTGCTCCCACAGGCTCGCTCCCACAGGAGGCTGCGTTGTGCCTGTTAAATAGCCACATCCATGAACCCCGCCGACTGCGTCAACGCAAAAGGGCTGAACACCTGCCACTGCCGCTCGCCACGAAACCGGCCCTTGACGAAGGCGGCTTCCGGGCAGTCGCGCTCGCCCGCCTGCATCGGCTCCAGGCTGTCCTGGGTGAAATGCTGCAACCCGAGGACTTCATCCACCAGCAACCCGGCGAACACTTCGCCATGATCCACCACCAGCACCCGCCGCTGCTTGCGCAGCGTCGACAGTTCATGCCCGAAAAACCCGCACAGGTCCATCAATGGCAACAACCGTCCGCGCAGGTTGGCCACGCCACGAACCCACGGCTTGACCCCCGGCAGATGCGTATGACGCGGCTCGTGCAGCACTTCGCTGACCTCATCCATGGGCGCCACATACCAACGCTCGCCCAGGCGAAAGCCGATACCGCTCCAGGCATGACGGTGGGTCGGTTGGGACGGCAGGTCCGCCGCCAGCGACCGGCAGCGTCGATCGATCTGCAGCAGCAGCTCGAACGCAGTCAGGGATGGGCTCATGGCCGCGCCGTCAACCCGCCAGGACGTTGTTCAGGGTCTTGATCAGGGTTTCTTCGTCGACCGGCTTGGTCAGGTAGTCCTTGGCGCCTTGACGCGTGCCCCAGACCTTGTCGGTTTCCTGGTCCTTGGTGGTGATGATGATCACCGGGATGTGCCCGGTTTCCGGATCCTTGGTCAGCTGGCGCGTGGCCTGGAACCCGTTGAGGCCGGGCATGACGATGTCCATCAACACCGCGTCGGGCTTTTCCTGGCGGGCCAGGGCCACGCCGTCGGCGCCGTTCTCGGCCTTGAGAACCTGGTGACCGTGTTTTTCCAGCATGCCGGTCAGCTTGTACATTTCAGTCGGCGAATCATCGACGATCAGAATTCGTGCCATGGTGTTCCCCATTCTTGTCGACCCCAGGCTCTGCGCCCGGGCGTCATTTAATGTGCCTGGTGCGGCTGGACGGCGGCAAAGCCCGGAACATGAGCTTGTATCGCGCCCAGCAGTTCTTCCTTGCTGAAAGGCTTGGTCAAAAACTGATCGGAACCGACGATGCGTCCCTTGGCCTTGTCGAACAGCCCGTCCCGGGACGACAGCAGGATCACTGGCGTGGCCTTGAAGGCGCTGTGGTTCTTGATCAGGGCGCAGGTCTGGTAACCGTCCAGACGCGGCATCATGATGTCGACAAAGATGATGCCCGGGTGATGGTCGGTGATCTTGGCCAGGGCATCGAAGCCATCGACCGCCGTGATCACCTCGCAACCCACATTGCGCAGCAGGGTTTCGGCGGTACGGCGAATGGTCTTCGAGTCATCGATGACCATGACCTTCAAGGCGCTGGGTTGCTGCTGCGTAGGATGCTCTGCCATTGCCACTGCGAACCGGTTTTAAACGCGTAAATGCGATCGACGGCGCAAGCCCTTGATGTTCAAGGCCCGCGCGCCACATGGCAGCCTTTTTAGCACAGTCTCCAGCGCCGGGCTATCGGCCGGACGGCATGGTGGTTTTTCCTTGACCGCGAATCCGGCGGGCGCCACTCTGACGCCACTTTTTCACGCCATTTGTGCCCATCAGATTTCGAGGAACCAAGCCATGAGCGTACGCGTCGGCATTGTCATGGACCCTATCGCCAGCATTTCCTACAAGAAGGATAGCTCGCTGGCCATGCTGCTGGCCGCTCAAAAGCGCGGCTGGGAATTGTTCTACATGGAACAGCGCGACCTCTACCAGGCCGAAGGCCAGGCCCGGGCGCGCATGAAACCGCTGAAAGTCTTCGCCAACCCTGAGAAATGGTTTGAGCTGGGCGGGGAAAAGGATGCGTTGCTGAGCGACCTGGACGTGATCCTGATGCGCAAGGATCCGCCCTTCGACATGGAATTCGTGTATTCCACCTACCTGCTGGAACAGGCCGAAACCGCCGGCGTGCTGGTGGTCAACAAGCCCCAGAGCCTGCGCGACTGCAACGAGAAGCTGTTCGCCACGCTGTTCCCGCAATGCACGCCGCCGACCATCGTCAGCCGCCGCCCGGATGTACTGCGCGAGTTCGCCGATCATCACGGCGACGTGATCCTCAAGCCCCTGGACGGCATGGGCGGCTCTTCGATCTTCCGTCACACCGCTGGTCACCCGAACCTCTCGGTGATCCTGGAAACCCTGACCCTGCACGGCCAGCAGCAGATCATGATCCAGGGTTACCTGCCAGCCATCGTCGATGGTGACAAGCGCATCCTGATGATCGACGGCGAGCCGGTGGACTATTGCCTGGCGCGCATTCCGGCAGCGGGCGAAACCCGCGGCAACCTGGCCGCCGGCGGCCGTGGCGAAGCCCGCCCGCTGACCGAGAAGGACCGCTGGATCGCGGCCCAGGTTGGCCCGACCCTGCGGGAAAAAGGCCTGTTGTTCGTGGGCCTGGACGTGATCGGCGAGCACCTGACGGAGATCAACGTCACCAGCCCGACCTGCATTCGCGAAATCGACAATGCCTTCGGCACCGACATTGGCGGGATGCTGATGGATGCCATAGAGAAGCAGCTGCAAGCTAGAAGCTCCAAGCGGCAAGCTTAATGCGTACAGCTTGTCGCTTGCAGCTTGAAGCTTGCAGCTAAAAACCAACATTGCGCTATCATGCCGGGCCCTGAAAAGAAGCAATGTTGGTTTTTGCCGCCATGACCCTTCCGTCCGATCTGCCCCTAGAGCTCGCCCACCGTGGCGTGCGTCCGGCTGATCGCCTCGGTTTTACCCTGTTCCTGGCGGCGCTGATCCACCTGGCCCTGCTGCTGGGCGTCGGATTTGCCACGGTCGAGCCCAAGCAGATCACCCAGACCCTGGAAATCACCCTGGCCACCTTCAAGAGCGAAACCAAGCCGAAGCAGGCGGATTTCCTCGCCCAGGAAAACCAGCAGGGTAGCGGCACCCTGGAAAAGAAGGCGGTCCCCAAGACCACCGAGATCGCGCCATTCCAGGACAATCAGGTCCAGAAAGCCACCCCTCCCCCGGCCGCCAAGCCCGAGGTGCAGGAAACCGCCCCCAAGGCGGCCGTGACCACCGTGGCACCGAAGCCGAAGAAGGCGCCGGTCAAGGAAGAGGTCAAGCCCGATCCCAAGCCCAAGGCCCCGGCGCCGACCTTCGACAGCTCCCAGTTGTCCAGCGACATCGCCAGCCTGGAAGCCGAACTGGCCCAGGAACAGCAGCTCTATGCCAAGCGTCCGCGCATTCACCGCCTGAGCGCCGCCTCGACCATGCGCGACAAGGGCGCCTGGTACAAGGACGAGTGGCGCAAGAAGGTCGAGCGCATCGGCAATCTGAATTACCCCGACGAAGCACGACGCAAGCAGATCTACGGCAACCTGCGGCTAATGGTCTCGATCAACCGCGACGGCTCCCTGTATGAAGTGCTGGTGCTGGAGTCCTCCGGCCAGCCGCTGCTGGACCAGGCGGCCCAGCGCATCGTGCGCCTGGCCGCGCCGTTCGCGCCGTTTACCGGGGATTTGTCGGACATCGACCGGCTGGAGATCATCCGCACCTGGAAATTCTCCCGGGGTGATCGGTTGTCCAGTAACTGACACACCACCAGCCCCTGTGGGGGCGAGCCTGCTCGCGATAGCTATTGTTCATTCAATAGAGATGTCGACGGACAGGCTGCTATCGCGAGCAGGCTCGCTCCCACAAGGGGGTCTGCATCCGTCTCGGGTATTTCCTGCACATCCCCAGCTTGTCAGTTCGCCCCTGCGCCGCCACACTATCGCCTATGAAAAACGTCAGCCCCACCTACCTCAAGCATCATTTCCTGATCGCCATGCCGCACATGGCCGATCCGAACTTCGCCCACACCTTGACCTACGTCGTCGAGCACACGGCCAATGGCGCCATGGGGCTGGTGATCAATCGCCCGCAGGAACTGAACCTGGCGGACATTCTCGAGCAGTTGCGCCCTGAGGTGGAGCCGCCGATCCTGTGCCAGCACGTGCCGATTTTCATCGGCGGCCCGGTGCAGACCGACCGCGGCTTCGTGCTCCATCCGTCGGGTCCGAGCTACCAGGCCACCGTGGACCTCAACGGCGTGTCGCTGTCGACTTCCCAGGACGTGCTGTTTGCCATCGCTGACGGCGTCGGGCCGGAGAAAAGCCTGATCGCCCTCGGCTACGCCGGTTGGGAAGCCGGGCAACTGGAGGCCGAACTGGCCGACAACGCCTGGCTGACCTGCCCGTTCGACGCTGACATCCTGTTCAACACCAGCAGCGAACTGCGCCTGGAAGCGGCGGCCACCCGCCTGGGGATCAACCTCAGCCTGCTCACCAGCCAGGCAGGACACGCCTGATGGCCCTGCGCCTGCTGCTGGGCTTCGATTACGGCACCAAACAGATCGGCGTCGCGGTCGGCCAGGTCGTTACCGGCCAGGCCCGCGAGCTGTGCACCCTCAAGGCGCAGAATGGCGTGCCGGACTGGAACCAGGTCGAAGCGCTGATCAAGGAATGGAAACCCGACGCCGTGGTGGTCGGCTTGCCGCTGAACATGGACGGTACGCCCAGCGACATGTGCGTGCGCGCCGAAAAATTCGCCCGCCGGCTCAATGGCCGTTACAACCTGCCCTTCTATACCCACGACGAGCGCCTGACCACGTTCGAAGCCAAGGGCGAGCGCCTTGAGCGTGGTGGACAGAAAGGCAGTTACCGCGACAACCCGGTGGACGCCATCGCCGCCGCCCTGCTGCTGCAGGGCTGGCTCGATGCCAATAGCGCCCTGTTCGACACCTGATTTTGAAAGCGCCGCCAAGGCGCTTTCTTTTAGCGATAGACCGAGCCTTTCACCACAGGCCCGGGAACCTGAAGGAGCCAGCATGAGCCTGCCCAATCCTGCCGACCTGATCAGCCAGATGGCGATCCGTCTCACGGCACACCTGGAACAACGCGGCATCCGCGAACCGCGCTACATCGGCATTCGCACCGGCGGTGTCTGGGTCGCCCAGGCCTTGCTCGAGGAACTCGGCAGCCAATCGCCGCTGGGCACCCTGGACGTGTCCTTCTACCGCGATGACTTCAGCCAGAACGGCCTGCACCCACAGGTACGCCCTTCGGCGTTGCCGTTCGAAATCGAGGGCCAGCACCTGGTCCTGATCGATGACGTGCTGATGAGCGGCCGGACTATCCGCGCCGCCATGAACGAACTGTTCGATTACGGCCGCCCGGCCAGCGTGACCCTGGTATGCCTGCTGGACCTGGACGCCGCCGAGTTGCCGATCCGCCCGAACGTGGTCGGCGCGACCCTGGCACTGGCCGCGCACCAGCGGGTCAAGCTCTCCGGCCCCGCACCGCTGCAACTCGAACTGCAAGACCTTGCCCTTTAACTGCCCTTGTAAGAGTCCATCGCGATGACGCCTCTCGAAACCAAGCGCCCGCTGCAGCTCAACGATCAGGGCCAGCTGCGGCACTTCCTGTCCCTCGACGGCCTGCGCCGCGAGCTGCTGACGGAAATCCTCGACACCGCCGACTCGTTCCTCGAAGTCGGCGCCCGGGCGGTGAAGAAAGTCCCGTTGCTGCGCGGCAAGACCGTGTGCAACGTGTTCTTCGAAAACTCCACCCGCACCCGCACCACCTTCGAACTGGCGGCTCAGCGGCTGTCGGCGGACGTGATCACCCTCAACGTGTCGACGTCCTCGGCGAGCAAGGGCGAAACCCTGCTCGACACCCTGCGCAACCTCGAAGCCATGGCGGCGGACATGTTCGTCGTGCGCCACGGCGACTCCGGCGCGGCACACTTCATTGCCGAACACGTCTGCCCGCAGGTGGCGATCATCAACGGCGGCGACGGCCGTCATGCCCACCCGACCCAGGGCATGCTGGACATGCTGACCATCCGCCGGCACAAGGGCAGCTTCGAGAACCTCTCGGTGGCCATCGTCGGCGACATCCTGCATTCGCGGGTGGCGCGCTCGAACATGCTTGCCCTCAAGACCCTCGGTTGCCCGGACATCCGCGTGATCGCGCCGAAAACCCTGCTGCCCATTGGCGTCGAGCAGTACGGCGTGAAGGTCTACACCGACATGACCGAAGGCCTCAAGGATGTCGATGTGGTGATCATGCTGCGCCTGCAGCGTGAACGCATGACCGGCGGCCTGTTGCCCAGCGAGGGCGAGTTCTACCGCCTGTTCGGCCTCACCACCGCCCGCCTGGCCGGGGCCAAGCCGGATGCCATCGTCATGCACCCGGGGCCGATCAACCGCGGTGTGGAGATCGAGTCAGCGGTGGCCGACGGCCCCCATTCGGTGATCCTCAACCAGGTGACCTACGGCATCGCCATTCGCATGGCCGTGCTGTCCATGGCCATGAGCGGGCAAACGGCCCAGCGCCAATTCGACCAGGAGAACGCCCAGTGAAGCTCAGCATTCTCGGCGCACGCGTGATCGATCCGGCCAGCGGCCTGGATCAAGTGACCGACATCCATATCGACGCCTGCAAAATCGTCGCCCTGGGCGCCGCCCCGGCCGGCTTCGTGGCGGTCGAGACCCTCGACGCCCAAGGCCTGGTGGCCGCCCCCGGCCTGGTCGACCTGAACGTCGCCCTACGCGAGCCCGGTTACAGCCGCAAGGGCAGCATCGTCAGCGAAACCCGGGCGGCCGCCGCCGGGGGCGTGACCAGCCTGTGCTGCCCGCCGCAAACCAGACCGGTGCTGGACACCTCGGCCGTGGCCGAACTGATCCTCGACCGCGCCCGCGAAGCCGGCAATACCAAGGTTTTCCCGATTGGTGCGTTGAGCAAAGGCCTCGACGGCGAACAACTGGCGGAGCTGATTGCACTGCGCGATGCCGGTTGCGTGGCGTTCGGCAACGGCCTGAACAGCTTCCGCAATACCCGCACCCTGTGCCGCGCCCTGGAATACGCAGCCACTTTCGGCCTGACGGTGATCTTCAACTCCCAGGATCACGATCTGGCCGAAGGTGGCCTGGCCCATGAAGGCCCGACCGCCAGCTTCCTCGGTTTGCCGGGCATACCGGAAACCGCCGAGACCGTGGCCCTGGCCCGTGACCTGTTGCTGGTGGAGCAAAGCGGCGTGCGCGCGCATTTCAGCCAGTTGACCAGTGCCCGTGGCGCGGCGCTGATCGCCCAGGCCCAGGCCCGCGGCTTGCCGGTGACCGCCGATGTGGCGCTGTACCAACTGATCCTGACCGACGAAGCGCTGATCGATTTCAACAGCGTTTATCACGTCCAACCACCGCTGCGCACCCGCGCCGACCGGGATGGCTTGCGCGAGGCAGTGAAATCCGGAGTGATCTCGGCCATTTCCAGCCACCACCAGCCCCATGAGCGCGATGCCAAACTGGCCCCCTTCGGCGCGACCGAACCGGGCATCAGCAGCGTCGAATTGCTGCTGCCGCTGGCGATGACCCTGGTGGAAGACGGTCTGCTCGACCTGCCGACCTTGTTGGCGCGCCTGAGTGCCGGCCCGGCCCAGGCGCTGCAACTACCGGCCGGGAAACTGGCGGTGGGTGCGGCAGCGGACCTGGTGCTGTTTGACCCGGCCGCCTCCACAGTGGCCGGGGAAGCCTGGCGCTCCAAGGGCGACAACTGCCCGTTCCTGGGCCACAGCTTGCCGGGCGTGGTGCGCTATACCTTGATGGATGGGCGGGTTACCCACCAGGCCTGATACTGTGTCGCGCCCATCGCGAGCAGGCTCGCTCCCACATTGGATTTTCAGGTACTCACACAATCTGTGCGCGCTGAAGATCCCTGTGGGAGCGAGCCTGCTCGCGATGGGAGCAACCCGGCCTTACTGAAACGCCCCACGCTTCTGCGCATTCCGAATCGAAACCTGGTCGTTCAGCGTCCAGAAGTCATACAGCACCCCCAGGAAGAACACCCCGCCGGTCAGCAGGTAGATGATCCCGCTGAGCCATTTGCCCTGATACATCCGGTGCACCCCGAACACCCCGAGAAACGTCAACAGGATCCACGCCACGGTGTATTCAATGGGGCCCGGGGTGAAGCGCAGGTCCGCTTCGCGGTCCATGGCAGGGATCAGGAACAAATCGATCAGCCAGCCAATGCCCAGCAGGCCGAAGGTGAAGAACCAGATCGTGCCGGTGACCGGCTTGCCATAGTAGAAACGATGAGCCCCGGTAAAGCCGAAAATCCAGAGCAGATAGCCAATGACTTTGCTGTGAGTGTCGTGGGTGGCGTCCAGCTGATAGCTGTTCATGAATGCTCTCTTTTGCCTCGATAGATAAATTTGTTCGGATTTTTTGTGACTTTTGTATGTCTGGCCGACAAGCGGTTCGGAACCCCTTCAGCGCTGCAAAGCCCTGTAAACCGGGGCCCGTGTCGGACAATCGAGCCAAACTGCCGCAATTTCAGGGGGCGGGCGCGGGATTTCGAATCGACAAACGGCCTCGGAATCAGCAAAAAAGCTGTTATAAAGTTGCGCGCTAACCTTTAAGAGCCCTGCCTAATGCGTCCATTTTTCAAGACATGGCTGACCATTTGCCTATTATTGCCTCTGGCCGCCCACGCCACCAACCGTGAGCAACGTCTTCCCAACGTCAACGGCTACACCCCGAAATCTCATGTTTCTGCTCCTTCGAGCAAGAACAAGCCAAGCGTCCAGTACACGACCATTGGCAACAGCAAGCTGGTGCCACCCATGGCGACCAAAGCGAGCAGCAACGTATTGAGCCGTGCCGTGAATGTGCTGGGTACGCCTTATCGTTGGGGCGGCAGCAGCCCAAGTAAAGGCTTCGATTGCAGCGGCCTGGTGAAATACGCGTTCAACGACAGCACCTTCGACCTGCCACGCACCTCGAATGCGATGGCAACCGGTCACGGTGAGAAAGTCGAACGCAAGGACCTCAAGCCCGGCGACCTGATCTTCTTCAAGCTCAAGAGCCGCCGGGTCAACCACGTGGCCATCTACCTGGGCAACGACCGCTTCATCCACGCGCCACGTCGCGGCAAGTCGGTGACCATCGACACCCTGAACAAACCGTATTGGAACACCCACTACGTGATTGCCAAGCGGATGTTGCCGAAAGAACCGGGCGGGATGCGGATCGTCCAGCGCTGATCCTAGCCCCCCCTGTGGCGAGGGGATTTATCCCCGTTGGGCTGCGAAGCAGCCCCCAACGGTGCAAAGACCTGCATCGGTACTTCCAGCTAGCCATTTGGGGCTACTTTGTAGCCCAGCGGGGATAAATCCCCTCGCCACAGATAAATTCCTTTGCCGCAGGGTTACACCTCAGAAACTATCTGGCGTACGCGCCCGCTCCCGCGCATGCTCCCGGCTGATCAAGCCCTTGGTCACCAAGTCCTTCAAGCACATGTCCAGCGTCTGCATCCCCAGCGAGCCGCCAGTCTGGATCGCCGAGTACATCTGCGCCACCTTGTCTTCGCGGATCAGGTTACGAATCGCCGATGTGCCCAGCATGATTTCATGAGCGGCGACCCGGCCGCCGCCGATCTTCTTGATCAGCGTCTGGGAAATCACCGCCTGCAACGATTCCGACAACATCGAGCGCACCATGGATTTCTCGTCCCCCGGGAACACGTCCACCACCCGGTCGATGGTCTTGGCCGCCGAGGTGGTGTGCAGGGTGCCGAATACCAGGTGTCCGGTTTCGGCGGCGGTCAGCGCCAGGCGGATGGTCTCCAGGTCGCGCATCTCCCCCACCAGGATCACGTCCGGGTCCTCCCGCAGGGCCGAACGCAAGGCCGTGGAAAAACCCTGGGTGTCACGGTGCACTTCGCGCTGGTTGATCAGGCATTTGCGCGGCTCGTGGACAAACTCGATGGGGTCTTCGATGGTGAGAATGTGGTGGTGCTTATGGGTGTTGAGGTAGTCGATCATCGCCGCCAGGGTGGTGGACTTGCCCGAGCCGGTCGGCCCGGTCACCAGCACCAGCCCGCGAGGGGCCTCGGTCACTTTGCGAAACACCTCGCCCATGCCCAGCTCTTCCATGGTCAGGACTTTCGACGGAATGGTCCGGAACACCGCCCCCGCGCCGCGATTCTGATTGAACGCATTGACCCGGAACCGTGCAACCCCGGGTACATCGAAGGAAAAATCGGTTTCCAGAAACTTTTCGTAATCTACCCGCTGCCGGTCGTGCATGATGTCGTAGATCAGTTCATGAACCTGTTTGTGGTCCAGTGCCGGCAGGTTGATCCGCCGCACATCGCCATCGACCCGGATCATCGGCGGCAGCCCAGCGGACAGGTGCAGATCCGAAGCCCCCTGTTTGGCGCTGAACGCCAGCAGTTCAGTGATATCCATAGCGCTCCTCAATTCCAGTAGAATGCCGCGAACCTCAGACCGCTGGCGCTTCTTTATGTCCACGATAGCAGACAACATCGCTCAGGTTAGATCGCGCATCCGCGCTGCGGAGCAAGCCGCCCACCGCGCCGCGGACAGCGTCCAGCTGCTGGCCGTGAGCAAGACCAAGCCCGCCCAGGCCCTGCGTGAAGCCCATGCCGCCGGCCTGCGGGACTTCGGCGAGAACTACCTGCAGGAAGCACTGGGCAAGCAGGCCGAACTGACCGACCTGCCCTTGATCTGGCACTTCATCGGCCCCATTCAATCGAACAAGACTCGCGCTATCGCCGAACATTTCGACTGGGTGCATTCCGTGGACCGCTTGAAAATTGCCCAACGCCTGTCCGAGCAGCGTCCAGAAGGCTTGCCGCCGCTGAACATCTGCATTCAAGTCAACGTCAGTGGCGAAGCCAGCAAATCCGGTTGTGCCCCGGAGGATCTGCCGGCCCTGGCCGATGCCATCGGCGCGTTGCCACGGCTGACGCTGCGCGGACTGATGGCGATTCCCGAGCCGACCGAAGAGCGTGCCGCCCAGGACGCAGCCTTCGCCGCCGTCCAACGCTTGCAAGCCAGCCTGGCCCTGCCGCTGGACACGCTGTCCATGGGCATGAGCCATGATCTTGAATCCGCCATTGCCCAGGGCGCCACCTGGGTCAGGATCGGTACCGCCCTGTTTGGTGCCCGCGACTACAGCGGGAACCAGCCGTAAGCCATGCCGACTCAACTCCTCAATCAAGGACCTGTCATGAGCAACACGCGTATTGCCTTTATCGGCGCCGGCAACATGGCCGCCAGCCTGATCGGTGGCCTGCGGGCCAAGGGCCTGGACGCTGCGCAGATCCGCGCCAGCGATCCGGGCATCGAGACCCGTACCCGGGTGAGCAACGAGCACGGCATCGAGACCTTTGCCGACAACGCACAAGCCATCGACGGTGCGGACGTCATCGTGCTGGCGGTCAAGCCGCAAGCGATGAAAACCGTATGCGAAGCCCTTCGCCCAAGCCTCAAGCCTCATCAACTGGTGGTGTCGATTGCCGCTGGCATCACTTGCGCCAGCATGAACAAGTGGCTTGGCGAGCAGCCCATCGTGCGCTGCATGCCCAACACTCCGGCGCTGTTGCGCCAGGGCGTCAGCGGCCTGTTCGCCACCCCACAGGTCAGCGCCGGACAACGCCAGCAGGCTGAAGAGCTGCTGTCGGCCGTCGGCCTGGCGCTGTGGTTGGAGACCGAGCAGCAACTGGACGCGGTCACCGCCGTTTCCGGTTCAGGCCCGGCGTACTTCTTCCTGCTGATCGAAGCCATGACCGCCGCCGGCGAAAAACTTGGCCTGCCCCGTGAGATTGCCGCGAAGCTGACCTTGCAGACCGCCCTCGGCGCAGCCCACATGGCCATCTCCAGCGACGTCGATGCGGCTGAGTTGCGCCGCCGCGTGACCTCGCCGGCCGGGACCACCGAAGCCGCCATCAAATCGTTCCAGGCCGGGGGTTTCGAAGCCCTGGTGGAAAAAGCACTCGGCGCCGCCGCGCACCGCTCGGCCGAAATGGCCGAACAACTGGGCCAATAAGGAGCCATTCATGATTGGATTGAACACCGCAGCGGTCTACGTGCTGCAAACCATTGGCAGCCTGTACCTGCTGATCGTGCTGATGCGTTTCGTGCTGCAACTGGTGCGCGCCAACTTCTACAACCCACTGTGCCAGTTCGTCGTCAAGGCCACCCAGCCACTGCTCAAGCCCCTGCGCCGGATCATCCCGAGCCTGTTCGGTCTGGACATGTCTTCGCTGGTACTGGCGATCCTGGTGCAAATGGCGCTGATGGCCTTGACCCTGCTGCTGACCTACGGCACCACCGGCAACCCGCTGCAATTGCTGATCTGGTCGATCATTGGCGTGACCGCGCTGTTCCTGAAGATTTTCTTCTTCGCCCTGATCATCAGCGTGATCCTGTCCTGGGTCGCCCCGGGCAGCCACAACCCGGGCGCCGAACTGGTGAACCAGATCTGCGAACCGGCCCTGGCCCCATTCCGTCGCATCGTGCCGAACCTCGGCGGCCTGGATATCTCGCCGATCCTGGCGTTCATGGTGCTCAAGCTGCTCGACATGCTGGTGATCAACAACCTCGCGGCCATGACCATGATGCCGGAGATCTTGCGTCTGCTGATCTGACCCGATACCGGCCTGATCAATCAGCACCGATCTCTGTGGGAGCAAAGCTTGCTCGCGAAACAGGCACCTCGGTCCCCAAAAGACCGCATAGTCCCCATCGCGGGCAAGCCTTGCTCCCACAGGGTCTACGTTCACCGAAGAATCAGCGCCGTCGGTTGCTTGCCGCTAACCCCAGCGGTCTTTAGACTTACGCCTCATTTCAACGAGAGCAGGGTCGATGCCAGCTGCCTTTCCCCCCGATTCCGTTGGTCTGGTGACGCCGCAAATGGCGCATTTCAGCGAGCCCCTGGCCCTGGCCTGCGGTCGTTCGTTGCCAGCCTATGACCTGATCTACGAAACCTACGGCACGCTCAACGCCACGGCGAGCAATGCCGTGCTGATCTGCCACGCCTTGTCGGGGCATCATCATGCCGCCGGCTATCACAGCGTCGACGAGCGCAAGCCCGGCTGGTGGGACAGCTGCATCGGTCCCGGCAAGCCGATCGACACCAACCGGTTCTTCGTGGTCAGCCTGAACAACCTCGGCGGCTGTAACGGTTCCACCGGCCCCAGCAGCCTCAACCCGGACACCGGCAAGCCGTTCGGCGCCGATTTTCCGGTGCTGACCGTGGAAGACTGGGTCCATAGCCAGGCCCGCCTGGCCGACCGTCTCGGCATCGGGCAATGGGCGGCGGTGATCGGTGGCAGCCTGGGCGGCATGCAGGCCCTGCAATGGACCATCACCTACCCGGACCGCGTGCGCCATTGCCTGGCGATCGCCTCGGCCCCCAAGCTGTCGGCACAGAACATCGCCTTCAACGAAGTGGCGCGCCAGGCGATCCTCACCGACCCGGAATTCCACGGCGGTTCGTTCCAGGAACACGGCGTGATTCCCAAGCGCGGGCTGATGCTGGCGCGGATGGTCGGGCACATCACCTACCTGTCCGACGACTCCATGGGCGAGAAATTCGGCCGTGGCCTCAAGAGCGAGAAGCTCAACTACGACTTCCACAGCGTCGAGTTCCAGGTGGAAAGCTACCTGCGTTATCAGGGCGAGGAATTCTCCGGGCGCTTCGACGCCAACACCTACCTGCTGATGACCAAAGCCCTGGACTACTTCGATCCGGCGGCGAACTTCGACGATGACCTGGCGAAAACCTTCGCCAATGCCACCGCCAGGTTCTGCGTGATGTCGTTCACCACCGACTGGCGCTTCTCCCCGGCGCGCTCGCGGGAGCTGGTGGACGCGCTGATGGCCGCACGCAAGGACGTCTGCTACCTGGAAATCGACGCACCCCAGGGCCACGACGCCTTTCTGATTCCGATCCCGCGCTACCTGCAGGCGTTCGGTAACTACATGAACCGTATTACGCTGTGAGGACGCCATGAGAGCCGATCTGGACATCATCCAGGAATGGATCCCCGCCGGCAGCCGCGTGCTCGACCTGGGCTGCGGCAACGGCGAACTGCTGACCTGGCTGCGGGACAACAAGCAGGTCACCGGCTACGGCCTGGAAAACGACCCGGACAACATCGCCGAGTGCGTCGCCAAGGGCATCAACGTCATCGAACAGGACCTGGACAAGGGCCTGGGCAACTTCGCCAGCAATAGCTTCGACATCGTGGTCATGACCCAGGCCCTGCAAGCGGTGCATTACCCGGACCGGATCCTCGACGAAATGCTCCGGGTCGGACGCCAGTGCATCATCACCTTCCCCAACTTCGGGCACTGGCGCTGCCGCTGGTACCTGGCGAGCAAGGGCCGCATGCCGGTATCGGAGTTCCTGCCCTACACCTGGTACAACACACCGAACATCCACTTCTGCACCTTCGAGGATTTCGAAGCGTTGTGCCGCGAACGCCAGGCCAAGGTCATCGATCGCCTGGCGGTGGATCAGCAGCACCGCCACGGGTGGGCCAGCAAGCTATGGCCTAATCTATTAGGTGAAATAGGCATCTATCGGGTCAGCAGCCCAGGCCTTGCCGATCATCAGGTCGCCGTGTAAACCCCGACCCTATTGCCAGGAGCACAACATGAAACGTCTCGCGTTGTTCCTCATCACCGCTTGCCTCTGCGCCGGCGTCATGGCCGCCGACGCCATCAAGGCCGAGCGCAAGGAAGTGTTCGGTGACGTCACCGTGCACTACAACACCTTCAACTCCACCTACCTGACATCGGACATTGCCAAGGCCGCCGAGCTGGTCCGCAGCAAGAACCAGGGCGTGATCAATGTGTCGGTGATCAAGGATGGCAAGCCATTGATGGCCGAGGTCAGCGGCACGATCAAGGACCTGACCAGCAAGACGGTCCCCCTGACGTTCCGCCAGATCAGCGAACAAGGCGCGATCTACTACATCGCCCAGTATCCGGTAGAGCAGCAGGAAACCCGCACCTTCGAGATCAAGGTAAAGATGGGCGACAAGGTCAACACCCTCAACTTCAACCAGGAACTGTTCCCGGCCGAATGATGAATTTCACCCAACTCGTACTCGCCAGCCATAACGCCGGCAAACTCAAGGAACTCCAGGCCATGCTCGGCGGATCGGTGCACTTGCGCTCGATTGGTGAGTTCAGCCAAGTGGAGCCGGAAGAAACCGGCCTGTCGTTCGTCGAAAACGCCATTCTCAAGGCCCGCAACGCCGCGCGCATCTCCGGCCTGCCGGCGCTGGCGGATGATTCCGGGTTGGCGGTGGATTTCCTTGGCGGCGCGCCGGGCATCTACTCGGCCCGTTATGCCGACGGCAAGGGTGACGCGGCGAACAACGCCAAGCTGCTCGACGCCCTCAAGGACGTGCCTGAAGCCGAGCGTGGCGCACAGTTCGTTTGCGTCCTGGCGTTGGTGCGACATGCCGATGATCCGCTGCCAATCCTTTGCGAAGGCCTGTGGCAGGGACGCATCCTCACCGAGGCCAGCGGCGAGCACGGTTTCGGCTACGACCCGCTGTTCTGGGTGCCGGAGCGCAACTGTTCCAGCGCCGAGCTGGGTCCGGTGGAAAAGAACCAACTGAGCCACCGCGCCCGCGCCATGGCCCTGCTGCGTCAACGCCTGGGCCTGCAATGAACAAAGACTCTCCCGCGCCGCTGATTCATGGCGGCGCACACACGCCGCGGGCGCCGCTGCCAGTGCTGCCGCCCCTGGCGTTGTACGTCCACATACCGTGGTGCGTACGCAAATGCCCGTATTGCGATTTCAACTCCCACACCGCCAGCCCGCAGCTGCCGGAAGAAGAGTACGTCGACGCCTTGCTGGCCGACCTCGACCAGGATCTGCACGGGGTCTATGGCCGCAAACTGAGCTCGATCTTCTTCGGCGGCGGCACCCCCAGCCTGTTCAGCGCCCAGGCCCTGGGCCGGTTGCTCAAGGGTGTCGAGGCGCGGATAGCCTTCGCCGACGACATCGAAATCACCCTGGAGGCCAACCCCGGTACCTTCGAGCAAGAGAAATTCGTGGCTTACCGGGCCCTGGGCATCAATCGCCTGTCCATTGGTGTCCAGAGCTTCCAGCAGGCCAAGCTCGAAGCCCTGGGCCGGATCCATAACGGTGACGAAGCGGTGCGCGCCGCCGGCATGGCACGCCAGGCCGGGTTTGATAACTTCAATCTGGACCTGATGCACGGCCTGCCCGACCAATCCCTCGACGACGCCTTGAACGACCTGCGCCAGGCCATCGCCCTGAAGCCGACCCATCTCTCCTGGTATCAGCTGACACTGGAGCCGAACACGGTGTTCTGGAACCAGCCGCCGACATTGCCGGAAGACGACACGTTGTGGGACATCCAGGAAGCTGGACAAGCACTGCTGGCCGAGCACGGCTACGCCCAATATGAAGTGTCGGCCTACGCCCAACCGGGTCGAGCGGCACGGCATAACCTCAATTACTGGAGCTTCGGCGACTTCATCGGCATCGGCGCTGGCGCCCACGGCAAGCTCAGCCATCCGGACGGGCGCATCGTGCGCACCTGGAAGACCCGCCTGCCCAAGGACTACCTCAACCCGGCCAAACGCTTCCTGGCCGGCGAGAAAAACCTGGCCAACGAAGAGCTGCCGTTCGAATTCCTGATGAATGCCCTGCGCCTGACCGAAGGGGTGGAAGCGCGGCTATACCCGGAACGCACCGGCCTGCCCCTGCAAAGCCTGGCCGAAGGTCGCCATGAAGCCGAACAAAGCGGGTTGTTGCAGGTCGAACCGTCACGTCTGGCGGCCACCGAGCGCGGACAGCTGTTTCTCAATGACTTGCTGCAGAAATTTCTGAGCTGATCAACACAAGGAAATCGAATGGATCTGGTACTCGACCTGCTCGCCACCGTATCCCGCTGGAGCCGCAGCAACCTGTCGGAAATCTCCCTGGCACTGATCGGCTGCCTGCTGGTGCTGTTCGGCGCAGACATCAAGGCCTGGGTCGAACAACGCCTGGGCAGCATCGCCGGCGCGTTGCGCGTTCCACTGATCGCGCTGTTGTGCATGATTGGCAGCGGCGCGGCGCTGATCTACGCCACGCCGTGGGTGGTGCGGGGGCTGAGCCAGTTCAACAATTACAGCCTGGCACCGGTGCTGTTGGTGGTGCTGGTGTTGATCGGGGTGGTGGCGGATCGGCGCTGATAGCCCGGATACACCTGTGAGAGCAAGGCTCTGTGGGAGCAAAGCTTGCTCGCGACTACGGTAGGTCAGCCGCCAACAATCTCGACTGGTCTACCGCTGTCGCGAGCAAGCTTTGCTCCCACAGGTAAGGCCTTGCTCCCACAGCTATCGCCTAGGACTGCTTCTCGAACTTCAGATCCCAGACCCCATGCCCAAGCCGCTCGCCACGGCGCTCGAACTTGGTAATCGGCCGTTCGGCCGGGCGTGGTACGTACTGGCCGTCTTCGGCGAGGTTGCGATAACCCGGGGCGACGTTCATCACTTCCAGCATGTATTCGGCGTAGGGTTCCCAGTCGGTGGCCATGTGCAGCACACCGCCGACCTTCAACTTGCTGCGCACCAGCTCGGCGAACGAAGCCTGGACGATACGGCGCTTGTGGTGACGGCTCTTGTGCCACGGGTCCGGGAAGAACAGCATCAGCCGGTCCAGGCTGTTGTCGGCCACGCAACGGTTGAGCACTTCGATGGCGTCACAATCGTAGACCCGCAGGTTGGTCAGCCCTTGGGTCAGGACGCCGTTGAGCAGCGCACCGACACCGGGACGGTGCACTTCCACGCCGATGAAATCCTGCTCCGGCGCGGCGGCGGCCATTTCCAGCAGCGAGTGGCCCATGCCGAAACCGATTTCCAGCGAGCGCGGGGCCGAGCGGCCGAACACCTGGTCGAAGTCCACCGGCGCATCGGCCAGCGGCAGGACGAACAGAGGGGCGCCCTGCTCCAGGCCGCGTTGCTGGCCTTCGGTCATGCGCCCGGCGCGCATCACGAAACTCTTGATGCGGCGGTGTTGGCGCTCTTCGCCTTCGTCCGGCTGGACAGGCGTGTCATTCGATTCAGTCATCAATGGCTCTTACTTGATCAGACCATCCAGCGGCGAAGAGGCGCTGGCGTAAAGTTTTTTCGGCATGCGGCCGGCGAGGTAGGCCAGGCGCCCGGCAACAATGGCGTGCTTCATGGCTTCGGCCATCAGGATCGGCTGCTGGGCGTGGGCGATGGCGGAGTTCATCAGCACCGCTTCGCAGCCCAGTTCCATGGCGATGGTGGCGTCGGACGCGGTACCGACGCCAGCATCCACCAGCACCGGGATCTTGGCTTCTTCGAGGATGATCTGCAGGTTGTACGGGTTGCAGATCCCCAGGCCCGTACCGATCAGGCCGGCCAGTGGCATGACCGCGATGCAGCCGATTTCCGCCAGTTGCCGGGCGATGATCGGATCATCGCTGGTGTACACCATGACGTCGAAACCTTCCTTGACCAGGGTTTCGGCGGCCTTGAGGGTTTCGATCACGTTGGGGAACAGGGTCTTCTGGTCGGCCAGCACTTCCAGCTTCACCAGGTTGTGGCCATCGAGCAGCTCACGGGCCAGGCGGCAGGTACGCACGGCTTCGATGGCGTCGAAGCAGCCGGCGGTGTTGGGCAGGATGGTGTAGCGATCCGGCGGCAGGATATCCAGCAGGTTCGGTTCGCCCGGGTTCTGGCCGATGTTGGTCCGGCGCACCGCGACGGTGACGATCTCGGCGCCCGAAGCCTCGATGGCCAGGCGGGTTTCTTCCATATCGCGGTACTTGCCGGTACCTACCAGCAAGCGCGACTGGTAGGTACGACCGGCCAGGACGAAGGGCTTGTCGCTACGAACGATGCTCATGGGAAATCCTCTGTTGGGGTGAGGTTCTTGCGAAAATGCTGCGAAACCTAGCCGCCGCCGATGGCGTGTACGACTTCAACCTGATCACCCTCGTTGAGGGCGGTGTCGGCGTGCTGGCTGCGTGGGACGATATCCAGATTGAGTTCCACCGCGACGCGGCGCCCGGTGAGATCCAGGCGGGTCAACAGGGCCGCAACGGTTTCACCGTCGGGCAATTCAAAGGGTTCGCCGTTCAACTGAATGCGCATGCCGGATGCCGCCATCATTTTTAGGGGCTGGCATTCTAGCCCGATCAGTCTGGGGGACCCAAGTCCCTTGGTCAGCTACAGGCTTCAGGCTTCAAGCTTCAAGCGGCAAGTTGCAGGCGCCAGGCCGCCAGCCCCAGGCAGAGCCAGCCGATCAGGAACGCCAGGCCGCCGAACGGGGTGATGATGCCAAGTTTGCTGATGCCGGTCAGGGTGAGCAGGTAGAGGCTGCCGGAGAACAACAGAATACCGATCACGAATGAAATTCCGGCCCAGGTGACGATGCGCCCGGGGATGTGCGTGGCCAGCAGCGCAACGCCGAACAAGGCCAGGGTGTGCACCAATTGGTAGGTGACGCCGGTGTGGAAAATCGCCAGGTAATCGGCGCTCAGGCGGTTTTTCAGGCCGTGGGCGGCAAAGGCTCCGAGTGCCACGCCGGTGAAACCGAAAAAAGCAGCCAGCATCAGAAAGCTACGCAGCATGAGAACTCCAGTCAGACTCGGTGGACAGGGTCTGTATAATGGCCCGCTCGACGGGTTCGGCCAAGCCATCTCTATGCTGCGTACATTGTTTCGACGATTCCTCAAAGCCCTGCTCTGGTTCGCCGTTGGCAGCGCAGTCCTGGTGCTGCTATTGCGTGTGGTGCCGCCGCCGTTCACGGCGCTGATGATCGAGCGCAAGGTTGAATCCTGGGTCGACGGCGACCCGATTGACCTGCAACGCACCTGGCAGCCCTGGGACCGGATCTCCGACAACCTCAAGGTCGCGGTGATTGCCGGCGAAGACCAGAAATTCCCCGAACACTGGGGCTTCGACATCGGTGCGATCCAGGCCGCTTTCGCCCATAACGGACGCGGCGGCTCGATCCGGGGCGCCAGCACCCTCAGCCAGCAAGTCTCCAAGAACCTGTTCTTGTGGTCCGGCCGCAGTTGGCTGCGCAAAGGCTTCGAAGCCTGGTTCACCGCACTGATCGAGATACTCTGGCCCAAGCAGCGCATTCTTGAGGTGTACCTCAACAGCGTGGAGTGGGATGACGGCGTATTCGGTGCCGAAGCCGCCGCGCGACATCACTTCCGCGTTGGCGCCAACGCCTTGTCCCGCCAGCAGGCAAGCCTGCTGGCGGCGGTACTGCCCAACCCACGGAAATGGAGCGCCAGCCGCCCAAGCCCTTATGTACTGCGACGGGCAAGCTGGATACGCCAGCAGATGAGCCAGTTGGGGGGCGACAGTTACCTGTTGGGACTCAATGATTCTCGGCGAGCGCCCTGGGCTCAATAGCCGCCACACCACAGTTCCCTTGTGGGAGCGAGCCTGCTCGCGATAGCAGTGTGTCAGTCAGCAGTCATGTATCAGGTATACCGCTATCGCGAGCAGGCTCGCTCCCACAGGGGATGGCTTGGGTCTGGAATGAAAACGCCCCGATCATCGCTGATCGGGGCGTTTTTCATTGCCGTTGCTCGGTTAAGCCGCAATCGACAGCTTGAGCTTGTTCATCGCGCTTTTCTCAAGCTGGCGAATCCGCTCCGCCGACACGTTGTACTTCTGCGCCAGGTCGTGCAGCGTGGCCTTTTCCTCTGCCAGCCAGCGCTGGTAGAGGATGTCGCGACTGCGCTCGTCCAGCACTTCCAGGGCTTCGTGCAGGTTGGTGTTGGAGTTGTCGCTCCAGTCGGCGTCTTCCAGCTGACGCGCCGGATCATACCGGTGGTCTTCCAGGTAGTTGGCCGGCGACTGGAAGGCGCTGTCGTCGTCGGCTTCGGCGGCCGGGTCGAAGGCCATGTCCTGGCCGGTCAGGCGACTTTCCATCTCGCGGACTTCACGAGGCTCCACCCCCAGGCTTTCGGCTACCCGATGGACTTCTTCGTTGTTCAGCCAGGCCAGACGCTTTTTCTGGCTGCGCAGGTTGAAGAACAGCTTGCGCTGGGCCTTGGTGGTCGCGACTTTCACGATGCGCCAGTTGCGCAGGATGAACTCGTGGATTTCCGCCTTGATCCAGTGCACTGCGAACGATACCAGGCGCACACCCATTTCCGGGTTGAAGCGCTTGACCGCTTTCATCAGGCCAACGTTGCCTTCCTGGATCAGGTCGGCCTGGGCCAGCCCGTAACCGGAATAGCTGCGGGCGATATGTACGACAAAACGCAGGTGGGCGAGCACCATTTGCCGAGCCGCCTCAAGATCCTGCTCATAATAGAGACTCTCGGCCAGTTCACGCTCCTGCTCGGGTGTCAGCAAGGGAATGCTGTTCACCGTATGCACATAGGCCTCCAGGTTCGCACCCGGGACCAGAGCATACGCAGGTTGCAAAGAAGTGGTCATACGAAAAAACCTCCGACTCACATAACTCGTGCAGTTCAGCACTGCGAAAATTGACCGGGAACCATAGGACAAGTTCCCACAAAAACCGAAAGGTCAATACGCGCAAAATGACTCTATTTTGGCGCAAGCTCACGCAAGTGGCGTGCGACCGCAATCCATGCACCGATATAACCCAACAGCACCGCGCCAAGCAAGAGCGACAGACCGTCGGCGACTGGCACTCCGGCCAGCGCGAAATCACTGCCGTACAAACCGGCCAGCCCCACTACCGCATCGTTCAGCCAGTCCAGGCCGAACGCCAATACACCCCAGGACAGGAGCCCGGCACCAAAGCCATACAGCGCGCCCATATAAAGGAAGGGTCTGCGCACATAACTGTCCGTGCCGCCGACGAGTTTAATCACTTCTATCTCGGTGCGGCGGTTTTCAATATGAAGACGAATGGTATTGCCTATCACCAAAAGTAATGCAGACACCAGCAGCACCGTCAGACCGAAGACAAACCGGTCGCCGAGCTTGAGGATCGCCGCAAGACGCTCGACCCAGACTAAATCAAGTTGCGCCTGTTGTACCTTCGGCAACTCGGAAAGTCTTTGTCTTAATGCTTCAAGGGTCGGCTTGTCGACTTCCTTCGGCGTCACCAGCACCACGCCCGGCAATGGGTTTTCCGGCAGCTCCTTGAGCGCCTCGCCCAGGCCGGACTGCTGCTGGAACTCCTCAAGCGCCTGATCGCGGCCGATGTATTCGGCATCGGCCACGCCCGGCATGGCTTTGATCTGCTCGCGCAACGCCTGGCCTTCGCCCGGCGTCGCTTCCAGTTGCAGGTACAGGGAAATCTGCGCCGCGCGCTGCCAGGAGCCTCCCAGGCGCTCCACATTATTCAGCAGTAATGACAGCCCCATCGGCAGGCTCAGGGCGACCGCCATGACCATGCAGGTGAAGAAACTGCCGATCGGCTGTTTACCCAGGCGTCGCAGGCTGTCGAGCAGGCTGGCGCGATGGCTTTCGATCCAGGCATGCAGCAGCGTGCTGAAGTCCGGGCCGTCGTCATCGTCGCGCTTTTTCTTTTGCGGTTGCGGGTCGGAGGCCTTCGGGGCCACGCGCTCGGCCACTTTCGGGCTGCGGGTTGCGCTCATACGCCAGCCTCCCCGTCACCGATCAAACGACCGCGCTGCAACGTGAGCATGCGGTGGCGCATGCGCGCGATCAGGGCCAGGTCGTGACTGGCGATCAACACACTGGTGCCCAAACGGTTGATATCTTCGAATACGCCCATGATTTCCGCCGCCAGACGCGGGTCGAGGTTACCGGTAGGTTCGTCCGCCAGCAGCAAGGCCGGGCGATGAACGATGGCGCGGGCGATGCCGACGCGCTGCTGCTGGCCGGTGGACAGGTCGCCCGGGTACAGGTCGGTCTTGTCCGACAGGGCCACCCGCTCCAGGGCCGAATCCACCCGCTTGTTGATCTCGGCCTTGGACAGGCCGAGGATCTGCAAGGGCAACGCCACGTTGTTGAACACGGTGCGATCGAACAATAACTGGTGATTCTGGAACACCACGCCAATCTGCCGCCGCAGGAAGGGGATCTGGGCGTTGCTGATGGTGCTCAGGTCCTGGCCGGCCAGCAGCAACTTGCCGGTGGTGGGCCGCTCCATTGCCAGCAGCAGGCGCAGCAATGTGCTTTTTCCGGCGCCGGAATGGCCGGTGACAAACAGAAACTCACCCCGACGCACCCGAAAGCTCAGCTCATGCAAGCCGACGTGACCGTTCGGATAGCGTTTACCGACCTGTTCGAAACGAATCATGAATGCTCCCGCTCGGCAAACAGTGCCTGGACAAAGGGCTCGGCTTCAAAGGTACGCAGGTCGTCGATGCCTTCGCCCACGCCGATGTAGCGGATGGGAAGGCCGAACTGCTTGGCCAGGGCGAAGATCACCCCGCCTTTGGCGGTACCGTCGAGCTTGGTCAGGGCCAGCCCGGTCAGTTCGACGGTCTGGTTGAATTGCTTGGCCTGGTTGATGGCGTTCTGGCCGGTACCGGCGTCCAGCACCAGCAGAACCTCGTGGGGCGCGTCGGCATCGAGCTTGCCGATCACCCGGCGAACCTTCTTCAACTCTTCCATCAGGTTGTCTTTGGTGTGCAGGCGACCCGCCGTGTCGGCGATCAGCACGTCGATGCCACGGGCCTTGGCGGCCTGTACCGCGTCGAAGATCACCGAAGCGGAATCGGCACCGGTGTGCTGGGCAATCACCGGGATCTTGTTGCGCTCGCCCCACACTTGCAGTTGCTCGACCGCCGCGGCGCGGAAGGTGTCGCCGGCGGCCAGCATGACCTTCTTGCCTTCAAGTTGCAGTTTCTTCGCCAGCTTGCCGATGGTGGTGGTCTTGCCGGCCCCATTGACGCCGACCACCAGGATCACGAACGGTTTGTTCTGCGAAGCGATCACCAGCGGCTGCTCCACCGGCTTGAGCAGGTTGCCCAGTTCGGCTTGCAAGGATTTGTACAGCGCGTCGGCATCGGTCAATTGTTTGCGCGCGACCTTCTGGGTCAGGCTCTGGATGATCACCGACGTCGCCTCGACGCCGACATCGGCGGTCAGCAGGCGCGTTTCGATGTCATCCAGCAATTCGTCGTCGATGACTTTCTTGCCCAGGAACAGGCTGGCCATGCCTTCGCCAATGCTGGCGCTGGTCTTGGACAGGCCTTGCTTGAGGCGGGCGAAGAAACCGACCTTGCCCGACTCGGAGGAAGGCGCTGGCTCGACGATGGCCGGCGGGGCTTCGACAACCGGCTCCACAACAGATGGCGTCGGGGCTGGAATCGGCGGCGTGACATGGGGAGCCTGCGCATCCTCGACCAATGCCACCGGCTCTTCCGCCACCGGCAGGGTCAGCCAGGGGCTCTGCCCGACGGGGGGCGTCAGTGGCTGCTCGACCGCCGGCGCGGCAACGGGCTCAGGCTCGGCCGGTTGCAGCACGGGTTCGGCCAGTGGCAGAACGATCGGCGCAGCCTCTTCGGCCACCGCCTCGGCGGCAGGTTCCGCGGCAGGCTCGGTCAGCGGTTGCGGCTGCTCGACGACGGTTTCCTGCGGCTTCTTGCGCAGCCATCCGAACAGGCCTTTTTTCTCGCCAGCTTCAGCTGGGGTCTTCTTGTCGTCGTTGGAACCAAACATGGAGGACGGCTATCTCACGGTAGCGACGCGCCACGAGGGCGCCTCGGTGATGAATATTCGATGCTGAACAGACTGCGTTTCATCCAGCTTGTTCACGCGCAACAGATTGTCGAAATGTCCCAAGGACACCTCATCGTCGATTTTTTCGAAGGACTGGCAAGGCATCGTCGGCGAAAACGCAGGGATCCACGGAAAAACCCGATGCTTCTGCGCAAAACCCGGACAACCCTGGGCCGATAAAAGGCCCGATAGGCGTGGCCGCCAGTAAAACGGATCAGTATCCTAGCACCCTCTCGCCCGCCGACGCTAAGACCTAGCGGGCAGCCCAACAGGTTTAAACACGAATGAATGCTCTTGCCCGCCGCGTTGCTGGCCTGCTGTTCAGCACAGTTTGTCTGCCCCTTTCAGCCTTGGCTGCCGATGCACAACCCACCCATGAGTTCACCCTCGACAACGGCCTGAAGGTCGTGGTGCGCGAAGATCATCGCGCGCCGGTGGTGGTTTCCCAGGTCTGGTACAAGGTCGGCTCCAGTTATGAGACGCCGGGCCAGACCGGTTTGTCCCACGCCTTGGAACACATGATGTTCAAGGGCAGCGAAAAAGTCGGCCCCGGCGAAGCGTCGCTGATCCTGCGGGACCTGGGTGCCGAGGAAAACGCCTTCACCAGCGATGACTTCACCGCTTATTACCAGGTGCTGGCCCGGGATCGCCTGGGTGTGGCCTTCGAATTGGAAGCCGACCGCATGGCCAGCCTGCGCCTGCCGCCTGAAGAGTTCAGCCGCGAAATCGAAGTCATCAAGGAAGAGCGCCGCATGCGCACCGACGACAAGCCGATGTCCAAGGCCTTCGAGCGCTTCAAGGCCATGGCTTATCCGGCCAGCGGCTACCACACGCCCACCATCGGCTGGATGGCCGACCTGGAGCGCATGACCGTCCAGGAACTGCGCCACTGGTACGAATCCTGGTACGCGCCAAACAATGCCACCCTGGTGGTGGTCGGCGACGTGACACCGGACGAGGTCAAGGCCCTGGCCCAGCGTTATTTCGGCCCGGTTGCCCGACGTGAAGTGCCGACGGCGAAAATTCCCCTGGAGCTGGCCGAACCCGGCGAACGCCAGATCACCCTGCATGTGCAGACCCAACTGCCCAGCCTGATGCTGGCCTTCAACGTGCCGAGCATCGCCACCGCGACCGACAAGCGCTCGGTCAACGCCCTGCGGCTGATCTCGGCCCTGCTGGATGGCGGCTACAGCGGCCGGATTCCGACCCAGCTGGAGCGCGGGGAAGAGCTGTTGTCTGGCGGCTCGTCGAGCTATGACGCCTACACCCGTGGCGATACGCTGTTCACCTTGTCGGCGGCACCCAACACCCAGAAGAACAAGACCATGGCCCAGGCCGAAGCCGGCCTGTGGCGCTTGCTCGATCAGTTGAAAACCACCGCCCCGACCGCCGCTGAGCTGGAGCGCGTCCGTGCCCAGGTAATCGCCGGCCTGGTCTACGAGCGCGACTCGATCACCAGCCAGGCCACCGCCATCGGCCAGCTGGAAACCGTCGGGCTGTCCTGGAAGCTGATGGACACCGAACTCGCCGAATTGCAAAGCGTGACCCCGCAAGACATCCAGAAGGCAGCCCAGCTGTATTTCACCCGCTCGCGCCTGAGCGTTGCGCACGTCCTGCCCGAGGAGAAAGCTCATGAGTGAGCGCAAATCATCACGCTTGCTGCTGATCGGCCTGATGGTCATCGCCCTGGTCGCGGCCCTGGCCTTCTACCTGTCCCCAGCCACTGACGTCACGGCCAGCCAGGCCCTGGATAACGCCAAATCCGGCAACAAACTGCAATCGCTGGCGGAACTGGACGGCAAGGCGCCCGGCCACCGCCAGCTCGACGTGCAAACCTGGAAAACCGCTGACGGCGCCAAGGTGTTGTTCGTCGAGGCTCGCGAACTGCCGATGTTCGACCTGCGCCTGACCTTCGCCGCCGGCAGCAGCCAGGACGGCAACGCCCCCGGCCTGGCGTTGCTGACCAACGCCATGCTCAACGAGGGCGTGGCCGGCAAGGATGTCAGCGCCATCGCCGAAGGGTTCGAAAACCTCGGCGCGGACTTTGGCAACGGTGCCTACCGGGACATGGCCGTGGCTTCGCTGCGCAGCCTCAGCGCCGTGGACAAGCGGGAGCCGGCACTGAAGTTGTTCGCCGAAGTGGTCGGCAAGCCGACCTTCCCCGCCGACTCCTTCGCCCGCATCAAGAACCAGATGCTCGCCGGCTTCGAGTACCAGAAGCAGAACCCCGGCAAACTGGCGGGCCTGGAACTGATGAAGCGCCTGTACGGTGATCACCCTTACGCCCACTCCAGCGATGGCACCGCGCAAAGCATTCCACCGATCACCCTGGCCCAGACCCGAGCCTTTCATGCCAAGGCCTATGCCGCCGGCAACGCGGTGATTGCGTTGGTGGGCGACTTGTCCCGCGCCGAGGCCGAGGCGATCGCCAACCAGGTGTCCGCCGCGCTGCCCAAAGGGCCGGCCCTGGCAAAAACCCCGCCGCCAGCGGAGCCGAAGGCGAGCGCCAGCCACATCGAGTTTCCGTCCAAGCAGACCAACCTGATGCTCGCACAACTGGGCATCGACCGGGATGATCCGGACTTTGCGGCCGTGTCCCTGGGCAACCAGATCCTCGGCGGCGGTGGTTTCGGCACGCGATTGATGACCGAAGTACGGGAAAAACGTGGCCTGACCTACGGTGTGTACTCCGGCTTCACGCCGATGCAGGCTCGCGGCCCGTTCATGATCAACCTGCAGACCCGTGCCGAAATGAGCGAAGGCACACTCAAGCTGGTGCAGGAAGTGTTTGCCGAGTACCTGAAGAACGGTCCGACTCAGAAGGAACTCGATGACGCCAAGCGCGAGCTGGCCGGCAGTTTCCCGCTGTCCACCGCGAGTAACGCCGACATCGTCGGCCAACTCGGGGCCATGGGTTTCTATGATTTGCCGCTGAGCTACCTGGAAGACTTCATGCGCCAGTCTCAGGCGTTGACGGTCGAACAGGTCAAGGCAGCACTGAACAAGCACCTGAGCACCGACAAGATGGTCATCGTCACCGCCGGTCCGACCGTGCCGCAAAAGCCGTTGCCGGCCCCCACTGACAAACCCGCCGAGCAACCGCTCGGGGTTCCGGAGCACTAATGGCCCGTCCATCGAATTCCAGCAAGAAGCCCACTCACAACGGCATCAACCAGTTGCGCATCATCGGCGGTGAATGGCGCAGCCGGCGCCTGAGCTTCCCCGACGCCCCGGGCTTGCGCCCGACACCGGACCGGGTGCGTGAAACCCTGTTCAACTGGCTCGCACCCTACGTGGCAGGCGCCCGGGTACTCGACCCGTTCGCCGGCAGTGGCGCGCTGTTTCTCGAAGCCCTGTCCCGTGGCGCCGCCATGGGCCAGGCACTGGACGCTAGCAGCCTGGCGGTTTCCAGCCTGAAAGAACACCTGGGCACCCTGCGCTGCACGGTCGGCCAGGTGCAGACCGCCGACGCCTTGCGCTATCTGGACAGCCAACCGGCCAGCCCTTTCGACCTGGTGTTTCTCGACCCGCCGTTCAACCAGAACCTGTTGCCGACGATCTGCGCGTTACTCGAAGAACGCCAGTGGCTGGCCGATGATGCCTGGGTCTACACTGAAAGCGAAACCGCTCCGTCGACCCTCGGCTTGCCGGGCAATTGGCGCTTGCATCGCGAGCAGAAATCCGGACGGGTGTACTACGCATTGTGGCAACGCATGGCAGAAGCCGTCGGCTGACGGCTGGCCGCAGTATCGAGAACAATAATAATGGCCGCTGCATCTGAACGATTCATCCCCGCCAGGGGTCTTGGCAACCCGCACTTGCAAACCCTGTGGGGCCCGTTATGGCGCAAAACCACGCACATCGTTCGCCAACGCGAACGTTTGTGGCTGGACGACGGTGACTTCCTCGACCTCGACTGGCATGGCCCCCACAGCGCCAAGGCGCCACTGGTGCTGGTGCTTCACGGGCTGACGGGCTCCTCCAACTCGCCTTACGTGGCCGGTTTGCAACAAGCCCTTGATCATCAGGGCTGGACCAGTGTCGCGTTGAACTGGCGCGGCTG
This sequence comes from Pseudomonas sp. B21-028, assembly GCF_024749045.1. Taxonomy (NCBI): domain Bacteria; kingdom Pseudomonadati; phylum Pseudomonadota; class Gammaproteobacteria; order Pseudomonadales; family Pseudomonadaceae; genus Pseudomonas; species Pseudomonas sp. B21-028. The sequence continues at coordinate 6,097,239 of NZ_CP087184.1, forward strand.
CTCAGGCGAACCGAACCTGCTACCGCGCAGCTACCACTCAGGCGTCAGCGAAGACCTGGTCACCGTCATCGCTCACCTGCGGACGCGACGCCCCCTGGCGCCATTGTTTGCGGTGGGCTATTCGTTAGGTGGCAACGTACTGCTCAAGCACCTGGGAGAAACCGGCAACGACAGCCAACTGCTCGGCGCCGTGGCCGTTTCGGTGCCGTTTCGTCTCGACCAGTGTGCCGACCGCATCGGACAAGGATTTTCCAGGTTCTATCAGGCGCATTTCATGCGCGAACTGGTGGCTTACGTGCGCAACAAACAACGCCGGTTCAAGCACGACGGGCGCCACGAAGGCCTGGCCACCCTGGCGGCACTGGGCCCACTGGAAAACATGCGCACCTTCTGGGACTTCGACGGCCGCGTGACCGCGCCGTTGCATGGTTTTTCCGACGCTTCGGACTATTACCGCCGCGCGTCCAGCCGTTATTTCATGAGCGAAATCAACACGCCAACCCTGGTCATCCAGGCCGCCGACGACCCCTTCGTATTCCCCCACAGCCTGCCCGAACCCCACGAGCTGTCCGCCTGCACCCAACTTGAACTGCATGCCCAGGGTGGGCACGTCGGATTCGTCGAAGGCACCTTGCGCTCGCCCGGATACTACCTGGAGCGACGTATTCCCCAGTGGTTGGCAAGCCTGGGTCACTGGTGAACCGCCGCCACCCCCCCCTGTGGGAGCGAGCCTGCTCGCGATAGCGGAGTATCAGTCACTTCAACGTTGCTGACCCGCCGCTATCGCGAGCAGGCTCGCTCCCACAGGGACTAGCGCCAGCAGGAAGAAACAGGCCGACTATACGGCCGTCTCGCTTTTGCTTTTGCTTTTGCTTTTGCTTTTGCTTTTGATCCTCGGGCCCCGTTAACCACGACGGCCGAAAGCAGGCATTGCGTAGTGGGCAACCCGGCATGGATGCCGGGTTAGCCGCGCTGGGCCATGGATGGCCCTTCGCGGCGGGCCCACGGAGCAATGCCGGAGTGAGGGGATGCCGAGCCTAGGCGAGGCACCGAGTGGTGGGGCCAAGCCTTTTTTGCTTACTTTTTTTGGCGTTTGAAAAAAAGTAAGCCGCCGTAAGGGCGGAACCATAAGCCGCCGTTACCGCAGCAACGGATATGTACCCAGTCAAAAACACCAGGTCGACTGTCAGGTCGCCATTCGCAGCTATTCGCCCTTCGCCACCCCACGCCCCGGATCATTAATCCATTCACTCCACGACCCGGCATACAACCTCCCCAACGGATACCCCGCCAGGCACAAGGCAAACAGGTTATGACACGCAGTCACCCCGGAACCGCAATAGGCCACCAGCTCAGTCGGCGAACGCTCCCCCAGTTTCTCGGCAAAACGCTGCCTGAGCCGATCTGCCGGCAGAAAACCCCCATCAGCGCCAAGGTTGTCGGTAAATGCCGCACATTGCGCCCCCGGGATGTGCCCGGCCACCGGATCGATCGGCTCGACTTCGCCCTTGAAACGCGGCAACGCACGAGCATCCAGAAGCGTCATCTCCGCTTGGCCGAGACGCTGTTGCAGCGCCTGGGCGTCAAGCAACAGAGCTTCATCCGGTGAACCGTTGAACGTCCCGACGCTGCCCGCCGGCGGATCGAGGCTCAAGGGCAAACCATTGGCATGCCAAGCCTTGAGCCCACCATCGAGAAGGTAAACACCCTCGCGCTTGCCCAGCCAGGCCAGCAACCACCAAGCCCGGGCCGCATAGGCACCGGGACCGTCGTCGTACAGCACGATGTCGCTGTCGTTGCTGATACCCCAAGCCCGCAAGCGCTCTATCAACGCTCCAGGATCCGGCAGCGGATGGCGTCCGGTCACTCCCTTGATCACCGGGCCACTCAGGTCGCGCTCAAGGTCCGCGAACGACGCACCGGCAATATGTCCCTCGGCGTAGCTGCGTTGGCCGTAATCCGGGTCATCGAGGGCAAAACGGCAATCGAGGATCACCAGCCCGGGCTGCGCCTTCCTTTGCTCGAGGGCTTGAGGGCTGATGAGTTGCGCGATGGGCATGGAGAGCTCCTGTGGCGGAATGAGTGGCCTTTAGGGTTCAGATCCGATACCTACTGCCCGTCCTCCAGGGTCTGGGGCAGAGGGACGTAATACTCTTTGAACAGTGCATCCACCGCTTCGCGGGCCTGATCGGTCACGAAACCGGCCTCCAGCACCAACACCTGGTATACCCCGCGCTTGATGGCCTGTTCGCTCAAATGATTGAAGTTTTCCCGCGTGGTGCAAAGAAATCGCACCCAGGATGTCAGGATGATCCAGGCATTGAGGGTCAGGGATTCGATCTGCACCCGATCCATCTCCAGAATGCCGGCCGCGACGAAGCCCTCATAGATGGCGGTCCCGTGGATCAGGCAACGCTGGGAGAACCGGCGATAGCGAGCCGCAAGGTCCGGATCGCTGTCGAGCAGATGCTCCAGGTCCCGGTGCAGGAAGCGATAACTCCACATCGCCGACAGCAACTCCTGGAGATAGAAGCGCTTGTCCTCCACCGTGGCCGCCCGCCCCTGGGGCGGGCGCAGGAAACTGTCCACCAGGTTTTCGTACTCACTGAACAGCACGGCGATGATCGCCTGCTTGTTGGGGAAGTGGTAGTAGAGGTTACCCGGGGACATGTCCATGTGGGCGGCAATGTGGTTGGTGCTGACACTGCGCTCGCCCTGCTGGTTGAACAGCTCGAGGCTGTTTTGCACGATGCGCTCGCTGGTTTTCATTCGTATGGCCATGGCTTGGGCTTTAATTCGACGAAAGCATTGGGGCATCTTACGACCTATCGCCCAGAGGACAACCCCAAAAGGCATCAAGGATGTCATTTGACTTCATAGAGCATAAGCTCTAGAAAACACCCACACTAATAAGAACTGGTGCCTGATGATGCCTGCCGACATTGCTTATCTGCGCGACTCCCAACGGCAATTGGATGAGCTGCAGTCACTCTTCGAGGCACAGCGCCAGGCGTATGCCGTTCATCCGATGCCTCCCGCCGAGCAGCGTCGGCAATGGCTCAAGTCCCTCCGGGAAATGCTGAGCAACGAACGACAGGCCCTGATCGACGCCATCAGCGAGGATTTCAGCCACCGCAGCGCCGACGAAACGCTGTTGGCCGAGCTGATGCCGAGCCTGCACGGCATCCATTACGCCAGCCGACGCCTCAAGGGCTGGATGAAACCCTCCCGGCGCAAGGTAGGCATGGCCTTCCAGCCGGCCTCGGCCAAGGTGATCTATCAGCCGCTGGGCGTGGTCGGGGTCATCGTGCCGTGGAACTATCCTCTGTTCCTGGCCATCGGGCCGTTGGTCGGGGCGTTGTCGGCGGGCAACCGGGTGATGCTCAAGCTCAGCGAAGCCACACCGGCCACCGGACTTCTGCTCAAGCAATTGCTGGCGCGGATCTTCCCCCAGGACCTGGTGTGCGTGGTGCTCGGCGAGGCAGATGTCGGCGTAGCCTTTTCCAGGTTGCCGTTCGATCATCTGTTGTTTACCGGCGCTACCAGCATTGGCAAGCATGTCATGCGGGCCGCTGCCGAGAACCTGACCCCCGTCACCCTGGAACTGGGTGGGAAGTCGCCCGCCATCGTGTCCACCGACGTGCCCCTGAGCGATGCCGCCGAGCGCATCGCCTTCGGCAAGATGCTGAATGCCGGGCAGACCTGTGTCGCGCCAGATTACGTGTTGGTGCCGCAAAACCGCGTCGGCGAGTTCGTCGATGCCTATCGCGAGGCGGTTCGCAGGCTTTATCCGACCCTGGCTGACAACCCGGACTACACCGCGATCATCAACGAACGACAACTGGCACGACTCAACGGCTACATCAGCGACGCGACCGGCAAGGGCGGGTTGCTGATCGAGTTGTTCGACCAGGGCCAGGGACGCCGCATGCCCCACAGCCTCCTACTCAACGTCAATGACGACATGACCGTCATGCAGGACGAGATCTTCGGCCCGCTGCTGCCTATCGTGCCCTATGACGACCTGGACCAGGCGTTTGCCTACATCAATCAACGACCTCGTCCGTTGGCGCTTTACTATTTCGGCTACAACAAGGCCGAGCAGAATCGCGTACTCCACGAAACCCATTCCGGCGGCGTTTGCCTGAACGACACTTTGCTGCACGTTGCCCAGGATGACTTACCGTTCGGTGGTATTGGTCCTTCGGGCATGGGGCATTACCACGGGCACGAAGGTTTCCTCACCTTCAGCAAAGCCAAGGGCGTGTTGAGCAAACAACGCTTCAATGCCGCCAGACTGATTTATCCGCCCTACGGCAAGCCGCTCCAGAAGTTGATTCAGAAGCTGTTTGTCCGTTAACCGGGTGCCTGAGCGGGAAATAACAATAATGAACCCAAGCCTGACCGATACACCCGCACTGTCGCGGCGCGGCCTGCTGAAATTCAGCCTCGGCGCCAGCGTATTCCTGAGCACCGTCGGGTTGGGAGCCAGCCTGAGCGGTTGCTCGCCAAGCCAACCGGCCAAGGGTCTTGCCGCCCTGCGAGACAGCGACCTGCCGTTTTTACGCGCCGTCATCCCCGTGATGCTGGAGGGCGCCGTGACGGTCGAACAACTTCCAGCCGCTGCTGACGCCACCCTGGGCAGCCTGGATACCGGCCTGGCCCACCTGTCCCCGCCCATGCTCAAGCTCACCCGCCAACTGTTCGACGTACTCACGCTGGGCATTACCCGCGGGCCGCTGACCGGCGTCTGGGGCCCGTGGGAAACCGCCAGCGCCGATGACATTCGCCAGTTCCTCGATCGCTGGGAAAACAGCTCGCTGGACCTGCTGCGCCAGGGCCACAGTTCGTTGCTGCAAATGGTGATGATGGCGTGGTACAGCCGGGCCGAGGCCTGGGCACATTGCGGCTATCCGGGGCCGCCAACGGTTTGAGACCCACCGAAATCCCTGTGGGAGCGAGCCTGCTCGCGATGGCGGAGTGTCAGCCAACCTCAATGTTACTGGCCCACCGCTTTCGCGAGCAGGCTCGCTCCCACAAGAAGACCACCGCCCACCCAGAACAACAAGAGAGCCTGAACATGCCCGTACCCGACCCCTTCCGCGAGGGCCTTGCCCGCGGCTGGACCACCTACAACGGCGCTCGGCTGAGCCAGGACCTGACCCTGGAAGCAGACGTGGCAATCATCGGCAGCGGCGCGGGCGGCGGTACCACGGCGGAGATCCTCAGCGCGGCCGGCTACAACGTATTGCTGATCGAGGAAGGCCCCCTCAAGACCAGCAGCGACTTCAAACTGCTCGAAGATCAGGCCTACACCAGCCTGTACCAGGAAGGCCTGGGGCGCATGAGCAAGGATGGCGCCATCACCATCCTCCAGGGCCGTGCCGTGGGAGGCACGACCTTGATCAACTGGACCTCGAGCTTCCGCACACCGGACCAGACCCTGAATCACTGGGCGGCCGAGCACAACGTCAAAGGGCACAGTCCTGCCGAGATGGCGCCCTGGTTCGAGCGGATGGAACAACGCCTGGGCGTGGCACCGTGGCTGATTCCGCCGAATGCCAACAACGACGTCATCCGCAAAGGCTGTGAACGACTGGGCTATAGCTGGCACGTCATCCCGCGCAATGTGCGCGGCTGCTGGAACCTGGGCTACTGCGGCATGGGCTGCCCGACCAACGCCAAGCAGTCGATGCTGGTCACCACCATCCCGAGCCTGCTCGACAAGGGCGGCGCGTTGCTTTACCTGGCGCGGGCCGAGCGCCTGACCCTCAAGAACGATGCGGTCGTCGACCTGCAATGCCTGGCCATGGATGAACGCTGTGTGGCACCCACCGGGCGGCGCATTACCGTCAAGGCGCGCCACTACGTGCTGGCCGGCGGCGGCATCAACAGTCCGGCATTGTTACTGCGCTCCGATGCACCAGACCCCCATGAACGCCTGGGCAAACGGACATTCCTGCATCTGGTGAACATGTCGGCCGGGCAGTTCGAAGAGGTCATCAACCCGTTCTACGGCGCGCCACAGTCGATCTATTCGGATCACTTCCAATGGCAGGACGGCGCTACCGGCAAAATGTCCTACAAACTCGAAGTCCCCCCCTTGCACCCCGCCCTCGCTGCCACGCTGCTGGGCGGTTTCGGCATACAGAACGCCGATCGCATGGCGCAACTGCCCCATACCCATGCCATGCTGGCCTTGCTGCGCGACGGCTTTCATCCGGACAGCCCCGGCGGCAGTGTCGAGTTGCGCAGCGATAGCACCCCGGTGCTCGATTACCGCGTTTCACCCTACGCCTGGGACGGCTTTCGCCGTGCGTTCCACAGCATGGCCGAGATTCAGTTCGCCGGCGGCGCCAGGGCGGTCATGCCGCTGCACAGCGATGCCCGCTACGTGAACACCCTGGCCGAGGCCCGAAGCCTGATCGACGGACTGGACCTTGCCCTGTATCGCACACGCCTGGGCAGCGCCCATGTGATGGGCGGCTGCGCGATGGGCGAAACGCCGCAAACCGCTGTCGCCGACAGCCTCGGCCGTCATCATCAACTCAGCAACCTTTCGATCCACGACGGCTCGCTGTTCCCCACCAGCATCGGTGCCAACCCGCAATTGTCGGTGTATGGGTTGACGGCAAAACTGGCGACATCCCTGGCCGAACGTCTGAGAAATTCATGAATATCCAGATCATTCGCAGCGTCTATAGTGCTTTCTTACCCCACAGCCGACTTGGCCGACCGAGAAGGCTGCGATACCATCCGACTCCCCAACGGACTCCCGCCAGGACGACGCGATGAACCGAGTGTTGTACCCAGGTACCTTCGACCCTATTACCAAGGGCCATGGCGATCTGGTCGAACGCGCCGCGCGCCTGTTCGACCATGTGATCATTGCCGTTGCCGCCAGCCCGAAGAAAAACCCGCTGTTCCCGCTGGAACAACGGGTGGAATTGGCCCGTGAAGTCACCAAGCACCTGCCCAACGTAGAGGTGGTCGGCTTCTCGACGCTGCTGGCGCACTTTGCCAAGGAACAGAACGCCAATGTGTTCCTGCGCGGCCTGCGGGCGGTTTCGGACTTCGAGTACGAGTTCCAGCTGGCCAACATGAACCGCCAGTTGGCCCCGGACGTCGAAAGTCTGTTCCTGACGCCGTCGGAGCGCTATTCCTTCATCTCATCGACCCTGGTACGCGAAATTGCTGCCCTGGGCGGCGACATCACCAAGTTCGTCCACCCGGCCGTGGCCGATGCGCTGACCCTGCGCTTCAAGAAGTAGTCCGACTGACTGCGATCCACTTCGCGGCAGAACGAACGCAGTCCATCGCACCCGCGTGCACTGCGCTCGCCAATGCGGCACAATTGCGCATATTCGTTTTCAGATGCCCGGGCCCAACGCCCCGGCAGGAGCCTGCATGTCCCTGATCATCACCGACGACTGCATCAATTGCGACGTCTGCGAACCCGAATGCCCGAACGAGGCCATTTCACAAGGCGAAGAGATCTACGTCATCGATCCGAACCTGTGCACACAGTGCGTCGGCCATTACGACGAGCCCCAGTGCCAGCAGGTCTGCCCGGTGGATTGCATTCCGCTGGACGAGGCCCATCCGGAAACCGAAGAGCAGTTGATGGCGAAATATCGCAAGATCACTGGCAAGGGTTGAGCCAGAAAGTTTGTGTAGCGTCTGCACCGGCCTCATCGCGAGCAGGCTCGCTCCCACAAGGGATCTGGATCGGACACACCTGCCCTGATCACAGCAGGTTCCCTGTGGGAGCGAGCCTGCTCGCGATGAGGCCATCAGCACCACCGCACGATTCACTCCTGCTGCTCAAACCCTTCCCCGACACACCCCAGGCACCGCACAAACGTGGCCTTCGCCGGATCCACCACCAGCGCCTTCCCCGCATCGCCGACTCCGCCACCCAACGCGGTAAAGGGCAACGACACCACGAACGCCCCCGCACCGATTACGGTGGCGGCGAGCAGCAGCGGGCGGGCGATCAGCAAGTCGCCGATCATGGCGAAGGCGGGCGGATTCTGGATGGTGTAGCGCGGATCACCACTGCCGCTGTTCGCCAGAACAGGCAAACCCAGGGTCAGCAGCAGCATTAAAACAACAGGTCGAAACAGTCTCATGGGGGTCGATCCTTCGGCTGATCAGTATGACTACTGACTATAGACCGTAGGACGAATCAGCTTTGGCAACGCGGACACCAGACACTCGCACGCTGCCCCAGGCGAATTTCCCGCAAGCCCGTGCCACAGACCTTGCACAGCTCCCCGCCCCGGCCGTACACGAACAGTTCCTGCTGGAAATACCCGGGCTGGCCATCGCCGCCAATGAAATCCCGCAACGTGGTGCCGCCACGCTCGATGGCATGGGTAAGGATGCGTTTGATCTCGATGGCCAGTTTCAGGTAGCGGGCCCGGGAAATGCCTCCAGCGGCCCGACGCGGGTCGATGCCGGCGGCAAACAGCGCTTCGGTCGCATAGATGTTGCCCACACCCACGACCACCGCGTTGTCCATGATGAACGGCTTGACCGCCATGGAACGCCCACGGGAGAGCTGGAACAGACGCTCACCGTCAAACAGATCGGTCAACGGCTCCGGCCCGAGGCGTACCAGCAATTCATGGTTGAGCGGGTCGAGGCTCCAGAGCATCGCGCCAAAGCGTCGCGGGTCGGTGTAGCGCAAGGCCAGGCCAGATTCCAGCTCGATGTCCACATGCTCGTGCCTGGCGGCAGGCATGCCCACCTCCACCAGCCGCAGGTTACCGGACATGCCCAAATGGCTGATCAAAGTACCGACCTCCGCATTGATCAGCAGGTACTTGGCTCGCCGCTCCACCTGCACGATACGCTGGCCCGAGAGCCGCACATCGAGGTCTTCCGGAATCGGCCAGCGCAGGCGGCGGTCGCGCACGATCACACGGCTGACCCGCTGCCCTTCAAGGTGTGGCGCGATTCCGCGGCGGGTGGTTTCGACTTCCGGCAGTTCTGGCATGAGGCTCTCGAGTCAGGCGAGCTGGGCACTCAACGAGTGGCGAGGTCGCGGATTTCCTGTTTCTGGGTCTGGAAGTCGTATTCCGACAAGCCGATGTAATCGAGCACCAGGGGACCGACACAATCCCATTCATGGTCTTCGGCCTGATTGCCCAGCACCCGGTGCGATGCACAGATGTTCTCGGACATCTTCAGGATCGCCAACAGGTTCTTCAGCGAGCTGTTGTTGCGTGAAGAGTCGTCGCTGAAAACCGCCAGGGCGTTGTGGTGATTGGCGATGGCCTGGCTGACATGATCCGGCAGGCGCCAGGATTTGGAGGTGTAGTAACCGACCACGGCGTGGTTGGTATTGAATACGCGGTTCTCCGTGTCCACCACCCGGCATTCGGCGCTCGCGCTGGCGTAGGCCTCCTCGAGCACGGCCATGTAGCTGGGGAACTGCTTGAGCATCAGCGGCACGCCGCAATCGTGGAACAGCCCCAAGGCATAGGCTTCATCGCCATTCTCCAGGCCGACCCGCTTGGCCAGGGTCAGGCAGGTCATCGCCACGTCCTGGGCCGTATCCCAGAAGCGGTTCAAGGTGACGATGGCATCGTCGTGCAACTCGCCCTTGATCGACTGCGCATTGATCAGGTTGATAATCGAACGGCTGCCCAACAGGTTCACCGCGCGCTGGATCGAGGTGATCTTGTTGCGCAGGCCGTAATAGGGCGAGTTGACGATTTTCAGCAAGGCCCCCGAAAGCCCCGGGTCCTGGGAAATCAGCTTGGCAATGGTCTCCAGGTCCGGATCGGGCATGTACTGTTCCATCTGCAGATCCACCATGATCTGCGGCTGGGGCGGCACGCTGATGCCTTGCAGGGACTGTTGGATCTGTTCGGCGGAAAGCTCGTTGGACATGGGCACACACTCTGGGACAGGCAAGGATTCTAACCCTGAAAGACGGATCCGACACACCGCTTGGGTAGATCGGCGAAACTTTCATGGAGACTCAGGCCTGAGTCGGCAGCAACACCATTGAGCTTGAACTGTTTTTCGTACCGGCGATCCGGTTGCCACATATCGACCTCCGGGCCCGCCGGCTCCCCCAACACGGTATACTCCCGCTCTTTTTTTCGGAGCGACGTCATGTCCCTGCCCAGCCTGCGCCTCAAAGCCAACGCCGACCGTCGCCTGCGCGCCGGCCATCTGTGGGTCTACAGTAACGAAATCGACGTGGCCGCCACCCCGCTGCACGGTTTCAAGGCCGGCGACCAGGCGATCCTCGAAGCCGCCGGCGGCAAGCCGCTGGGCATCGTCGCGATGAGCCCCAACAACCTGATCTGCGCCCGCCTGCTGTCCCGTGACGCCAAGCTGCCGCTGGACAAATCCCTGCTGGTGCATCGCCTCAACGTCGCGTTGTCCTTGCGCGAGCGGCTGTTCGACAAGCCGTTCTATCGCCTGGTCTATGGCGATTCCGACCTGTTGCCGGGCCTGGTGGTCGACCGCTTCGGCGACATCCTGGTGGTGCAGATCGCTTCCGCCACCATGGAAGCCCACAAGGATGACGTGATCGCGGCCCTCACCCAGGTGCTCAAGCCCAGCGGCATTCTGTTCAAGAACGACTCCGCCGCCCGCGACGCCGAAGGCCTGCAGCGCTACGTCGAAACCGTGTTCGGCCTGGTGCCGGAATGGGTTGCCCTGGAAGAGAACGGGGTGAAATTCGAAGCGCCGGTCATGGAAGGCCAGAAGACCGGCTGGTTCTACGATCACCGCATGAACCGCGCGCGCCTGGCCCCCTACGCCAAGGGCAAGCGGGTACTGGACCTGTTCAGCTACATCGGCGGTTGGGGCGTGCAAGCCGCGGCGTTCGGCGCCAGCGAAGTCTTCTGCGTCGACGCTTCGGCCTTCGCCCTCGACGGTGTCGAACGCAACGCGGCACTGAATGGCTTTGCCGAAAAGTTGACCTGCATTGAAGGCGACGTATTCGAAGCCCTGAAGGAACTCAAGGCCAGCGAAGAGCGTTTCGACGTGATCGTGGCCGACCCGCCGGCCTTCATCAAGCGCAAGAAAGACCTCAAGAATGGCGAAGGTGCCTATCGCCGCCTCAATGAACAGGCCATGCGCCTGCTCACCAAGGACGGCATCCTGGTCAGCGCGTCGTGCTCGATGCACTTGCCCGAAGACGACCTGCAGAACATCCTGCTGACCAGTGCCCGTCACCTGGACCGCAACATTCAATTGCTTGAACGCGGCGGTCAAGGGCCGGACCATCCGGTTCACCCGGCCATCCCGGAAACCCGCTATATCAAGAGCATCACCTGCCGGCTGTTGCCCAACAGCTAATGGACCGGGGCCCTGCGCCCTGAGCATCGGCATCCGGCCTACCCACAATCGCAGCTTCGGCTGCGATTGTTTTTTGCGTAAGAAAAGTTACCCAACCTCGAAGTTAATACCCCCACCCGGCATCTTTGTAAGAACCCTCTCACATTATTACTGGAGCTTTCCTACTCAATCTCCCCTTGCCAAGTATTCATTAAAAACTATGATTGAACAGTCACTGAACAAGTGACAAATATTGAGAACACAACATTTATTCAACGCAAAGGAGCTGCATCATGAAAGCAATCAATCTGGAAGCTGACAAAATCGCAAACCTGGCGGGCCTGATTACTCCAAAGAGCCGCTAAGCCAGTAAGAGCTTGAAGTAAACGATGGGCTGAGGAGTGCCGGCGTCTCAGCCTCATCCGGAAAGTCTTACCCCTAGCGGAACCCCTTTGCATGTATATAAATCCGTGCCTCTTCGTTCTTGCGCGCCCGCCGCACCAAGTTATATGGAACTACGAGCGTCATACCCAATTCGAACTCGACCTGCATTATTCGACACGACTGGCGCAACTTATAGCCAACCCACTGCAATTCGACATCAACAATTCAATCGATGCCGATTTCATGAACGCGAACATACTCATCGAAGAACCGGGAAGCCCCATTGAGTGGCACTGGGATGAGTTGTCCAGGATATTCCACATCGGCACAAAGAATATTCCTTGTGCACAAGTTCCCAGAGACGTGAATGAATGGGCGACCGAGTACCTGCAGCATTGCAATGAAGTGCTGTCTTCACCAGTGCCTCCCACCCGGACAAGAACGTATCCCGCCGACCGGATCGTCCTGCCTCCCTGCACGTTGATCGACATGCCGGACGTTTCTCTGCCCCAGACCCTGGTCGATCGACGCACGTCCCGCTCATTCAGCGAACAAGCCATCTCGATCGAACAGGTCGGCACGCTCCTGTACCTGGCCCTGGGGTACCTGAACGAACGCCGGGGCACCCAGGGGGCCACCTGTCCCGATGCGCTGGGGGCAAGACGCAGCAGCCCCTCGGGGGGAGGCCTGAATGCCTGCGAGGGTTACCTGTACGTACGCAACGTGACGGGCCTGGCACCCGGCGTCTACGCCTATCATCCGGACGCACATGCCCTGAGCCTGATCCAGCCGCTGCCCGCCGAATCTCTGGGCAATCTGTTGTGCGGTCAGCACTTCATCAATCCCCTGCCGTTCGGGCTGTTCCTCACCTCGCGCTTCGACAAGCTCTGGTGGAAATACCCTCACTCTCGCGCCTACCGGATGGCTTTTGTCGAAACCGGTCATGTGTCCCAGACCTTCCTGATGGTTGCGACTGCATTGGGCCTCGATACCTGGCTGACCGGAGCATTGGCCGACCGTGAAGTCGAACACCTGCTCGGCCTTGAAGGTACTTGCGAACAACCGTTGTTTTTTGTCGGCTGCGGCCATGGCGACGGACAGGTGCATTGCAAGGAGCTGATGGCGTTGATCGACCGACAGGAGGTCGCTTCATGACCAGCTCAGCCTCCAGCCGGGCGCCTCATTACACATTGGGCGATTGGGATCACAAGGCCGCCGTACGCGTCGGCAAGGGCGACTATCGTCTGCCGGAGAACCTGGAACAACAGCTCCGCAGTCGAGACTGGTTTCCGCCAGCCTTCATTCCCTATATCGAACATCCGTTGATCCACGAGGCAGGCCGCTCCATTGCACAGCGCCTTGCGGCCAACCACCTGGTGCATTTCCTCGACTACACCACGCTGCTCGAACACCGGGTCGTCAATCGCGCCGTGGAAACCATCGTCCATGGCGAGCTGCCCCTGCCGATTCCCCTGCCGATGAAAACCGCGGCCCTGCAGCTCTATACCGACGAGGGCTACCACGCACTTTTTTCCAATGAAGTGGCTGAACAGATCGCGACCCTCTACGGGATCAGCGACCGGCCACCACCCAGGCGTATCCAGCGCCTGCTGGGCATGATCGATACCGTCGCTCCCGGGGACCGGCCTCTGGCGTGGTTCCTGCTGGGGTTCGTCTCCGAGACGATCATCGCCAAGGAGTTACTGACCATTACCCGCGACACCCTGGTGTGCACCGTATACCGGATGCTCAGAAGTCATCTCGAGGACGAGGCACGCCACAGTCGCTACTTCAGCGAAGTGTTCCAGTACCTGTGGGCCGCCCTGGATCCCACGCAGCGCGACCTGGCCGCAACCCTGCTGCTGCAGATCATCGGCCTCTATTTCAAGCCGGACATGCCCTGGCTGAAGCGCAGCCTCGCCAGCGTCGGTTTCAACGAACGGTCTGCCCTCCAGATCGTTGGCGACCTCCTGCTGCCGGACGCCCAGGGCCAACGAGTGCGCTCGGGGGCGGTGTCGACCTTCGCGGCCATGCGCAAGGCAGGTTTTTTCGACGACGAACACCATCGGCGGCTTTTCGCCCAGACAGGGTTTATCGATGGTTGAGCCCAATGGCCTTCCAGGCCGCAAACCCGCCACCGTCGGCTTATTGGTCACGATGACCCTGCTCGGTGTGTTCCCGATCGACGTCGTGTTGCCCTCGTTCCCGGCATTGTCCGAACATTTCGGACGTTCCTCGTCCGACATCGCCCTGTCGGTCAGCCTGTTCGCCATAGGCATCGCCCTTTCGCAACTGCTGATCGGCCCGCTCTCCGACACAATGGGACGCAAGAACCTGCTGTTGATCGGGATCACCGTTTCAGCCGCCGGAGCCACGGGTTGCGTACTCACCGACGACTACGGGGCATTTCTGTTCTTCCGCGTCGTCCAGGCGTTGGGATGCGGTTGTTTCGTGCTGTCCCAGGCGTTGATCCAGGACCTGTTCAGCGGCCTGGAACAACAGCGGCTGCGCATCTTCCTGGTCACCTGCGGTGGTATTTTCATTTCCGTTTCTCCCCTGGCCGGTACCGGGCTGCAGCATTGGATGGGGTGGCGCGGCAGCTTTCTGGTGTTCATTGCCCTGGCAGCCGGCGTATTCGTGAGCGCCTGGCGTTTATTAAGCCACTCCACGGCGAGCAGCCAAGACAGGCGCCTGAACTTCATCGGCGCCTATCGAAAGGTATGCGGTGATTTCAGCTTCATGGCCTACTGGCTGACCTCGGCACTGGCTTTTTCCTGCCACTTTTCATTCATCGTCATTTCTCCGCTGGTATTCATCGACCAGCTACAGCTCTCGCCCGAGGCTTTTTCCCTGGCACTGCTGGGTTACGGACTGGCCTACATCGGCGGCGGCGCGGTGGCGACAGTGCTGAGCAACCGGATCGACCCACAGACACAGATCATCACCGGCCTGAGCCTGATCCTGCTGGCGGGCGTCTTGATGTTCGGGCTTTCCAGCCATCTCGGGTTATCGGTCACCACGGTATTGCTGCCCATGATCATCTGTACCGCCGGAACTACCATCGCCCGTGCGGCGGCCCACACCCGGGCCATGAACCTGTTCCCTGAGCAAGCCGGTACGTCCGCTTCGGCTGGCAGCGTGCTGATCTTCATCGTCGGCGGGCTGACCAGTGCCGCGATCAGCCTCACGCCGCTTGACCTGCAAACCACCCTGGCGTTGTGCCTGGTGCTGCTCAGCCTCCTGGGATTGGCGCTCAATGGCCTGATCCGGCATCGTCGCCGGGGGCTATTGACCGGCTGAGCGCCGCCGGTCGTCATCCCGAGCACGACATTGGCATCCGATCAGCGCTTTGCGTCATTTCATCCTGGCGCCAGCGGTGTAGAATCGCGACATTCATCGCCATTCATCCCCCGGCGGGTTTATGAGCTCATGCTGAGACGCGCAGCGATCCTGCACAGTCATCGGCCACTTCCGGACACACGGCCAACCCCGAGTGCTCCAGACGTCAATAGAAGCTCACTTTCCCCTTGATATCTGATTAGCCGCCCGGAGTGCTCCATGCCCGATTACCGCTCGAAAACATCCACCCACGGCCGCAACATGGCCGGCGCCCGCGCACTGTGGCGCGCCACGGGGATGAAGGATGACGACTTCAAGAAGCCGATCATCGCCGTTGCCAACTCCTTCACCCAGTTCGTACCCGGTCACGTACACCTCAAGGACCTGGGCCAACTGGTTGCCCGCGAAATCGAACGCGCTGGCGGTGTGGCCAAGGAATTCAACACCATTGCCGTGGACGACGGCATCGCCATGGGCCACGACGGCATGCTTTATTCGCTGCCGAGCCGGGAAATCATCGCCGACTCCGTCGAATACATGGTCAATGCCCACTGCGCCGACGCCATCGTGTGCATCTCCAACTGCGACAAGATCACCCCTGGCATGCTCATGGCTGCCCTGCGCCTCAACATCCCGGTGATCTTCGTGTCCGGCGGCCCGATGGAAGCTGGCAAGACCAAGCTCGCCAGCCACGGCCTGGACCTGGTGGATGCCATGGTCATCGCCGCCGACTCCAGCGCCTCCGACGAGAAGGTCGCCGAGTACGAGCGCAGCGCTTGCCCGACCTGCGGTTCGTGCTCCGGCATGTTTACCGCCAACTCGATGAACTGCCTGACCGAAGCACTGGGCCTGGCCCTGCCAGGCAATGGTTCGACCCTGGCCACCCACAGCGATCGCGAACAGCTGTTCCTGCAGGCCGGACGGACCATCGTCGAGCTGTGCAAGCGCTACTACGGCGAGAACGACGAGTCGGTGCTGCCGCGCAACATCGCCAACTTCAAGGCCTTCGAAAACGCCATGACCCTGGACATCGCCATGGGCGGTTCCACCAACACCATCCTGCACCTGCTGGCCGCCGCCCAGGAAGCCGAGATCGATTTCGACCTGCGCGACATCGACCGCCTGTCCCGGAACGTGCCACAACTGTGCAAGGTTGCGCCGAACATCCAGAAGTACCACATGGAAGATGTGCATCGTGCCGGCGGGATCATCAGCATCCTTGGCTCCCTGGCCCGTGGCGGCCTGTTGCACACCGACCTGCCGACCGTGCACAGCAAGACCATGGCCGACGCCATCGCCAAATGGGACATCACCCAGACCACCGACGAAGCCGTGCACCACTTCTTCAAGGCCGGCCCGGCGGGCATTCCGACGCAAACCGCGTTCAGCCAGTCGACTCGCTGGGAAACCCTGGACGACGACCGTGAGAATGGCTGTATCCGCAGCGTCGAACATGCCTACTCCAAAGAGGGTGGCCTGGCCGTGCTCTACGGCAACATCGCCCTGGACGGCTGCGTGGTGAAAACCGCCGGCGTCGACGAGTCGATCCACGTGTTCGAAGGCAACGCCAAGATCTTCGAAAGCCAGGACAGCGCCGTGCGCGGGATCCTTGCCGACGAAGTGCAGGCCGGCGACATCGTGATCATCCGCTACGAAGGCCCGAAAGGTGGCCCGGGCATGCAGGAAATGCTCTATCCAACCTCCTACCTCAAGTCCAAGGGCCTGGGCAAAGCCTGCGCCCTGCTGACCGACGGCCGTTTCTCCGGCGGCACCTCGGGCCTGTCCATCGGCCATGCTTCGCCAGAAGCTGCCGCTGGCGGCGCCATCGGCCTGGTGCGCGACGGCGACAAAGTGCTGATCGACATTCCGAACCGCTCGATCAACCTGTTGATCAGCGACGAAGAACTGGCCGCGCGCCGCGTCGAACAGGACAAGAAAGGTTGGAAGCCGGTGGAAGTGCGTCCACGTAAAGTGACCACCGCCCTCAAGGCCTATGCCCTGCTCGCCACCAGTGCCGACAAGGGCGCGGTGCGTAACAAGGCGATGCTGGACGGGCTGTAGGCCTCCAGCGCCGCAATAAAAAGCCCCGCAAGTGCGGGGCTTTTTATTGCCTGATATCCCATGGCAAAGGGTGATCAACCGTGGGAGCGAGCCTGCTCGCGATAGCGGTGGATCAGTTGCATCGATGTGCCTGACACACCGTTATCGCGAGCAGGCTCGCTCCCACAGGAGTTACTGGGTTTACTGAATGTCCTCAGGCTTCACGATCACCCAGTTCTTGTCCGCCGTAACCGGCAGCCCTTCCTTGGCCTGGGCGGCAGCGTGCTTGGCCATCATGCCGTTGATCTGGGTCATGTACTTGTCCTTGCGGTTGATCCACAGATGGATACCGCCCTTGGCCACGTCCACATCGTGGAACAGCATGTAGCCATCGCTGCTCGGCGTGTCGCCGCCCACCAGGACAGGTTTTTTCCACTCGTCGATATAGGTCAGGATCGCCGCGTGCTTGCCGGCCATCCAGGTGGCCGGGGTCCACAGGTAAGGCGTGTATTCCAGGTCCAGGTTGGCCTTCTCGTCATACTTGCCGGCGGTGATCTGCTTGCGAGCGGTGGTCAGCTCGCCGGTCTTGCGATCCTTGAGCAGCGTGGTCACGCCGATGACGTTCTGCGGCTTGAGGTTGTAGCCGTATTTCGGATCGGAGGCGACCATGCGCACCAGCTCTTCCGACGCCGCGGTCATGACATAGACCTCGATGCCGTTTTCCATCAGCTTGTTGTACAGCTCGGCCTGGCCGGTGAAGACTTTCGGTGGGTTGACGTTGTAGTTGACCACCTTGTCGCCGTCGTAATACGTGGTTGGTACAGGCTTGCCGGACGCCATCAGCTCGTCGACGTAGCCCTTGAGTTCCTTGAGCGTGAAGCCGGAGAACACCTGCGCCACCCATGGGTAGCAGACCATGTCGTCCACTTCGCAGAGGCGGTAGTAGTAACTGAACAGGCTTTCCTTGTGATCGGCCGTATCCTTGAACGGCATCAGCTTCAGGGAGGGATCCAGGGTTTCCCGGGTGATGAGGCCCTTGTTTTCCATGAACGGCAGCAACGATTCTTCAAGGTCGTAGCGGTAACTGGTGTTGTCCATGTCGAACACCGCGAAGTTACCCTTGTTGGCATTGGCCGCGATCATCGCATCCAGTGCCTTGGCCTGTTCCGCCGGCCAATGCTTGAGTTCGGTGGCAAGTGCCTGGCCGGCGAGGCCAAGGCTCAGGGCGACAGCGAGAAAACGAGGTACGAGCTTCATCGGCATTTCTCCCAGATTCAAAGATCCGACGCTAACAAATGCTTATGACGATCCTCGCCTGTCCACGACCGCTTGCGTCTTGATAACGCCAGCGACGTATCTGCAAACGCCAAGCCCTTATTCCATAAACGACATTCAACATGCTTTTTTAGTATTAATTCATTAATTTTCAGACTGTTAGGCTTCCCTGCTCGCAGTCTCAGCTTCAGGTGGCTGGCAAGTCTTAGCGGAGACTCTTTGGTAACGAAGATTCCCTTGTCGGAGCGAAGCCTATTCGCGATGCTTCTAGCGCTTCTCCCAAACCTCAAAGCTGTACGCCGGCTTATCCCCTTCCGCCGGGTTCGGCTGGTTCGAAACCAATTCCCACCGGCTCGAATCAAACTCCGGAAACCACGCATCCCCTTCCGGGCTCAGGGCCACGCGGGTCAGGTACAGCCGATCTGCTTGCTCCAGGGCCTGGGCGTACAGCTGGGCGCCGCCGATCAGCATCAGCTCATCGACACCCTGCTCCAGCGCCCACCCGTTGGCCCGCTCCACCGCTGCCTCCAGCGAGGAAAAGACTTCCGCGCCTTCGAGCACCAGGCCCGGCTGACGACTGACGACGATGTTCAAGCGCCCCGGCAGCGGCCGGCCGAGGGAATCCCAGGTCTTGCGACCCATGATGATCGGCTTGCCCAGGGTGGTGGCCTTGAAATACTTGAAATCCCCCGGCAAGTGCCAGGGCATGCTGTTGTCGACGCCGATCACACGGTTTTCACCGAGGGCTGCGATCAGGCTTAAGGGGAGAGTTTTTTTCATGGCGCCGAGGATAGCAGAGGCTCAACGTACCCTGACAGGCGCTCAGCGGTTATCCTCAACGCTCATTTGCAACGGAAGCGCACGTGACTGCTCCCCTGACTGAACTGCAGAACCTCTGGCTGACCGAAACGGTACGCCTGCGTGAAGAACATGCAGGTCCGCTCGAAGACCAGGAAGCCAATCGCCTGGCCCGCGCGGCCGGCGGCGATCTATCGACCCGCATCCACCATCGCGCCCACCGGCTGGCCGAGCGTGACGGCCTCACCGAAGCCCTGCGCCACTGGCTGCAAGGGGCACGCCTGGCACTGATCGTCTTGGCCGTCTTCGCCATCATCAGCGGCGCCGGCCTGGGGTTTGCCGCGCTCGGCGACGGTCGAACGCCCGTCAACGTATTCTGGGCCCTCGGCAGCCTGTTGGGAGTGAACCTGATCCTGCTCATCGGCTGGGCCCTGGGCCTGGTATTCGCCGGGGAACAAGGCGCGACACTGGGACGCCTGTGGCTGTGGCTCAGCGAAAAACTCGCCCGCGATGCCAAGGCCGCCCAACTGGCGCCGGCCTTGTTGCTCTTGCTGCAACGACACAAACTCAATCGCTGGGCCCTCGGCATGCTGGTCAACGGTCTGTGGCTGCTGGCAATGCTCAGTGCGCTGGTCATCGTACTGCTGCTGATGGCGACCCGACGCTATGGCTTCGTTTGGGAAACCACCATTCTCGGTGGCGAAACCTTCGTTACCCTGACCCGCACCCTGGGCGCGTTGCCAGCGCTGTTGGGGTTCAGTGTCCCGACCGTCGAGATGATCCGCGCCAGCGGCGACGGCGCCCTGAACATCGAAAGCGCTCGTCAGGCCTGGGCCGCGTGGCTGGTGGGCGTGATGCTGGTGTATGGCGTGCTGCCGCGCCTGGGCCTGGCGCTGCTGTGCCTGTGGCGCTGGCGGCGCGGCCGCGCCACCCTGCGCCTGGATTTGAACCTGCCAGGCTACGCGCAATTGCGCGAACACCTGATGCCCAGCAGTGAGCGGCTGGGGGTCAACGACGCCGCGCCCGGACAGTTGCATCAGATCGAGCGTTCCGTCGCCACGATGGACAGCGCGGGTGCACTGCTGGTGGCGATCGAACTGGACGAGCGGCCCTGGCCGCCGACGCTGCCGGATTCGGTGAAAAACGCCGGCGTCCTCGACAGCCGCGAGTCACGTCACAAGCTCCTCGAACAGCTGTCGCGCTTTCCTCCGGCGCGCCTGGCGATTGCCTGCGACCCACGGCGCTCACCGGACCGCGGTAGCCTGGCGTTGATCGCCGAACTGGCCCGCAGCGCCAGTGCGACCCGCGTCTGGCTGTTGCAAGCGCCCCCCGGCGAGGCCCTGGACGCCGAGCGCCTGGGCGACTGGCACAACGCGCTGCAACAGTTGCAGCTGCCCTTCGCCGACTGCGCGCCCTTGAACTGGCTGGAGACCGGCCATGACTGAGCCCATGAAGCCACTGAAACTGGCCGTGGTCGGCCACACCAACGTCGGCAAGACCTCGCTGCTGCGCACCCTGACCCGGGACGTCGGCTTTGGCGAAGTGTCCCACCGCCCGAGCACCACCCGGCACGTAGAGGGCGCGCGCCTGTCGGTGGACGGCGAAGCGCTGCTGGAGCTGTACGACACGCCGGGCCTGGAGGATGCCATTGCCTTGCTCGATTACCTCGAGCGCCTGGAACGTCCCGGCGAACGCCTGGACGGTCCGGCGCGACTGGCCCGTTTCCTGGAGGGCAGCGAGGCGCGACAACGTTTCGAGCAGGAAGCCAAAGTGCTGCGGCAACTGCTCGCCAGCGATGCCGGGCTCTACGTGATCGATGCCCGGGAGCCGGTGCTGGCGAAGTACCGTGATGAACTGGAGGTCCTCGCCAGCTGCGGCAAACCGCTGCTGCCGGTGCTGAATTTCGTCAGCAGTGCCCAGCACCGCGAACCCGACTGGCGCGAGGCCCTGGCCCGCTTGGGGCTGCACGCCCTGGTGCGTTTCGACAGCGTTGCCCCGCCCGAGGATGGCGAGCGGCGGCTGTATGAAAGTCTTGCGCTGTTGTTGGAAAACGCGCGTGGCCAACTGGAACGACTGATTGCCGATCAACAGGCCCAACGCCTGGCGCGCCAGCAGAGTGCGGCGCGCTTGATCGCCGAGTTGCTGATCGACTGCGCCGCCTGCCGACGCAGCGTGACCAGCGACGCCGAGCTGGAGGGCCAAGCCATCAGCGAGCTGCGCAACGCGGTGCGCCAACGGGAACAACGCTGCGTCGAGGCCCTGCTCAAGCTCTACGCCTTCCGTCCCCGGGACGCCGCGGCCAGTGATCTGCCGCTGCTCGATGGACGCTGGGGCGATGACCTGTTCAATCCGGCAACCCTCAAGCAACTGGGCGTACGGGTCGGCGGCGGAATCGCGGCCGGGGCGGCAGCCGGGGCGGGGGTGGATTTGCTCGTGGGCGGCCTGACCCTCGGTGCCGCCGCCCTGGTCGGCGCTATTGCCGGCGGCGCCCTGCAAACCGTCCGCGGCTATGGCAACCGGTTGATGGGCAAACTCAAGGGCCAGCGGGAACTGACGGTGGACGATAGCGTGCTGCGCCTGCTGGCCCTGCGCCAACGGCAACTGCTGCTGGCCCTGAACCAGCGCGGCCATGCAGCGCTGGACAGCATTCGAATCGACACGCCCCAGGACAAAAGCTGGCGCGAAGGCAAACTGCCCGAAGCCTTGAACAAGGCTCGAGCGTATCCACAGTGGTCATCGCTCAACCCCCATCCAAAGTTGAACCAGGCCGAGCGGCAAGAGCAGATCGAGCAGTTGGCCACGCAGCTATAGGCGACACGATCCTTGTGGCGAGGGGATTTATCCCCGCTGGGGGTGCGCAGCGCCCCTAAAACCTGACACCGCGGTGTGTCAGGTAGACCGCGTCAATCCTTTTTGGGGGCGCTGCGCACCCCAGCGGGGATGAATCCCCTCGCCACAAAAGCGGTAATTTCAGGTGGAGATCAGCAGTTGATCAAAGCTTGAGCGCCGCCGCAGCCTCAACCAACTCCAACTCACTGAACACCCGCACCCCGTGACGCTTGAGCAACGCCGCGGTCACGCCTTCGCCAGGGACCTTCACGCCGCCGAACGTCCCATCATAGGTCAGCAGGTTGCCGCAGGACGGGCTGTTGGCCTTGAGCACGGCGATCCGGATACTGTGTTCACGCACCAGCTCCAGGGCCTGGTACGCACCCGTCAGGAACTGCGCACTCACGTCCTCCCCCTCGGTAGTCATCACTGCCGCCTGGCCATCGAGCACTTGTGCGCCCTGCCCGCCGGGGATTTCCGCCGCTGCCCGAGGCGTGGGCAAGCCGCCGGCGACTTCCGGGCACAGTGGCACGACGCGGCCTTCATCGAGCCACCGCTGGAGTTGTTCGAACGGCCCGCTGGCAGCACCGTCATAACGCACACGATGTCCGAGCAGGCAACGACTGACCAGAATCTTTTCCATGCTCAGAACAACTCGTTGCCACGGCGTCGAAACCAGCCGGTCAAGGACAGGCGATCCCGCGTGGCCGGCAGGACTTCATGGGGGATGTTTCCCGACAGGAACACCACCAGGCAGCCGCCGGTGGGCACCACGTCCTGCTCCCTCCCTTCTTCCAGGTACATGCGCAACTGGCCGCCATGCTCCGGCAACCAGCCGTCATTGAGGTAGACCACCGCCGACACCATGCGCCGGTCATCATCGCGAAAACGGTCGACGTGCTTGAGGTAGAACGCGCCGGGCGGGTACAGGGCGAAGTGGCTTTCGAAGTCCTCCAGGCCCAGGAAGAGCCCACGGTTCAACGCCTCGCGCAGGCTGTCCATCAGTCCCAAATAACGGTCGCAGGCCTCGGCCTGGCCGGGTTCGATCCACTGGATGCGATCACCCCGTATGCCTTCGCGGATCTCCGAAGACAAGCCGCGCCCGACCGCAGCCGGGGCCAGTTCGCCTTCGGCGGCGCGCTGGCGACACTCGGCCGCCAGGGCACGGGTCAGCGCATCCGGCAGGAAGATGTTCTGCTGCGACCAGCCGCGCTCGGCCAGGTCGTCGACGATACGTAACAGCAACGGGTGATCGGATGGTATTTGCATGGCGCGCATAGTATGCCTGTACCCGCAAAACCGACAGCGCCACGCAGCGGGTGTGCAGCGCCAGGTGGCACCGCCGTACGAACTTGATACGAATTCTCGACAAGTTCCCGCACCCCACGGAGAATAGTCGGCTGCTGACAGGAGTCCCTATGCGCCGTTTGCTTTTCTCACTGTTGATGTTCTGCGTTTTGCCCGCCTGGGCAGACAGCTACGACCAGTTGTACAAGGTCGCCGGCTGGCCGGAACAGCGGGCGCATTTCAACGATGCCTTGAGCGCCGCGCAGCAGCGTTACCAGAACAGCCTGCCGCCGGCGGTGTTTCAGGCCCTGGTGAACAACAGCAATCAGCGCTTCGCCCCCCAGGCCATGGACCAGCGGGCCGAAGCGCAGATGCGTAAACATCTTCGTGATCCGAATCCGGCGCTGGCATTTTTCCAGTCGCCCCTGGGACGCAAGGTGGTGGCCGCCGAGCTGTTGGCGACCCGGCGCGACCAATTGGCAAAGAACGCCAAGGGCCTGCCCAAGATGCCGGCCAGCGATAACCGCCTGCTGATCATCGGCCACCTGGCCCAGGCCCTGCCCGCCCGCGAGGCCGGCGCCGAAGTGAGCCTGGCCATCGCCGGCGTGGCGGCCGACAGCTTGAGCTCGATGATCCCCGGCCTGCTGGGCGGCGGCCAGGCCCAGGGCATGCTGAACGGCCAGCGCCAGCGGCTGATGGATCAGATCGGCGCCGACCTGAACAACACGCTGCTGTACGTCTACCGCGACCTGACCGATACCGAGCTGGAGGAGTTTTCCACGTTTGCCGAATCGACCGAGGGCCAGGCCTATTACCAGGCGGCCCTGGCGGCGATCCGGGCGGGGTTGGCGGTGGGGCAGAACCTCGGGCAGTAGAAACTTCAGCGCCTGAGGTTCCGCCATCGCGAGCAGGCTCGCTCCCACAGGGAATCGGGTGCGTACACGGATTTTGTGACCCGCCGAGATTCATTGTGGGAGCGAGCCTGCTCGCGATAGGGCCCTTGTAGTCACCGCCGGATCCGGCTCATCCGCTTGGTCAGAAACCCAAACATCTCCTGCCGCATCGCCAAGGCCTCGTTCGCCAGGCGGTGCCGCCCCTCCGGCAACATCAACACCTGCGGTCGGTTAAACTTTCCACGCAGCACTTGCAGGTTGTGCACCCAGTCCACCGTCCTCGGGACCAAGACCCTCCAGTGAGTAAATAAGACAACAATCCCTCCGAGGAAAACAGGGGGCCAACAGCGAGCTCATGGGACCACTGTCACCCGATAAAGACGCTTACTCGCTGCCTTCCTATTACCGGTTGTCACCGCCGTCATCTTTGTCAGCGCAAGTGGATTGAATAACTAGCATATCAAACGGGCGACTGATGACTGCTGCGGCGTAACTTCGCAACACTCCGAAAGCTCAGACTGCCAGAACTTCACACCCTTACCACTTTGAATTTTTGCCACATATGGGTTGATTCATTATAGAGCCCGCCGACAATACGGGGCTCCGTACCCGGTAGATGCGGAAACAGTACAGAGAGAAATTTATCGGACCATTGGAGATTTTGAATGTAATACACAGCTACATCAGCCGAACTTCTAAGATACCAAATGTTACGATCCGCGGAGCTGGCAAATACACATTGAACACCACCATCATCCATTAAATTCATAAAAAGGGACTCCGTTCCTTGACGGAGAACATATCCGTGATCGGTAACCAGCTCAATTCTCCACCAATTTCGCCAGTCGTCAGAGTCAGAAACCAACACGACATAGCGCACTCCTTCAACCGTACGCATCCCAAGTACCTTAGCAGGATCCGCAAAACTATATAACTTGTAGGTTCCAGGGAAAGAGCCAGTGGCTGGCTGGTTATGGTCCAGGGTTTCGGTATCATTTTGCATGGCAAACTTTCTCAAATAAATATAAAGAAACTGCCTTATTAACGCAGCCCAACTAAACCATTTTTAAAACTTATTGGTTAGTCACGAGCAGACTAGCTCGAATTTACAGGCCGACCTACTGACAGAAATTACAGGTCGCTAGATTCATCCGAAATATATACCGCCATCATGATAACCAATCGATATTTTGGAGACTCCGAATCTCGCCAAAATATTTAACACCAAGCCGACCCATTCACTTTCGCTGGAAAAACAAGCCACTCAACGACAGGTAAAATCTGAAACCAGAACTCAAGGCAGCCCAAACCATGAGCCGTCCTTATTTATCCCCACATTATTTATTTCTCTTACTTTAAACAAAATCATATAAATTTGATGGAGCAGATCGACGCGGACCTGAGCAACACATTGCTGTACGTCTACCGCGACCTGAGCGATACCGAGCTGGAGAAGTTTTCCACGTTTGCCGAATCGGCCGAGGGCCAGGCCTATTACCAGGCGGCCCTGGCGGCGATCCGGGCGGGGTTGGCGGTGGGGCAGAATCTCGGGCAGTAGAAACTTCAGCGCCTGAGATTCCGCCATCGCGAGCAGGCTCGCTCCCACACTGGACCTTCGGCGTTCGCAGAATCCAAGTTCACTCGATACCCTGTCGGAGCGAGCCTGCTCGCGATAGGGCCTTTGTAGTCACCGCCGGATCCGGCTCATCCGTTTCGTCAGAAACCCGAACATTTCCTGCCGCATCGCCAGCACTTCATTGGCCAGGTGATGCCGGCCCTCGGGCAGCATCAGCACCTGGGGCCGGTCGAACTTGCCGTGCAGCACTTGCAGATTGTGTTTCCAATCCACCGTCATGTCCGCCTGCCCCTGCACGATCAAGGGCCGGCGCGGGCTGCTCGGAGCGGCTTCGATACGCTTGATCCACCGGCCCAATGCACCCACCCAGGCGGTAGGCAGGCGCAGCGGTTGCAACGGGTCGGCTTGCAGGAACGGCAGGAACTGCGGATCGGTGGAGTTTTCGCTGAAGCGCCGGGCGATGCCGGTCACGAAGGGCTTGAGCAGGTAATAACTCAGCCGTGACCAGCCCCAGGCCCGAGGACGCACCAGCGGCGACAACAGGATGACCTGGCCCTGGGCCGGGCTGCTTGCGCCTTGGTTGAGCACATGATCGACCACGATGGCGCCGCCGGTGCTTTGCCCACAGAGGTGCCAGGGCTGCGGCAGCTCCAGTTTCCCGGCCTCGGCCAGCAGCCCCTGCAGCGTGGCCTGGTACTCGGCAAAGTCGCCGATGCTGGCGCGTTCACCGCTGGACAACCCATGGCCCGGCAGGTCGCAGGCGATCACCGCAAACTGTTGCTCCAGCGCCCATTCGAT
The DNA here is from genome assembly GCF_024749045.1 of Pseudomonas sp. B21-028. Classification (NCBI taxonomy): domain Bacteria; kingdom Pseudomonadati; phylum Pseudomonadota; class Gammaproteobacteria; order Pseudomonadales; family Pseudomonadaceae; genus Pseudomonas; species Pseudomonas sp. B21-028. Next base: position 6,123,762 of record NZ_CP087184.1, read on the forward strand.
CAAGTGCCGGTAAAGCCCCATGTGATCGTAGTAACCGTGGAACACAAACAGTGTTGCCACGGCTTTTTCCGGCCACCAGACCTGACCGACCAACTCATACCCATCGATCTCGAAACGCCCAAGGCCCTTGCGCAAGGTCCGCTGGGGAAAATCCAAACCATAGAATCGTTGGTAGGCCTGCGCCTGCGCAGACAGCGGTTGCCACTGGGCCAACGGTTGCAGGCTGGCACGCAGGTGATCGGGGTCAAAAGTGGCAGGCATCGATATTTCCAGGCAAATGCACAAGGCGCGAAACAGACTTTGTAGACCTGCGATATTCATCTGTCGCGACAGGCATGGCAAGCTACGCGGCTTCAGAGGATGAATCCATGCGCCCGTCCCACCGCACAACCCTGTTTGCCGGTCTGCTTGCCCTTGGCTGCGCTGCCGTGTTGTGGGTCGCCTACGACTGGTTCCAGGGACGTTTCCTGCGAGCTTTCAGCCAGCACACGGCGGTGTTTTCCGGCGACCCTCTGCGCCTGCCGCCCGAGCTGGCCGGGCCCGGCCCGATCCGCCTGGTGCACTTCTGGGATCCGGCCTGCCCGTGCAACGTCGGCAATCAGCAGCACCTGTCCGAACTGGTCGATAAATATGCACCGCAGGGTGTCGAGTTCTACGCGGTACAGAAAAGCGGCACTCGAGGCCAGCTACCGGCCACGCTGAGCAGCCTCAAGCCGCTTCCGGCATTGCCCGGCTCGGAGCAGATTCCCGCCAGCCCGGCCGTAGCGATCTGGAATCGCACCGGCGAACTGGCCTACTTCGGTCCCTACAGCGAAGGCTTGACCTGCAATTCGAGCAACAGCTTCATCGAGCCGATTCTCGAGGCCTTGAACGTGGGGCGCGCCGTCAATGCAACCCACACGATGGCGGTGGGCTGTTATTGTCCATGGGGCAAGGACGCATCATCCGAATAAGGGAACACCATGAAACGCAGCCTCATTGCATTTCTGTCGTTGGTCGTCACCGCCATTATCGTCGCCGGCGGCTACCTCTACAGCAAGCAGCCCACCCGCCAGGGCACCGTGCAGTTGCAGGGGCTGCAAGGCTCGGTGACCGTGCGTTACGACGAGCGCGGCGTGCCCCATATCCGCGCCGAGAACGAAACCGACCTGTACCGTGCGCTCGGGTATGTCCATGCCCAGGACCGATTGTTTCAGATGGAGGTCATGCGCCGCCTTGCCCGGGGCGAGCTCGCCGAGGTGCTGGGGCCGAAGCTGCTCGACACCGATAAGCTGATGCGCAGCCTGCGTATCCGCGAGCGCGCCGCCCGCTACGTGGCGGAACAGGACCCGCAATCCCCGGCCTGGATTGCGATGCAGGCGTATCTCGACGGCATCAACCGCTATCAGGACAGCCACGCCCGGCCGGTGGAGTTCGATGTCCTGGGCATCCCCAAGCGCCCGTTCACCGCCGAAGACACGGTGAGCATCACCGGCTACATGGCCTACAGCTTCGCCGCCGCCTTTCGTACCGAACCACTGCTGACCTACGTGCGCGATCAACTGGGCACCGACTACCTGAATATTTTCGACCTCGACTGGCAGCCCAAGGGTGCGCTGGGCGAACACCGCAGAACCGCCCTGCCCCTGGCCGATGCCGACTGGAAAGGGCTCGATGCCCTGGCCCGCTTGAGCGAACAGGCCCTGGTCGGAAGCGGCTTGCCCCAATTCGAAGGCAGCAACGCCTGGGCCGTTGCCGGCAGCCATACCCGCAGTGGCAAACCTTTGCTGGCGGGAGACCCGCACATTCGCTTTTCCGCTCCCTCGGTGTGGTACGAGGCCCACCTTTCGGCGCCGGGCTTCGAACTCTACGGGCACTACCAGGCATTGTTGCCGTTTGCGACGCTGGGCATGAACAAGGATTTTGGCTGGAGCGTCACCATGTTCCAGAACGACGACCTGGACCTGATTGCCGAGAAGATCAACCCGGACAATCCCGAACAGGTCTGGTATCGCGACCGGTGGGTGGACATGACCCGCAGCGAACAGCAGATCGCGGTAAAAGGCCAGGCGCCGGTGACGCTGGTGCTGCGCCAGTCGCCCCACGGCCCGATCGTCAACGATTTACTCGGCGCCAATGCCGGCCACACGCCGATTGCCATGTGGTGGGGTTTCCTGGAAAGCCGCAATCCGATCCTCGAGGCCTTCTACCAACTCAACCGTGCCGACACACTGGCCAAGGCGCGGGGAGCGTCAGCCAAGATCCATGCACCGGGGTTGAATGTCGTCTGGGCCAATGCCAAGGGCGATATCGGCTGGTGGGCCGCCGCCCAACTGCCCAAGCGGCCGGCGGGGGTGAAACCTGGCTTCCTGCTCGACGGCAGCAGCCCGGAGGCGGAGAAGGAAGGCTTCTACCCCTTCAGCAACAATCCCCAGGAGGAGAACCCGGCCCGCGGCTATATCGTGTCGGCGAATTTCCAGCCGGTTTCACCCGGCGGTATCGAGATTCCGGGCTACTACAACCTCGCCGACCGTGGGCAGCAACTCAACCTCCAGCTCAGCGACAAACAGGCCAAGTGGGACATCGAAACCACCCGCAAGCTGCAACTGGGGACCACCACCGGCTATGGCCCGCGCTTGCTGGCACCTTTGCTGCCGGTGTTGAGGAGCGTGGTCAGCGACCCGCAGGAACGCAAGTGGGTGGAGCAATTGGCGCAATGGCAGGGCGATTACCCGCTGGATTCAGTCAGCGCCACGCTGTTCAACCAGTTCCTGTTCAATCTGGCTGATGCCGCCCTGCGCGATGAACTGGGGGATGGCTTTTTCGACACCGCGCTGTCGACCCGAGTGATCGACGCCGCGCTACCGCGTCTGACCGCCTCGGCGGATTCGCCCTGGTGGGACGATCGCACGACCCTGGGCAAGGAAACCCGTGCCGACATCGTAAAGACGGCCTGGAGCAAGAGCCTGGCGCACCTGAAGGCCACCTTCGGTGACGATGCCACGCAATGGCAATGGGGCAATGCCCATACCCTCACCCACGGGCACCCACTGGGCATGCAAAAGCCCTTGGACCGGATCTTCAACGTCGGCCCATTCGCCGCACCCGGTACCCATGAAGTGCCCAACAACCTCTCCGCCAGGATCGGCCCGGCACCCTGGCCGGTCACCTACGGCCCATCCACCCGCCGCATCATCGATTTCGCAGACCCGACCCACAGCGTCACCATCAACCCGGTCGGCCAGAGTGGCGTGCCGTTCGACAAGTATTACGCCGATCAGGCCGACGCCTACATCGAGGGCTTGTTTCACCAGGCGCACCTGGCCGAGGAAGAAGTGACCGCCAACACCCATGACACCCTGAAGCTGTTGCCGGCCAGGACAGCGCCCTGAGCCGGACGGCATTCACTTTTTTTCGTCACCGACAGGCTTGATGGTCATTGTTGGTCAAGACTACAGGGGTTCCCCCTGCGTCCATCCCCCAATGGAGTCACTGCGATGTTCAATAACTGGTCCGAACTGCTGCCCACCATCAAGAGCGCCTTTGGTGCCCTGGGCAAGAGCAACCCGAAAATGGTCAAGGCCTACATGGCCCTGGATGAAGCCGCGGCCGAGAACGACGTGCTCGATGCCAAGACCCGGGAGCTGATTTCCATCGCCGTGGCGATCACGACCCGCTGCGACGGTTGCATCGGCGTACACACCGACGCCGCCATCAAGGCCGGCGCCACCCGCGAAGAAATCGCCGCAACCCTGGCCACCGCTGTGTCACTGAATGCCGGCGCGGCCTACATCTACTCGCTACGGGCGCTGGAGGCGCATGACACGCTGAAGAAATGAACTACACAATTGCCGCGAAATTGAGCCTGAACTGCTGCGGCGTCACCCCCAGCCTGCGATTGAAGACGTTGCGCATGTGCTGGGCGTCGCGAAAGCCGCATTGCCAAGCCACGGTCTTGAGCGGGGCCCGGGTGCTTTCCAGCATTACGCGCGCGGCGTCTACCCGGGCCCGTTCGACGAACTCCGCCGGGGTGACCTTGGCTTCCCGAGTGAATACCCGGGAAAAATTGCGCTGGCTCATGTTCGCGGCCTTGGCCAGATCGGCGAGGCCCAAGTCACCGTTCAGGTTTGCCAGCACATAGGTCTGGACCTGAGCCACGGCGGACGTCGGCGCGGCATGGGGCACCAGAAAAGGACTGAACTGCGATTGCCCGCCTGAACGCTGGGTAAATACCACCAGCCGCTTGGCTACGCTCAGAGCCACGTCCGCCCCATGATCCTGCGCCAGCAGGAACAACGACAAGTCGATCCCGGCGGTGACCCCGGCCGAGGTATAGAGCACGCCGTCCTGCACGTACAGGCGATCCGCTTCGACCCGGGTCGAAGGACACAACTGCGCCAGCGCCCCGGCATCGCCCCAATGGGTGGTGACGGTCCGCCCCGCCAGCAACCCGGCCCGGGCGAGCATGAAGGCGCCGTTGCAGATCGAGCCAAAGCGCCGCGCCCGCCCACAGGCCTCACGCAACCAGGCATCGAACGTCGCGCCGAAATCCATGAACGGCAAATGCGGCCCGCCCGCCACCAACAGCAGGTCGTATGCCTGTGTAGCTTCACTGAATTGACGATGGGCATTCAGGGACAAACCGTTGGAACAGGGAACTGCTCCCGGCTCGATCCCAATGACCTCAAGCCGATAGTGATCCTCCGGGGCCAGGAACCGATTGGCCTCGCAGAACACGTCCATGGGCCCGCTCACGTCCAGCGACTGGACGCCAGCGAACACCACGATCGCAACCGTTTTTTCCATGGGTGCCTGCTTGCCTTCGAGCTGAACGGGATCACAGCCTACGCTAGCCAATCCATCAGCAGGACGCCACTTGGCACGAAACCGAGGTTCATTGGCATGGATCGCAGCCACGAGAAGATTGTTGCCCCGCATCCCGGCGACCAGACTTGTGCCTTCGGCGCCGCCCTGGCGCATCGTCAAGAGGAGAGCAGCATGAACAGCATCGCCGGCGTCAAGATCCCCGACAGCGCCCTTGCCCGCGCCACCACCGAATACATCCGCGACGTTGAATCCGATCTGCTGTACCACCACTCCCGCCGGGTGTTTCTGTTCGGAGCCTTGAGCGGCCAGCGTCGGCAACTGGCCTGCGACCCGGAGCTGCTGTACGTCGGTGCGATGTTCCATGACATAGGCCTGGTGGAAGGCCATCGCAGCGACGATGAACGCTTTGAAGTGGACGGCGCAAATGCTGCCGCAGCGTTTCTCAAACCCTATGGGCTGAGCGATGACGATATCGAACAGGTGTGGCTGTCCATCGCCCTGCATACCACGCCGGGCATACCGAAACACTTGCGTCCCACCGTCGCCCTGGTGACCGCCGGGGTGGAGATGGATGTACTGGGCATGGACTATGCCGCCTTCCCGGCAGCGCAGCGTGAAGCCGTGGTGCACGCCCACCCACGTGGGGAGGGGTTCAAGGAGTGCATCATCTGCGCATTCGCCAGCGGCTTGCGGCATCGCCCGCAGACTACCTTCGGCAATGTGAAGACCGATGTCCTGGTAGACCAGGAGCCGGGGTTCAAGCCGATGAACTTTGTGGACATCATCCGCACATCCCCCTGGAACTCATGACCCCTGTGGGAGCCAGCAAGCTCGCTCCCACATAGCGGATCGGGGATGCAACGGGCAACGCAAAACCTGTGGGAGCGAGCCTGCTCGCGATGACGGATGGACAATCGACATCTTCGTCGACTGTCACACCGCCTTCGCGAGCAGGCTCGCTCCCACATGGCCTGCGTGCGATTAGACTGGCTCAGCCGCCCGGCGTACTTCAGGCTGCTTCCAGGAATCGGCGGCGCTTTCCTCGATGGCTAGCTGGATGGCCCGCTTGCGGTTTTCTTCAGCGCGACGGCTGAAGTACCAGACCAGGAAGGTGACCAGCGACACCACCAACAGAATCAGGCTCGCCACGGCGTTGATCTCCGGCTTCACGCCCAGGCGCACCGCCGAGAACACTTCCATCGGCAAGGTCGTCGAACCCGGGCCCGACACGAAGCTCGCCAGTACCAGGTCATCCAGGGACAACGCGAACGACATCATGCCCCCCGCCGCCAGCGATGGCGCGATCATCGGGATGGTGATCAGGATGAACACCTTCCACGGCCGCGCACCGAGGTCCATGGCCGCCTCTTCGATGGACAGGTCCAGCTCACGCAAGCGTGACGAGACCACCACCGCCACATAGGCCGCGCAGAACGTGGTGTGGGCAATCCAGATCGTGACGATGCCACGCTCCTGGGGCCAGCCGATCATCTGCGCCATGGCCACGAACAGCAGCAACAGCGACAGACCGGTGATCACTTCCGGCATCACCAGTGGCGCGGTGACCAGCCCGCCAAACAGCGTGCGCCCCTTGAAACGGGTGATGCGGGTCAGCACAAAGGCCGCCAACGTACCCAGGGCCACCGCGGCGACCGCCGTGTAGCAGGCAATTTCCAGCGAGCGCACCACCGAGCCCATCAACTGGGTGTTGTCCAGCAGGCCGACGTACCACTTGACCGACCAGCCTCCCCACACCGTCACCAGTCTCGAGGCGTTGAACGAGTAGATCACCAGGATCAGCATCGGCGCGTAGATGAACAGCAATCCCAGCACCAGCATCAGGCTTGAAAAACTGAAGCGCTTCATTCCTTGCCCTCCATTTCCTTGGCCTGACTACGGTTGAACAGAATGATCGGCACGATCAGGATCGCCAGCATCACCACCGCCAGAGCGGACGCCACCGGCCAGTCACGGTTATTGAAGAATTCCTGCCACAGCACTTTACCGATCATCAGGGTTTCCGGGCCGCCCAGCAGTTCCGGAATCACGAACTCGCCCACCACTGGAATGAACACCAGCATGCAGCCGGCGATGATGCCGTTCTTGGACAGCGGCACGGTGATTTTCCAGAAACTGTTGAAGGTGCTCGAACCCAGGTCGGAGGCCGCCTCCAACAGGCTGGGGTCATGTTTGACCAGGTTGGCGAACAGCGGCAGGATCATGAACGGCAGGTACGAATAGACCACGCCGATATAGACCGCCAGGTTGGTGTTGAGAATCTGCAGCGGTTCGCTGATCCAGCCCATGCTCATCAGGAAGCCATTGAGCAGGCCGTTGTTGCTGAGGATGCCCATCCACGCGTAGACGCGGATCAGGATCGCGGTCCAGGTCGGCATCATGATCAGCAGCACCAGCACCGTCTGCATCTCTTTGCGGGCATTGGCGATGGCATAGGCCATCGGATAGCCGATCAGCAGGCACAACACGGTGCTGATCAGGGCCATTTTCAACGAGCCCAGGTAGGCGGCGATGTACAGCTCATCCTCGCTGAGCATCGCGTAGTTGGCGAAGTTGAGCAGCAGCTGCAGCTTCTGGTCGACGTAGCTGTAAATCTCGGTGTACGGCGGAATGGCCACATCGGCTTCGGCGAAGCTGATCTTCAGGACGATGAAGAACGGCAACATGAAGAACAGGAACAGCCAGAGGAAGGGCACCCCGATGACCAGTTGACGGCCACCGGGCGTTATTCGATCAAGTCGGCGTTTGAATTTGCGCATGTTCATGAGCGAAGCACCACGCCACTGTCGTCTTCCCACCAGACGAACACCTGGTCGCCCCAGGTGGGCCGCTGGCCACGGCGCTCGGCGTTGGCGACGAAGGACTGCACCAGCTTGCCGCTCGGCAGCTCGACGTAGAACACCGAGTGCCCGCCCAGGTAGGCGATGTCATGGACCTTGCCGCTGGACCAGTTGTGCTCGCAGGTCGGCTGCTCGACAGTCACCAGCAGTTTTTCCGGGCGAATCGCGTACGTTACCGACTTGTCCTGCACCGAAGTGCTGATGCCGTGGCCCACGTAGATGTTGCGGTCCAGATCCTTGCAGGTCAGCACCGCGTGGCCTTCGGCGTCGTCCACCACTTCGGTTTCGAAGATGTTGACGTTGCCGATGAACTCGCAGACCAGGCGGCTGGTGGGGGTTTCGTAGATGTCGATCGGGCTGCCGATCTGGGCGATCCAGCCCAGGTGCATGATCGCGATACGTTCGGCCATGGTCATGGCCTCTTCCTGGTCGTGGGTCACCATGACGCAGGTCACGCCGACCCGCTCAATAATCTCGACCAGCTCAAGCTGCATTTGCGAGCGCAGCTTCTTGTCCAGAGCCCCCATCGGTTCGTCGAGCAGCAACAGCTTCGGACGCTTGGCCAGGGAACGGGCCAGGGCCACGCGCTGACGCTGGCCGCCGGAGAGCTGGTGCGGCTTGCGCTTGGCGTACTGGCTCATCTGTACCAGCTTGAGCATGTCGGCCACGCGAGCATCGATGTCGGCCTTGGGGATCCTGTCCTGCTGCAGACCGAAGGCGATGTTCTGCGCCACGGTCATGTGCGGGAACAAGGCGTAGGACTGGAACATCATGTTGATCGGCCGCTCATAGGGCGGCATGTCGGTGATGTCCTCACCGTCGAGGAAAATACGCCCCTCCGTGGGCCGCTCGAAGCCGGCAAGCATGCGCAGCAAGGTGGATTTGCCCGAACCCGAACCGCCGAGCAAGGCGAAGATCTCGCCTTTCTTGATTTCCAGGGACACATCGTCCACGGCAATCGTCTCGTCGAACTTCTTCGTGACCCGGTCGATTTTGACCAGCACCTGCTTGGGTGTCTGGTCGCCCTCGAGGGCTTTCTTATAGGCGCCGGAGGCAACAGCCATTTACGAAACTCCCACAGAATTTACAGCTCGCCCCATACGGACGAACCTTGGTTTTGAGCAGTTATTTACCCGACTTGACCTTGGTCCAGCTGCGGGTCATCAGTCGTTGGATCTTGCGCGGCAACTCGGAGTTGACGTAGAGCTTGTCGACGACTGCTTGCGGTGGGTAAACCGCTTCGTCGGTACGGACCTTCTGATCCATCAGTTCGCCAGCCTTTGGGTTCGGGTTGGCATAACCGACGGTGTCGCTGACCTGGGCGATAACCTCAGGCTTGAGCAAATAGTTGATGAACGCATGGGCTTGCTTGACGTTGGTGGCGTCACGGGGGATCGCCAGCATGTCGAACCAGAGGTTGCCGCCTTCCTTGGGGATCACGTAGGCGATGTCGACGCCCTTGCCGGCCTCGCTGGCACGCTCACGGGCCTGGAAGATGTCGCCGGAGAAGCCGGCCGCCACGCAGATCTCGCCATTAGCCAGATCGGAGATGTACTTGGAGGAGTTGAAGTAGGTCACGTAAGGCCGGATCTTGAGGAGCTGGGCCTCGGCCTTCTTGTAGTCTTCGGGGTTTTCGCTGTTGGGGTTCAGCCCCAGGTAATTGAGCATCGCCGGGATCATCTCGTCACCTGAATCAAGGAACGAGACGCCGCAACTGGAGAGCTTCTTGATGTTCTCCGGCTCGAACAGCATGGCCCACGAATCGATCTTGTCGACCCCCAGGACCGCCTTGATCTTCTCGACGTTGTAGCCGATACCGTTGGTGCCCCACAGGTACGGCACGGCGTACTGGTTGCCCGGATCGTTACGTTCAAGGCGCTTGAGCAGCGCCGGATCGAGATTGGCGTAGTTGGGCAACTGGGCCTTGTCGAGCTTCTGGAAGGCCCCGGCCTTGATCTGCTTGCCCAGAAAATGGTTCGACGGCACGACCACGTCGTAACCGGTATGACCGGCCAGCAACTTGCCCTCCAGGGTTTCATTGGAGTCGAACACGTCGTAGACCGGCTGAATCCCGGTGGCTTTTTCGAAATCCGCCAGAGTGGTCTCGCCGATATAGTCCGACCAGTTATAAATATGCACGGTGGAGGCAGCCTGGACGCTGACCGCGAGCGTCAGGCCTGCACCAACCAGCAAGGCGTTGCGTAACAAAGAAAAGACTGGCACGTGGAGGTCCTCTTAAATAGTCGGGCTCAAGTTGCCCCCGTTACCTGGCCACGATGAGCCCTGCAACAAAACCGGCGCGCAACTTACCCTCGATAAACCGATCCAGCAAAAGTTTTAGTTATTTAATTGCTCCTGTTGCCGCCGCCGCGATGATGGCGACAACAGGAAAATGCTTCAGACCGGTTTATTTACCGGATTTGATCTTGGTCCAGCTGCGGGTCATAAGCCGTTGGGTGGCCGGCGGCAAGTCGCTGATCGCGTAGAGCTTGGCTTTCACTTCGTCCGACGGATAGATGTTCGGGTCACCGGAGATTTCCTTGTCCACCAACGCCGTAGCCGCCTTGTTGCCGTTCGGGAAGCGCACGTTGTCGGTGATTTCGGCCATGATTTCCGGCTTCATCAGGAAGTTCATGTACTTGTAGGCAGCCTCGACGTTCTCGGCATCCTTTGGAATAGCGACCATGTCGTAGAACGAGCCGGCGCCTTCTTTCGGAATGGCGTAGGCCACCTTGACCTTGCCGCCCGCTTCGGCAGCACGGGACTTGGACTGCTCGATATCACCCGAGTAACCCACGGCCACGCAGATGTTGCCGTTGGCCAGGTCAGAGATGTACTTGGATGAATGGAAATAGCTGACCGAAGGACGGACCTTGAGGAACAGCGCCTCGGCGTCAGCCAGTTGTTTCTTGTCCTGGCTGTCGGTCGGGTAGCCCAGGTAGTGCAATGCCACCGGGATCATTTCGGTCGGCGAATCGAGGAAGCTCACGCCGCAGCCCTTGAGCTTGGCGATGTTTTCCGGCTTGAGCAGGGTGTCCCACGAGTCGATCTTGTCGACGCCCAGGGCAGCCTTGACCTTCTCGGGGTTATAGCCGATACCGATGGTGCCCCACATATAAGGGAAGGCATGCTGGTTGCCCTTGTCGCTGGCATCGCCCACGGCCTTGAGCAGGTCGGTGTCGAGGTTTTTCCAGTTCGGCAACTTGGACTTGTCCAGCGGCTGGTAGACGCCGGCCTTGATCTGCTTGGCCAGGAAGTTGTTCGACGGCACCACGATGTCGTAGCCCGACTTGCCGGCGAGCAACTTGGCCTCCAGGGTTTCGTTGCTGTCGAACACGTCGTAGACCACTTTGATCCCCGACTCTTTCTCGAACTTGGCGACCGTGTCCGGTGCGATGTAGTCGGACCAGTTATAGACATGCAGCACTTTATCGTCCGCCTGAACGGCACTCGCCATCACGCCCATCAGGGACATGGCGAGGAGGGTCTTGCCAGCTATCTTCATACCTATTGCCTTCATGGATGATGCTCCAGTTATTCTTTTTAGCCACAGTTCAGTAGCCGGCTCGCGGGCAACTTGAACAACGGTAGTCTGGCAAGTTACAGGGCAGGCTTTCAACACAAGCCCAACCTTTTGTTCAGACTGTGCGAGGCCCTTGAAAGCGCCTCGCACAGAGCCTAGCACTTAGCCTTGCAACGCACTGAGGGTCAGGTCCAGGCACTGCCGCGCCTTGGTCACCAGTTCATCCACCTCGGCCTTGCTGATCACCAGCGGCGGCGCAATGATCATGGTGTCGCCCACGGCACGCATGATCAGCCCGTTATCGAAGCAGAACTGCCGGCAGATCATGCCCACGCCCTTGCCTTCGTAGCGCTGGCGCGTGGCCTTGTCCCGGACCAGTTCGATCGCTCCCAGCAGACCGACACCGCGCACTTCACCCACCAGTGGGTGGTCGTTCAGTTCCCTCAGGCGTTTCTGCAAATAGGGTGCCGTTTCGCTGTGGACCCGCTCGATAATCTTTTCTTCACGCAGGATGCGGATGTTTTCCAGCGCCACCGCGGCGGCCACCGGGTGACCGGAGTAGGTGAAACCATGGTTGAAGTCGCCGCCCTCGTTGAGCACCTCGACCACGTCGTCACGCACGATCAGGCCACCCATGGGGATGTAGCCGGAGGTCAGCCCCTTGGCGATGGTCATCAGGTGTGGCTTCAACCCGTAGAAGTCGCTACCGAACCACTCACCGGTGCGGCCGAAGCCACAGATCACTTCGTCGGCCACGAACAGGATGTCGTACTTGGCAAGAATCTCCTTCATGCGTGGCCAGTAGCTGTCCGGTGGCACGATCACACCACCCGCGCCCTGGATCGGTTCGGCGATGAAGGCGCCGACGTTGTCCACGCCGATCTCCAGGATCTTCTCTTCCAGTTGATTGGCCGCCCATACGCCGAATTCCTCGGGGCTCATGTTGCCGCCTTCGCCATACCAGTAAGGCTGGGCGATGTGGACGATGCCCGGGATCGGCAGGTCGCCCTGCTCGTGCATATAAGTCATGCCACCCAGGCTCGCGCCGGCCACGGTGGAACCGTGATAACCGTTCTTGCGGCTGATGATGACTTTCTTGTTCGGCTGGCCCTTGATCGCCCAATAGTGGCGGACCATGCGCAGCATGGTGTCGTTGCCTTCGGAGCCGGAGCCGGTGAAGAACACATGGTTCATGCCTTCAGGAGCAATGTCGGCGATAGCCTTGGACAACTCCAGCGCCGGCGGGTGGGCGGTCTGGAAGAACAGGTTGTAGTACGGCAACTCGCGCATCTGCTGGCTGGCGGCATCGGCCAGCTCATCGCGGCCGTAACCAACGGCCACGCACCAGAGGCCGGCCATGCCATCGAGAATCTTATTGCCTTCACTGTCCCAGAGATAGACGCCCTTGGCGTGGGTGATGATGCGCGGGCCTTTCTCTTTGAGCTGCTTGAAATCGCTGAACGGGGCCAAGTGATGATCGCTGCTCAGGGCCTGCCATTCACGGGTTTGCGGATTGTTGCGGGTCATGCGAATTCTCCTTTATATCGGTGGGGGCGAGGCTGCCTGAGGCAACCCCGCCCGGCGCCTCAGACGGCAAAGAGCAGGAATTCCCGCTCCCACGAACTGATGACGCGCTTGAAGTTTTCATGCTCGGCCCGCTTGACCGCGACGTAGCCCGTGATGAATTTCTTGCCCAGGTATTTCTCGATGGTGCTGCTGTTTTCCATGCGTTCCAGGGCGTCTTCAATGGTCAGCGGCAAGCGCAGGTTGCGTCGCTCGTACCCGCGACCCACCACCGGCGCGCTCGGGTTGATGCCTTCGACCATGCCGATGAAGCCGCACAACAGGCTGGCGGCAATCGCCAGGTACGGGTTGGCGTCGGCACCCGGCAAGCGGTTTTCCACCCGACGGTTCTGCGGCCCGGCATCCGGCACCCGCAGGCCCACGGTACGGTTCTCTTCACCCCACTCCACATTCACCGGCGCCGACGTGTCCGGCAGGAAGCGGCGGAACGAGTTGACGTTGGGAGCGAACAGCGGCAGCAGCTCGGGAATGAATTTCTGCAGGCCACCGATGTGGTGCAGAAACAGCTCGCTCATGGTCCCGTCTTCATTGGAGAAGACGTTCTTGCCGGTTTCCTTGTCGATGATGCTCTGGTGCAGGTGCATCGCACTGCCGGGCTCGCCGGTCATGGGCTTGGCCATGAAGGTAGCGGCTACGTTGTGCTTGAGCGCCGCCTCGCGCATGGTGCGCTTGAAGACGAGGATCTGGTCGGCCAGGGACAGCGCGTCGCCGTGACGGAAATTGATTTCCATCTGTGCCGTGCCGTCCTCGTGGATCAGGGTATCGAGGTCCAGCTCTTGCAATTCGCACCAGTCGTAGACGTCTTCGAACAACGGGTCGAATTCGTTGGCCGCTTCAATGGAGAACGACTGGCGTCCGGTTTCCGGGCGACCGGAACGGCCCACGGGCGGTTGTAGTGGGAAGTCCGGGTCGTCGCTGCGCTTGGTCAGGTAGAACTCCATTTCCGGCGCGACAATCGGCTGCCAGCCCTTGTCGGCATAGAGCTTGAGCACCTTCTTGAGCACGTTGCGTGGCGACAGCTCGATGGGGTTGCCCTGTTTGTCGTAGGAGTCGTGGATCACCTGGGCGGTGGGCTCGATGGCCCAGGGCACGAGGAACACTGCGTTTTCGTCCGGGCGGCACATCATGTCGATGTCGGCAGGGTCGAGCAGTTCGTAATAGATGTCGTCTTCGACATAGTCGCCCGTAACGGTCTGGAGCAGGACGCTCTCGGGCAGGCGCATGCCTTTTTCGGCAATGAACTTGTTGGTCGGCGAGATCTTGCCCCGGGTGATGCCGGTCAGGTCGCCAATCATACATTCGACTTCTGTGATCTTATGGTTTTTCAACCAATCGGTGAGCTGGTCGAGGTTGTTACTCATAAATGCCTCTAGGCGTGAGTTTCCTGGCTGCTTTCAGTAGCCAGGCGTTGTTTGACGCATCGGCGTCGCGTTGTGTAGCCCTTGCCCGACCATCGGCCGGAAAAAGATTCTAAAGTTGAAGGAGAGCCGCTAAAGAGAAATTCGTCCAGAGCGTCCAGAATATTGGACGATGATGACGACTGATCCGCCGGGAGCGACATCAGCATGGGCAAGCGCCTGGTGGCCCTCGTCGTGGCCGGGGAGCGGGTGTCGCCACTGATGCGATGAGCATTGCGACGAGCATGCCAACCGATCTGCTGGAACAGTTGGTGAGGCCGTTGGTACGGCAGGCGAGACATGAAGCACCCCGGTATTATTGCTGTTATGGGTTGAATCGAGCTTAGCCTTGTTCATTTTTTTACACAACACCCCCGTAAAAAATACAACACGGCCCGCTCAAGCTTGCGGGCGCCAAGTCCCTCAAAGGGAAAAAAGCGCCCCAAACTGCCTCAAAAAAGCCCCCCAGGTGCTTTTTTAGGGCAAAAAAGGCCCTGCTTGACTTCGGCATGCCGTTCGGGTTGACTGGCTTTCGAAGAGATCAATGATTGATATTTTTAACAACAAAGGTGTTGCATCATGTCGGTACCCCCGCGTGCCGTTCAGCTTAACGAAGCGAACGCGTTCCTTAAGGAACATCCTGAGGTTCTGTACGTTGACCTTCTGATTGCGGATATGAATGGTGTGGTGCGCGGCAAGCGCATCGAACGCACCAGCCTCCACAAGGTTTACGAGAAAGGCATCAACCTGCCGGCCTCCCTGTTTGCCCTGGACATCAATGGCTCGACGGTGGAAAGCACCGGCCTGGGCCTGGACATCGGCGACGCCGATCGGATCTGCTATCCAATCCCGGGCACCCTTTCCAACGAACCCTGGCAGAAGCGCCCTACCGCGCAACTGCTGATGACCATGCACGAACTGGAAGGCGAGCCGTTCTTCGCCGACCCTCGTGAGGTCCTGCGCCAGGTCGTGACCAAGTTCGACGAACTGGGCCTGACCATCTGCGCGGCATTCGAGCTGGAGTTCTACCTGATCGACCAGGAGAACGTGAATGGACGTCCACAACCGCCCCGCTCGCCGATCTCCGGTAAACGCCCACACTCGACCCAGGTCTACCTGATCGACGATCTGGACGAATACGTCGACTGCCTCCAGGACATCCTGGAAGGTGCCAAGGAGCAAGGCATTCCCGCCGACGCCATCGTCAAGGAAAGTGCCCCGGCGCAGTTCGAGGTGAACCTGCACCATGTGGCCGACCCGATCAAGGCTTGCGACTATGCGGTACTGCTCAAGCGCCTGATCAAGAACATCGCCTACGACCATGAAATGGACACCACCTTCATGGCCAAGCCGTATCCGGGCCAGGCAGGCAATGGGCTGCACGTTCACATTTCGATTCTGGACAAGGATGGCAAGAATATCTTTGCCAGCGAGGATCCCGAGCAGAACGCCGCGCTGCGTCACGCGATCGGCGGTGTGCTCGAGACCCTGCCCGCGCAGATGGCGTTCCTCTGCCCGAACGTGAACTCCTACCGTCGTTTCGGCGCACAGTTCTATGTGCCGAACTCGCCGACCTGGGGCCTGGACAACCGCACCGTGGCCCTGCGCGTACCCACCGGCTCCGCCGACGCCGTACGCCTGGAGCACCGCGTGGCGGGCGCCGATGCCAACCCGTACCTGCTGATGGCCGCCGTACTGGCGGGCGTGCATCATGGCCTGGTCAACAAGATCGAGCCGGGGGCACCGGTGGAAGGCAACAGCTACGAGCAGAACGAGCAAAGCCTGCCGAACAACCTGCGCGATGCCCTGCGCGAGCTGGACGACAGCGAAGTCATGGCCAAGTACATCGATCCGAAGTACATCGATATCTTCGTGGCCTGCAAGGAAAGCGAGCTGGAAGAGTTCGAACACTCCATCTCCGACCTTGAGTACAACTGGTACCTGCATACCGTTTAAACGGTTGCGGTAAAAAGAGAAACGCCGCCGCCCTCAGGGCCGCGGCGTTTTTTATGGCCGTTGTGGCGAGGGGATTTATCCCCGCTGGGGCGCGAAGCGGCCCTTCTTTTTTGGGGACTGCTGCGCAGCCCAGCGGGGATAAATCCCCTCGCCACAAAAGCGTATGGATCATCGGCTTGCTCTGCGTACAATGCGCGCAGCCCTGCAGGAGAGCCCCCATGACACGCACCGCCACCCCTCGCAAACCCCGCGCACGCAGCCAGGCCCGGATCGACTCGATCCTCGATGCCGCCCGCACGCTGCTGGCGGCTGAAGGCGTGGCCAGCCTGTCGATCTACAGCGTGGCCGAGCGCGCCGAGATCCCGCCCTCCTCCGTGTATCACTTTTTCGCCAGCGTGCCGGCCCTGCTCGAAGCGCTCACCGCCGACGTTCACGCCGCCTTCCGCGCGTGCCTCCAGGCACCGATCGATCATGACGCGCTGCACCATTGGCACGACCTGTCGCGACTGGTGGAACAGCGCATGCTGACGATCTACGGCCAGGACGCAGCTGCACGCCAGTTGATCCTGGCCCAGCATGGCCTGACCGAAGTCACCCAGGCCGACCGCCAGCACGATCTCGAGCTGAGTGACCTGATGCACAAAGTCTTCGCCCGGCATTTCGAACTGCCGACACTGCCCAATGACGTCGACGTCTTCGCCCTCGCCATGGAGCTGGGCGACCGGGTCTACGCCCGCTCGGTGCAACAACACGGCCAGATCACCCCGCGCCTGGCTGAAGAAGGCATGCGAGTGTTCGATGCATACCTGGGGTTGTATCTGCCGCCGTATCTGCCCAAGCGCGACGTGGTCTGATCTTCAGCCCTTCATACGTACAGCACCCATTGCGCCTAGAGCGAGCTCCAGCTCAGCGCCATCCAGGTGGCGCCCGTAATGGGCGCCAAGCTCATCTTCCCACCCGATCACTTCGTCCAGGACACTGGCTGCCTGCTGGGGCGTCAAGGCGAAGTGCATACAGTGGCTGAGCAGGTTTTCCCGGGTGACGACTCGCCCACTCCGACCGACTGCCATCGAAAGATAGGGCGGCGAAGAACCATCGAGTCCTGGCACCACGTCGTACATCGGCGCCAACCGCCATCGCCCCTTGAGCCAAAGGATTGCGTGGTTTTTCGGATGATCGTCGTCATTGCCAACCAACGCGTTAAAACACATGCGCTTGAATAGTTCACGCAAGTCGTCATCCGGTACTCCCCGCCGCTTCATTTCATTCGCAAGCCCGGCATAAACCCAGGCGCTGCGATCATTGGATTGCCAATCGGCATCCAGCAATGTCAACCCACTGAGCATTGGTATGCGGCGCCCGGCTTCAGCGATTGGAAAACGGTCGAATCGTTTGACCAGCAGCGTTGAGGGTGCGCCGGCATATAGCGCAGTTTTCGCGACATTCAGCCCCTTGGATGCCGCGAACGTCATACAAGCATGCTCCATGGCCGGAACATCACAGATGTCATAGCGATCCCGGGGTTTGGCCAGAATGAACACGCCCTCATCCTGCAATGTTCGCTTCGGTCTTGCGCCCCCCAGAGAGGAGCGTTGCTTACGTAGCAGGAGAGTCCTGATCGCCTCATCATCCAGCTGGTTATCGAAGATGGCGTCGGCCGCTTCGATAAACGCAGCGAGGCCTTTCAAGGAAGGCAACGCTTCCTGGCCGACACCATGGGGCGGATGAGGAGTTGCACCAGCCATCAGATTGCCTGCGCGATCGTTGTTCGGTGACTTGAGTAAATATCCGACAGGGCTCAGATCCGTTCGATGAAGGTCCCGCAAAACGCGCTCCCCCCAACCATCAGGCATTGCATCGTTGATGAAACCCGGTACGCCACGGTTAGTGGCAATGCCAACGAAGGGTTGGACACGAAGTGGATAACGGATCGGGTCGGGTACCCAGACATGGCCGGCAACATAATCGGGGTCGTAAATAAACTCCCCCTGACCATTCTCGATGCTCAACCGGCCCAGTGTATGAACCTCTCCAGTTTCGGGATCTTCCACATAGATATAAGCCTTGGGCATCAGAAGTCCCCCTTAGCACCGGCCAGCCGCACGCGGGTTTTGTGTGGTGCTTGAACGGACGCAAGGGATGAGGCTTCGATCTGCTGGCGACTCTGAAACACTTCCTGGGTCAATCCCAATTGCCACAGAACCAGCATGAATGATCGCAATTCCACGGACGGGTCACCGGCCTCGATCTTGCGCACCGTTCTTTCCGAAACGGCCAATGACGCGGCGAGATCTTTTTGTCGCTGTCGGCTTTGCAGGCGCCTGCTTTTTACCAATACCCCAATGGCGTGGAGGCTGTCGGCACATTCGATAGGGAAAAACTCATTCATTAAACGGCGCTCAGAGGCTGCTAAGACATGCTAAAGCAAACTATAGCACCGCTTAAATAAAATAAACGCTAGAAAAAGTCAGGCATTAACATCCTTATAAGTCTCTTTATCTTCAATAAAGAGCATTTAAAGACCCCTTATAATTCCATCTACGCTACGTGGTAGCGCAGCCAGAGACGCTCCGTGTTCCAAATGTGTCCGCAGCGCACTCCCAAACAAAGAGCGTGGGATGAGCCCCAAAAGGCCAACGCCGTTCGGGGCATCGGGTGCACACCGTTCACAATTTGGCGATAGACACCTCCGTGGATTTGACGAAGGCGATCACTTCGCTGCCGATCGCCAGTTCCAGCTCCTTGACCGAACGGGTGGTGATGACCGAGGTGACAATGCCGGAGGCGGTCTGGACATCGATTTCCGAGAGTACGTCGCCTTCGACGATTTCCTTGATGATGCCTTTGAACTGGTTACGCACGTTGATGGCTTTGATGGTCATGCTATTTCTCCTAGGTCGAAATGAGCTGCAAGTAGCGAGCTACAAGCTGCAAGTAAAAGCACGCGCCTCTTCTTGCAGCTTGTAGCTTGCCGCTTGAAGCTGCTTCATTGCGCCCAGCGCAGTTGCGTGGGCAAGGGTGAAACGGGTTCGGGTTGCGGCGGTTGGCCGGGCAAGGACAGCACGCGGTTGAGGACTTCGGTCTCCAGGGTCGCCAGGCGATGAGAGCCGCGAATCCGCGGGCGTGGCAGATCGATGAGCAGATCGAGGCCGATCCGGCCGTCTTCGATCAGGATCACCCGGTCGGCGATGGCTACCGCTTCGCTGACGTCGTGGGTGACCAGTAGCACCGTAAAGCCGTGTTGCTGCCACAGGCGTTCGATCAGTTGCTGCATTTCGATGCGGGTCAGGGCGTCGAGCGCTCCCAGGGGTTCGTCGAGCAACAACAGGCGCGGCCGATGAATCAATGCGCGGGCCAGGGCCACCCGTTGCTTCTGGCCGCCGGACAATGCCGCCGGCCATTCATCGGCACGGTCGGCCAGGCCTACCGCATCCAGCGCCTGCAATGCCTGGGCTCGCCAGTTGCCTTTGAGCCCCAGGCCGACGTTGTCGATGATTTTCTTCCAGGGCAGCAGGCGCGCCTCCTGGAACATCAAGCGGGTGTCCTGTTGCGCGGCGCTCAACGGCGCCGAGCCTGCCAGCAGTTGACCATCCGAAGGTTGATCGAGGCCGGCCAACAAGCGCAGCAGGGTGCTTTTGCCGCAGCCGCTGCGACCGACCACCGCTACGAATTGTCCGGCCGGGATATGCAGGTCGATGTCTCGCAGCACCTGGCGCGAACCGAAGGTTTTCTGCAGTTGGCGCACCGCCAGTGGAATGCCTCGCAACAGGCGTGGGGGTTGTTGGGCGGTCATGGGGCGTTCCCCTTGCTCACCTGATACGCCGGATGCCAGCGCAGCCAGACCCGCTCAAGTCCACGAGCCGCCAGGTCGGCCAGCTTGCCGAGCACGGCGTACAACAGAATCGCCAGCACCACCACGTCGGTCTGCAGGAATTCCCGGGCATTCATCGCCAGGTAGCCGATGCCGGAGCTGGCGGAGATGGTTTCCGCAACGATGAGCGTCAACCACATGAAACCCAGCGCAAACCGTACCCCCACCAGGATCGAAGGCAACGCGCCCGGCAGGATCACTTGGCGAAACAGGCTGAAGCCGGACAAACCGTAGCTGCGAGACATTTCCACCAGCGCCGGATCGACATTGCGGATGCCGTGGTAAGTGTTGAGGTAGATCGGAAACAGCGTGCCAAGCGCCACCAGGAAAATCTTCGCCGACTCGTCGATGCCGAACCACAGGATCACCAGCGGAATCAACGCCAGGTGCGGCACGTTTCGCACCATCTGCACCGAACTGTCCAGCAGGCGTTCGCCCCATCTCGACAAGCCGGTGATGAAGCCCAGCACCAGCCCGATACTCCCACCGAGCAGGAAACCGGCCGTCGCCCGCCAACCGCTGATCGCCAGGTGGGTCCAGATTTCACCGCTGCGCACCAGGTTGACTCCGGCCTCGACCACTGCCACCGGGGCGGGCAGGATCCGCGTGGACAACCAGCCCGCTGAAACCGCCAGTTGCCACACCGCCAGCAACAGTAGCGGCAGAGCCCAGGGCGTCAGGTTGTGGATAAGTTTCTTCATGGCCGCCTCAGCTCTGGGATGCGGCTTTAGGGAGAATGTCACTGGCGACCATTTCCCCGAACGGACTGACATAGCCCTGGCCCTTCGGCAGCTCCGGACGCTCTACGTCCAGATGCGGAAACAACAGCTCCGCCACGCGGTACGACTCTTCGAGGTGTGGATAACCGGAGAAAATAAAGGTGTCGATCCCCAGGTCGGCGTACTCCTTGACCCGCGCCGCCACCGTCAGGCCGTCGCCCACCAGCGCCGTACCGGCACCGCCACGCACCAGTCCGACACCGGCCCAGAGGTTGGGGCTGACTTCCAGCTTGTCACGCCGCCCCCCATGCAGCGCGGCCATGCGCTGTTGGCCCACCGAATCGAAACGCGCCAGGGAAGCCTGGGCGCGGGCAATGGTGTCGTCGTCCAGATGGGAGATCAGCCGGTTGGCGGCTTGCCAGGCTTCGGCGTTGGTTTCGCGCACGATCACATGCAGGCGTATGCCGAAGCGCACGGTACGGCCGAGTTTCGCGGCTTTGACACGCACCTGTTGGATTTTTTCTGCCACGGCGGCAGGCGGCTCGCCCCAGGTCAGCACCATTTCCACCTGCTCGGCAGCGAGGTCCTGGGCCGCCTCCGACGAACCGCCGAAATACAGCGGCGGACGCGGTTGCTGGATGGGCGGGTAGAGCAGCTTGGCACCCTTCACGCTGATGTGTTCGCCGTCGTAGTCCACGGTTTCGCCTTCCAGCACACGGCGCCAGATGCGGGTGAATTCCACCGAAGCCTGATAACGCGCCTCGTGATCCAGGAACAGGCCATCACCGGCCAGCTCTTCCGGATCACCACCGGTCACCAGGTTGAACAGCGCCCGGCCACCGGACAACCGGTCCAGGGTCGCCGCCTGACGCGCCGCTACCGTCGGGGAGATGATCCCGGGGCGCAGGGCAACGAGGAATTTCAGGCGTTGAGTCACTGGAATCAACGACGCGGCCACCAGCCAGGAATCCTCGCAGGAGCGTCCGGTGGGAATCAACACGCCGCCGAAACCCAGTCGATCCGCCGCCTGGGCAATCTGTTGCAGGTAGCCGTGATCAACGACGCGGGCGCCTTCGACGGTGCCCAGGTAATGGCCGTCGCCGTGAGTAGGCAGGAACCAGAAAATATTGAGGCTCATGAGTGCTCTCCTATAGGGGCCGATTACTGCGCGTTCGCAACGGCCGTCGGCGGCGTCCAGATCACGTCCCGGATGCTCAGGGGCTTGGGAATCAGCTTGAGTTGGTAGAAGGTGTCGGCAATCTTCTGCTGCGCCGCGACCACTTCCGGCGTGAGGAACAAGGCCCCGAACCCCTGGCGCTTCATCGACGTCAGGGTGATCGGCTCAGGCAGGCCGAGCAGTGGCGACACCTGTCGGCTCACGTCTTCGGGGTTGGCCTTGGACCACTCCCCCACCGCGCGCACTTCCTCCACCAGGGCGCTGATGACCTGGGGATTTTTCTGCGCATAGGTTCGGGTGGCGAGGTAGAACTGATGGTTGTCGACGATGCCTTTGCCGTCGCGCAGGGTGCGCGCCTGCAATTGTTGTTCGGCGGCAGCCTGGTACGGATCCCAGATCACCCAAGCGTCGACACTACCCCGCTCGAAGGCGGCACGGGCGTCGGCCGGCGGCAGGAACACGGTCTGGATATCGGCATATGCGAGGCCGGCATCCTCCAGCGCCCGCACCAGCAGGTAATGGACATTGGAGCCTTTGTTCAACGCGACTTTCTTGCCCTTGAGGTCCTGCACCGAATGGATCGGCGAGTCCTTGGGCACCAGAATGGCCTCACTGTTGGGGGCCGGCGGTTCATAAGCGACGTAGAGCAGATCGGCCCCGGCAGCCTGGGCGAACACCGGCGGGGTTTCACCCGTGACACCAAAATCGACGGAGCCGACGTTCAGGCCTTCAAGCAACTGCGGGCCGCCCGGAAACTCGGTCCATTGCACGTCAACGCCTTGGGCGGCGAGGCGTTTTTCCAGCGTGCCCTTGGCCTTGAGCAGGACCAGGGTGCCGTATTTCTGATAACCGATCCGCAAGGTCTCGGCTTGAGCCTGGGTAATGACGCCGAAGGACACAGCCGCAGCAAACAGAGCGACCAGCCCGCGACGCAAAATGACAGAGCGCATGGCGCTTCTCCTTTTTGCTGTGGGTTTGGCTGCACCTGCTGGGCCGTTGGCGGCTGAGTAAGGTGAGTTGAATCAGGTATCGGGTTCAGATGCTCCAGCGAGCACTCAACAGGCGTTCGTTCAACATGCTTGGCTCCAACGGCTTGGAGCGACGGGCCATGGCGCTGTAAAACTGCTCCAGCGCCTCATCCAGCCGTTGCTGCAGGGCCGGCGCCAACTGCGCCTGGGCGCTGCTTTCGCCGTAGGCGATCTGGCTGTCTTCGGCAAAGATCCCCTGGAGCATTTCCTGGGCCTTGAGCGCCGACAGCACTGGCTTGAGCGCGTAATCCACTGCCAGCATGTGGGCGATGCTGCCGCCAGTGGCCATGGGCAACACCACTTTATGGCTCAAGGCACGCTCGGGCAGCAGATCCAGCACGGTCTTCAACGCGCCGGAAAAAGACGCCTTGTAGACAGGTGTCGCGATCAACAGGCCATCGGCATTTTCGATCTGCTGGAGCAGGTCGATGACCTTCGGGCTGTCGAAGCGGGCATGGAGCAGATCTTCGGCCGGAAAATCGCGCACCCGATAGCCCACCACTTCCACACCGTGCTGTTGCAACCAGCGCTGCGAGCGTTCCAGCAGTACCCCGGAGCGGGAACGCTGGCTGGGACTGCCACCGAGTGAGACGACCAACATGCCTGCCATTTCCTTAACGCGCTGTGCGATTCGCAGTGGGCGATCTCGCTGGATGGGTCAAACCATAGCAGGGCGCTTATATATCCATAAATCATATTTATTCATTTATTTATTCAATTAGGAAATATACGGTGATCTTTTTCCAAGCCACAAAAAAAGGCCGTCGAAACGGCCAGAACCCTTGGGTGTATGGAGAACCTGTGGGAGCGAGCCTGCTCGCGATGGCGGCGTGTCAGTCAGCATGAAGATTTACTGATCACCGCTGTCGCGAGCAGGCTCGCTCCCACAAAAGTTTTGCGTCAGCGATTAGGCTGCGGCGTCAGGCGCAGGTACGGCTTCACGGCGCGATATCCTCTGGGGAAGCGCTGTTTGAGCTCTTCTTCATCCTTGAGCGACGGCACGATCACCACTTCATCACCGTCCTGCCAGTTGGCCGGCGTGGCGACCTTGTGGTTGTCGGTCAGCTGCAAGGAATCGATCACCCGCAGGATTTCGTTGAAATTGCGCCCGGTGCTGGCCGGGTAGGTAATGGTCAGGCGAATTTTTTTGTTCGGATCGATCACAAACAATGAACGCACGGTCAAGGTATCGCTGGCATTAGGGTGGATCAGGTCGTACAGGTCCGACACCTTGCGGTCGGCGTCAGCCAGGATCGGGAAATTGACGACGGTATTCTGGGTTTCGTTGATGTCCTCGATCCATTTGTGGTGCGAATCCACCGGGTCGACCGAGAGGGCAATGGCTTTGACGCCGCGCTTGGCGAATTCATCCTTGAGCTTGGCGGTGAGGCCCAGCTCAGTGGTGCAGACCGGCGTAAAGTCCGCCGGGTGAGAAAACAACACACCCCAGCTGTTGCCAAGCCACTCGTGGAAGCGGATTTTGCCGGCGCTGGATTCCTGTTCGAAGTCGGGGGCGATGTCGCCCAGTCTAAGGCTCATGGTGTGGCTCCTGGATGAGATCTTGTGGAGCCTGACTGTGCCTCGGTTCCGGCGGTTTTAAAAAGAATGAATATTGATCTCTCTAGATTTTTTGTGAATATAAAAAACTGTTCACTGGCCCTGATGTACCTATGGGCTCAACATCCCCGACGAGGTTTCGAGAAGGCCTCGAGTTGCTGTAAAGAGGAGACGCTTCGGGGAAGGCTACAGGGGTGGGCTTGACTCGAAACGTAAAAGCCCCGCCCGGCGTTATCGGGCGGGGCTTTTTTTGTTTTGTATTCACATTACGGAAATTATTGCCGCGATTTCAGGACGAACGGCTAGGATAGGCAGCATGAACAATCAAGCCTTGCTGACGTATCTGCAAAACCATCTGCCCGATTTATTGGCCGTGTACCTGTTCGGCAGCCACGCACAGGGAACCGCCGGACCTCATAGCGATGTCGATATCGCTGTGCTCGTACCCGGTCATGTCGACCCGGTGTTTTTATGGCAGCTTTCGGGAGACCTGGCGGATATCGCCGGGAGCCCGGTCGATCTGATCGATCTGCGCGCGGCAACCACTGTGATGCAATACCAGATCGTGACCGGAGGTCAGCGCTTGTGGGCCAAAGACGTACAGGCGGGGTTGTTCGAGAGTTTCATTCTCAGTGAAAAAACCGCTTTCGACACAGCCCGGGCGGGTCTACTCAAGGATATTCACGAAGAAGGCACCGTGTATGGTCGATGATGTATTGATCAACAAAGCGGCAAGCATCGAGCGTTGCGTCGCCAGGGTACGAGAAGAGTACGAGAAAGATCCCTCCACCTTCGCCACTGATTTCACCCGTCAGGATTCGGCCGTCCTGAATATTCAGCGTGCATGTGAAGCGGCGCTGGATATGGGTCAGCATTTGATTCGCCGGGAGCGCCTGGGAGTGCCACAAAGCGCTCGGGACGTGTTCGAGCTACTTTTTCAAGGTGGCTGGGTGGCGGAAGGCCTGGTGAAGAATCTGAAAAACATGGTGGGTTTCAGAAATATCGCCGTGCATGATTATCAAGCCCTGCAACTGCCGATCATGGTCGCCATCATTACCCGGCACCTGGATGATTTTCTGGAATTCAGCGCATTCATCCTACGTAAGGATTCGACAAGGTCCGCCACCTGAACCAAAAAACGCAAAAGCCCCGCCCGGCATGTGCCGGACGGGGCTTTTTTACGGCTCTACGTCTTACATGAAGTTGTAAGTGTAGTTGAAGATCAGACGGGTCTGATCCTGGCTGTCGCCAGCGCCGCTGCTGCGGTAGGTACCCTGACGCAGGGTAGTACCGAAGCCTTTCAATGCGCCTTGCTGGATCACGTAATCCACACGCATGTCGCGTTCCCACTCGGAGTAATCGCTACCACCAGCAGTAGACGATTTGACATCGTCACCACGCAGGTAGGCAACCGAGGCTTTCAGGCCTGGAACGCCCAAGGAAGCGAAGTCGTAGGAGTATTGACCGAAGGTGGTGTTTTCACCGGCACGGACAAACCCGTTGATCATGCTGTCGGTGAACAGGTAGAAGCTCGCGCCACCGGCACCTTCGGGACGACCGTTGCTATTAACCACATTGCCCTGGTTCAGGTAGACGAAGCCACCGTCATCACCGACTTGCTGGTGACCCAACAGGAAAGCACTGCCACCCAGGGTGTAGGTGAACATGGCACTCCAGGTCTTGTTATCGACCTCGCCAGGCTTCTTGGCATACCCGCCGTTGTTGGTGAAGAAGTGAGTCGCGTCGCCGTTACGGCCATCCGAGCTGCTGTCGAAGTAGCGCAGGTCGGTCTTGAACGATTGGCCTTCGCTGATCGGGAAAACGTGTACCGCGCCCAGGAAGTGCTGCTTGTAGTAATCCTGCAGGTTGGCGTAGTAGTACTGCAGCGTCAGGTCTTTGGTGACCTTCCAATCGGCACCGGCAAAGCGGAACTGGTTGCTGTCCTCGGTACCACCTGCGATCGCCAGACCGGTGCTGTTGCTCGACGCCCGGCCAGTGGCATGTTCCAGCTGACCGGCGTTGAAAGTCACGTTGTCGATTTCCTTGGAGGTGATGGTGCCACCTTCAAAGGTCTGCGGCAGCAGACGGCTGTCGTTGGACACCAGGATCGGCAGGTTCGGTGCCAATGCACCACCTACGTGAGCCTCGGTCTTGGAGAACAGCGCCTTGACGTTGCCCGACAAACGGCTCCAGTCATGCACCGCAGCACCATCGGTATCGCTTGGCATATAAGAGCCGGCGTTACGGCCCCTGCCTCCATCGAGACGAATACCCACCAGCGCCTGAGCATCGATACCGAAACCCACGACACCTTGTGTGAAGCCAGACTTGTAGTCGAACTTGAGGCCGGTGCCTGTTTCGCGCAGATCCTCATTGCCATCACGGTTATCGTTATTGAAGTACAGCGTGCGAGAACTGACCGACGCCTTGCTGTCTTCGATAAAACCGGCGGCGCCTGCTTGCTGCGCCAGAACCCCAACGGCCACAGCCAGGGCCAAGGTGGACTTTTTCATGCTTCGCTCCTCTCGTTTTCTAATTCTTTTGTGTATCTGTGGTTCTGGATCGAACGCCCGGAATCCGCGGATGCGCGATTAGCGCCAGACAGTGACTGACAAGTCAATCGCAACCAATTGTGTCTACGACGATGGTCTAACGCCGAAACACCGGCCGGGAGAATAAGGGAAAATTTATAAATCCAAAAAGAATTGTTTCATAAGTTTTCAGTCAATTTAGAGATATGGATGCCGTCAACGCTTCTTCATGGCAGACCCGGCATATCGGCCAGCCTGCGAATACTTGAATGGCTATTTTCCATGCACTTTTTCAGGGCAAAAAGGTTGGACATCGAGGCTCGCCGTGCAAGCCTCGATGTCTCTATCTCAATGCGTCCGGCGCAGCATAGATCACAATCGTGAAGGTTTTGAGACAGACACTTCATTGTCTGAAATCAAAAAGAGTGCAACCCATTGCACGAAAATGGGGCGCATGGAGAGGAGGACCCTACAGGGCTTTCTCGAAGATCTTCGAGTTGCGTTGATAGTTGTACAACGACGCCCGTGCCGCCGGCAGACGTTCAACGCTGCTGGGCTCAAAGCCGCGTTCACGGAACCAGTGGGCGGTACGGGTGGTGAGCACGAACAAGGTCTTGAGCCCTTTTGCGCGAGCACGGCTCTCGATCCGCTCCAGCAGTTCGTCGCCTCGGCCACCGTGGCGGTACTCAGGATTCACCGCCAGGCAGGCCAGCTCTCCGGCGTCCGAATCGGCGATCTGGTAGAGCGCCGCGCAAGCGATGATCATGCCCTCGCGCTCGACCACGCTGAACTGCTCGATTTCCCGCTCCAGCACTTCGCGGGAGCGACGCACCAGGATGCCCTGCTCTTCCAGCGGACTGATCAGGTCCAGCAAGCCGCCGACGTCTTCGATGGCCGCTTCGCGTACCACTTCGAATTGCTCCTGGGCGACCAACGTACCGCTGCCATCACGGGTGAACAGCTCGGCCAGCAGCGCACCGTCCTCGGCATAGCTGACAATGTGGCTACGAGCCACGCCGCCACGACAGGCCTGGGCTGCGGCATCCAACAGTTCGGCCTGATAGTCGCTGCCCAGGCGCTGCATATGGGACGGGACCTGCTGCGGGCGCAACTCGCGCACCAGGCGTCCATCTTCGCCTATCAACCCCTGCTCGGCGCCGAACAGCAGCAGTTTGTCCGCCGCCAGGTCGATGGCGGCCCGGGTGGCGACATCCTCACAGGCGAGGTTGAAGATTTCGCCGGTAGGCGAATAGCCCAACGGCGACAGGAGGACAATGGAGCGCTCGTCCAGCAGGCGATTGATACCCTTGCGGTCGACCCGGCGCACTTCGCCGGTGTGGTGATAGTCCACGCCCTCCAGCACGCCGATGGGCCTTGCGGTGACCAGGTTGCCGCTGGCGACCCGCAACCGCGAGCCCTGCATCGGCGAGGAAGCCATGTCCATCGACAGGCGAGCCTCGATGGCAATGCGCAACTGGCCAACCGCATCGATCACGCATTCCAGGGTCGCGGCATCGGTGATGCGCATGCCGTGGTGATAATGCGGGGTCAGCCCCCGCGCGGCGAGACGGGTTTCGATCTGCGGGCGCGACCCATGAACCAGCACCAGCCGCACACCGAGACTGTGCAGCAGTACCAGGTCATGGACGATGTTGCCGAAATTGGGGTGCTCCACCCCGTCTCCAGGCAGCATGACGATGAAGGTGCAGTCGCGGTGGGCATTGATATAGGGTGAAGCGTGACGAAGCCAATTGACGTATTCGGGCATGAACCTGGACCTGTAATAAATAACAGCCGAAAAAAGACGAAACGGAACGCACAGCAGGCTGATGGTTATCGTCGGAACAGGCTTGGCGACACGCGCGCTCTCCTCATGAATATGGGCCCGGACAGGGGCAATCTAGTAGCCGGCGGTGGCTGGTGTCAGGCAATAGTGTTCGATCAACTGTCGTAACAATTGCACGGTAGGTTGCAGACGTGACATTTCAAGGTGCTCGCCCGGCTGGTGGGCACAGGCAATATCGCCAGGGCCCAACACCAGGGTTTCGCAACCAAGGCGCTGAAGATAAGGCGCTTCGGTGCCGAACGCCACTGCTTCGGCGCGATGACCGGTAAGTCGCTCGGCCACGCGGACCAGTTCGGCGTCCTCGGACTGCTCGAACGGCGGCACATCGGGGAACAGCGGCGCGTAGTCGATCTTGACCTTGTGCCGCTCGGCGATGGGGTTGAGCTTTTGCAGGATGGCCGCCCGCAACACCTGCGGATCCATGCCCGGCAAGGGACGCAGGTCGAACTCCATGGAGCATTGGCCGCAGATCCGGTTGGGATTGTCGCCACCGTGGATACAACCGAAGTTCAGGGTCGGTTGCGGTACGGTGAATTGCGAGTTACGGAACTCGCGCTGCCATTGCAGGCGCAGGCCGCGCAGCTCGCCCATGGCGTCGTGCATGGCTTCAAGCGCGCTGTGGCCCAGGCTCGGGTCGGAGGAATGACCGCTGCGCCCGAGAATATCGATGCGCTCCATCATCACGCCCTTGTGCAGGCGAATCGGCCGCAGGCCGGTCGGCTCACCGATGACGGCGGCGCGTCCCAGAGGCCGTCCGGCATCGGCCAGGGCACGAGCGCCGGCCATGGAACTCTCTTCATCGCAGGTGGCGAGGATCAGCAACGGCTGCTTGAACGGCTGATCCAGCAGTGGCTTGAGCGCTTCGATGGCGAGGGCGAAAAAGCCTTTCATGTCGCAACTGCCCAGCCCGACCCAGCGCCCATCGACTTCGGTGAGCTTCAGCGGGTCGGTCTGCCACAACGCACCGTCGAACGGCACCGTGTCGCTGTGCCCGGCCAGCACCAGGCCGCCGGGGCCGCTGCCAAAGCTCGCCAGCAGGTTGAATTTGCCGGGGCTGACCTGCTGGATATCACAGGAGAACCCTAGGTCGCCAAGCCAGCCCGCCAGCAGTTCGATCACAGCGCTGTTGGACTGGTCCAGTCCAGGCTGCGTGCAACTGACCGAAGGCGCGGCGATCAGGGCAGCGAACTGATCTTTCATGGACGGCAAAGGCATCGCTGGCTCCGGACTCACAAGTTGACACCCATCATAGAACCATCCGGTGCTGGTGTCCTGCATCACAAATACTGTTCTTTTTTGACGGTGTCCGTTGCCGTCATGCTGCGTTGCCGCTCCTCGCCATAGCGGGCTATGACTCGTCGCGGCGCGTAGGACGGAGGAGTCCTGTACACTGCACGGCCTTGGCAGCCACACCTTCCCCCGGCTGCGCACCCGATCCCTGGATTTTCCGGCCATGCAGAAAGAAACCGAAATCAAACTCCGCGTCAGCCGCGAGACCCTGGCAGCCTTGCGCGAGCATCCGCTGCTGAAAAAACGCAACAAAGGCGGCTGGGAACGCCGTGAGCTGATGAACCAGTATTTCGACACGCCCGAGCGTGATCTGGCCCGGGCCAAGGTCGCCCTGCGCCTGCGCCGCGACGGTGAAGAGGTAATCCAGACCCTCAAGACCCGTGGCCAGAGCATCGCCGGCCTGTCCGAGCGCAACGAATACGACTGGCACCTGCCCAAAGCCAAGCTCGACCTGAAGAAACTCGACGGCGAATGCTGGCCCGAGGCCTTGGCCGAACTGGACAAGAAAACCCTCAAGGCCATCTTCACCACCGATTTCGTCCGCGAACGCGCCGAAATCGCCTGGGGTCGCGGCAAAAGCAAAGTAGTCATCGAAGCCGCGCTGGATCTGGGCCATGTCGTGGTCGGCAAACAGAAGGAAGAAATCTGCGAACTGGAACTGGAACTGCGCGAAGGCGAGCCCGCCGCGCTGCTGGAACTGGCCGCCGAACTGGCCGCGACCCTGCCCTTGATGCCCTGCGACATCAGCAAGGCCGAACGTGGCTACCGCCTGCACGATGCAAGCAGCTACGCCCTGAGCCTGCCCGCCCCGCAATTGACCGCCGAAATGCCGCTGGACGACGCCTTCGCCGCGCTGAGCTGGCATTTGCTGGGCAGCAGCCAGCGCCTGGCCGAGCAATACCGCTTCAACGGCCACTGGCGTCTGCTGTTGGATTGGGTGGAAAACCTCGCTGAACTGCGCGCCTTGCTCAGCAGCCTCGGCCAGGCCGCACCACGCCAATCGACCCACGACTTGCGCGTCGCCCTGGACGCCCTGCTGGAAGACTGGCGTCCGCTGGTCCAGGCCGGCCTGGACGACGAAGACGTGCGCAAGGCCGCGCCGGAGCAATTCCTTGAGGAGCTGCAGGACCCGCGTTGGGGCCTGTTTTCCCTGAACGTTTCGCGCTGGCTGCTGGCTCGCGGCTGGACGACCGAGCGCAACACCCGCGGCAATCGCCAGGGCGCGGCGCAACTCAACAGTTGGCTGCCACGGCTGCTGGGCGAGGAAGCCTCATCCCTGCAACTGCAACGCTACCAGCAGCAACCGGAAGACCTGGCCGAACAACTCCCGCGCATCGAGCGCATCCAGGTCTGGCTGCACCATGCCCGTGCGGTGCTGGACATACCTGAGATGGACCGCCTCTACGGCGAGCTGAACAAACTGGCGCAATTGGCCAACGAGCCCATTACCGACGAAGCCCTGGATGCACGCAAGCATCAGGCGATTGCGGTGTACCAGAATCGGGCCTGGAAGATGTTGTTGCGCTTGTAATACCGCCATCGCGAGCAGGCTCGCTCCCACAAGGATCCATGTGGGAGCGAGCCTGCTCGCGATGGGGCCGGAACAGACACAGCAAAAATCAGCGCACCACCGGCAAACTCGTCGTGGACTTGATCTCCGAGAGCGCCACGATCGAGTTCACTTCCTGTATCCCCGGCACCAGCGACAGCTTCTCGAAAAAGAATCGCTCATACGCCTCGATGTCCGCTGTGACGATGCGCAGCAGAAAATCCACCGACCCCATCAGCACATAACATTCCAGGACTTCGGGAAAGCCGCGAATCGCCTCGGTGAACTCGGTGAAGTTCGAACGACCGTGGGCGTTGAGTTTGATTTCGGCGAAAATCTGCGTGTTGAGTCCGATTTTCTTGCGGTCGAGCAACGTCACCTGACCGCGAATGATGCCCTCCTCCTTCATCCGCTGGATCCGTCGCCAGCACGGCGACTGGGACAGGCCCACCTGTTCGGCGATCTGCGCGCTGGACAGTGAGGCATCCTCTTGTAGAAGCGCCAGTATCCTGCGGTCGTAACCATCC
The DNA here is from genome assembly GCF_024749045.1 of Pseudomonas sp. B21-028. NCBI lineage: Bacteria > Pseudomonadati > Pseudomonadota > Gammaproteobacteria > Pseudomonadales > Pseudomonadaceae > Pseudomonas > Pseudomonas sp. B21-028. The sequence continues at coordinate 6,155,981 of NZ_CP087184.1, forward strand.
AGCTCGCTGTGCATAAATAAACCTATAAAAAATCAAATACAGAATTGAATAATTCACTGACTCGACGAATTCGTTCATCTTAGATAAGAAATACCCCCTCACGCATGTAAATATTTCTCTCCAGCCCAGGAGACCGTCCATGCCCATATTCGAAACCCTCGTCCCGCGCGCCGATGTCTGGCATACCGCCAATGCCCATTGCCGCGTGCAATACCGGTTGCTGGCCGAAGCCGAAGCCGATCTGCTGTGCCGGGCCCTGAACCTGTTCGCCCTGCAGGGCTTGATGCCAGAGCAGGTTCACGTCGAACGCCAGGGCGAACTGCTGGCGATGGAGATCCTCATCGAAGGGTTGAGCTGGCACCGTGCCCAGGTGCTTGCGGAAAAATTACGCAACCTGATCAGCGTGTGCTCGGTGGATCTGCAACGCGCTGACAATGTGTGGTCTGGGCCGGTCCAGGCGACCGCTTAAAGCGCTGCACTGCAAGAATTCGAAACGCATTGGTCGGGTAGTGGCCCAACGGTTCATAGGGTCGGGACTATTCTTTTGCAGACCGGCTCCGGACGCGCAAGCGTCTGTATCGCGGCTTTGCTGCAATTGTCCAATAGGAACCCGCATGTCCACCAAACACGCCACTCAGGACCGCTGGCTGGACCTCAACGATCTACTGCGCCAACTGGTCACCCAGGGCTTCATCAGCCAGGACTCGGCCGAAACCGCGCTCAATGCCCGGCGACGCCACACCGCGAACAACCAGCTGCACCCGCTGGAGTTCATCGCCAACCAGCATCTGGACGACCTCAGCCGCCCCGGCAAGCGCCTGGACCTGGAGAGCCTGACCCTGTGGTTGTCCCAGCAGGCCGGCCAGCCGTACATGCGCATCGACCCGCTGAAGATCAATGTCGCCGCCGTTACGCCGCTGATGTCCTATGCCTTTGCCCAGCGCCACAAGATCCTGGCGGTGGCCGTCGATCGCGACGCCGTCACCGTCGCCAGTGCCCAACCGTACGTCAGCAGTTGGGAATCGGACCTGACCCATGTACTCAAGCTGCCGATCAAGCGGGTGGTCGCCAACCCCGTGGACATCCAGCGCCTGAGCGTGGAGTTCTATCGCCTCGCCAAATCGGTCAGCGGCGCCACCACGACCGACCAGCAACCGAGCAACCTCAGCAACTTCGAACAGTTGCTCAACCTGGGCGCCAGCGACCAGGAGCCGGACGCCAACGACGCGCATATCGTCAATATCGTCGACTGGCTGTTCCAGTACGCCTTCCAGCAGCGCGCCAGTGATATCCACATCGAGCCGCGTCGCGAGCAGGGCACGGTGCGGTTCCGCATCGACGGCGTGCTGCATACCGTCTATCAATTCCCGCCCCAGGTGACGATGGCGATCATCAGCCGCCTGAAGAACCTGGGACGGATGAACGTCGCGGAAAAACGCAAACCCCAGGACGGCCGGGTCAAGACCAAGACCCCGGACGGTAACGAGGTGGAATTGCGCCTGTCGACATTGCCCACGGCGTTTGGCGAAAAAATGGTCATGCGGATCTTCGACCCCGAAGTCCTGCTCAAGGATTTCGACCAGCTCGGTTTCTCCGCCGACGACCTGCGCCGCTGGCAAGACATGACGCGTCAGCCCAACGGCATCATCCTGGTGACCGGCCCTACCGGTTCCGGCAAGACCACCACGCTCTACACCACCCTGAAGAAGCTGGCGACGCCGGAGGTGAACCTCTGCACCATCGAGGACCCGATCGAGATGGTCGAGTCGTCCTTCAACCAGATGCAGGTGCAGCACAACATCGACCTGAGTTTCGCCGCAGGGGTGCGCGCGCTCATGCGGCAGGACCCGGACATCATCATGATCGGCGAAATCCGTGACCTGGAAACCGCCGAGATGGCGATCCAGGCGGCGCTCACCGGGCACCTGGTGCTTTCGACGCTGCATACCAACGATGCGCCGAGCGCCATCAGTCGCCTGCTTGAGCTCGGCGTGCCCCACTATCTGATCAAGGCCACGGTCCTCGGGATCATGGCCCAGCGCCTGGTGCGCACGCTGTGTCCTCATTGCAAGGCGCCCCTGGCCCTGGACGAGGAAGACTGGCAGACCTTGACCCGGCCCTGGCAGGCCCCGCTGCCGAGCAATGCCCAACAAGCCGTCGGTTGCCTGGAATGCCGTGATACCGGTTACCGCGGCCGCGCCGGGGTCTACGAAATACTTCAGCTGAGTGACAGCATCAAGGGGCTGATCCATGCCGACACCGACCTGCTGGCAGTACGCCGCCAGGCCTTCAAGGAAGGCATGCGCAGCTTGCGACTGTCCGGCGCGCAAAAAATCGCCGCCGGGCTGACGACTGTCGAGGAGGTGCTGCGGGTAACGCCGCAAAGCGAGCACAAGTGAGCCCGGTAACGCTGACCGATAAGTCACGGAACTGAATCCAGGGGCAGGTAATCCAAAGTCATAGTTAACCCAGTGGAGTCACCATCATGCGTCTCAAACTTGCTGTCGCTACCCTAGCCTTGCTGTCTCTTCCTGTTGGCTCGGCAATGGCCGACACGTTTTGGCGTAACGTCATCTCATCCGGTGCAACCACCGGTTCCACCTACCTGACTTTCAAGGACCACAAACTGATCGTCGCCGCCCAGGACGACGCCGGTAGCTTCGTCGCCAGTGACGGCAACATCCGCGGCCCATACCTGGAAGCCGCGATGCAGAAGGTCCGTGCCGACAACCCGGGCTTGCAGGCCACCGACATGGAACTGGCTAACGCGATCCTGGCGAAAAACGCTGTCGCCCAGGACTGATAGCCCATAAAAAATGCCGCTCGATCGAGCGGCATTTTTTTGCCTGCAAGTAACCTCCTGCGGGAGCGAGCCTGCTCGCGATAGCGGCAGGTCAGCAATATTCATGCTGACTGACACGCCGCCATCGCGAGCAGGCTCGCTCCCACATCAGCTGTTCGTCACTCGCCGATGGCAGCCTTGTAGCCAGCCGCATCAAGCAGCTTGCCGAGATCAGCAGCGGCATTGGAAGGCTTGAGCTTGAAGATCCAGGCGGTGTACGGCTCGGAGTTCAACAGCTCGGGCGAGCCGGCCAGCTCCTCGTTGACAGCGATCACTACACCACCGACCGGGGCATAGATGTCGGAAGCAGCCTTGACCGACTCCACCACACCTGCTGCATCACCGGCCTCAAACTCCTTACCGATTTCCGGCAGCTCGACGAACACCACATCACCCAGCGCTTCCTGGGCATGGTCGGAGATGCCCACGGTGACGCTACCGTCAGCTTCCAGGCGCGCCCACTCATGACTTTCGGCAAAACGCAGTTCGGCAGGGATATCACTCATATTCTGTGTCCTCAAGAGAAAGTGTCAGCGGCCAGCGACCCGCCGTGAAAGGTTAAATCAGGGTCTTGCCATGGCGGACGAAGGTCGGTTTGACCACCCGTACCGGGTACCACTTACCACGAATTTCCACCTCGGCACGGTCGGCGGTAGCCATCGGAACACGTGCCAGGGCGATTGACTTGCTAAGCGTAGGAGAAAAACTGCCACTGGTGATCTCACCTTCGCCCACATCGGCAATGCGAACCACCTGATGGGCGCGCAAGACGCCGCGCTCTTCCAGCACCAGGCCAACCAGTTTGTGTTGCACGCCCCCCGCCAACTCGGCTTCCAGCGCACCGCGCCCGATGAACTGACGGCTCGCCGGCTCCCAGGCAATGTTCCAGGCCATGTTCGAGGCCAACGGGGAAATGTCCTGGTGAATGTCCTGGCCGTAGAGGTTCATGCCAGCCTCCAGACGCAAGGTATCGCGAGCACCAAGGCCAATGGGGGAAATACCCGCCCCCACCAGATCATTGAAGAAACTCGGTGCCTCGTGGGCGGGCAGGACAATCTCCAGGCCGTCTTCACCGGTGTAGCCCGTGCGCGCGATGAACCAGTCACCGTCGGCACGGCCTTCAAAGGGCTTGAGCTGCTGGATCAACTGACCGCGCGATTGCGAGACCAGCTCGGCAATCTTGTTCCGGGCCTGGGGCCCCTGGATGGCCAGCATCGCCAGTTCGGGACGTTCGCGCAATTGCACGTCGTACTCCCCGAGCTGCGCCTGCATCCAGGCCAGATCCTGATCCCGGGTCGAGGCGTTGAAGACCAGCCGGTAACCCTCGTCGACGCGGTAGACGATCATGTCGTCGACGATGCCGCCCTGCTCGTTGAGCATGGCACTGTAGAGGGCACTTCCCGTGTCCCGCAAGCGATCGACGTCGTTGGCGAGCAAGCGCTGCAGCCAGGCCTTGGCCTGGGTACCGGCGACATCGATCACCGTCATGTGGGATACATCGAACACACCGCAATCGCGACGTACCTGATGGTGCTCCTCGACTTGCGAGCCGTAATGCAGAGGCATATCCCAACCGCCAAAATCGACCATCTTCGCGCCGAGGGCGAGATGAAGGTCATACAGAGGCGTACGCTGTCCCATGGGTTTCTCCTTCCGGGCTTGGCGAAGGTGCGGATGGACACTGCATAGCGCGAGCGTCTGAAAAAAGGAGTTTTCCGACGCTCTCAGTTGTCCGGTCCGACAGACGGACCGCACCGAATGCCGCGCATTGTAGCCGCATGAGGTAGGACTGGCACCTAGTGTTCTGTCTCGGAAATAAGCTGTTCACTGTTGGCGGCGTCTTGGGCGCCCGGCCGGCGTTGCCACTCCTCGCCATAGCCCTGCTATGACTCGTCGCGGCGCCTTGTCCGGACACCCAAGCCACTCGCCAAAAGAGAACGTATTTCCGAGACAGAACACTAGCTGTTTCGATGGGCCGAACGTCGTATCAATCCGATGACCGGCAACAACCCCACCAGGACCAACGTCAGCGCCGGCAACGCGGCACGCGCCCATTCCCCTTCGCTGGTCATCTCGAAGACCCGCACCGCCAGCGTGTCCCAGCCGAACGGGCGCATCAGCAAGGTCGCGGGCATTTCCTTGAGCACGTCGACGAACACCAGCAAGGCTGCGCTCAGGGTGCCGGGCAACAGCAACGGCAGATACACATTGAAAAACAGTCGTGGCCCACTTACCCCAAGGCTGCGTGCCGCTTCGGGCAAGGACGGACGAATCCGCGCCAGGCTGCTCTCCAACGGACCGTAGGCCACGGCCAGGAAGCGCACCAGATATGCCAGCAACAGCGCCGACAGGCTGCCCAGCAACAACGGTTTGCCCGCGCCGCCGAGCAAGGTCGACAGCGGGATCACCAGTTCACGGTCCAGATAGCTGAACGCAAGCATGATCGACACCGCCAGCACCGAGCCAGGCAAGGCATACCCCAGGTTCGCCAGCCCCACGCCAGCGCGAATGACGCGGGTCGGGGCCAGGCGCCGGGCGAAAGCCAGCAACAAGGCCACGCAAACGGTGATCAGCGCCGCCAGGCCACCCAGGTAAAGGGTGTGGACGATCAACCCGACATAGCGCTCATCCAGATCGAAACGGCCTCGCTGCCAGAACCACACCACCAGTTGCAGGACGGGAATGACAAATGCGCAGGCGAATACCAGCAGGCACCAACCGCTGGCCGCTGCTGCCTTGAGGCCGCGCAAGGCGTACAAGGCCTTGACCCTGGGCCGTTCGCTACTGGCCCGCTGGGCGCCCCGGGCCCGGCGCTCGCCATAGAGCACCAGCATCACCGCCAGCAACAACAGGCTGGCCAGTTGGGCAGCACTGGAAAGACTGAAGAAGCCGTACCAGGTCTTGTAGATGGCTGTGGTGAAAGTGTCGAAGTTGAACACCGACACCGCCCCGAAATCCGCCAGGGTCTCCATCAACGCCAACGCCACGCCCGCCCCAATGGCCGGCCGGGCCATCGGCAAAGCCACCCGCCAGAATGCCTGCCACGGTGATTGTCCGAGTACCCGGGCCGCTTCCATCAAGCCCTTGCCCTGGGCCAGGAACGCACTGCGCGCCAGCAGGTACACGTAAGGGTAAAAAACCAGCACCAGCACCAGGATCACTCCGCCGGTGGAGCGGACCCGGGGCATGCGCAGGCCGCTGCCGAACCAGTCACGCAACAGGGTTTGCACCGGGCCGGCAAAGTCCAGCAGGCCCACGAAGACAAACGCCAGCACGTAGGCAGGAATCGCGAACGGCAGCATCAATGCCCAGTCGAGCCAACGCCGGCCCGGGAACTCACACAGACTGGTGAGCCAGGCAAGACTGACGCCCAGCACCGTCACACCTACCCCCACCCCCACGATCAGCGTCAGGGTATTGCCCAACAGACGCGGCATCTGGGTGTCCCACAGGTGGGACCAGATTTGCAGGTCGATGCTTTGCCAGGACAGCAACAGCACGCTCAAGGGCAACAGGACCAGCGCGGCGATGGCGAAGACCAGGGGGTACCAGCGGCGTTGGGCGGGGTGGGTCAAGGAAGGCGCTCGTTCAAATGAAGCATGGGCAGGCTCACACAAAACCTGTGGCGAGGGGATTCATCCCCGCTGGCTTGCGAAGCAAGCCCATGGAAAACAACTCAGTCCGCCTGACACATCGCATGGCTTCCATCAGGGTCGCTCCGCGACCCAGCGGGGATGAATCCCCTCGCCACAGGGGACCTCGCCTTGTTGTCAGTTCCAACCCGCCCGGTCCATCATGCGAATGGCTTCGGCCTGGCGCTTGCCCGCCACCTCAACCGGCAGCGTGTCGGCCTTGAATTTGCCCCAGGCTGCGACTTCCTTCGACGGCTCCACTTTGGGATTGGCCGGAAACTCCTGGTTCACGTCGGCAAAGATGCTCTGTGCCTCAGGCGTGGTCATCCACTCCACCAGTTTCTTCGCCGCTTCGGGATGCGGCGCGTGCCGGGTCAGGCCGATGCCCGACAGATTGATGTGCACGCCCCGGTCGGCCTGGTTCGGCCAGAACAGCTTCACTTTCAGGTCCGGCTTCTGCTGGTGCAGACGACCGTAATAATAGGTGTTGACGAGGCCGACGTCGCACTGCCCGGCGTTGATCGCCTCAAGCAATGCGGTGTCGTCGGAAAACACATCGGTGGACAAGTTCCGAACCCAGCCCTTGAGGATCTTCTCGGCTTTTTTCGCACCGTGGGTTTCGATCAGGGTGGCGGTCAGGGACTGGTTGTAGACCTTCTTCGAAGTGCGCAGGCACAGGCGACCTTCCCATTGATCGTCTGCCAGGGCTTCGTAGGTGGTCAGCTCGTCGGGTTTGACCCGGTCGGTGGAGTAGGCAATGGTCCGTGCCCGCAGGCTCAAGCCGGTCCAGGCATGGGAGGAGGCACGGTATTGAGACGGGATGTTGGCGTCGATCACCGGGGAGGTGAATGGCTGGAGAATGCCCATCTGCTCGGCCTGCCAGAGGTTGCCGGCGTCGACGGTGAGCAGCAGGTCGGCGGTGGCATTTTCACCTTCGGCCTTGATGCGCTGCATCAACGGCGCTTCCTTGTCGGTGATGAACTTAACCGATACACCAGTCTTCTGGGTGTAGGCATCGAAGACTGGCTTGATCAGCTCATCGATGCGTGAGGAGTAGACCACCACCTCATCGGCGGCCTGCACGGCAGTGGAGCCGATCAGGGTCAGGGCGAGGACGGACAGCAAGCGCTTGGATGCCGACATGGAAGCGATCTCTCGGTGGATGAACGAGCGCAAATGATAAAGACTCACATTTGGCAGCTCAATCAAACAGTGGGTGGAGACATTTCCAAATGTTGCCGTGATGGTAGGCTAGCCATGCAACCGTCATCGCGAGCAGGCTCGCTCCCACATTGGATTGCATTTCCCTGTGGGAGCGAGCCTGCTCGCGATGAGGCCATAAGCTCCAGACCAAAATCTCAAGCCTTGGCCAGATCCGGCAGATCCCCTATCAGTCCCAGCGCTTCGCGCACGAACAGCGCCTTGGCCTCAGGCAGGCGATCCACCAGCTTCAACCCGGTATTACGCAACCAGCGCACCGGCAATGGATCGGCCTGGAACAGCCGCTCGAACCCCTCCATCGCCGCCATCAGCGCCAGGTTATGGGGCATGCGTCGTCGCTCGTAGCGGCTCAACACCTTGACGTCCGCCAGCCGCTCGCCCCGTCCGGCTGCCTGTAATAGCACCTCGGCCAGCACGGCGGCATCGAGGAAGCCCAGGTTCACGCCCTGTCCGGCCAGCGGGTGAATGGTGTGAGCCGCATCGCCGATCAAGGCCAGGCCTTCGGCCACGTAGCGCTTGGCGTGGCGCTGGCGCAACGGTACGCACAGGCGCGGGTCGGCGCTGAGGACCTGGCCGAGCCGGCCTTCGAAGGCCCGCTCCAGCTCGGTGCAGAAACCGGCGTCATCCAGAGCCATCAAGCGCTGCGCCTCGCCAGGGGTCGTGGACCAGACAATCGAACACCAATCGTGTCGGCCGTCGCGCTCCAGGGGCAGGAAAGCCAGCGGACCGTTGTCAGTGAAGCGCTGCCACGCCGTCATTCGATGGGGTTTGGCGCTGCGCACGCTGGTAACGATGGCATGGTGCAGGTAATCCCACTCACGGGTAGCGATCCCCGTCAGGCGGCGCACGGCGGAACTCGCGCCGTCGGCGGCGATGACCAGCGGTGCCCGCAGAGTGCGACCATCGGCCAGGGTCAGCAGCCACTCATCGCCGGAGCGGCGCATCTGCTCGAGCCGCGCGTTGGCGAGCAGGCCCAGGTCGCAATCATGCAACCGGTCCAGCAATGCGTCCTGCACCACACGGTTCTCAACAATATGCCCCAGGGTGTCGGCATGCAGACTTTCGGCGGAAAAATGAATCTGCCCGGTGCCGCTGCCGTCCCAGACGTGCATGTCGGTGTAGGGACTGGCGCGGCGGGCGGCGATACCGTCCCAGACACCAAGGCGTTCGAGGATCCGCTGGCTGGCCGTCGACAAGGCGCTGACGCGGGGTTCGAATGCCGCCTCGGGATCGAAGGGTCTGACGCTCATCGGGCTGCCGTCGAGCAACAGCACCTGCAAGCCACTGCCCTGCAACGCCAGCGCCAGGGCGCTGCCGACCATACCGGCACCGACAATCAGCAGATCTGCACGCAATTCCATGCTTTAAGCCTGTTTTGCGGGCGACATCAGCCGCCCAAGAAAAGAATGTTCAACCCCATGCCTACACATCGGGCCGGGTCCCAAGGCCCATGGCCTGGCGGGCAAACCAGCGCTTGGCGGGGGGTAGCGCGTCGAGACCGAGCAGGCCGAGGTTACGGGCCACCGACACCAGCGGCAGGCGACTGCTGAACAACCGCGTGACCTGGTCGGAGAAACCCACCGTCAAGGTCTGGTCCAGCCGCTGGCGCTCGCGATAGGCCTGCAGCACGGCAAAATCCCCCGGTGCGCTTTCGCTGTCCAGCAAGGCATCGGCCAGAGCCTGGGCATCGCGCAGCGACAGGTTGAAGCCTTGCCCGGCAATCGGATGCAAACTGTGGGCGGCGTTGCCCAGGATCGCCAGATGCGGGCGTACCTGCTCCTCGGCCTCCACCAGCGCCAACGGGTACAGATGTCGCACGCCCACCTGTTTCAAGGCACCCAGGCGATAGCCGAACACGTTTTGCAATTCGCTGAGGAAACTGCGCTCGTCGAGGTCCGCCAGCCGCTGCGCATCCATGCCCTGACGAGTCCAGACCAGGGCGCAGCGATTCTCCGGCATCGGCAGCAAGGCCATCGGCCCGTCATCGGTGAAGCGCTCGAAGGCCATGCCATCGTGGGCTTCGCCGGGGGTGATATTGGCGATCAACGCGCTCTGGTCATACGGTCGATGGCGCACCCCGACGCCCAGTTGCTCCCGAAGACCGGAACGACCGCCGTCGGCCAGCACCGCAAGGTCGCATTCCAGGAGCGTTTCGTCATCCAGGGTCAGACGATAACCGCCAACCTGCGGCTCCATCCGGGTGACTTGCGCCGGGCAACGCCAACTGACCACGTCCTGGTCCAGGCCCTGCCACAGGCACTGGCCAAGCCAGGCGTTTTCCACCACGTAGCCCAGGGCCGGGACACCTTCTTCGCTGGCCGACAGCCGGGACGTGGAAAACCGTCCCCGGTCGGACACATGGATCTGCTTGATAGGCTCGGCACGCTGGGAAATTTCCTGCCAGCGCCCCAGGCGCTGATAGATCTGCCGGGAGCCAAAGGACAACGCCGAAGAACGGGCATCGTAGCTCGGTTGCCAGGCATGGCCAGGGGCGAAGGGCTCGATCAGGACGATCTTCCAGCCCCGGGCCTTGGCACCCGCTTGCAGGGCCAGGGCCAGGCTCGCACCGACCAGGCCACCGCCGATGATCGCCAGGTTGACCCGACTCATGCCACTTGTTCCCGTGCGTCGGCCATCAGGGCCTCGATTTCGGCGACGGTCTTGGGCACGCCCCGGGTCAGGATTTCACAGCCGCTTCTGGTCACCACCACGTCATCCTCGATCCGCACGCCAATGCCGCGCCATTTTTTCGCTACGCTGCGGTTGTTCGGGGCAATGTAGATGCCCGGCTCCACGGTCAGTGTCATGCCGACTTCCAACACCCGCCATTCACCGCCGACCCGGTATTCGCCCACGTCGTGCACATCCATGCCCAGCCAGTGACCGGCGCGGTGCATGTAGAACGCCCGGTAGGCTTCGCTGGTGATCAGCTCGTCCACCTCACCCTCCAGCAACCCAAGGCGCACCAGGCCCTCGGTAATGACCTGGACCGTCGCCTCGTGGGCCTGATTCCAGTGCTTGTCCGGCGCGATCTCGGCAAACGCCGCTTCCTGGGCCGCCAGCACCAATTCGTAGATCGCCTTCTGTTCGGGGGAAAACCGGCCGTTGACCGGCCAGGTCCGCGTGATATCGCTGGCGTAGCAGTCGATTTCACAACCGGCATCGATCAGCACCAGGTCGCCATCCTTGAGCAGCGCGTCGTTCTGCTGGTAATGCAGGATGCAGCTATTGCGGCCCGCCGCGACAATCGAGCCATAGGCCGGCATCTTTGCCCCGCCCTTGCGGAACTCGTAATCCAGCTCGGCTTCCAGGCTGTATTCGTAGAGCCCGGGACGTGCCGCCTGCATCGCCCGGATATGCGCCTGGGCGGAGATCCGCGCCGCTTCACGCATGACTTTCACTTCCGCCGCCGATTTATACAGGCGCATGTCGTGCAGCAAGTGATCCAGGGCAACGAATTCGTTCGGCGGCTGGGCGCCGAGGTTGGCCTTGGAGCGAATCACGTTGATCCACTCCATCAGGTGCCGGTCGAATTCCGGGTTGCTGCCCATGGCCGAATATACCCGGTCGCGCCCTTCGATCAGGCCCGGCAGGATGTCGTCGATGTCGGTGATGGGAAATGCGTCGTCAGCGCCGTAATCCCGGATCGCGCCTTCCTGCCCGGCACGCAGGCCATCCCACAATTCACGCTCGGCGTTGCGCTCGCGGCAGAACAGGATGTATTCGCCATGGGCCCGACCGGGCATCAACACGATCACCGCCTGCGGCTCGGGAAAACCGCTGAGGTATTGGAAGTCGCTGTCCTGGCGGTAGACATGCTCGACGTCGCGGTTGCGGATCGCAACGGCGGCGGCGGGCAGGATTGCAATACTGTTGGGCTCCATCTGCGCCATCAGGGCCTTGCGGCGACGGCTGTATTCCGATTTCGGGATATGGATCATGGGCAGACGGTGTTCCCTTTCAAGCGATCAGTGCAAGGACGGTTTGGCGGCTGGCTCAGCGGTTTTTTTCGTCTCGGTGAACAGCAGCAGCGGTGCGACCCGCAGGTATTCCATCACTTCCATGTAGTCGCTTTCGCCGTCATCGGACTCTTCCAGCGCATCCTGGACCTGGGAGATCGCCGCCAGGTCCTGCAACACTTCCTTCGCCTCTTCACTCAGCGCGTATTCGCGGCGGGTCAGGCCGAAGCCGGCGAGGAAGCCCTGGCACCACTGGCCCAGGGCTGCGGCGCGCTCGGCCAGCGGCGCGTCGTCGGTGGGCAGCAGCAGGACGACGGTCATGTCATCGCTGGTCAGCTCGCCCTTGACCATTTCCTGCAGGCCGATAAGGGCATTACGGACATTGTCCGCCGGCTCGCCTTCGAGCAGCTCGGCAGCGTCGGCCAGCCAGCCTTCGGCGTCGAAGCCAGCGCCCGCGCAGCTACGGCCGAGCAGCAGGCCATGCAGTTCGGCAGGCGATACGGGGTGGCCGCTGGTGTTCAGCAGGGTGGCGAAAGCTTGATACGGGGAATTCTGAATGGGCATGGGCAGCTAGGCGCCAGACGGCGCTATGTCTAGAATGGAGGCCTTGTATCCTACATCGACAGACTCGCCAAGACTATCAGAGGCTGTGCGACACACCTCCCCATCAGACACAATCTTCAGTGGACACAATGGAAGACACCGACCTGCAAGCGCTGATGGCCAGACTCGAATTGCTAATTGACCGGGTCGAGCAACTAAAGAGCCAGAACGGACTCTTATTAGCTCAGGAAAAAACCTGGCGCGAGGAACGCGCTCACCTCATTGAAAAAAACGAAATCGCCCGGCGTAAGGTCGAATCGATGATTTCGCGCCTCAAGGCCCTGGAGCAAGACTCATGAGTTCAAGCAATAGCGTTACCGTGCAGATCCTCGACAAAGAATATTCGATCATCTGCCCCCAGGAAGAGCGCAGCAACCTGGTGAGCGCCGCCCGTTACCTGGATGGCAAGATGCGCGAGATCCGCAGCAGCGGCAAAGTCATCGGCGCCGACCGTATCGCCGTGATGGCCGCCTTGAACATTACCCACGACCTGCTGCATCGCCAGGATACGCCGGACGTGCAGGTCAGCGGATCGACCCGTGAACAGGTGCGCGACCTGCTGGAACGGGTGGATCTGGTGCTGGCCACCGACCCGGACGTCAGCAAGGGCTGATTCGCGAAGCTGCCTGGGGTATACTTGCGTCACTCCCTGGGGTGCTTGCCAGTTGGTGATGTCCCTGAGCCGATACGCACAACCACGGGGGTTGCACGTTGGGGCCGGTGTGCATGTCCGCTTGACGGAAAGCCTTAACGCCTCCTGCAACTTCCACCTTGAACTCTCGGGTTCAAGGGCTAAGCCGGCAGCGGTTCATCCGGGGAGCCTGATTTTCCAGACAATGCCAGTCTCAAGGACTGGCATTGTCGTGTCTGGCACAGGCATTTCTGGCGGCAACATTTGCGGTTACGCTGTGTCATCCAAGCCAGACTCGAAGCATCGACCATGTCCGAACCCGCGTTGCTGCCCCGCCCCCAACTTCGACGCCTGCTGCGCCAGGCCCGTCGCGCCCTGACGCCCGCCCAACAACGACAAGCCGCCCAAGGGCTCTACCGGCAACTGGCCCAGCACCCAATGTTTCGCCGCGCCAGGCACATTGCCCTGTACCTGCCCAACGACGGCGAGATCGACCCTCGCCTGCTGCTGCGCGCCGCCCAGCGCCGGGGCAAGGCCACTTACCTGCCGGTGCTCAGCCCATGGCCGCGGACCAAGATGGTTTTCCAGCGCATCCGCCCCGGGGAACAACTGCACCCCAATCGTTTTCGTATCCTCGAACCACGGATCGATGTCGCCCGGCAACGCAAGGTCTGGGCATTGGACCTGGTGTTGCTGCCGCTGGTGGGGTTCGACGATGTGGGCGGCCGATTGGGCATGGGAGGCGGGTTCTATGACCGCAGCCTGGCGTACCTGGCGCGACGCAAGCTATGGCGCAAGCCAATGTTGCTGGGGCTGGCCCATGAATGCCAGAAAGTCGAAAGACTGGCGCAGGCGAGCTGGGATGTACCGTTGCAAGGAACGGTCAGTGACAGGCATTGGTATATCGCAGGGTAGGCGCCGCGAAACCCAGCGGCGCCTGGCAGACAGATTCAGCGTTTAAGCGGTGGCGCAGATTGGGTGATGTCCATCGGCGCCTCGGTCTTGTTGGACCATAGACTTTGGGCGTAACCCGTGGTCACGACACCCAGACCGAACAGAATGACCAGAACCCACAACAAATCCGGTTTGCGTTTCATCGATTGCCCCCCTCAAGGCATATCACACACGATGACAGCAGCGGTTTTCTTATTTGGCCGTGCAGCAGCGTCAAGCTTGGAAGGCCGGCATTTTGCGACAACCTTGACCGCCACGCAAACGCTGGCGTCAACCGACCGTCGGTTTGTCATAAAATCGCTGAACTATTTTTAGCACATTGCGCAGGAGTAGACGTCATGGCCTATTGGCTGATGAAATCCGAACCCGACGAACTGTCCATCCAGGACCTGGAAAAGCTCGGCCAGGCACGCTGGGACGGGGTCCGAAACTACCAGGCGCGCAATTTCCTGCGGGCCATGACGCAAGGCGATTCCTTCTTTTTCTACCACTCCAGCTGTCCGGAGCCGGGCATTGCCGGAATCGGACAGATCGTCCGGGCGGCCTACCCGGACCCGACGGCGCTCGAGCCCGACAGCCACTACTTCGACCCGAAGGCCAGTCCGGATAAGAACCCCTGGAGCGCGATCGATGTCGCCCATGTCGAAACCTTTCCCCGCGTACTGAAACTCGACTATCTCAAACAGCAAACCGCCCTGGCCGAAATGCCGCTGGTGCAGAAGGGCTCACGGCTGTCGGTGATGCCGGTGACGGCGGAGCAATGGGCAGCGGTAATGGCGTTGAAGTCGTAGCGCTATCGGCGCCCCTCAGTCCGCTATCGCGAGCAGGCTCGCTCCCACAGGGGTCTTCATCGAGTGGAGATCCAGTGTCGGAGCGAGCCTGCTCGCGATGAGGCCCGCCCAGACAGCACAAGACTTACTGGATGATCAGGTTGTTGAACAACAGATCATCGACCATCGGCTTGCCGGTCTCGTCGTTCATCACTTGCTGGGTCTGCTTCAACGCTTCCTGGCGCAACTTCTCCTTGGCTTCAAGGTTGTTCATTGTCTCGCTGCTCTGCTGGGCGAACAGCGCAACCAATTGGTTGCGAATCAGCGGTTCATTGGCCTTCACCGCCGCTGCAGCGGCATCGCCGGTCACGCGCAGGGCCACGTCGGCCTTGTAGACCTTCAGTTTCGCCGTGCCATCCAGACCATAGTTGCCCACGAAGGGCGGGCTCAGGGTGATGTAGCTGACCTTCGGCGCCTCACCTTCTTTTGCTTCCTTGGCCTCTTCGGCCATCACTGCCGCAGGCAGCGACAAGGCCAGCATCAACACGATCCACGCTTTCACATTCGACTCCTCATCCGGTTTTGCGGCCCAGCATACCGACCCGCCGTCCAAGCACAAGCTTATGGCCGGCTATCAGGGCGGGGCATGCTCGTTGACCCGTTGACTCTCACACCTACACTTATCGGCCATCACTCCCAAAGGAATAGCCCTGATGAAAGCCGTGCTGTGCAAAGAATTCGGCCCCGCCGAATCGCTGGTGCTGGAAGACGTCGCCAGCCCCGTCGCGAAGATGAACGAAGTGCTGCTGGACGTGCATGCCGCCGGGGTGAACTTCCCTGACACGCTGATCATCGAGGGCAAGTATCAATTCAAGCCGCCCTTCCCGTTTTCTCCCGGCGGAGAAGCGGCGGGGGTTGTGAGGGAAGTGGGCGAAAAGATCAGTCACCTCAAGGTCGGTGACCGGGTGATGGCACTGACCGGTTGGGGCAGCTTTGCCGAACAGGTCGCGGTGCCGGGCTACAACGTGTTGCCGATCCCGGCGTCCATGGACTTCAACACTGCCGCAGCCTTCAGCATGACCTACGGTACATCGATGCACGCCCTCAAGCAGCGGGCCAATCTGCAACCTGGTGAAACCCTGCTGGTGCTCGGCGCCTCCGGCGGCGTGGGCCTGGCGGCGGTGGAGATCGGCAAGGCCATGGGCGCGCGGGTGATCGCCGCCGCCAGCAGCGCGGAAAAACTCGCCGTGGCCAAGGCCGCCGGCGCCGACGAATTGATCAACTACAGCGAAACCAGCCTCAAGGACGAGATCAAGCGCCTCACCGACGGCCAGGGCGCCGATGTCATCTACGATCCGGTGGGCGGCGATCTGTTCGACCAGGCCATCCGCTGCATCGCCTGGAATGGCCGGCTGCTGGTGGTCGGTTTCGCCAGCGGCCGCATCCCCGAATTGCCGGTGAACCTGGCCCTGCTCAAAGGCGCTGCCGTGGTGGGTGTGTTCTGGGGCTCCTTTGCCCAGCGCCAGCCCCAGGACAACGCCGCCAACTTCCAGCAATTGTTCGTCTGGTTCGCCGAGGGCAGGCTCAAGCCGCTGGTCTCGCAGTTGTATCCACTGGACAACGCCGCCCAGGCGATCAATGACCTCGGCCAGCGCAAGGCTGTGGGAAAGGTGGTTGTGCAGGTGCGTTGACTGCATCGATGCGGCCCGGACGCCAATGGCGTCAGGCCGCGACTGCCATGGCATCGAAACGCTTGCAGCACCGAGACCCACAACGTCGTCAACTTATACCTGGGCGACGCGTTCGTTTATGAACATCCTTCCGGCAACATTTCCCCTGTGCAGAGCAAAACAAGCGATGCTATTTTCGGTAACGAAACTGTAATATTCGCATTCGCAGTCATAACAAGAATCCGGAGTCCTTGAATGTTTGCTTTCTTTCGCCCTGCCGCACACCAGGCACCCCTGCCTGAAGAAAAAATAGACAGCACCTACCGACGCCTTCGCTGGCAGATTTTCGCCGGGATTTTCATTGGGTATGCGGGTTACTACCTGCTGCGCAAGAACTTCACCCTGGCATTTCCAGACCTCATCGCCCAAGGCTATACAAAGGGCCAGCTCGGCGTGGCGGTGTCGGCGATTGCGATCGCCTACGGTCTTTCCAAGTTTCTGATGGGCATCGTGTCCGACCGTTCCAACCCTCGCTACTTCCTGCCCTTTGGCCTGGTGATGTCCGCCGCGGTGATGTTCGTGTTCGGTTTCGCACCGTGGGCGACGTCCAGCGTGACTATCATGTTCATCCTGTTGTTTATCAACGGCTGGGCGCAAGGCATGGGTTGGCCACCGAGCGGGCGAACCATGGTGCACTGGTGGTCGCAGAAAGAACGCGGCGGAGTGGTTTCGGTATGGAACACCGCGCATAACGTCGGCGGCGGCCTGATCGGCCCGTTGGCGATCCTCGGCATGGGGTGGTTCAACGACTGGCACAGCAAGTTCTACGTGCCGGCCGCCGTAGCCCTGCTGGTGGCTGTATTTGCCTTCATTGTCATGCGCGATACCCCGCAATCAACGGGGTTGCCGCCCATCGAGAAATACAAGAACGATTACCCGGAAGGTTACGACGCCAGCCACGAGAACGAATTCAGCGCCAAGGAAATCTTCGTCAAATACGTGCTGCGCAACAAAATGCTCTGGTTCATCGCACTGGCCAACGTCTTCGTCTATTTGCTGCGCTACGGCATCCTGGACTGGGCGCCGACCTATCTTAAAGAGGTCAAGCACTTCGACTTCGACAAGACGTCCTGGGCTTACTTCCTGTACGAATGGGCAGGGATCCCGGGCACGCTGCTGTGCGGCTGGATGTCGGACAAGATCTTCCGTGGCAACCGTGGCCTGACGGGTATGGTGTTCATGGCGCTGGTGACGGTCGCAACCCTGGTGTACTGGCTGAATCCACCGGGCAACCCGATGGTCGACATGATCTCGTTGTTCGCGATCGGCTTCCTGATCTATGGCCCGGTGATGCTGGTGGGCCTGCAGGCGCTGGAATTGGTACCCAAGAAAGCGGCCGGTACGGCTGCCGGTTTTACCGGCCTGTTCGGTTACCTGGGCGGTTCAGTCGCGGCCAGTGCCCTGATGGGCTACACGGTGGACTATTTCGGCTGGAACGGTGGCTTCATCCTGCTGATCGCCGCATGCCTGCTGGCCATGGCGTTCCTCGCGCCAACCCTGGGGCACAAGCAAGTCAGCAGTCAGAGCCGCGAAGCGGTGGCCTGATCGAGGGTTGATCTGCAACGCTTGAGCCGCGCCTCCAGATTCCGATCCGGCATGGCGTGGCTACGCAGGGCGTGAATGGTCTGCTCGACATAATCGCGAGTCGTGCCGAAACGCCCGCAGGCACTTTCGAACACCTGGCTCAGCACATGGTCCGGCAGGTTGCCGGCGTAGCTGGGCAGGTGTCGCTCCAGCACAAAGCCCAAGGCCTGCACGCGGTTGCCGTTCTCAAGCCGGCAACTGAGCCAGTGCGGACGATAGGACGGAACCGGCATCTCCCGTTGCCACAAGGCAAACAACGAGTCCTCGAGATTCTCCTCCGGCAATCGGTAGGCAAAACCGCTGCATGAGCCGCCGCGATCCAGCCCGAACACCAGCCCCGGCAACTCCGGCGTGCCGCGATGCTCATGGGACCACAGGTACAAACCGCGATGATAACCGTGGACCCGCCCACGTATCCGCTCCACTGCCGTGCATTCCGGCCGCCAGATCAATGAACCATAGGCGAACAGCCAGACCGGACCGCCTTGGTGAAGACGCATGGTCGATTGCATCGAAGCGAGCAATTGTTCTCGGGTCAGTTGCGCGCCCAGGTCGAGTCGTGGCGGATACAGGGCGCAGCTAATGGCGGTTTCGATAGCGGTCATGGCCGGTAGCGGAAGGCTCCTCGCGAGGATCGGGAAATGGATTGGCCCGCGTCATGGGCCTGACGCTTGCCAGATCCCAGGCAAGTTGGATGCCAGTCCCCCCATGACACTGGAAAATCCCTGTGGCGAGGGGATTTATCGAAACGTCGCACCGCCCCGCTGGGGCGCGAAGCGGCCCTCAAACCTGACACCTCGGTGTCCCAGACGGACCGTTTGGGCTGCTACGCAGCCCAGCGGGGATAAATCCCCTCGCCACAAAAAAGCATCATCCAGAATCGTTCAAGATCAAGGCTCAGCCGCGAGGCGCGTAGGCAAACACGTCGGCGCGCATCTGGTGGGCGTCCATCCCGGCTTCCACCAGTGCGTCGAGGGTGGCGTAGATCATGGCCGGCGAACCGCTGGCGTAGACGTGCACGCCAGAGAGGTCACTGATGTCTTCGCAAACCGCTTCGTGGAGCATCCCGCAGCGCCCTTCCCAGCCACACAAGTCGCTGACGACCTTGTGCAGGAACAGGTTCGGCAGTTTCTTCCACTCGTCCCAATGCTCGATTTCATAGAAATCGTCCGGCCGCCGCACGCCCCAATAGAGATGCACCGGATGCTTGAAGCCTTCTGCCCGGCAGTGCTCGATCAGGCTGTGCATCTGCGCCATGCCGGTACCGGCGGCGATCAACACCAAGGGGCCGTCGGGCAATTCGGACAAGTGAGTATCGCCAAAAGGCATTTCGACATGAACGTTGGGGTTGCGCTGCAGTTGCTCCAGCAGCGCCTTCGCACTGTTTTCGCGCACCAGCACGTGCAATTGCAGATCGCGCCCCGAATGCGGCGCCGACGCCAGGGAGAATGCCGACTTATCGCCATTCTCCCGCTCGATCATCAGATACTGCCCAGCGTGATAGCGCGGCGGCTTGCCCGCCGGCGCACGCAGGCTGACCCGCCAGACATCGCCACCCACATCGACACAACCAATGACTTGGCACGCCAAGCGACGCACCGGCAACTCGCCCGGCGCCAACACCCCGTCCCACAACACCACACAGTCCTCCAGGGGCTCGGCGATGCAGGTGAAGATCTCTCCGTGATCACGCACGTCGCCAGCCTGCTCCACGCGGCCTTCCACCAGCAACGCGCCACAGACATGGCAGTTGCCGTTGCGGCAGCTTTGCGGGCACTCATAGCCCAGGCGCCGCGCACCATCGAGAATTCGCTCGGCGGGCCGTATCTCCAGCACCGCACCGGATGGCTGCAAGGTCACACGCATCAATCTATTCCTAACTGATTCCAAATGGCATCGATCCGTTGAGTAACGGCTTCATCCTTGACGATGACCCGGCCCCACTCACGGGTGGTTTCTCCGGGCCATTTATGCGTGGCATCGAGCCCCATCTTCGACCCCAGGCCGGAGACCGGCGAAGCGAAGTCGAGGTAGTCGATCGGCGTGTTGTCGATCATCACCGTGTCGCGCTTGGGATCCATGCGCGTGGTGATGGCCCAGATCACGTCGTTCCAGTCCCGTGCATTGATATCGTCGTCAGTGACGATAACGAACTTGGTGTACATGAACTGTCGCAGAAACGACCAGACACCCAGCATCACCCGCTTGGCGTGCCCTGGATACGACTTCTTCATGGTCACCACGGCCATGCGGTACGAGCAACCTTCCGGCGGCAGGTAGAAGTCGGTGATCTCCGGGAATTGCTTTTGCAGGATCGGCACGAACACTTCGTTCAGCGCCACACCGAGGATGGCCGGCTCATCGGGCGGACGGCCGGTATAGGTGCTGTGGTAGATCGGTTTGATCCGATGGGTGATGCGCTCGACGGTGAACACCGGGAAGCTGTCGACTTCGTTGTAGTAGCCGGTGTGGTCGCCGTAGGGACCTTCATCGGCCATTTCACCCGGATGGATCACACCCTCGAGGATGATCTCGGCGGTGGCCGGGACTTGCAGGTCGTTGCCGCGGCACTTCACCAATTCGGTGCGGTTGCCACGCAGCAGGCCGGCGAAGGCGTATTCGGAGAGGCTGTCCGGCACTGGCGTGACCGCCCCGAGAATAGTCGCCGGGTCCGCGCCCAGGGCCACGGACACCGGGAAGGGCTGGCCGGGGTGTTTTTCGCACCACTCACGATAGTCCAGCGCACCGCCGCGGTGGCTCAGCCAACGCATGATGACCTTGTTGCGACCAATCACCTGCTGGCGATAGATACCGAGGTTCTGGCGATCCTTGTTCGGGCCTTTGGTGACGGTCAGGCCCCAGGTGATCAGCGGCCCCACATCGCCCGGCCAGCAGGTCTGCACCGGGAGCATCGCGAGGTCGACATCATCACCCTCGATCACCACCTCCTGGCAGATCGCGTCCTTGACGACTTTCGGCGCCATGGAAATGATCTTGCGGAAAATCGGCAATTTGGACCAGGCGTCCTTCAGGCCCTTGGGTGGCTCGGGCTCCTTGAGGAACGCCAGCAACTTGCCGATCTCGCGCAGCTCGTCGACCGACTCGGCGCCCATGCCCATGGCCACGCGCTCCGGCGTGCCGAACAGGTTGCCCAGCACCGGTATGTCATAGCCCGTTGGGTTCTCGAACAGTAACGCCGGGCCTTTGGCCCGCAACGTGCGGTCGCAGACTTCCGTCATCTCCAGCACGGGAGAGATGGGAACCTGGATGCGTTTCAACTCGCCGCGCTGCTCAAGCTGCTGCACGAAATCCCGAAGATCCTTGAATTTCATTGAGATGCCACCCCGAAAATAGGCGTACATCCTACCTGCTCCAGCGCCCGAACAGCAGCCCGCGCATGCGCAGAGCGGTCAATTATCAGCCGTACCCAGCAGCAGCGGAGCAAACAACGGTCCCAGGCGAGTGCTACCGAGGTCTGACAAATGATCTTCATCCCGGTATTGCGAGTAACCATTGGCCTCGATTGGGCAGACCCGATCCGAGCACATCAACGGCGTAGGGTCGATGACATGTACCCCGGGGTCGGCTGCCTTCATCGAGTCGAACAAAGCGCTCAGGAAATGTTGGCGTGCCAGGTGTTCCGAGATCGGGCGGCCCAGCCCCTCG
Source organism: Pseudomonas sp. B21-028 (assembly GCF_024749045.1). Classification (NCBI taxonomy): domain Bacteria; kingdom Pseudomonadati; phylum Pseudomonadota; class Gammaproteobacteria; order Pseudomonadales; family Pseudomonadaceae; genus Pseudomonas; species Pseudomonas sp. B21-028. The sequence continues at coordinate 6,177,573 of NZ_CP087184.1, forward strand.
GCTGAACGCCCTATCCGCGCCAGGCTCGTCAGTCGGCCGATGGCACCCTTACGCTGCAATGGCACCTCCTTGAACAACCAGACTTGCGCACCCGTCGCCCTGATTGCTGCGACGCGTGCCTTGAGCGCTGCGGCCATGCGCGCCTCGGCTTCGGCGGTATTGTCGCGGGGATCGAGCAACACCTTCTTGTCGCCGTCCTCACGACCGTAGACATAAAGGCTCCAGTTGGATGCCAGCACCACGTCCTTGATCTTCAGGTGACGAACCTGCTCCATGGTCCGCTCGTTGAAATCCTTGCAACGCGGCCTCGGGTCATCGCTGAGAATTGGCGGGCAGGCGCTCATGCTGTAAAGCCAGACCGGGCCACTACCGTGCGCGATGCTACTTTCAATCGCCGGCAACAGCGCCGCAGCGTGGCTGTCGCCCCAGAACAGCCGGGTCGCCGGGGCGTCCTTGTGCCCGCCCAGCAGGCATGCCTTGTCCAGACGTTTGTCTGAAGTCACCAACATGCACTCCATCTGCCCCGCTCGCCACTCCCGTGCCTGCGCGTACTCCATTGCTTTACCGGTAAGGCGCTGAGGAAAACCATCCGCCGACCGCACCACCGAACCCGTTACAGCCAGGGCGGTCATGGCCAGCAGCCCTCCCACCAACACTGGCTTGCGTCCGGCCAGCAAGCGTTTCTCACGGAACGGAAGCTCAACGAAATGCCAACTCAGCCAGGCAAGAACCAGTGCCAGCAGAATCCAGCCCGCCGCCTCCCAGGGCTGGATTCCGTCGATGGAGATGGCGTTGGCATAGACGTAGACCGGCCAATGCCACAGGTAAAAGGAATAGGAAAGCAAACCAACCCAGACCAGAGCCCTGGTACTTAACACCTGAGCGACCCAGGTTGAACACCGAGCGCCCGACCAGATCAACGCCGTGGCACCGAGCACAGGAAATAAAGCGGCCCAGCCTGGAAACACCGTTGTTTCGTCGAAGGTGAAAACCGCTGCCAGCACCGCCGCCAACCCAGCCACGGCGACGAATTGGCAGACCCACGGTTGAACAGCGCGTCTGGGCGCAGGCAGGACCGCGAGCATCGCCCCGCATAAAAGCTCCCAGGCGCGGGTCGGCAGCGAGAAGAAAGCGACGTCAGGCTTGCGGTCGATGTAAGCGATATTCAGCCCGAAAGAAATCAGCAGCAGGGCAAACAGCATCCAACGCCAATGGCGAACATGGCGCATCAGCAGCACCATCAGCAATGGAAAAAAGATGTAGTACTGTTCTTCAACAGCCAGGGACCAAGTGTGAAGCAGCGGCTTCAAATCCGAGGCAGGCGCGAAATAGCCATCTTCACGCATGAACAGGATGTTTGAGATAAACAGCGATTGATAACGAACCGTCCTGCCAAGCTCTGAAAAGTCCTTGGCCGTCAACAGCAACCAGCCCACGGCCAACGAAGCCAGCAGCACCACGCTCAAGGCCGGGAGGATACGTCGCGCCCGACGCGCCCAGAAATCGACGAAGCTGAAACGCTGCGCACTGATCTCGCGAAACAGGATGCTGGTGATCAGGAACCCGGAAATGACGAAGAAGACATCGACGCCGACGAAACCGCCACTGAATGCGCCAAAACCGAAGTGAAACAGAACTACCGGAATAACGGCCAGCGCCCTCAAGCCATCAATGTCGCGGCGGTTGCCAAACGTATGCATAACGCTCCTTGTCGCTTTGAAGACCCATGATGAACACGGACACTTACGACCTAAGGAAGTTGTGCATTTCGATACAATTTTTTGAAAAAAAAAGAGCGCCTCTTCGAGACGCCCTTTTTTAACAGTCTAACTTTGTGTCGCTTGCGCTAACTTCGTGTTACTTACGCTTCATCGACAAGAAGAACTCATCGTTGGTCTTGGTCGTCTTCAACTTGTCGACCAGGAACTCGATGGCAGCCACTTCGTCCATCGGATGCAGCAGCTTGCGCAGGATCCACATGCGCTGCAGCTCGTCATCGGCCGTCAGCAGCTCCTCACGGCGAGTGCCGGAGCGGTTGATGTTGATGGCCGGGAACACGCGCTTCTCGGCAATGCGACGGTCCAGGGGCAGTTCCATGTTGCCGGTACCCTTGAATTCCTCGTAGATCACTTCGTCCATCTTCGAACCGGTTTCAACCAGTGCGGTGGCGATGATGGTCAGCGAGCCGCCTTCTTCGATGTTGCGCGCGGCGCCGAAGAAACGCTTCGGCTTCTCCAGGGCGTGGGCATCGACACCACCGGTCAGTACCTTGCCGGAGCTCGGGATCACGGTGTTGTAGGCACGGGCCAGACGGGTGATGGAGTCCAGCAGGATGACCACGTCCTTCTTGTGCTCGACCAGGCGCTTGGCCTTCTCGATCACCATTTCGGCAACCTGCACGTGGCGGGTCGGCGGCTCGTCGAACGTCGAGGCGACCACTTCGCCGCGCACGGTACGCTGCATCTCCGTCACTTCTTCCGGACGCTCGTCGATCAGCAGCACGATCAGATGAACTTCAGGATTGTTGCGGGCGATGTTGGCCGCGATGTTCTGCAGCATGATCGTCTTGCCGGCTTTCGGCGGCGCCACGATCAGACCGCGCTGGCCTTTGCCGATAGGGGCACACAGGTCGATGACACGACCGGTGAGGTCTTCGGTGGAACCGTTACCGGCTTCCATCTTCATGCGCACGGTCGGGAACAGCGGGGTCAGGTTTTCGAAAAGAATCTTGTTCTTCGCGTTTTCCGGACGATCGAAGTTGATCGTGTCGACCTTGAGCAGCGCGAAATAACGCTCGCCTTCCTTCGGAGGGCGGATCTTGCCAACGATGGTGTCACCGGTGCGCAAGTTGAAGCGACGGATCTGGCTCGGCGAGACGTAGATATCGTCCGGGCCGGCGAGGTAGGAAGCGTCCGCGGAACGGAGGAAGCCGAAGCCGTCCTGGAGAATCTCCAGCACGCCATCACCGGAGATTTCCTCGCCGCTCTTCGCGTGCTTCTTGAGCAGGGAGAAAATCACGTCCTGCTTGCGCGAACGGGCCATATTTTCTATGCCCATCTGTTCGGCCAATTCGAGCAGTTCGGTAATCGGCTTTTGCTTGAGTTCAGTCAGATTCATATAGGAATGACGTAATCATTTATGGAGGGGGAAATTAAGCTTTTGGCTTAATGAGGCCGCGCCGCGGAGAAGGCGACAGGATCGCGTACTTATTCGAAAGGAGTGCGTCGGCGACGGCTTGCAGGGGGCAATGGAGAAACCAGTGCGGGGCCGAATGTACCACCTGGATTTGCGAGCGTCTAGCCCCGAATAACGAAAAAGCCCCGCGATTGGCGGGGCTTTTTCAACGGCATTCGGCGCTTAGATGTTGGCGTCGAGGAAAGCAGCCAGTTGCGACTTCGACAGCGCACCGACCTTGGTGGCCTCGACGTTGCCGTTCTTGAACAGCATCAGCGTCGGAATACCACGCACGCCGTGCTTGGCCGGGGTTTCCTGGTTTTCGTCGATGTTCAGCTTGGCGACGGTCAGCTTGCCCTTGTAGGTCTCGGCAATTTCGTCCAGGACCGGAGCGATCATCTTGCACGGACCGCACCACTCAGCCCAATAGTCCACCAGTACAGCGCCTTCGGCCTTGAGTACGTCAGCCTCGAAGCTAGCGTCGCTAACGTGTTTGATCAGATCGCTGCTCATGGAAATCTCCGGGGTTGTCAGCAAAAAAACGTGGCCCATCATAGCTGCCCTTCCCGGGTTCAGGAAGTCACTGTTGATTGAGTCTCGCTATGGCGCCGGACGCATTTGGACATGACCCGGGTCATGGGGTGGCCGGGGTGACGAAGCAGATTCCGGTGCGCAGTGCAGCGTTACGGACGTGGTCCTGCATGGCTTTCTGGGCGGAGCCCGAGGCACGCCGGGACAGCGCCCGCAGGATTTTTCGATGCTCCTGCCAGGTTTCCAGGGCCCTTTGCGCCCTGATGAACGGCAACTTCTGGCTCTCCAGGAATATCTCGGCGCTGGCGGTGAGGATGTTCAGCATTGCCTGGTTGCCGCCGGCCTGCAGGATTCGCCGATGAAACTCGAAATCGAGCCGCGCCGCCGCGTCGAAGTCCCCTGATTTCAGCTCCCGGCGCATGGCCTCGACGTTGTCTCCCAGCACATCGAGCTCATCGGGGCTCAGCGTCATCGCCGCCATTCCGGCCGCGAAGCCTTCCAGGGCATAGCGCAGCTGGAAGATATCCAGTGGCGAGACCTGGGCCGCGAACGGCCAGCCCGGTGTCGGCTCACCCCGCGAAACCTCCACTGACGATTGCACGAATACTCCTTTGCCCGGCTGCACGCTGATCATCCCCAACGCGCTCAATGACGACAGGGCCTCACGCAACGACGCCCGACTCACGCCCAGCTGCAGCGCCAGGTCCCGTTGCGACGGCAGCGCATCCCCCGGACCGAAGCCTTCATCGGCGATCAGTTTGCGGATGCCTTGCAAGGCCACTTCGGGAACCGCACGAGAGATGGAATTCATGTTTTTTCGGGTATATCGAGCCAGTGAGCGGCTAGTTGTAAAGCTATTCGCCGCGCCCGGCAAGTCGTGCCCCAGCAGGGTTCGACAGCAAATACCGACGCCCGATAAAGGTGCGAAACGCGCCCCAACTGTTCAGACCAGTCAGACCGAACCCCGCCAGCAAATCCGTGGCCTCGCAGGGTTTGAAAGCGCGTTGGCATGGCCTGTGCTCTGTCCGAACGCAGCAATCACATCATCGACCGCGGAGATTCGCCATGATCCAGCGTTGCAGCGCCCTGCTCACCGTTCTGTTTGCCAGCCTGATGCTCTGCCAGTTGCCCGCCCATGCCGACGGGCTGGAGGACGTGGTCAAGCGCGGCACCCTCAAAGTCGCGGTGCCCCAGGACTTCCCGCCGTTCGGCTCGGTAGGCCCGGACATGAAGCCCCGCGGCCTGGACATCGATACCGCGAAGCTGCTGGCCGACCAGCTCAAGGTCAAACTTGAGCTGACCCCGGTCAACAGCACCAATCGCATCCCGTTCCTGACCACCGGCAAGGTCGACCTGGTGATCTCCAGCCTGGGCAAGAACCCGGAGCGCGAGAAGGTCATCGATTTTTCCAGCGCCTACGCACCGTTCTACCTCGCCGTGTTCGGCCCGCCCGAGGCCGCCATCAATGGCCTGGACGACCTCAAGGGCAAGACCGTCAGCGTCACCCGGGGCGCCATCGAAGACATCGAGCTGACCAAGGTCGCCCCGGAAGGCACCACCATCAAGCGCTTCGAAGACAATAACTCGACCATCGCGGCCTATCTCGCCGGCCAGGTGGACCTGATCGCCAGCGGCAACGTGGTGATGGTCGCCATCAGCGAGCGCAACCCCAAGCGTGTCCCGGCGCTGAAAGTGAAACTCAAGGACTCGCCGGTGTACGTCGGCGTGAACAAGAACGAGCCCGCGCTGCTGGACAAGGTCAACCGGATCCTCGCCACGGCCAAGACCGATGGCAGCCTGGAGAAAAACGCCCAGACCTGGCTCAAGCAGCCGCTGCCGGCCGATCTCTGACCGCCATTTTGAGAGGCTGAGCATGGCTTATCAGTTCGATTTTCTGCCGGTGATGCAAAACACCGAGCTGCTGTTGCGCGGTGCGCTGTTCACCTTGGAACTGACGGCCATCGGCGCGTTGCTCGGGATCGGCCTGGGCATCGTCGGCGCCGTGGTGCGGGCGTGGAAGATCCGCCCGTTCGCGGCGATGTTCGGGGTGTACGTGGAGCTGATCCGCAACACACCGTTCCTGGTGCAGCTGTTTTTCATCTTTTTCGGCCTGCCGTCCCTGGGCGTGCAGATTTCCGAATGGCAGGCGGCGGTCCTGGCCATGGTGATCAACCTCGGCGCCTACTCCACCGAAATCATCCGCGCCGGCATCCAGGCTGTCCCCCACGGGCAGTTGGAAGCCGCCGCGGCCCTGGCGATGAGTCGTTTCGAAGCCTTTCGTCACGTGGTGCTGCTGCCGGCGCTGGGCAAGGTCTGGCCGGCCTTGAGCAGTCAGATCATCATCGTCATGCTCGGCTCGGCGGTCTGTGCGCAGATCGCCACCGAAGAGTTGAGTTTTGCCGCCAACTTCATTCAATCGCGCAATTTCCGCGCCTTTGAAACCTATGCACTGACCACACTGATCTATCTGTGCATGGCGTTGTTGATCCGCCAGTTACTGAACTGGGTGGGCCGTCGCTGCCTGTACAAGAGCAGCGCCAGGAGCGACCAATGAGCGACTTCACTTTCTGGGACGTGGTGCGCAACCTGCTCACGGGCCTGCAATGGACCCTCGCGCTGTCGCTGGTGGCGTTTATCGGTGGCGGCGTGATCGGTTTGCTGGTCATGGTGATGCGCATCGCCAGAGCCCCCCTGCCCCGCCACGTCGCCCGCACCTATATCGAGTTGTTCCAGGGCACACCGTTGTTGATGCAGCTGTTCCTGGTGTTCTTTGGCGTGGCCCTGGCCGGGGTGGAGATTTCGCCGTGGATGGCCGCAGCCATTGCCCTGACGCTGTTTACCAGCGCCTACCTGGCGGAGATCTGGCGCGGTTGCGTCGAAGCGATCTCCAATGGCCAATGGGAGGCGTCCTCGAGCCTGGCGCTGAACCGGCTGGAGCAATTGCGCTACGTGATCCTGCCCCAGGCCCTGCGCATCGCCGTGGCGCCGACCGTGGGCTTCTCGGTGCAAGTGGTCAAGGGCACGGCTGTCACCTCGATCATCGGCTTCACCGAGCTCACCAAGACCGGCGGCATGCTCGCCAACGCCACATTCGAACCCTTCATGGTCTATGGCCTGGTTGCCCTCGGCTATTTCCTCCTTTGCTACCCCTTGTCCCTCAGCGCACGCTACCTGGAAAGGAGACTGCATGCCTCTGCTTAGAATTACCGCCCTGCACAAATACTACGGCGATCATCACGTGCTCAAAGGCATCGACCTGACCGTCGAAGAAGGCCAGGTGGTCGCGATCATCGGTCGCAGCGGCTCGGGCAAGTCCACCTTGTTGCGCACGCTCAATGGCCTGGAGTCGATCAACGATGGCGTGATCGAAGTGGACGGCGAGTACCTCGATGCCGCTCGCGCCGATCTGCGCAGCCTGCGGCAGAAAGTCGGGATGGTGTTCCAGCAATTCAACCTCTTCCCACACCTGACCGTTGGCGAAAACGTGATGCTCGCGCCGCAGGTTGTACAAAAAGTATCCAAGGCCAAGGCGAGCGAACTGGCGCGGGAGATGCTGGAGCGGGTCGGGCTCGGTGAAAAATTCGACGCTTTCCCGGACCGCTTGTCCGGCGGCCAGCAGCAACGGGTGGCGATTGCCCGGGCCCTGGCGATGTCACCCAAGGTACTGCTCTGCGACGAGATCACCTCGGCCCTGGACCCGGAGCTGGTCAATGAAGTGCTCGGCGTGGTGCGGCAACTGGCCAAGGAAGGCATGACGCTGATCATGGTCACCCACGAGATGCGCTTCGCCCGCGAGGTGGGGGACAAACTGGTGTTCATGCACCAGGGCAAGGTGCATGAGGTGGGGGATCCCAAGGTGCTGTTTGCCGCTCCGAAGACGGCCGAACTGGCGAATTTTATCGGAATGATCGAGCCTGCTGTCTGAAAATCCGCGCCGTCAGGTCCGGCGCTCTTCGCGAGCAGGCTCGCTCTCACACTGATTCCGGGGTGTTCGAAATCCCTGTGGGAGCGAGCCTGCTCGCGAATGACCGCGAAGCGGTCGCCTTTGCGTTGGCGTAAGCGGTTGATCGTGGCAGGATGGCAGGGTTATCGACCGAGACCTTCCGACATGCCGCCATCCCAAGCCAAGAATCTGTCCCTGATCGCCGCCATTGACCTGGGCTCCAACAGTTTCCACATGGTTGTCGCCAAGGCCCAGAACGGGGAAATCCGCATTCTTGAGCGGCTCGGTGAAAAGGTCCAACTGGCCGCCGGCATCGATGAAGAACGCAAACTGAGCGAAGAGTCCATCCAGCGCGGGCTCGACTGCCTCAAGCGATTCGCCCAACTGATCAACGGCATGCCACTGGGCGCCGTGCGGATCGTCGGCACCAACGCCCTGCGCGAGGCGCGCAACCGTGGCGAGTTCATCCGCCGCGCCGAAGAGATCCTCGGCCATCCGGTGGAAGTCATTTCCGGCCGCGAAGAGGCCCGCCTGATCTACCTCGGCGTCTCCCACACCCTGGCCGATACCTCCGGCAAGCGGTTGGTGGCGGACATCGGCGGCGGCAGTACCGAATTCATCATCGGCCAGCGCTTCGAGCCGCTGTTGCGCGAAAGCCTGCAGATGGGCTGCGTCAGCTACACCCAGCGCTATTTCCGCGACGGCAAGATCACGCCGGCCCGCTACGCCCAGGCCTACACGGCGGCGCGGCTGGAAATCATGAGCATCGAGCATGCCCTGCACCGCCTGACCTGGGATGAAGCCATCGGCTCCTCCGGCACCATTCGCGCCATCGGCCTGGCCCTCAAGGCCGGCGGCCATGGCAGTGGCGAGGTCAACGCCGAGGGCCTGGCCTGGCTCAAGCGCAAGGTGTTCAAACTCGGCGACTCGGACAAGATCGATTTCGAAGGCATCAAACCCGACCGGCGGGCGATTTTCCCAGCGGGCCTGGCGATTCTCGAAGCCATTTTCGACGCCCTCGAACTGCAACGCATGGACCACTGCGAAGGCGCCCTGCGTGAGGGTGTGCTGTATGACCTGCTCGGACGCCATCACCACGAAGATGTCCGCGAACGCACCCTGGGCTCGCTCATGGAACGCTATCACGTCGACCAGGAACAGGCCGTGCGCGTCGAGCGCAAGGCGCTGCATGCCTTCGACCAGGTGGCCGACGACTGGGACCTCAACGATGGGGTCTGGCGCGAGTTGCTAGGCTGGGCCGCCAAGGTCCATGAAGTCGGCCTGGACATCGCTCACTACCACTACCACAAGCACGGCGCCTACCTGATCGAGCACTCGGACCTGGCCGGCTTCTCCCGGGAAGACCAGCAGATGCTCGCCCTCCTGGTACGCGGTCATCGACGCAACATTCCCAAGGATAAATTTGCCGAATTCGGCGATGAAGGCATCAAGCTGATTCGCCTGTGCGTGCTGCTACGGTTCGCGATCCTGTTCCACCACATCCGCGGCACCCAGGAAATGCCCCAGGTGGCATTGCGCGCCGACGGCTTTCAACTTGACGTGATGTTCCCCGAGGGCTGGCTGGAAGAAAACCAACTGACCCAGGCCGACTTCGCCCAGGAAGCGGAATGGCTGACCCGGGTCGGGATTGTGCTGAATATCCACTGATCAGACAGCCACTGAGATCCTCTGTGGCGAGGGGACTTATCCCCTCGCCACAAAAAAAACTGAACTCGCAGTTCCTTAATTAACCGCCAGCACCGGGCTGCTCAGACGTTCCAGCAACGTCGCCTGGACGCTGCGCGGGTTCTGGTTGCCGGTCGGCGTGTTGCGGATGTAACGGCCATCCGACTGCAGGCTCCAGCTGTGGGTGTTGTCAGTGAGGTAGCTTTCCAGCTCTTTCTTGACCCGCAGGATCAGCTTCTTGCCCTCTACCGGGAAGCAGGTCTCGACGCGCTTGTCGAGGTTGCGTTCCATCCAGTCGGCGCTGGACAGGAACATCTGCTCCTCGCCGCCGTTGAGGAAGTAGAACACCCGCGTGTGCTCCAAAAAGCGCCCGATAATCGAACGCACGTGGATGTTATGGGAGACCCCCGGGATACCTGGCCGCAGGCAGCACATGCCGCGCACCACCAGGTCGATGCGCACGCCCGACTGGCTGGCCTTGTACAGCGCACGGATGATTTTTGGATCGGTCAGCGAGTTGAACTTGGCAATGATGTGCGCCGGTTTGCCGTCCAGGGCGAACTGGGTCTCCCGGGCGATCATGTCGAGCATGCCCTTTTTCAGGGTGAACGGCGCATGCAGCAGTTTCTTCATGCGCAGCGTCTTGCCCATGCCGATCAACTGGCTGAACAGCTTGCCGACGTCTTCGCACAAGGCATCGTCGGAAGTCAGCAGGCTGTAGTCGGTGTACAGGCGGGCGTTGGCAGCGTGGTAGTTGCCCGTGCCCAGGTGCGCATAACGCACGATCTCGCCGGCCTCGCGGCGCAGGATGAGCATCATCTTGGCGTGGGTCTTGAAACCGACCACGCCATAGATCACCACCGCACCGGCCGCTTGCAGACGGCTTGCCAATTGCAGGTTGGACTCCTCGTCGAAGCGGGCACGCAATTCGATCACCGCCGTGACTTCCTTGCCGTTTCGCGCCGCATCCACCAGGGCGTCGACGATTTCCGAGTTGGCGCCGCTGCGGTACAGGGTCTGGCGCACCGCCAGGACGTGAGGATCCTTGGCGGCCTGGCGCAGCAGGTCGACCACCGGCGTGAACGACTCGAACGGGTGCAGCAACAGGATGTCCTGCTTGCTGATCACGTTGAAAATGTTCTCGCTGTTCTGGAGCAGCTTCGGAATCTGCGGCGTGAACGGCGAATATTGCAGCTCCGGATGACTGTCCAGGCCGGTGATGCTGAAGAGCCGGGTCAGGTTGACCGGACCGTTGACCTGATACAGCTCGGTCTCATGCAGGTTGAACTGCTTGAGCAGGTAATCGGACAGGTGTTTCGGGCAAGTGTCGGCCACTTCCAGGCGCACCGCGTCGCCGTAGCGACGGGAGAACAGCTCGCCGCGAAGGGCGCGGGCCAGGTCTTCCACATCCTCGGTGTCCACCGACAGGTCGGCGTTACGTGTCAGGCGGAACTGGTAGCACCCCTTCACTTTCATACCCTGGAACAGGTCATCGGCGTGGGCGTGGATCATCGACGACAGGAACACATAGTTGTCGCCAGGGCCGCCGACGTCTTCCGGTACGCGGATAATGCGCGGCAGCAGGCGTGGCGCGGGAATGATCGCCAGGCCGGAATCGCGGCCGAAGGCGTCGATGCCTTCCAGCTCGACGATGAAGTTCAGACTCTTGTTGACCAGCAACGGGAACGGGTGCGTCGGGTCGAGGCCGATCGGCGTGATGATCGGCGCGATCTCGTCGCGGAAATAGCGGCGTACCCAAGTCTTGAGCTTGGTAGTCCAGTGGCGACGACGGATGAAGCGGACCTGGTGCTTTTCCAGCTCCGGCAACAGGATGTCGTTGAGGATCGCGTATTGGCGGTCGACGTGACCATGGACCAGCTCGCTGATTCGCGCCAGTGCCTGATGGGGTTGCAGGCCGTCGGCACCGGCCTGTTCACGGGCGAAGGTGATCTGTTTCTTCAGGCCGGCAACGCGGATTTCGAAGAACTCATCCAGGTTGCTGGAGAAGATCAACAGGAACTTCAACCGCTCCAACAAGGGATAGGACTCGTCCAGCGCCTGTTCCAGTACGCGGATGTTGAACTGCAGTTGCGACAGCTCGCGATGGATGTACAAGCTGCTGTCATCCAGGCTGGGGATTGCAATCGCCGGGGCCGGGGCGGGTTCGGCGGCGACCACCGGGGGAGCGGGCTCCAGCTCCGGTGGTGTTTCGGCGATTTGCTCGACCACGGGTTGAGCGTCTTTTACGGCAACTTCAGAGAGTCCTTCGGTATTCATCGCAAGTTCCTGGGAGGCTATTTCTGCTCTCGTAGCAATTGGGCGGCGCGCACGGCGAAGTAAGTCAGGATCCCGTCAGCACCAGCGCGCTTGAAAGCGGTGAGGGATTCGAGGATGACCCCTTCGCTCAGCCAGCCGTTCTGGATCGCCGCCATGTGCATGGCGTACTCGCCGCTGACCTGATAGACAAAGGTCGGCACTTTGAATTCGTCTTTGACCCGGCAAAGGATGTCGAGGTAAGGCATGCCAGGCTTGACCATGACCATATCCGCCCCTTCTGACAAGTCGGCCGCCACTTCGTGCAAGGCTTCCTGACTGTTGGCCGGGTCCATCTGATAAGAGGCCTTGTTGGCCTTGCCCAGGTTCAGGGCCGAGCCGACCGCGTCGCGGAACGGGCCGTAATAGGCACTGGCGTACTTGGCCGAATAGGCCATGATCCGCACGTTGACGTGTCCCGCCACCTCGAGGGCTTCACGGATCGCCTGGATGCGACCGTCCATCATGTCCGACGGCGCCACCACCTGGGCACCGGCCTCGGCATGGGACAGTGCTTGTCTGACCAAGGCGTCGACGGTGATGTCATTTTGCACATAGCCGTCTTCGTCGAGGATGCCATCCTGCCCGTGGGTGGTGAACGGATCCAGCGCCACGTCAGTGATCACCCCCAACTCCGGGAAGCGTGCCCGCAGGGCACGGGTCGCACGCTGGGCAATGCCGTCCGGGTTCCAGGCTTCGGCGGCGTCCAGGGACTTGAGGCCCGGCGGCGTCACCGGAAACAGCGCCAGCGCCGGAATGCCCAGTTCCACCCATTGGACGGCTTCTTCGAGCAGCAGATCGATGGTCAGGCGTTCCACCCCGGGCATCGATGCCACCGCTTCGCGCCGATTCTCACCGTCCAGCACGAACACCGGCAGGATCAGGTCATCGGTGGTCAGCACGTTCTCACGCACCAGCCGGCGAGAGAACTCATCACGGCGATTGCGACGCAGACGAGTGGCAGGGAACAGACGATTGGCGGGGGTAAAGCTCACGGCAGACTCCTGAGCCCACTGACGGGCGAGCGTGACAGTTATAGGCGGCCATTATGACCAACGTATGACAGTTATGTGCACCTGTGACCTTTCGTCTCAGTCATTGTCGTTGTAGGAAATGTTCACGTCGAGACACATTTCGACACTTTCCTGAATGTGCCCGAAGGGTTAGGCTGCGCGTTCATTTCGCCAGCACCCAGACAATGCTCCAGCAATTTCTACATGACTTCGGCTATCTGGCCCTTTTTATCGGCACGTTCTTCGAAGGCGAAACCATCCTCGTGCTCGCAGGTTTCCTGGCGTTCCGTGGCTACATGGACATCAACCTCGTGGTGGTCGTGGCGTTTTGCGGAAGCTATGCGGGCGATCAACTGTGGTATTTCCTGGGACGCAAGCATGGACGCAAGCTGCTGGCGCGCAAGCCTCGCTGGCAACTGATGGGTGACCGTGCCCTGGAGCACATCCGCAAGCATCCGGACATCTGGGTCCTGAGCTTTCGCTTCGTCTATGGCCTGCGTACGGTGATGCCGGTGGCCATTGGCCTGTCAGGCTATCCGCCAGGGCGTTACCTGCTGCTCAACGGCATTGGCGCGGCGATCTGGGCGACCGCGCTGGCCGCAGCCGCCTATCACTTCGGCGCGGTGCTCGAAGGCATGCTGGGCAGTATCAAGAAATATGAATTGTGGGTACTCGGCGCGTTACTGGTGCTGGGCTTGTGCCTGTGGTTGCGTCGACGCATCAAGAATGCGCGACTGGCGAAAAAAGTCCTCGAAGCCGAACGGCTTGAGCGCGCCACCGCTGGCGAACCTACGACACCAGCCGAGCAAACCGGTTGCGACAGTAATAGAGCCCCATGAGGCTGAGCAGGCTGTAGCTGAGCACGCCGACCCAGGCCACGGGGCCGCCCGGCCACAATCCGGCCAGCGGCGCCAGCCACGCCAGCGGCAGGTTCGAGGCCAGCCGCAACCACTCCAGCTTCTGCGCCCATGGGCGATTTTCCAGGGCCACGCCCAGTACGAACAGCCCGAACGCCACCGCCCCCCAACCCAGCACCAAGGCAGCGACGGGCAGGCTGTTCTCCAGGTTCATCAAATAACTGCCCAGCGCGATGTAGAGGCAGAACTGCAGCGCCACGTAGCCTCGCTGGCGTCCGTCCAGCGGCACCTCGAATTTGCGGAAAAGGCTCAAATCCGGCTTTTCCATCGGGTATCTCACCGCCACGTCAGCTGGTCGCCACCCGGTGGGCATGAACCAGATCCGCAGCTTGTCCCACCACCGCCCGGCCCGTCGGGCATCCATCCATAACTGCACATAGAACTGCAGGTTGGCCCACAACGGGTTCCAGCTCGCCAACGGCGTTGTCACGCCAAAAATCACCGGTTCGCGGTCGTCTTCCTCCTGGAAGGTGCCAAACAGACGGTCCCAAATAATGAACACCCCGCCGTAGTTGCGATCCATGTAGAGAGGGTTCTGCGCATGGTGGGCACGATGATTGGACGGCGTGACGAAGCACCACTCCAGCCAGCCAAGCTTGGGGATGTGCTGGGTGTGGACCCAGAACTGGTACAGCAGGTTCAGCGCCGCGACGCTGACGAACACCGTCAGCGGCACGCCCAGCACGGCCAGCGGCAGGTAGAACACCCAACTCAGGAGGAATCCGGTGCTGGTCTGACGCAGCGCCGTGGAGAGGTTGTAGTCCTCGCTCTGGTGATGCACCGAATGAGCCGCCCAGAGGATGTTGCGCTCATGGCCCATGCGATGCAGCCAGTAATAGCAGAAGTCATAGAACACGAAGGCAAACACCCAGACCCAGGCCTGGTCGGCAGGCAGCCGGACAAGAGCAAGATGTTTCAGGGCAAAGGCGTAGGTCACCAGCCCCACGCCCTTGGTCAACAAACCGGTAGTGGTCGACAGCACGCCAGTGCTCAGGCTGTTGATCGCATCGGCCATGCGGTAATGACTCACGCCACGCCAGCGGTCGGCCAGCAGCTCGACGGCGATCAGCACGAAGAAAAACGGCACGGCATACAGAATGAAATTCATGATGCGACCCGGGCAGGAGATAGTCGGCAGATTAGGTTTAGCCGCCGGACAACCCTATGGCAACGAGTGACAAATTAGTGGACATTTAACGCCATGAATCTGGAGAAAAACCCATGAGCAAAAAAGTTGCAGTGATCCTTTCCGGCTGTGGCGTGTACGACGGCGCCGAGATCCACGAAAGCGTGATCACCCTGCTGCGCCTGGACCAACGCGGCGCGCAGGTCCAGTGCTTCGCCCCCAACATCGCCCAACTGCATGTGATCAATCATCTGACCGGTGCAGAAATGCCCGAAAGCCGCAACGTGCTGGTGGAGTCGGCGCGGATCGCCCGGGGTAACGTGAAGGACTTGCGCGAAGCCAGGGCCGAGGACTTCGACGCCCTGATCGTACCCGGCGGCTTCGGTTCGGCGAAGAACCTCTCCAACTTTGCCGTCGAAGGCGCGGATTGCACCGTCCAGCCGGAGCTCCTGGCGCTGACCGAGGCCTTCGCCGAGGCTGGCAAGCCGGTGGGGCTCATCTGCATTTCCCCGGCCCTGGCGGCAAAAATCTACGGCCCCGGCGTGACCTGCACCATCGGTACGGATGCCGACACCGCCGCTGCGGTGAACAAAATGGGCGGTACTCATGAAGACTGCGCCGTCACCGACATCGTCGAAGACCGCGCACGCAGATTGGTCAGCACCCCGGCCTACATGCTGGCGCAGAACATCAGCGAAGCGGCATCGGGGATCAACAAGCTGGTGGACCGGATACTCGAGCTGACCCACGAAAACGATGCCTGAGCACCCCATGTGGGAGCGAGCCTGCTCGCGATAGCGTCGGTTCAGTTGATACTTCGGTTGGCTGACACACCGCCATCGCGAGCAGGCTCGCTCCCACAAAGGAACAGTGTCAGGCTCCGGACATCCGGCTCAAACGCGTAAGGATCCGATCCAGCGCATTGGCGAACCCCTGCTTGTCCCGCTCGCTGTAGGCCGCAGGGCCACCGCCCATCTGACCCTGTTCACGCAAATCGGTGAACAGGTTGCGCACCGCCAGCCGATCGCCCATGTTCTGTGGGTTGAACTCCTTGCCGCGGGGGTCCAGGGCTGCAACGCCCTTCTTCACCAACCGGTCGGCCAGGGGCACGTCGCTACAGATCACCAGCTCACCCGGCCCCGCGTGCTCCACCAGATAATCGTCCGCCGCATCAGGGCCGCTGGGGACCACGATCAACTTGACGCAGGCCAGGCTTGGCTTGATCTGCGGTTGTCCGGCCACCAGCACGACCTCGAACTGGCGTTTCAAGGCGAACTTGACCACCAGCTCCTTCGCCGCCTTGGGACAGGCGTCAGCGTCGATCCAGACACGCATCAGGAAACCTGCACCCGACGCTTCTCCGCCACCCAACTACGGCCATACAACACGACAATTGCCAGGATCGCGATCACTTGAGCGGTCAGCGAATAGGCATCGGCGTGAATACCCAGCCAATCGAAGTCGAAGAACGCCACCGGGCGGGTGCCGAAGATCCCGGCTTCCTGCAGGGCCTTCACGCCATGTCCGGCGAAGACCACCGACAGCGCGCACAGCAACGCGGCGTTGATGCTGAAAAACAGCGCCAATGGCAGTCGCGCCGACCCGCGCAGGATCACCCAGGCCAGTCCTACCAGCAGCACCAGCGCCGTCGCGCCACCGGCCAGCACGGCGTTATGCCCGGCGGGGCCGGCTTGCAGCCACAGGGTTTCGTAGAACAGGATCACTTCGAACAGTTCGCGATACACCGAGAAGAACGCCAGGACGGCGAAGCCGAAACGGCCGCCACCACCGACCAGGCTGCTCTTGATGTAATCCTGCCAGGCCGCCGCGTGACGGCGATCGTGCATCCACACACCCAACCACAGCACCATCACACTGGCGAACAACGCCGTTGCGCCTTCCAGCAATTCACGCTGGGAACCGCTGACGTCGATCACGTACGCCGCCAGGCCCCAGGTCGCCAGACCGGCCAGCAACGCCAGGCCCCAACCCGCGTTGACGCTGCGAACCGCCGACTCCTGGCCGGTGTTGCGCAGGAACGCGAGGATCGCCGCCAGCACCAGGATCGCTTCCAGCCCTTCGCGCAACAGAATCAGCAAACCCGAGATGTAGCTCAGCGACCAACTCAGGCCGTCTCCACCCAACAGCCCTGCCGACGCCTTCAACTTGGCCTTGGCCGCATCCAGGCGCTGTTCGGCCTGCTCCACCGGCAAGCCGTCCTGCAGGGACTGGCGGTAAGCCATCAGGGCCTTTTCAGTGTCCTTGCGCACAGTCGCATCGACGTTATCCAGCGAGCTTTCCACTAGCTCGAAGCCTTCCAGGTAGGCCGCGACCGACAAGTCATAGGCCTGGTCGTGATCACCGGCACGATAGGCCGCGATGCTTTTATCCAGGGTGGCGGCGGTGTAGTCGAGCAACTGCGCCGGGCCACGCTGCACCTGCGGCGGCTGGGCACGCTGGGCGCGGAACGTTGCCGCCGCGGCGGGGCCTTGGGCCGCCAGCACTTCAGCCGGGGTCTGTCGGGCCAGGTCGGCGAGGTTGAAGGTCTGTTCGCTCTTGGTCGCCGCCGGGTCGGCACTGAAACTGGCGATATAGGTAGCCAGGTCCCAGCGTTGACGTTCATCGAGCTGATCGGCGAAGGCCGGCATGTCGGTCCCTTCGATGCCCATGCCAAGGGTGTTGTAGATCGCGTAGAGGCTCAGGTGATCGAGACGCCGCCCATCGCGCAGGTTGGAGGGCGCCGGTACCAGGCCGACACCGGCAGGGCCGTCGCCGGCGCCACTGTCACCGTGGCACACCGAGCAGTTCTGGGCATACAGCGGCGCACCGCGGGTCGGGTCCGGGGTAATGACCGGCGCCTGGCTGACTTCATAGGCCACCGCCAGCTTCGCCCCCAGCTGACGTGCCAGGCGGGCGACGTCGCCGCCATCCTGATGTTGGGTGATCGCTTGGCGCAGGGCACTGATGCCCTGCGTGAGCTCTGCCTTTTCCGGCTTGGCCGGCAATGCAACGATCAGCCCTTCCAGCACCTGGGTGAATTCCAGCTGCTCGCGATATTCGGACTCGTCGATGACCTTGCCCGCTTCGACGGTTTGCGGGTAATCCGCCCCGATGTAATCCAGCAAGTGCAAGGCCTGGGGAGCGCCTTCGACGGTGTTGGCCAGCAATGGGTTGCTGCACAGGGCAAGCAACGGCAGCGCAAGCCAGGCCAGAAAACGAAGCGGGGCAATCATGAATGACTCTCAATTGAAAATAAGAAGTAACACATTGTTCACTCTCACAAGCTTTGGCTCAAGAGTGAATGTGCGGTGGTGGCACATTTTCATCGGATTTTCATGCTTTGGAAGTGATGTCACAAAAACACCATTTAGAGATTGAAAAGCCATTACATAGCTAACAGCCATGTCTATAATCCCGCGGCCTTCTTATAAGAACTTGGCATAAAAGCTCCTCTGGTTATGAGGAACCGATAGCGTCTTTACGCCGTCCGTGGATCGACCCAGCCCGACCCGCCCACCTGGCTGCTACTCAGGGAAGAATGTTCATGGCCTCCCGTGCCGTTTTTTCGGTCGCCCTCGGAGCGATCACCTTGCTGTCCGGCTGTTCGGTTTTTCGCAACTACGACAGTGAACTGGCCCAGACCAATCAGCAACTGGCGTCTGGCAACGTCGACGCCGCGTTGACCCTGCTGGAAAAAAACAACACCAGCCAGGACCGGGACCTGCTGTATTACTTTGAAAAAGGTGAGCTGCTGCGTGCCAAAGGCGATCTGTCCGGCAGCCAGACGGCCTGGACCAGCGCCGATCGGCAGGTTGGCCAGTGGGAAGATTCGGTCAAGCTCGACACCGCCAAGTACGTGGCGCAGTTCGGCAGTTTCCTGGTCAACGATAAGGTCCGGCGCTACGAGGGCTACGATTACGAAAAGGTCATGCTGACCACGCAGATGGCCCTGAATCTGCTGGCCGTGAACGATTTCGACGGCGCCCGGACCCAGATCAAGAAGACCCACGAACGCGAAGCGGTAATTGCCGATCTGCGGGACAAGGAATACCTCAAGCGCGAGGAAGAGGCCGAGCAGCAAGGGGTCAAGACCGAGTACAAAGACCTCCAGGGCTACCCCGTGGCCAGCCTCGACGCGCCGGAAGTGGTGGGCCTGAAAAACAGCTACCAGAGCGCGTTCAGCCATTACCTGGCCGGTTTCGTCTACGAAGCCCTGGGGGAAAAAGACCTGGCCGCTCCGGGCTATCGCAAGGCCGCCGAGCTGCGCCCCAACACCCCCTTGCTGGAGCAGGCACTGCTGAACCTGGACAAGCCTGCCGCCAAGAACGATGACAGCGATATCCTGATCGTGGTGCAAAGCGGCCTGGCGCCGTCCCGCGACTCGATCCGCATCCCTCTGCCATTGCCTATCAGTGGCAACCTCGTCATCACGCCACTGTCGTTCCCGGTGATCAAGCCTGACACCTCCACCGCGACCTTCGCCCAGATCGGTGTCGACGGTCGCCAGATGGACCTGACCCAGCTCAACAGCATCACCGCCATGTCCCGCCGCGCCCTTCGCGACGACATGCCCGGCATCATCTTGCGCACCACTGTGCGAGCCGTCACCCGTGGCGTGGCGCAAAAGCAGATCAACGATACCAATCCTCTGGCCGGCCTGGCCGTGGGCCTCACCTCGGCCGTGCTCGAAGGCGCCGATACCCGGACCTGGCGCACCCTGCCGGACTACACCCAAGTGGTGCGCCTGCGCCTGAAGAAGGGCGAGCACCAGGTCACCCTGCCCAACGCGGTAGGCGGCTCGGTGGTCAAGGTGGTCGTCGACCAGCGCTACCAGGTCATCACCCTGCGGGCCGTGGGCAATCAGGTCTTCGCCGGTGGCCTGGCCGCCCAGGTGATGCCAGGTGTCGACCCGACCGCCGTCGTCAGTCTCAAACAACCTTAAGAACGGAGTCTTGTTCACATGCGTTTAAAACTGATCGCCGTCGGCGCCCTGGCCTTGTTGGCCGGTTGCGCCACCCCGCCGCCCCCTGAGCCGGGCAGCGCCGCCAGCAAGGTCGTGGCGATGGGCAAGACGAAGAACATCGTGGTCGGCGCCATGCGCGTAGCCCGGGAAAATGGCTACATGACCGTCAACGTGCAGCTGAGCAACACCAGCTACAACAACAAGACCATGTACTACCGCTTTGCCTGGCTGGGGCCTGAAGGCTTTCCGATTGCCGAAGAGGAAACCTGGAAGAGCCTGACGCTGTACGGCGAACAGACCAGTTTCCTGCCGGCTATCGCGCCGACACCCAAGGCCGTGGACTTCCGGTTGGAAATCAATACGCCTTGAGCCTGATGACCGACAGTCGGATACAAACCCTGTGGGAGCGAGCCCGCTCGCGAAGCGGTGGCTGGAAAATCGCTATCGCAAGCAGGCTCGCCCCCACAAGGTTCTTTGACTGACGGCAACTTGCGTTAACCCTTTCAGCTTTAGAGAGCTCTTCCATGTTCACACGCATTGCATTCCTCACCCTCGCCGCCCTGCTGGTCAGCGGCTGCGCCAACAACTCCCCGGTACTGGGCAACAAGAACATTACCTACGGCGACACCAAGGCCGTGGAAACCGTGACCAACGAGTTCGGCTCCACCGATCTGCAGATGATCGCCGAGTCCATGACCCGCTCCCTGGCCCAGTCCGGCATCCTGCACGGTCGTCCGGTGGTCCAGGTCTATGACGTGAAGAACAAGACCAGCGAGTACATCGATACCCGCGAGATCACCACCAGCATCAAGACCCAGCTGATGAAGACCGGCGCGGCGCGCTTCGCCAGCGACAACACCGCCATGGACAGCCAGGTCGACCAGCTCAAGCTGCAGAACCAGAGCGGCCTGTACAAGAAGAGCACCGTGGCCAAGACCGGCAACATGATCGCCGCCAAATACCGCCTCGAGGGCTCCATCAGCTCGATCGTCAAGCGCAGCAGCGACTACAAGGACGTCTTCTACAAATTCAGCCTGCAATTGATCGACGTCGAAAGCGGTCTGGCCGAGTGGATGGACGAAAAAGAAATCCGCAAGACCACGGAGCGCTAAGCCATGCGCACATGGATAGGCATCATGGCCCTGGCCTGCGCGTTCGGCGCGCAGGCGGCCCCGAAAGTCGCCGTTACCGACCTGGCCTACCAGCAACGGGTGGAGGAATATATCCACACCGTTTCGGCCCAGAGCAATTTCCAGGCGAACACCTACAGTGCCAGCGCGTCGTCGAGCTACGACGAGATGGAAGCCACCAGCAGCTACATCGAGCAGGGCGAGTTGCGCAAGTTCACCGGAGACATCAAGGGTGAAATCCTGCGCAGCGGCATGTTCCAGCTGGTACAGGGCACGCCTCACACCGAGTCCTCCACCGGAGACGTCTACGATGTGATCAAGCGCATCAAGGCCGGACGCTTCAAGGGCGCCGACTACGTGCTGTTCGGCACGGTGTCGGACATCGACTTCACCCGCGACATCAATGAACTGGCCAACACCGACAGTTACTCGGCGGTGCTTGGGCTGACGCTGGTGGCCGACTTCAGCCTGATCAACACCCGGACCTTCGAAATCACCTCGGCGTTCACCGCCATGGGTGAAGGCCAGGACACCAAATTGCTGAACCACCGGGACGCGCGCATCAGCCTCAACCGCCCCCGCGTGGTACGCGACGTGTCCAAGGCCCTGGGCGAAGACGTGGCGCGACAGCTGAGCGAACAGCTTGGCGGCCCAAGCCATGAGCTGCCCGGCGAGCCGGTACCGCGCAACAACCTGCCCAGGGACACCGCACCGGTGATCCTGCGCTAAGCACCAGAGCCCCTGCCTCCCGGATCCGGGACAGGGGCTTTTGTAGCGTCATCACGCACCTGTCTGAGCCGTCCCAACCAGCCACCCTCCGGCTTTCTCACCGATTGAATCGCGTCCAGCAATGGCTGCCACCCGCGGCTATCCGCCGTTTGCTCGTTCAGCGGTGTTGGGGACGGTAAGGCCTGTGCCAGCTTCAGGACATTGCCGACTTGCCGCGTGTAGGCACGAACCTCATCGAGCCCCTCGACCAACGGCAGGACGATACCGGTGGCGCTATCAAAGGCCTCGATCGTCGGAACGATGCCAAGCTTGCCACGGAGCACCGGGATGCCGAGCCCCGGCATCAGCAGGCCCACCAACAGGCGCGGATCGCGGCGGCTGACACTCAAGCCAACCCCGGCGAGCGCCACGGCCACGCCAATGACCTGCCCGGCCGTTGCCAACAGCGACAGGCGCTTATTGGACTCGTCATCGAAAAAAATCGCTCGATATCGAAAGTAGTCACTGAACACTTCCCGCTCGTCCAGCACCGCGTTCATGAACCAGGCGCGAGAGTCGTGGACATGCTCATCGAACAACCGCGCCAGCTCCCACGCTTCATCATCCCGAGGCACAAGGTCCTCACCGAACCAGCGCGTCACTTCCCGAGTGCCGGCCCGGCGCAGGTCACGGTATTCCTCCGCCTCATCCTGCTCGTTGAGCAGGTACACCAGGCCGCCGACCGAGGCATTGATGAGGCGACCTTGACTCAGGCCTGAACCGAAGGGATTCAGGTTCCACTCAGGCACGTAGTCGCGGCGAAAATCCAGCATGGCGCCGTGCAGTTGACGCTGATCCAGGCTCGGTTCGAACGTTTTCGCCGTATTGAGCGCGATCTCGCCTACACTGGTCCGTTGTTCATAAGCACGCTTCAGGGCCAAGTGGCTTTCATGATCAACGGGTACGGCGGGAGGCTCCTTGCCGGCACGCAGGGCCGTGTCTTCCTCCCGTTGTCGCCGGTGTAGCGCGGCGAAGGCCGAACGCTCCTCTTCGCTCATGTCCTTGCCCTGCACATGGGCCCAGGCCGGGGTCGTGCGAAAGAGAAAATTGGCATAACGGCTGATGCGCCAACCGGTGATCAAGCCGGCCTCCCGGGCCATCACCTGTTCGAGCGGCCCATTGTCCTGGGCGTCGAGCCAGATGTTGAAACGATGGACCAGCGTTGGGGAGATGTCGAACGCGTCGTATGTCCCACCGTCCATGACCAACCACGGCCAGCGCTCTTTCTGCTCATCGCTAAGGGCATCGGCCGGTGCCTGCAAGGGCGCGCCGACCTGATAGGCCTCATGGAACATGTGCTGCAAGGGCAACTGGGACAGCAGTTCGTGATTGCCTCCCAACGCCTTGCCCTGGTCTCCCGGCGGATACCCCCCACCGACATCCGAATGCACACCCGGGTAGAGGTATTCAAATGTGTCCGTACGATAGGTGGAGGGACAATCGGGATCGTCAGGGTCGGCTTTTCGACGGATCGAATCCAGGGGAAAACTGCCACGCTGCTCATGGGCTGCCACCATATGCACACAGCGCTCCAGGAATACCTGCGACTCGGGCAACCGCAACGAACCGTCCGCCCAGCCCATGTGTCCGCTGACAAAGGGCGCCAGGTACGCCATGCCCACCGACGCCACCGTGTCGAACAGACCGAGGAAACCGATGCTGATGGGCACGCCGGCAAACAGGTGGCAGGTTTCGCCGTTCGCCTCGACTTCGGTCAGTTGACGCAACCACTGGGTAAACGTCCGGGCCTGAGCGGCGCCACGGGAGAATCCATAGACATACAGGCGCAGGGCCTTGATCCGTGGGATCGCGTGACTGGCGTGCAAACGCTCGACGGTCTCGCGCAAAGCTGTCAATGGCTCCTCCAGTACGGCGCGCCTACGCGCTTGTCCGGTATTGAGCGCATCACCTAAGCCACTGCTCATCTGCCGGACCCAGGCAAAGGCTTGCGCCGGTTCCAGGTGCGGCTCCCCACAGTGTCGACGCAAGGCATCGATCAGCCGCGTCAGGCCCCAGTTGATGCGGTTTTCGCCACCACGAGCAGCCACCAACCCCATGGCGTCGGGTTCAAACTCACCGACCTCCGGGAACCCGGTGCCGACACCCTGCATGTAATAGGCATAGAAACCTGCCTCGTTGGCCCGGCTTTGCCCCGGACCGGTATCGCCACCCAGGCTGGCGTGATACAGCCGCGCCACGTTGCTGGTGGTCGGCGGGTGGTTTCGCTTGTCCGTGGGTTCGTGGTTATTGGTGCCGTCAAAACACAACGTGATGTGCAACACATCCATGCAGGGTGGGCCGGAATAGGGAACGTTCGCCGCCCTGCAAGCCGTCCTGGAAATGTTCGCAGCCTCAGTCAGGAGTCTCTGCTGTTCGACCTGATTGCGCGTAACGTCCTTGGGCGTTCGCGGCAACAGGCCCTCGTTCGTAAAGAATGGCGTGACGGCCAGGGCCTGTGACCTGTTTTTCAATTTGCCGGGCATGGCGACGGCGCCTCCATCCTGCGGGGGAAACCGAAGGGGTAACCGGGCTTGCCTGGCAACATCACTCCCGCGGACACGGCCACTTGATCGCAAGGCAGGAAGTGCACGTCAACCACACCGAGCCGCTCGTAGGACGCCACCTCAGCCCAGACGCTGTGCCGGCTGTAGCCGGCCCGATGTGCGCTCATCCGCGCCCGCCATTCATCGGTGTGTCGACGCTCAGGCCAACGGCCATAAGCGTGGGGCGCCGGATCCTTCTCCCACTCCACCAACACCTTCAGCCCCGGACGCCATTGGACGGGCATCCCGATGCAACAGTTCTGCTTGCCGCCACCGCCATAAGGCCCGATGTCCGGCCCACCGTTGCGGTTGACACTAAAGTGATGGATGGCCGCCGACGTGTGGTTATAGCCTTCGATGGGCGTACCGATCAGGCCGGTTTGCGCAGGCATGCAACCGCAAAGAGCACTAAAGAGCGACAGCCTCCATGTCCCTGGAAACGTCATTGGCTGATACCTCGTTCACCCTTCGCTTGGGCGGCACACTTGGCGAGCCACCCCTGGAGGAACTGCTCTGAACTGGCCTAATAATTCCGGACACCTCTTAAGGGCGATATGATTTCGCCAACTTGGAGGTTCCATGAACGAAAGAAAGGTCTACACCCGCGAATTCAAGCTGCATGCTGCCAGCATGGTGCTTGATGATAATTGCCCGGTTCCAGATGTCTGTGCTTCGCTGGATATCGGGCCCACCGCTCTACGACGCTGGGTTGATCAGGTTCGTAAGGAAAGCGAGGGCCAGCCAGTTAAAGGCACCAAGGCAATTACCGAAGATCAGCGCCAGATCCAGGAGTTAAAAGCCAAGATCAAGCGTATGGAGATGGAAGCTGAAATCTTAAAAAAGGCTACCGCTCTCTTGATGTCGGATCCCGATCGTTTTCGATGATTGCGGAATTAAGAGAGTCGTTCCCGACGGCCATTGTGTGTCGTGTTTTCGATGTGAAACGCAGCAGTTTTTATGAGTGGCTTCAGCGCAGAGCCCAACCGCGGATCAGACGCGAAGAGCTCAAGCTGAAAGTGGTTGAACTGCACAGCGAAAGCCGGGAGGCCATGGGTTCCAGGATGATCAGCATGGGCCTGAAGTCTCAGAAAATAATTGCTGGAAGGAGCCTTGTCAGAGCGCTGATGAGGGAGGCTAACATTGTCAGTAAACAACGCCAGCCCCACCCCTTCAGATCCAAAGGTGTAGAAGCATTTGTCGCGCCCAATCGACTTAAGCGCAACTTCAAACCGACTGCAATCGATCAGGTTTGGTGTGGCGACGTGACCAGCCTGATGGTGGGTAAACGCTGGGTTCATCTGGCCATCGTGATTGATTTGTATGCTCGCCGGGTCATTGGCTGGGCTTTTTCTCTGGTCAACGATGCCAACTTGGTCAGCAAAGCGTTACGCATGGCGACAGCGGTACGAACGTGTCCGTCGGGACTGATGTTTCACTCAGACCAGGGCTGCCAGTACACCAGTCGCAAGTTTCAAGAAGAACTGATGCGCCATGGCATTCTGCAAAGCATGAGCCATCGCGGGCAGTGTTGGGACAACGCTCCAACAGAGCGATTTTTCGGCACGCTGAAGTCCGAGTGGGTGCCTCGTGGCGGCTACAGCCTGATCGAGGAAGCCAGAACCGATATGGTGCGCTTCTTCATGTACTACAACCGCACGAGGCTCCACAGCTACAACAACTATCTGTCGCCAATAGCCATGGAGCAAAAAGCGGCATAAACACCGTAACCGGTGTCCGGGATTACTTGACCAGTTCACTCCCGCGCCACTCCCATCAGATGCTGGCGGTCTGCATCGACATGAACGCGAAAAGCCTGGTAGATGAACGTCTCGAACGAATCAAAACCGTAAGTGCCCGGAAGAATTTCCTGCCGGGCACACCATTGCTGCGCGTCGCTGAGAACGCCCACTCCGGTGACTTGCTCGTCGCTCAACCGCAACACTGGCGCGCCCCGCACCGCCTCCCTTTGCCGGACATCGAACCCCGCCATCCGACAGGCCTTGCCGTCGCGGTCAATCCACTGCCAATGGATGACGCCTTCGTGGAGCATCCTGAGCTGATCGGGATCGAGCAGTTCGCACAAGACCCTGAACAAGCGGGTGTCGTAGTAGCGCAGCACGCCGCTTCTGTGACCCTGGGCCCATTCGGCCTGGGTGCACCGTCCCAGGCGTTCGCCAAGGGCGTCGAACGACCAGCGACTGAACAGCGCCAGCACCCGCGAATGGCGATAGCAGCTCTGGATGAAGTCCGTCAGCCAGCGCCGCTGCGCGGTATTGAAAAGCAGAACCCGCACCAGCACCGGCCCCTGGTCAGCGAAGGCTCGTTCGGGGGAGTCCTGGAGCAGCAGCCGGTAGCGCGGCGACGGCGTGAGCTCGTTCAAACGTCGCAACAGCGGATAATCGAATAGCGCGCAGTTGATCAGCAGATCCATGTGAGCGAGGCCGCAGGCCTTGGCCTGAACGTACAGATGTTGCAACCATTGCAGGGCAGTTGGAGACATGATCATCCTTGAAAGTTGACCCGCTCAGAGACGGGTGGCCAAGCCTCTGGCCTGGGCTTGGGCTTGTTGAAAGCAACGCTTGCACAGCACGCCGATCGATGAGGGCGAGTTACCTGCCGGGGGCCCGGTCGCGCCTTCGCTTATCGCGACGACGCCAGTCGAAAGGCCTGCGCGTCCGACCACTGGCTCATCGGTTTCACCCGGCCGGCGGGCAGGTTTGTACCGCAGCGCCGCTCCGGGACCCGGACCACCTCCCTGCTCGATGGGGGTGCTGCTGAAAATGCCGTCGGCCCCAATGCGCAGGAAATGCCCACCGCCCTCCAGAGTCAGCTGCGATCCGGACTTGACTGTCAGCGCCCCCGCGCATTCGAGCTGCAGGACCTGCCCGGCGCGAATCACCAGCGTCTCGCCGGCCTGTGCATGGAGGCTGCCGTTGATGTTGAGAAAGTCGTCGGCATCCAGTTGCGTCACGCGATGCCCTCCAACGGTGTGGTGCTCCTCGCCCCGCACTTCGCTGTAACGCTGACCCGCCAGGGTAATGCGCTGATCGCGGCCAATCTCCAGCGTGTGGTCATTGCGCACTTTGGCGAACAGATCGCGTTCGGCCCGCAGATAGATCCGTTCAGCCCCCTTTCGGTCTTCGATGTGCAATTCATTGCTGCCGCCCCCGCCCGGAGAGCTCCGACTCTTGAAGACACTGCGGGTGTCGTTGAGGGGTAACCCATGGGGAACGGGGTTGACCTGGTTCGGCACGCAACCGGTGATCAGCGGTTGATCGGGATCGCCCGCCAGGAAGGTGACCACGACTTCCATGCCAACCCGGGGGATCAACTGGGTGCCAAACCCATCCCCCGCCCACCCCGTGGCGACCCGCACCCAGCAACTGCTCCGCTCCGGGTTGCCTTCGGCACGGTCCCAATGGAAACGGACTTTGACCCGGCCATACTCGTCGCAATAAATCTCGCTGCCTTGCGGGCCGCTGACCGTGGCCGTTTCACTGACCAGCAACGGTCGCCGATGCCTTACGGACGGGCGATAGAACACGTCCCACGGAACCGCCTTGAACCGGTTGCCATAGCCCTGCTCCGGTACCCCCTCCGCCACATTGCCAATGGCTTCTTCAAGAACCTGGGGTTGCGCGCCTTCATGCCTGAGCCAGGTGAGCAGCCAGCGCTGGTTCCAGCAAGCCCGAGCATGATTCTCCAGCCTCATGAAATGCCCGCTCACCAAGACCGGTTGATTGCTGCTGCCTTCGGCAACGCAGCTGTCCTTTTGCCGCCGCTGCAGGGCCCGCAGGGCAGTCCGTCGGCCCTGGGCCAACGTCAGGAAACGCCCTGGCGCATAGGCATAGTCCTCGCGGTCCGGTTGCGCTCCCTCTTCAGCCAACGGTTTGTGGCGAGCGGCACCTTCCAGGATCAGGCGAGGCTGTTTGAAATCATGGTCCCGCCAGGTTACGCGGCTGGTGGCGCCTCGCACCCGAACGGAAAAGGTCCGGATCGTGGGTCCGTCGGCGACCATCGCACCGTCGGGCACGAACGGCGTGGGGGGCAGACTCCTGAACCGGGACTGGTCATCACCCACGACCAGGACATGCTGCTGCGGTCCATGTTCGAAGTGGTAATGCCAACCCTCCTCTTCGCACAGGCGCTGGATAAAGGCCAGGTCGCTTTCTTCGTACTGGGTGCAATAGTCCCGGGGAGGATATTTCGTGGGGCCCAGTTGAAAACGAAAGGCATCTTCCAGCAGACCATGCAGCTTGAGCACCTCGGTGATGATCTGGCGAACGGTCTGCCGCTGGAAGATTCGCCGATTGAAAGCCAGGTCGAGGCTCCTGAGGCGCGGCACCAGCGTCGCGTGATAGTGGGTCAGCCTTCGCCCGGACTCGCCCACGGCGAAGTCCGCGATTTGTCCATGGATGCCATTGCCCTGCGCGTCGAAAGCCAGGAAGGCGGAGCGGTGCAGAAACCGTTCAAGCGCCAGGCCGGCATGTTCGCTGACGAGCCTGATCCTGAACTCAAAAGGCCGACTGATTGCCTCCGTACCCTCGAAGGCGAGAACACCGAACTCATCGGGCAGGTTGTCGATCGTCAATCTGAACTGGGCTGTGGAGGAAACGGGCATCTGCGGTCACCGGATGGACGAGAGAGCTCCATGATCGAAAAATCGACGCAGGTCGTATGCCGCCCCAATCCGAACACCACATAGGCAAATTCCCTGCTTACCCCCAGTTTGGTCTGTCAGAAAAGGCGGATTTGTAGGCTGATGCCTACCGCAAGACACAAAAAAGTGGGAGCGGGCTTGCCCGCGAATACGATTCATCAGTCAAAAACACGTTCACTGACAAACCATATTCGCGAGCAAGCCCGCTCCCACACTGATTTCCTTATGCAGTACCAGCGTTTACACGGCGGCTTTGCGAATCGTCGCCAGCAGTCCCGCCGCGCCAATGAACAAGCCGGCGAAGGTCCGGTTCATCCGCCGTTGCTGCTTCGGGGTGCGCAACAGGCGCAAGACTTTGGCGGCGAGCCCGGTGTAGCCGGCCATGACGATGAGATCGACACAGATCATGGTCACGCCCAGGATCAGGTACTGCTTGACCAGGGGAGCATGGGGGTCGATGAACTGCGGCAGCACCGCCAGCATGAACACCAATGCCTTGGGGTTGCTGATGTTCACCAGAAAGCCACGGAACATCAGCGCCAAAGGCTTGCCGATGGGCCGAGGGGCGGCATCGTCGTTGATTTCGCCAGGGATGGCTCGCCACTGCTTGATGCCCAGGTACACCAGATAGGCGACCCCGAACCATTTGATCGCATAGAACGCCGTGGCCGAGGCGGTGAGGATCGCGCCGACGCCCGCGGCGACAATCACGATCTGCAATGCCAGGCCCCATTGCAGGCCCAGGGCATTCCAGTAGCCACGCCAGAAACCGTACTGCAGACCGCTGGACATCGATGCGATGGCACCGGCACCCGGAGAAAGACTGATTACCCAACAAGCGGCGAAAAACGCAAGCCATGTTTCCAGCACCATTGCACACCTCGGCCAAGATTCGTCCAGACGACTAAGCTAATGCGCCGTCGAGCGGCTGACCATCGTTTTTTTCAAAACCGTGACGGGCCAGGGCTGGCTATTCGACGAATCCACCCACCGGAAAAGCCTCGCTGCCGCGCCAACGTCGGACCGAACGCTGGAAGAACAGGCTGTTGGGCACTTGCACCATGGAGCTGCCGGTGCCGAGCTCCTCAGGCTCGATCAAGGTGGTGTAAAGCAGATTGATCGCGACCACCCGTCCTTTGATGCCAGGCTTGTCGGTCGCTTCCACCAGCTCGACCACATCGCCCAGGCGAAATGGCCCGACGGTGTAGATCAGGACGGCGCACAACAGGTTCGACAACACGCTCCAGATGGCGAAAAACGCCACGGCCGCTACCGCGACGAAGCCGGAAATCGCCGTCCACAATACCGTGGCCGAGACCCCCAGGCGCTCGAGCACTACCAGCACCGCGCTGCCCATGATCAGCCAGCGCAGCACGCCCCGCAGGACGATCAGCAGGTGGGGCGGAAACGGGTAGCGCTCGCCGAGCCCCGTGAGCCCACGCGCCACGATACGCTGCATCACATAACCGGCCAGCAGGATCAACAGGACTTGCACACCGAGCCAGAGTGGCTCGATCCACATGACCGGGATGGGCAAGGTCAACGCTTCCATCAGGACAGCGCCTCCAGCTCCGCTTGCAGGGTTTCCAGTAATTCCAGGGCTTGCATCCACGCCTCCTCAAGCTCCGCTTCCCGAACCTTCAGCCGGGCCTGTTCGGCCAGCAGATCGCGCAGTTCATCCTTGCGCGCTGCCTCGTAGAGACCACTGTCCCCGAGGCTGGTTTCGATTTGATGCAGTTTTTCATGCAGCTTGCCCAGCTCGGACTCGAGCTTGTCAGCCTCGCGCTTGTGCGGCGCCAACTGCTGTCGCAAGGCAGCGGCGGCCTGGCGCTGAGCTTTCTTGTCGGTCTTGTCCGGGTTCACGGGTGTAGTGCTGACCGGCGCATTGCGCTGACGGTAGTCCACCAGCCAGCGTGCATAGTCTTCGAGGTCGCCGTCGAACTCTTCGACCTTGCCGTCGGCCACCAGGAAGAAATTGTCCGTGGTGCTCTTGAGCAGATGTCGATCGTGAGACACCACCAGCACCGCCCCACTGAACTCTTGCAAGGCCATAGTCAAGGCCAGGCGCATTTCCAGGTCCAGGTGGTTGGTCGGTTCGTCGAGCAAGAGCAGGTTAGGCCTCTCCCAGGCGATCAAGGCCAGGGCCAGCCGTGCCTTCTCGCCACCGGAGAAATTCAGCACCGGCTCGTCGATGCGCGCGCCCCGGAAGTCGAAACCGCCGAGGAAGTCACGCAAGGTCTGTTCGCGTTCGGTCGGCGCCAGGCGCTGCAAGTGCAACAACGGACTGGCCTTGGCATCGAGGGAATCCAGCTGGTGCTGGGCGAAATAGCCGACCACGGTGTTCTCGCCACGGGTCAGGCGCCCGGCCAGGGGCTGGAGTTCACCGGAGAGGTTCTTGATCAGGGTCGATTTACCGGCACCGTTGGGACCCAGCAGACCGATCCGCGCACCGGGCGTCAGCTGCAGCTTGACCTTCTCCAGCACGGTCTTGTCGCCATAACCCAGTCGCGCATCGGACAGGTCGATCAACGGGCTGGAGATCTTGGTGGACTCGCGGAAGACGAAATCGAACGGCGAATCGACATGGGCTGCGGACAGCTCCTCCATCCGTTCCAGCGCCTTGATCCGGCTCTGGGCCTGACGGGCCTTGGTGGCCTGGGCCTTGAAGCGGGCAATGTAGCTTTCCATGTGCGCACGCTGCGCCTGCTGCTTCTCGTAGGCCTGCTGTTGCTGGGCCAGACGCTCGGCACGGGCACGCTCGAAAGCCGTATAGCCGCCGCGATACAGGACGAGCTTGCGCTGATCGACGTGAGCCACGTGGTCCACCACCGCGTCGAGGAAATCACGATCGTGGGAGATCAGCAGCAGCGTGCCCGGGTAACTCTTGAGCCAGTCCTCGAGCCAGATGATGGCGTCGAGGTCCAAGTGGTTGGTCGGCTCGTCGAGCAGCAGTAGATCCGACGGGCACATCAAAGCCTGCGCCAGGTTCAGGCGCATCCGCCAGCCGCCGGAGAAATCCCCGACCTGGCGATCCATCTGTTCGTTGGTAAACCCCAGGCCGGCGAGCAGTTTGCGGGCGCGGGCATCGGCGGTATAACCGTCTGCGCTGTCGAGTTCCGAATGCAATCGGGCCAGAGCGGCGCCGTCGTGAGCCGCTTCGGCGACAGCCAGGTCGCGTTGAACCTGACGCAGGCGTATATCGCCGTCGAGCACGTAGTCCACCGCCAGGCGTTCGAGGGTATCGACCTCCTGGCGCATATGGGCAATACGCCAGTCGGCGGGCAGCGAGCAATCGCCGGAGTCCGGGTGAAGCTCGCCCCGCAACAAGGCGAACAGGCTCGATTTACCGGCGCCGTTGGCACCGATGAGGCCGGCTTTATGGCCGGCGTGCAGGGTCAGCTCGGCGTCTTCTAGCAGACGTTGCGGGCCACGTTGTAAAGTCAGGTTCTGAAGTCGGATCATAATGGCGGCGGAGTCTACCAGCTTCGCTCGCAACTGGCGCGAGTAGCACGATGTCCTCTGACCTGTGGAATTTCTCTCTCGACCTCTATGCCCGGCCCGGCGTGGAGCAAAGCTGCCTGGCATTGCAAGAGGCCGGCGCGAGCGTCTGCCTGCTGCTTTGCGGCCTGTGGCTGGAACAGCGCGGCGTGGCCTGCGATGAACAACGACTGCAACAACTCCGGCAGTTGGCAGAGCCTTGGGACAAAGAGGTGGTACAGCCATTACGAACGCTTCGCACCCAATGGAAAGCGGATGCCGTTCAAGACCCGGACCTCACGCACCTGCGCGAGCAGGTCAAGAAACTGGAGCTTGAAGCCGAACAGTGTTTGTTGGAGCGATTGGAGGCAGTGGCTGCACGTTGGCCTGAGGGCCAACAGAGCGATTCAGCGCAATGGCTGCAAGAACTGGCGGCGAGTGCCGGACCAGCGAACCGCGACGCGCTGCATCAACTGCGCGTCGCGGTCTCCAGCACTTAGGAAGCGCTGGTTGGGGTGCTGGTGCTCGGCGCAACGGAGGCGGATGGGCTGACCGTCGAAGCCGGAGTGCTGGCGGCTGGAGCAGGGGTCGCTGTCGAGGCCGACGAAGCAGGCTTGGCGGCAGGCGCAGTCGCGGGTTTGGCAGCGGCTGGCTTTTTCACAGCGGGTTTGGCTGCTGGCTTGGCAGCGGGTTTGGCAGCAGCAGGTTTCGCTGCCGGTTTTGCAGCAGCAGGTTTTGCAGCGGCAGGCTTGGCGGCAGCAGGCTTGGCGGCGGATTTGGCCGCGGCGGGTTTAGTTGCAGCCTTGGCGGGCGCTTTGGCAGCGGCTGGCTTGGCAGTTACAGCAGGTTTAGCGGCAGCGGTTTTCGTCGCTGCGGGCTTGGCCGCAGCCGCTTTTGTCGCCGCTGGCTTGGCCGCTGGCTTCGCTGCGACAGCTTTTGCAGGGGCTTTGACAGGGGCTTTGGCAGCAGGCTTGGCAGCCGCAGTTTTCGACGCGGCGGGTTTGGCGGCGGCTGCTTTTTTAGCGACCGGTTTCACAGCAGCTTTCGCAGCAGGCTTGGCGGCCGCTGTTTTTGCAACAGGCTTGGCGACAGCTTTGACAGCCGGTTTTTTGGCCGCTGGTTTAGCAGCGCTGGCAGCGACTGGTTTAGCCGCAGGCTTGCTCGCCGCTTTGGCCGGTGCTTTCGCGGCAGGCTTGGCAGTTGCCTTGGCCGGTGCTTTTGCCACAACGGGTTTAGCTAGCGGTTTTTTGGCCGATACAGCGGCAGGCTTGGCAGCACGAAGCGTCAGCGCCTTGCCGGCAGCTTCTTGCACGCGACCCACACCCTGGGCCAGCTTCAGGCTTTCCTGGGCATCACGCTTGAGTTGCAGAATGTAGGCGCGGGTTTCGGATTGACGATCCTTCAAGGCATCGAGCAGGTCTTCGAGTTCTTTCACGACGTCCTTGGCCTTGGCTTGTGCCTTGGCCTTGCCGGCGGTAGCCGCGTCTTGCAGTTTGGTGCGCGACTTGTGCAGTTTTTCCTGCGCCTTGCCGCGTTGTTTTTCCAGTTTGGCGAGCAGTTTTTCAGCATCAGCCAGGGCTTGGGAGCAGGCGTTTTCCAAATGCTCGAGCAAGGCGCCCGAGAGTTGTTGGAGCAAGTGCAACGGAGTGTTTACAGGCTTCTTGGTGGCCGACATGGTTTACCTCCTGACTGACGTGAGTGCGGCTCATACTAGACCTCTGCTACAACCGCCGCTAGGGCATGTTGACAGTACACAGGACGTTGCGTTGCAAGAGACAAAAAATCTTCTGCGCCATTGCCGGAGCAATCTCACTTCGCGGCAATCGGCGCAGGCATAATTCCTCCATTCGAGCCCGGAGAGCACACATGTCGCGTCACCTGTTTTTCCTCCTGTGCATGGTTTGCTCCATGGTCCAGGCCGTAGAAAAAACCGGCGCAAACGATGCCCACGACCTGGCCTACAGCCTGGGCGCGAGCCTGGGTGAGCGCCTGCGCCAGGACGTACCCGACCTGCAGATCCAGGCATTGGTGGAAGGGCTGCAACAGGCCTATCAGGGCAAGCCACTGGCGCTCAAGGATGAACGCATCGAGCAGATCCTGGCCAAGCATCAGGCACAGCTGAGCGCGCAATCGACGACACCACAGATAGAAGTGGCGCTGAAGAGTGAGCAGAAGTTTCTCAACGAAGAAAGAAACCGGCCAGGTGTGAAACAGTTGGAAGACGGCATCCTGCTGACGGAGCTCAAACCTGGTAATGGGGTGAAAGCCGGACCCCACGGTAAGGTGCAGGTGCTGTACACCGGTCGCTTGCCCGACGGCACCGTGTTCGACGCCAACCACCAGGCGCAATGGTTCAGTCTCGACAGCGTGATCGATGGCTGGCGCAGCGCGTTACCGCAAATGCCCGTAGGCGCGAAATGGCGACTGGTGATTCCTTCGACCCAGGCCTATGGCGCCGAAGGGGCCGGGGATGTGATTCCGCCGTTCACGCCACTGGTGTTCGAGATCGAGTTGCTGGGTGCGACGAGCTGACATCGCCCAAACGAAAAACGGTGCGCAATGCGCACCGTTTTTTTTTAGCGAAACCATCAAGCCTGAACGGCCGCCTCTTCCTTATGGGCGTTGTGCAGCACCTCGATCAGACAGTCCTCCAGCTCGAAGCGCTCGTGCAGCAGGCCACCCAGCTCCTTGAATTTTTCCGCTACGCATTTGCCTTCATCGCACAGGTCATTGAATGCCAGCAGCTTCTCGGTGATGACGTCGATGCGCGGGTAGATCTGTTCGGCAAGCTCCAGGCCACGCTTGTCGTTGAAAGCCTTGGCCTCGCCGGTGAGTTGCTCGTAGATCTCGAAATGCCCGGCAGAGACATAGTCCACCAGCACACCGCAGAATTCCTGCAACGGCTTACGGCTTTCACCTAACGCTTCAGGTTTGTCACCGAGAGCATCATAGGCCCGAACCAGTTCGTGACGCTCCTGCAACCAGCGATCGATCAGCAGATGCACCCCACCCCATCGTTCCTGAGCATTCTGACAACTTTCGAGCATGGCGATTTCTTCCCTTGTGAGTCATGCCCCTCGCAGCCTGCATATACCTTGATGATTCATGGCAAGCCGGACACAACATATCGAGCGGCATAATTCCAATGATACGTGCGGGCCAGATTATGCCCGCACGACAGCCGCTTCAAGGTACGCAGGCGACAAAGTTCATACAAGTGTTTAATCCGCTACCCGGACGAATTGCGACGCCTTGTCGCCCAGCGGTCGGATCAGAGCGGTCCAGACAAGGCGAAGCAGCAGGTAGGTCATGGCAATGGATACGGCGAGAAAAAACAGCAGGCTCCATTCGGGGATGCTCAGGTCGAACAATGTCCAGGTGACACCCTCACAATCGACCGCGCCGTCGAGGACGTGCTGCATGGCACTCCACCATGAGCTTGCGCCCTTCATTTGGGTCAGGCAATCGGGCGAATGGCTTTGCAACAGAACCTGACGCCAGGCCAGAGCCATTCCTCCCGACACGAAAACCAGTCCCGTCACACCGTAGAGGATGCTGCCCTTTCGACCCGGGCCATGTATGCAGGCCGCGAGACCGTTCACCAGGAACAGCACCAGGCACAAACGCTGCAAGACACATAGGCTGCAAGGCGTCAGACCGACTGCGTACTCCAGATAGCTGGCGATGCCCAAAGCCAGGGCCGCGGCGGCGGAAGCCATGAAAAACAAGAAGCGAGAGCAAGCCAAAGACATGGCGGTTCCGTAACAGAAGAGACAAGCAGTTACGGTAGAGGAAAGCCCTCGGGGCTTTCAAGGCAGGCCCGCGCAGACACTTCACCAAGGGTGTAGGGAATTCCCGACAGAGGCGAGGGGATTCAGCGCAATCCCCTGTAGGACTTTCCCGAAGACATCATTCGAGTCCGGAGTTACGCAGCAATCGGCAGTCGTCCGCCTGGCAAAACCGACTGGAACCGCCGACCGCCATCAGTGTTCCTGGTGACCTGTACGGTTAATTCGAGTACACGAATTAGCCACACAGGCCACTAGCTGGACAGCGCCTGGGCCGGAACCGGCAACGGCGCAGCAAGCAAGCGTTCGTCCAACAGCCCCAAGCCCTCCTGGAACAACTGGTTGCTGCGCTCGGCATCGCCCAGTTGTGCCAGTAGTCTCGCCAGTTCGGCACAGGCTTCGGGATTGCGCTGGATCCGCAGGCTGCCCTCCAGATAATCCCGCGCCTTGCCCCAGAGGCTGTTCTGCAAACACAGGCGGCCCAACGTCAACAGCAGGCTGGAATCGGCCGGATGATCCTTGAGCCAGCCTTCGGCCGCTTGCAGCTGTCGAGCCGGATCATTGCCGCGGACCAGCCCGTACAGGCGCGCCAAGTGGCTGTCGTAGTGACGCTTGAGCGCGGTGCGCAATACTTCCTCGGCCTCGCCCTGTGCCCCCAGCTGTCGCAGCTGTTCGGCATAGGCCAGCACCAGCGCCGGCTCCTGGCGCTGTGCAGAGGTCAACTGTTGCCAGGCGCGGTTGAGCGACTGCAAACCGACGCTGCCGTCTTCTTCGCGATGGGCCGCCAGGGAGAGGTTTTCACCCCAGGCCCGGCGTTCCAGTTCCGCCAGCTCCGCCGCAGGCAATACTTTGTCCTTGCGCAGTTCCGGCAACAGGCGAATCACCGCCGACCAATCACCGCGCTGCTGATGCAACCGTTGCAACTGGCGCAGGACCTGGACGTTATGGGGATGACGATCATGCATGGCTTGCAGCGTGACCAAGGCGCCATCGGTGTCACCCCGGTCCACCTGCAACTGCGCGTGGCTCAGCGCAATGGCCAGCTCCGCCTGGGGCTGGCGTTCCAGGGCGCGCTCCAGCAGGTTGTCGCTCTGCTCGTAAAGACCTTGTTCGTTGGCCGCACGGGCCGCGCCGAGGTAATACAGCAACGGCTGGCGCTCGGCTTCCGCGGCACGATGCAAATGCCGCTGGGCACTGGCCCAACGACCTTCGGCAAGGTCCAGTTGACCGTGTTCGATAGCCACTTGCACGCGTCGGCTGCGATTGCGCCGCGACCACGGGTTGACCACGCCGCCGGAGGTGGTCACCAGGCCGATCAGGGCGCGCACGCCCCGCCACAACAGCCAGAGTACCGCCACCAACGCCAGGGTGACCCACAGGCCGGCTTCGTAGCGGAAGTTCTTGTACGCCACCAGCACGTAACCCGAATGCTCGGAAATCGCCACGCCCAACAGGGCGGCGGCAGCGATGACCACGAACAGAATCACGTAGAGACGCTTCATGGCGTGGCCTCCTGCTCAGCAGGCTTGGCCAGCGGCTTGACCGACTCCTCGGCATTCAGGTTGCGGCGCTCCAGGTAGGCCTGGACGCTGCTCAGGGTCGCGGTCAGGTCCGGCGTGACCACCGTCACCGGCTGTTTGGCCAGTTCGGCCACTCGCTCGAGCATGACTTTGCTCTGCGGGTTGTCCTGGTTGAAGTTGTTCTTCAGTACATCGCGGGCCTCGTCCAATGCCTGGGTATACACCGGCGCCTGCCCGTTGAGGGCTGCCCATTGCGCCTGCTCCAGTGCCAGGCTCAAGGCCAGGCGCACCTGCATCAGGCTCTGCCCGGCCAGAAGCGGACGGACGTTCTCGTCGGCATTGAAGTCGATGCGGATATAGCGCGAGATCTGATCCCACCACTGCGCCCAGCGGCTGGTTCCATCGCCATCGGCCGTCAAGCCCAGCAGGGATTCGCCACGATCCTTGTACTCGGGCGCCAGCTCCGTGAGTTGCAGCACTTGCTCGCGCAAGGCCCCCAATTGCAGGAACAGCCCGGTGCGATCCGGCTGCTCGGTGCTGCGCAACGCCGCGAGGGTCTTGGCCAATTGCTCGCGGGCAGCGAACGAGCCCGGGTCATTCTGTTCCCGCAGGATTTCGTCGGCACCCTGGACCAGAGCCTGGGCGCTGCTGATGTCCTGCAGGGCGGATAGGCGCAGGCTGGCAAGGCGCAGCAGATGCTCGGCCTCGGCCAACCGCCAGTCCTTGCGGCTGGCACCGAGTACGGTTTCCAGACGCTGGCTCAGGTGCTGCTGGTCGCCTTGCAACTGGGCGACCTGACGGCGTCGCTCCTCCAGCTCTTCGGCCGCCGGCATCTGTGCGAGGCGCTCGCTGAGGCGTTGCTCATTAAGCTTGAGGTTCTGGGCCTGATCATTCAGTGCCTGGACCTGGGCGGACTGTTGCTGGTTGTTGGCCTGCAGGTGACGCACCTGCCAGACACCCCAGCCGCCAACGGCCACGCCAGCGGCCCCCAGCAGCAATGCGACAATGGCCAACCCGTTACCGCGACGCGGCGCCACCGGTGCCGGCGTTTCCACCGGTGCATCGATCACGGGTCGGTCTTGATCTTTTGGCAAGGCTGTTTCGCTCACGTATCCATCCTTTGCATTAGAAAACGGCACGGATTGTTCCCGTAACGCCGCCAGCAAAGCCGCGGCACTGGCGCCACGACAATCCACAACTGATCGGGCCCCGGCGGCCCGCGCCATCTCGGCCACCCTGGGGCTTGGAACAAACAACGGCAACCGCGCCAGATCGGGCCACGCGGCCCCCGCCAGGCGGCGCAGATGCTCGAAGCTCTGCCCACTGCTGACCATCAGTGCGTTCAAGCGTTCCGCTTCGACCTTCGCCAGCAGTTCGCCTTCGCGATACTCAGGCAGGCCTCGCCGGTACAATTCCAGATAATCGACCCTGGCACCTTGCTCGCGCAAGCGCTCTGCCAGCAAGCCACGACCACCCTCGCCACGCACGATCAGAACCTGGGGATCGGGCCGGATCAGAGCCTGGCGCAAGGCCGGGAGCTCCAGCAAGGCTTCACTGTCGTCGCCCTCGTCCGGATAAAACACCGTGAGGCCCGCATCGGCCAGGATCTGCCCGGTGGCCGCCCCCACACTGAACCAGGGTTGTTCCGGCGGCTCGGGCCAATGCTCGCGCAGTTGCTCCAGGCACAACCGGGCGGCCGGCTTGCTGACGACGATCACAGCGCAGTACTGGTCAAGCCGCTGCAGCAGCGCCCGGCCGGAATCGGACAAGGGAAGCGGTTCGATAGTCAGCAACGACAGGCTGCTGCTGAATACCCCTGCCTCGGCCAGGACAGCCGCCAGGGCCGACGACTCATCCTCCGGCCGGGTCAGCAGCAACCGCCAGCCCATCACGCGTGGCCAGCCTCGCCGTAGACCTTCTTGAGGATGGCCCCAGCGCCCTGGCTCAGCAGGTCTTCAGCGACCCGCACCCCCAGCGCTTCGGCATCGCCACGGGGCGCCCGGGCTTCGGAACTGAGCAGCGTGCCGCCGTCCGGATCACCCACCAGGCCACGCAACCAGACCTGCTCGCCTTCGAGCACGGCGTAGCAGGCAATCGGTACCTGGCAGCCGCCATTGAGGTGCTTGTTGAGGGCGCGCTCGGCAAAGACCCGGGTCGCGGTATCTTCATGATGCAGGGGAGCGAGCAACCCGTGGATCTCGCTGTCGGCGCTGCGGCATTCGATGCCCACCGCTCCTTGCCCACCCGCCGGCAGGCTGTCGTCGACGCTGATGGCCGAGGTGATGCGGTCCTCGAAGCCCAGGCGGATCAGGCCGGCGGCGGCAAGGATGATCGCGTCGTACTCGCCAGCGTCGAGCTTGGCCAGGCGAGTGTTGACGTTGCCGCGCAGAAAGCGGATCTGCAGGTCGGGGCGACGGGTCAACAGTTGCGCCTGGCGACGCAGGCTGGACGTGCCAACCACGCTCCCGGCAGGCAGCGCTTCAAGGCTGGCAAAGGTGTTGGAGACGAACGCATCGCGCGGGTCTTCCCGCTCGCAGATGCAAAAAAGGCCCAGGCCTTCGGGGAAGTCCATGGGCACGTCTTTCATCGAATGCACGGCGATATCGGCTTCGTTGTCCAGCAGCGCGGTTTCCAGTTCCTTGACGAACAAACCCTTGCCGCCGATTTTCGACAGCGGCGAATCCAGCAGCTTGTCACCGCGACTGACCATGGGCACCAGCGTCACGATCAGGCCGGGATGGGCGGCTTCCAGACGGGCTTTGACGTATTCGGCCTGCCAGAGGGCCAGGGCACTTTTACGGGTGGCGATGCGGATCTCGCGAGGGGACATGGATCAATCCGTACTTAAAAGATACGACGGATAATAACAGCTCAGCCAAATCCGCTTTGACTTGAATCACGACCCCAAGGCCTCCCTGGCCGTCAAATGTCCTGGAAATTCGAAAGTGCAATGCCGTTGGGGCGTTGCACTAGAGCTGCTGCATCATCTTGCGTACGCCGGCCACATGTCGTCGGCTGACAATCAGCGCGTCGCCATTGAGGCCTTTCAGAAACAGCTGGAAGTGCCCAAGGGGCGTACGTTGCAGACGTTCGATGCGCTCGCGGGCCACCAGGGCATTGCGGTGGATGCGCACGAACCGCTCGCCGAATTCGTCTTCAAGGGCCTTGAGGGGCTCGTCCAGCAGCACCTCGCCACTCTCATGGCGCAAGGTCACGTACTTATGGTCGGCGATGAAATAGACCACCTGGTTCAACGGGATCAGCTCGATGCCCTTGCGGGTTCGCGCACTGATGTGGCTGCGCGGGCCGCTGCCACTTTCCGCTGCCGGGCGGGTCAGCGCCGCCAGCTGCACGCGGTTGGGCCGCTCAGCCTTGCGCAAGGCGTCGAGCAACGCCTCGGATGCCACCGGTTTGACCAGATAGCCCACGGCACCGGCCTGCAACACCTCGGGCGGAAAGTCGTCCCGGGTGGTGCAAAACACCACGGCGGGGGGCGACTCTCGTTCGCACAGCTTCGCCGCCACCTGCAGACCATCCAGGCCAGGCATGCGAATGTCGAGCAGCACGATATCCGGCTTGTGGCTGTCGATAAGGGCCAACGCCTCTTCGCCATTAGTGGCGCTCGGCTCCAGGACACTGTAACCCTCGAGCTCGCCAACCATTCGGCTCAGGCGCTCGCGGGCCAGTGGTTCGTCATCAACGATCAGGACATTCATATTGCGCTGGATTCCTGCGTGAGTCTCGCACAAGGATAGCGTAGACAGGGGAAGTGACATCCGTCACCGCGATCCACGCTAAGACTCGCCCGAGGGCCAAAAAGTGCCGCGAGGCGGTTGCCTATCTTTACCAGCGCTTGCCGACCGATGCTCGAGGCCCGTTGTCGCACGGCGTCGCCGTAGGGATGGTTCATTTTCAATCTGATCAATATTGAGCACCCCCTGGTTGATTCGACCCATGCCCATGATGGAAAAGCAAAACTCCTATCGTCCACTGTAGACGGTTGCCAAGACGATATTGCTCAATCGGAAAATATCGTTGTGCGCAAAACCCGCCTGAATGCCCGGCTCATGCGTAAAAAACCTGCCGACCAGTGCCAGCGCTGGCCCCGGCAACCCTGCTATCATCCGCCGCAGCCTTTAACCGCTACTTTCTCCACAGCCGATCACGAGCGAATTCATGAGCACTGACAAGACCAATCAGTCCTGGGGCGGCCGCTTCAGTGAACCCGTCGACGCCTTCGTCGCCCGCTTCACCGCCTCCGTCAATTTCGACCAGCGCCTGTATCGCCACGACATCATGGGTTCGATCGCCCACGCCACCATGCTGGCCAAGGTCGGCGTGCTGACCGATGCCGAGCGCGACAGCATCATCGACGGCCTGAAGACCATCCAGGGCGAAATCGAGGCCGGTCAATTCGACTGGCGTGTCGACCTTGAAGATGTACACATGAATATCGAAGCGCGCCTGACCGATCGCATCGGCGTGACCGGCAAGAAGCTGCACACCGGCCGCAGCCGCAACGACCAGGTCGCCACCGACATCCGCCTGTGGCTGCGTGATGAAATCGACCTGATCCTGGCCGAAATCACCCGTCTGCAGAAAGGCTTGCTGGAGCAGGCCGAGCGTGAGGCCGAGAGCATCATGCCCGGCTTCACGCACTTGCAGACCGCCCAGCCTGTAACGTTTGGGCATCACATGCTGGCCTGGTTCGAAATGCTCAGCCGCGACTATGAGCGTCTGGTCGATTGCCGCAAGCGCACCAACCGCATGCCCCTGGGCAGCGCCGCGCTGGCCGGCACCACCTACCCGATCGATCGCCAATACACCGCCCAACTGCTGGGCTTCGACGCCGTGGGCGGCAACTCCCTGGATAACGTCTCGGACCGCGATTTCGCCATCGAATTCTGCGCCGCCGCGAGCATCGCGATGATGCACCTGTCGCGCTTCTCCGAAGAGCTGGTGCTATGGACCAGCGCGCAATTCCAGTTCATTGACCTGCCGGATCGCTTCTGCACCGGCAGCTCGATCATGCCGCAAAAGAAAAACCCCGACGTGCCGGAACTGGTACGGGGCAAGAGCGGCCGGGTGTTCGGCGCGCTGATGGGCCTGCTGACCCTGATGAAAGGCCAACCGCTGGCCTACAACAAGGACAACCAGGAAGACAAGGAGCCGCTGTTCGACGCCGCCGACACCCTGCGCGATTCGCTGCGCGCCTTTGCCGACATGATCCCGGCCATCAAGCCCAAGCACGCGGTGATGCGCGAAGCGGCCCTGCGTGGTTTCTCCACGGCGACAGACCTGGCCGATTACCTGGTGCGCCGTGGCCTGCCATTCCGCGATTGCCATGAGATCGTCGGGCATGCCGTGAAATACGGTGTGGACAACGGTAAGGATCTGGCGGAAATGAGCCTGGACGAACTGCGCCAGTTCAGCGATCAGATCGAGCAGGACGTGTTTGCGGTGCTTACTTTGGAAGGCTCGGTCAACGCCCGTGACCATATCGGCGGCACGGCGCCAGCACAGGTCAAGGCTGCCGTGGTACGTGGCCAGGCGCTGCTTGCCAGTCGCTAAAAGCTAAAAGCATCGCGAGCAGGCTCGCTCCCCCAATGGATCTTCAGTGAACACAAAGTTGTGAACATATGGAGATCCCCTGTGGGAGCGAGCCTGCTCGCGAAAGCAATCGCTAGAGCAGTATAAAATTCACTTCTTGGCAGCGATCATCGCCAAAAACTCTGGCATCCCCGCTTCCCTGTCCGCCGCGATCCGCTGCACATTCGGATTCGCCCCCAACCGCTCCATCAGCGCCTTGGCGGCCGGCATGTCTGCGAACAGATCGATATCGAACAACTTCTTGCCCACCTGTAAGGCGGGCGAA
This sequence comes from Pseudomonas sp. B21-028, assembly GCF_024749045.1. NCBI lineage: Bacteria > Pseudomonadati > Pseudomonadota > Gammaproteobacteria > Pseudomonadales > Pseudomonadaceae > Pseudomonas > Pseudomonas sp. B21-028. The sequence goes on from NZ_CP087184.1 coordinate 6,221,000, forward strand.
ACACCGTAGAGAAAGTACAAGTCGGCAATGCTCAGGCTATCGCCCGCCACATAGGGCGCGAACTTGCCGTGCCTGCCCAGCGAAGCGAACCCCAGCAGCAGTTCAGCCTTGCTCTTTTCCTTGACGACATCGGGTACAGACATGCCGAAAAATGCCTCGGCGTAGCAAGCACGCCCTGGCAGTTCGATGTACAACTCGATCTCCCGGCACAGGGCCAGGACCTGGGCTCGCTCGTACGGATCGGCGGGCAGCAGGGCCTTGCCGGGCTGGGTTTGCTCGATGTATTCGAGGATCACGCTGGTTTCGTTGATGAAGCCCTGGTCGGTTTTCAGTACCGGCACTTTGCCCCGTGGGCTGATGGCGAGTATTTCCGCAGTCTGGCTGCCATAGAATGGTACTTCTTGGAAGGGCACGCCCTTCTCCAGCAACGCCAGCTTGACCATGTTGTAATAATTACTGGCGCAGAAACCATAAAGCTCGAGCATCGCAAGTACCTCCGGTCCGTGTGGGTTGGGCAGCCTTGGGTTATAGACTGTCGGGAGCTTTCGCGCCAGACGCATCACGCCGCTGAATGCAGGTAAACTGGCGCCTTTACCACAGGAGCCTGTCATGAGCGAGCCAACCGACATCGACAACGACGAAGAAGAGTTCGTCGAGTCGACCCTGATCGAAGCCATTGAAAACCAGATCGAAAGCGGCAACCCGCCAGCAGCCAAGGCCACCTTCAACAAACTGACCCTGGTCAATTACGAGCGCGAAGACATCCTGAACCTCATGGCCCATGTGTTGGCCTTCGAGATCGACGCCATGCTGGAGGAAGACCGCCCTTTTGATACCCAATGGTACGAAGAGGCGTTGCGCAAGCTGCCTGAGCTGCCACCGGAAAAGAACTGAACCCGCTGTGGCGGGAGGACTGCTTCAAATACTGTGGGAGCAAGGCTTGCCCGCGATGAAAGCGATGCGATCGCTCATGAATCGAGGCGCCTGCGTCGCGAGCAAGCTTTGCTCCCACTAACGCTCCGTCGCACAAAAACAAAAAAGCCTGCCTCCGGCACTGGACAGCTCGGCCGAGTGCGCTCACCTTAGTGACGCTATCGACCATATTCCTAGAAAGTCTGGAGTCCTTATGTCGCTTACCCCTGAGCTGGTTGCCGAACTGGAAATCCTTGCGCTCTTCAACCTGGACAGTTCCCAGGAAGGCCTGAAAATCCATCAGACCGCTGCCCCAAAAGCTGTTGCCGCCGCCCAACGCCTGTACGACAAGGAACTGATCACCCAACCCGACGGTGGTTACCTGACCAGCCTGGGTCGTGACGCCGCGCAAAACGTACAAACCGTCCTGACGATACTCAGCGTTCAAGAAGCCGCCTGACTCCCCCTGTCGCCCACGGAAATCTGCCTCGCCGGATTTCCGCAGGCGCGGGCGCATTGCATGAAAAATCTGACGTCCACGTCTTACTTTCAGCTTAAGAATTCCCCAACCCGGACGCTAAACTTCCATCACTTCTGATTTCCCACGTTCGACGCCGCGAGCCGGTTTGAGCCGACATGACCCGCAATCACGAAATACGCCCCGATCTGGACGAAGGAATCGACCGTAAGGTTCTCGGCCAACTGCGTGCACGCTTTCTCAAGCTCAACACCGTCCGGATGAATCGCGCCATGGAAGGCTTGTCGCCTCGCCAGCAAGGCGTGCTGACGCTGCTTCCGCTGTTTTTCCACGTCAACCATCCCCTGCTGCCAGGCTACGTCTCCGGCAGTACACCGGCCGGGCTGTCGAACTACGAGCCCGACGCCAGCGTCCTCGCCGACGCCCAGCGACTGACCCGTTCGTTTTCCTACAAGCCACGCCATGGCAACAATCCGCCGCGCCCCATCCTGGGCTTGTACCTGATGGGCAGCCTGGGCACGCTCGCCCAGGCGGATCAGAGCGACATGGATGTCTGGGTCTGCCATGGTCCAGACCTGAGCGACAACGAACTGGCCGAGCTGCGCAAGAAATGCCAACTGCTCGAAATCTGGGCCGCGACCCAGGGCGCGGAAGCGCATTTCTTCTTGATCGACCCGGCCCGGTTCGTGCGGGGTGAGCGGGACAATCAACTCAGTTCCGACGATTGCGGCACGACCCAGCACTACCTGTTGCTGGACGAGTTCTACCGCACGGCGATCTGGCTGGCCGGGCGTACACCGATCTGGTGGCTGGTGCCGGTGTACGAGGAAGACAATTATGAGGCGTACACCCATACGCTGCTTTCCAAGCGCTTCATCCGCGCCGATGAGACCCTGGACCTCGGACACCTGGCCTACATTCCGCCGGGCGAGTTCATTGGCGCCGGGCTCTGGCAGTTGTTCAAGGGCATCGAGTCGCCCTACAAGTCCGTGCTCAAGCTGCTGTTGACGGAGGTCTACGCCAGCGAACACCCCGATGTCCGCTGTCTGAGCCTGCGCTTCAAGCAAGCTGTGTTCGCCAACCGCTTGGACTTGGAGGAGCTGGACCCATACATGCTGGTGTATCGCCGTATCGAGGAATACCTCAACGCTCGCGGCGAACCCGAGCGCCTGGAGTTGATCCGGCGCGCGCTGTACCTGAAGGTCAACCGCAAGCTCACCGGTCAAGGGCGCAGCAACAGTTGGCAGCGAACGCTGCTCGAGCGCCTGGCCGGAGAATGGGGCTGGGACCCGCGCCAGCTCACGTTACTGGACAGCCGCAGCCAGTGGAAAGTGCGCCAGGTCAGCAACGAACGTCGCGCGCTGGTCAACGAACTGACCTACAGCTACCGCTTCCTGACCCAGTTCGCCCGCACCGAAAAAACCGTCAGCCTGATCAACAAGCGCGACCTCAACGTCCTTGGCCGACGGCTGTATGCAGCCTTCGAACGCAAGGCCGACAAGGTCGAGTTCATCAACCCCGGCATCGCCCCGGACCTGGCCGAGGACACCCTCACGCTGGTCCAGTCGCCCAACAAAAAAGAACCCGGGCAGAACCAGTGGGGCCTCTACAACGGCAGCCTCAACGCCCTGGAGTGGGAGAACTTCGCGCCGATCAAGCGCAGCCGCGAACTGCTGGAGCTGCTGACCTGGTGCCATCGCAACGGCGTGATCGACAGCAGCACACGCCTGGCGCTGCACCCGGGCGACAGCGATCTGAGCGAGTTCGAACTGTTCAACCTGCTGGGCAGCCTGCAACAGTCCATTGCCCTGCCCCTGGTCACGGTCGGCGAAGAACAGCTGCTGCACGCCAGCGTTCCCAGTGAAGTGCTGATCCTGGTGAACGTCGGCGTCGACCCGCTCAAGCATCACCGCGATCTGAACATCCTGATGACCACCGAGCGCACCGACTCCCTGAGCTATGCCGGGGTCAGGGAAAACCTGGTGCTGACGCTCGACCAGGTCACGCTCAACAGCTGGAATGAAGTGCTGGTCAACCGCTTCGATGGCGAACACGCGCTGCTTGATTGCCTGCGCGACTACCTCAACGACCTGCCCGCCACTGCGCGCCAGCCGCGCTTGCAGGTACGCTGTTTCTGCCACAACCGGGCGCAGTTCATCGCACGACGGGTCGAAGAAGTCATCGAAACGGCCCAGACCCTGCTGCTGAGCAGGCTCAATCACCGCTACTTGCTGCAGGTGCAACAGTATTATCACGTGCTGGAGCTGGTCCCCGGCCAAGTCAGGCACGTGGCGCTGGGCAGCCTGTCGGCGCTGCTGGATTACCTGGGCGAAGAACTGAATGCCTACAGCCCGCTGCACCTGGACCCGATGGCTCTGGAAGACCACGATCTGGCGCTGATCCTGCCGATGGGTCAGCCGGAATGCGTCCAGGTGTTCTACCGGGTCAATGAGGACGAAGCCGAGCTGTATGTGCTCGATGAGCTCAATGCCCTGTGGCAACAGCGCCTGCCCTATCACGACGAACACAGCCTGCTGGTACCGCTGCAGCGCTTCCTGCAATCGGTGCTGTACCGTCAGGACGCCTTGCTGTCGATGGAAACCGACCAGCCGTTGAGCCTGGACACCCTTTACTACCAGCTCCTGCCCTCGGGTAACGGACGCGCACGCCGGGTCGAAATGCGCCCGGCGCCGCAGACACCCGAGAACAAGCCGTTCTACGACGTTCAGGCCATCATCGGCAAAGCGACCCATGGTCAGGTCAACGTCACGCTGTACTGCAATCAACAGGAGTTTTCGGAACTGGAACATGGCGACCAACTGTTCCGTGTGGTCGCCAGCGAGATCGTCGAGCAGCGCCGCGAGGCCGAACGCTATCGCTGCTACATCACCGACCTGGACCTCTCGGGCCTGGTGGGTGACAGCGCTTGCTCAAGCAATCTGTACCTGCGCTACAAGGCCGATCTGGAACGCGCCCTGAACGAAGCGCTGGCCCTGGTCTGAAGCCCTCAGAGGTGGAAGTCGCCGCCCGCTTCGGGCTGATATTCCACCGCCAGCAGCGTCAGCTTCAGCGTCTTGCCGCCCGGTGCCGGCCAATCGATGTGCTGGCCAACCTTCAGTCCCAGCAAGGCGCTGCCCACCGGCGCGAGGATCGAGACCTTGCCTTCGTCGGCATTCGCGTCCTGCGGATAGACCAGCGTCAGGTGGTAGTCCTTGCCGCTACCCTCCTCGCGGCAATGCACGCGCGCGTTCATGGTCACGACATCGGCGGGCACGTCTTCATGACCCACCAGGGTCTCGGCGCGATCCAGTTCGGTTTGCAACGCAATCACGCCCGGCAGCGTTTCGTCGAGACTGTCGATCAGGCGCTCCAGACGTTGTACGTCCAGGCGGGTAAGAGTGATGGAAGGTGCGGTCATGATCCAGGCAGACTCCTTTCTTCTGCACGAAAAAAGCAAAACCCCGCCACAAAAAGACGGGGTTTTTCACAAGCCTCGATAAGTTGAGGCGTAGCCGGACACTATCACAGCTCAAAAAATATACAACCCACAGGTGGTCGCACTCATTGCATGAGATGTAGAACTGTGGCGAGGGGATTTATCCCCGCTGGGCTGCAAAGCAGCCCCAAAGCAATCTATCTGACAAATCGAGGCGTCAGGTTTAGGGCCGCTTCGCGCCCCAGCGGGGCGGTGCGACGTTTCGCTAAATCCCCTCGCCACAAACTACACCAAAGACCGACGCTTGAGCGCCTCGGCACAGATCACCCGCCGGCGCGCATCATCGGCCGAGCGCCACTCACGGATATCTTCCACATGGCGGAAACAGCCGAGGCAGACCTTCTGCTCATCCAGCTTGCACACGCTGGTGCACGGCGACGGCACGGCAGGACTGACGTTGCTGTAGAGCGGCTTGGGCGGCCGCGCCGGGACGGTCTGGCTCACGTTGTCACAGGCCTTCGAACTCAAGTTCCACACCGGCTTGCTGCTTGACGATGCGCTCGAGCATCTCGCCCAACTGCTCCTCGCTCTTGTCGCACATCCAGCGCTCGCTTTCCTCGTCGTAGTCGAAGTGGAAACCACCGGACACCGCTGCCAGCCACAACTGCCGCAGCGGCTCCTGGCGACTGAAGATCAACTGGCTGCCGTTTTCGAACTTGACGGTGAGCACACCGGCGGAGCTTTCCAGATCGATGTCCAGTTCGCTGTCATCGAAAATATCCTCCAGCACTTGCTGGGCAGTATCGACCAGATCGTGAAAACGGGCTTCAGTCAAACTCATTGCGGCAACCTCGAAAATATCTGCTCATGCTCAAGCGCCGCAAGATACGGGCGCTTCCCGATGATTGCAAAGGATAACCGACAACCACTGCCGGGGGCCGTGAAATGTCCACGGAACCGGCCATATCGGCCAACAGCCCCGCCGGACGGGAGCCCCGTTGCATAGGCAAGCCGCCGGGTGGCCGGTATACTCCGGCGCAATTAACGCATTTTCAAGGATTTCGCCATGAAGCGCCTGATCTCTTCCCTTGCTGCGCTCGTCGCGGTTGCCTGCCTTGTGACAGCCTGTGGTCAAAAAGGTCCGCTGTACCTGCCTGATGACAGCAAGTCCCCTGAAGAGCAGGCCAAGTCGTCGCAATCCAAAGCCCACGCGCACGACACCACCACTTACTAAGGGAACGCCATGGACGCTTTTAACTACCGTGGCGGAGAGCTGTTCGCGGAGGGTGTTGCCTTGTCCGCCATTGCCGAACGTTTCGGCACGCCGACCTACGTCTACTCCCGTGCTCACATCGAAGCCCAATACCGGACCTTCGCCGACGCCCTCACCGGCATGCCACATCTGGTGTGCTTCGCCGTGAAAGCCAACTCCAACCTGGGTGTGCTCAATCTCCTGGCGCGCCTGGGTGCCGGTTTCGATATCGTCTCCGGCGGCGAGCTCGAACGTGTACTGGCGGCTGGCGGCAGCCCGGACAAAATCGTCTTCTCCGGCGTCGGCAAGACCCGCGAAGACATGCGCCGTGCCCTGGAAGTCGGCGTGCATTGCTTCAACATCGAATCCACCGACGAACTGGAGCGCCTCCAGGTCGTCGCCGCCGAGCTGGGCGTGCGCGCGCCGGTTTCCCTGCGCGTGAACCCGGACGTCGATGCTGGCACCCACCCGTACATTTCCACCGGTCTGAAGGAAAACAAGTTCGGCATCGCCATCGCCGACGCCGAAGACGTCTATGTGCGTGCCGCCCAACTGCCGAACCTGGAAGTATTGGGCGTCGATTGCCACATCGGCTCGCAACTGACCACCCTGGAGCCGTTCCTCGATGCCCTCGACCGCCTGCTGGCGCTGGTCGACCGCCTCGGCGATTGCGGCATCTACCTGCGTCATATCGACCTGGGTGGCGGTGTCGGCGTGCGTTACCGCGATGAAGAGCCGCCACTGGTGGCCGACTACGTCAAGACCGTTCGGGAGCGCCTGGCCGGTCGCGACCTGGCGCTGATGTTCGAACCGGGCCGCTACATCGTGGCCAATGCCGGCGTGCTGCTGACCCAGGTCGAGTACCTCAAACACACCGAGCACAAGGACTTCGCCATCGTCGACGCGGCCATGAACGACCTGATCCGCCCGGCGCTGTACCAGGCGTGGATGGATGTGACCGCCGTGCGCCCCCGCGATACCGCCGCCCGCGACTACGACATCGTCGGCCCGATCTGCGAAACCGGTGACTTCCTGGCCAAGGGCCGGGAGCTGGCACTGGAAGAAGGCGACCTGCTGGCGGTGCATTCCGCCGGTGCCTACGGGTTTGTCATGAGCTCCAACTACAACACCCGCGGCCGCTGCGCCGAGGTGCTGGTGGACGGTGATCAAGCGTTCGAAGTGCGTCGCCGCGAGACGGTAGCCGAGTTGTTTGCCGGCGAAAGCCTGCTACCGGAGTAAAACCATGCTGCTGCGTTTTACCAAGATGCACGGCCTGGGCAATGACTTCATGGTTCTCGACCTGGTCAGCCAGCACGCGCACATCCTGCCCAAACATGCCAAGCAATGGGGCGATCGGCACACCGGCATCGGTTTCGACCAGTTGCTGATCGTCGAGGCGCCCAATAACCCGGACGTGGACTTCCGGTATCGGATCTTCAACGCCGACGGTTCGGAAGTGGAACAATGCGGCAACGGCGCGCGCTGCTTCGCCCGCTTCGTGCTGGACAAGCGCCTGACGGCCAAGCGCAAAATTCGCGTCGAGACCAAAAGCGGCATCATCGAGCTGGACGTGCGCAGCGACGGCCAGATCGGCGTCAACATGGGCGCCCCGCGCCTGGTGCCGGCGGATATTCCGTTTGAAGCAGCGGCCCAGGCCCTGAGCTATCAGCTGGACGTCGATGGCACCACGGCGGAACTGGCGGCAGTGTCCATGGGTAATCCCCATGCCGTGCTTCGGGTCAGCGACATCAATAGCGCGCCGGTGCATGAACTGGGGCCGAAGATCGAGCACCATCCGCGCTTTCCGGCACGGGTGAATGTGGGCTTCCTGCAGGTTATCGACCGTCACCGCGCGCAATTGCGGGTCTGGGAACGCGGTGCCGGGGAGACCCAGGCCTGCGGCACCGGCGCCTGTGCCGCTGCAGTCGCTGCGATCAGCCAGGGGTGGATGGATTCGCCCCTGCTGATCGACCTGCCCGGCGGGCGTCTGTCCATCGAATGGGCAGGCCCCGGCCAACCGGTGATGATGACCGGCCCGGCAGTACGCGTATACGAAGGACAAGTCCGTCTTTGAATGAGCCAAACCCATGACCGACAAGCCACAGGTTCCAGCGCCACAGCCCGATGAATCCTCGAGCCCGCTTCCGGAGGCCGCGGCGGTGGCCGCTTACCTGGAGGCTCATCCGGATTTCTTCGTCGAACGTGAAGACTTGCTTGCATTGATGCGCATCCCCCACCGGCGCGGCGACACCGTGTCGCTGGTGGAGCACCAGATGAAAATCCTGCGTGAGCGCAACATCGAGATGCGCCACCGCCTTTCGCACCTGATGGACGTCGCCCGGGACAACGACCGGCTCTTCGACAAGACCCGTCGCCTGATCCTGGCCCTGATGGACGCCAGCACCCTCGAAGACCTGGTCATGAGCGTCGAAGACAGCCTGCGCCAGGATTTCCAGGTGCCCTTTGTCAGCCTGATCCTGTTCGGCGATAACGCCATGCCGGTGGGGCGCTGGGTGACTCACGCCGAAGCGCAGACCGCCATTGGCGGCCTGCTCACCGAGAACAAAAGCGTCAGTGGCAGCTTGCGCGAACATGAGCTGGACTTTCTGTTCGGTGAAGAACAACGCAAGCAGATCGGCTCTACCGCCGTCGTCGCCATCGCCCACCAAGGCGTCCATGGCGTGCTGGCCATCGCCAGCCGAGACCCCCAGCACTACAAGAGCTCGGTGGGCACGTTGTTCCTGAGCTACATCGCCGAAGTCACCGGCCGGGTACTGCCACGGGTTGCCGGTTCGCTGCGCTCGGTACGCTGATGATGGAACGACAGCTGGACGCCTACTGCGAACATCTGCGCAGTGAGCGCCAGGTGTCACCCCACACGTTATCGGCCTATCGCCGCGACCTGGAAAAAGTGCTGGGCTGGTGCCAGAAGCAGAACGTCGGCAGTTGGCAGGCGCTGGACATTCAGCGCCTGCGCAGCCTGGTGGCGCGCCTGCATCAGCAGGGACAGTCTTCCCGTAGCCTGGCGCGCCTGCTCTCGGCGGTACGCGGGCTGTATCACTACCTCAACCGCGAAGGCCTGTGCGATCACGATCCGGCCACCGGCCTGGCACCGCCCAAGGGCGAGCGCCGCCTGCCGAAAACCCTCGACACCGACCGCGCCCTGCAATTACTTGAAGGCGCGGTCGAAGATGATTTCCTGGCGCGACGGGACCAGGCGATTCTCGAACTGTTCTATTCCTCCGGCCTGCGGCTTTCCGAACTGACAGGGTTGAATCTGGATCAACTGGACCTGGCCGACGGCATGGTCCAGGTACTCGGCAAGGGCAGCAAGACCCGCCTGCTGCCCATTGGCCGCAAGGCCCGGGAAGCCCTGGAACTGTGGCTGCCGCTACGCGCCCTGAGCAATCCCGCCGATGACGCGGTGTTCGTCAGCCAGCAGGGGCGGCGCCTCGGTCCACGGGCGATCCAGGTGCGGGTCAAGGCCGCCGGCGCACGCGAGCTGGGGCAGAACCTGCACCCGCACATGCTCAGGCACTCCTTCGCCAGCCATGTGCTGGAGTCCTCCCAGGACCTGCGCGCCGTGCAAGAGTTGCTGGGCCACTCGGACATCAAGACCACTCAGATCTATACCCACCTGGACTTCCAGCACCTGGCGACGGTCTATGACAATGCCCATCCCAGGGCCAAACGCATCAAGGGCGACGAATCATGACCATCGAGCTCATCACTTTCGACCTCGACGACACCTTGTGGGATACCGCCCCGGTGATCGCCACGGCCGAAGCCGTTCTCCGCCAGTGGCTGACCGACAACGCACCGAACCTGGGCGGCTTGCCGGTCGAGCATCTTTTTTCGATTCGCGAGCAGGTGTTGCGCGAAGAACCCGGCCTGAAGCACCGCATCAGCGCATTGCGGCGGCGGGTGCTGTTCCGTGCGCTGCAGGAAGCCGGATATGACCAATGGCAAGCGTCCGAACTGGCGGACCAGGGCTTCGAAACGTTCCTGCATGCTCGCCATCAACTAGAGGTCTTTCCCGAGGTGCAGCCCACCCTGGAAATCCTCGCCAACCACTTCGCCCTCGGCGTGGTCACCAATGGCAACGCCGATGTGCGTCGCCTCGGGCTGGCGGACTACTTCAAGTTCGCGCTGTGCGCCGAGGACATCGGCATCGCCAAACCTGATGCGCGATTGTTCCACGAAGCCTTGCAACGCGGCGGCGCCACGGCGCAGACCGCCGTGCATGTTGGCGACCATCCCGGCGACGACATCGCCGGCGCTCAACAGGCTGGCCTGCGGGCGGTGTGGTTCAACCCGACAGGCAAAGCCTGGGACGCCGACCATGTACCGGATGCAGAGATTCGCAGCCTGACCGAATTGCCGGGGTTGTTGGCGGGGTGGCACAGCCAGGGCTGAATCTGGAAAGACTGTCACCCCTGTGGGAGCGAGCCTGCTCGCGATGAGGGAGTGCCAGTGACATTCATTTAACAGACACACCGCCATCGCGAGCAGGCTCGCTCCCACAAGGGACTGTGTAACAGTCCTATGCCCATGAAAAAGCCCGCGACGACGGCGGGCTTTTTCAGCAAGCAGGGAGCAGAACTCAGATAGGGCGGCTGCCGTACTTGTTGTCAGGCTTCTTGGGCGGATCAGCGACCACATTGGCCTCCACTTCCTGCACCTTTCCACCCCTGGCCAGGAATTCTTCCATGGCCTTGGCGAGCGCGTCACGCTCCTTGTTCTTGGCCTCTACGCTCGGCAACTCGTCGACCGACACCGCAGCCTTGGCCTTACCCTTGGCGGTCGGGGCCGGAATATCGGCGCTATCATCGTCGGCAACGTCTTCAGCCGCCGCTTCCAGGCCGTCTTCGGCCTCGTCTTCTTCACCGACTTCGAGGTCGTCGTTTTCCAGATCATCGTCGCTCATGTTCTACCTCATGACTTGCGAAAAGCAGATTAGTTATAGCCCAGCTACGCCATCTGTCGAAGGCTGCCAGAAAAAATTCAACATCCACCGGCAATCGGCGGTCATGCCCCTTCACCGTACAAGGTGGCGAGGACTTTACGAGCACCGCCATGATCACGGTGCTCGCCCAGATAAACACCTTGCCAGGTACCCAATGCCAGTCGCCCGTCCGTTACCGGAAGGCTGAGCTGACATCCCAGCACGCTGGCCTTGAAGTGCGCCGGGAGGTCGTCCAGGCCTTCGTCGTTGTGCTCATAGTCGGCGGTTCCTTGTGGGATCAGCCGATTGAAAAATCGTTCGAAGTCTCGACGTACCGCCGGATCGGCGTTCTCGTTGATGGTCAACGAGGCCGAGGTATGCTGCAGCCACAGATGCAACAGACCGACGCGACACGCCCGGAGTTCAGGCAGGCCGGCGAGCAACTCGTCCGTCACCAGATGAAAGCCCCGGGGCCTTGCCCGCAGGGTTATCAGCGTCTGTTGCCACATACAGTTCTCCGCACGCTCGGCGCGCATTCTAGCGCGCTCAGGAAAAAAACAAAGAGCCTAATATTCCACCTTCGATGTAAGCCTTTGGCGCTGGAAAAGCCGTGTCGCTCACCAGACAAAAAGGCTTCGGAAAAACCGGCTCCTCCTGTGAGCGTTGACAAATCCCAGGCAAAAAAATGCCCGGCGAACCGGGCATATTTTTTTGCCTGGGTTTACAGGTTGTAGCCACGCTCGTTGTGCTGGGCCAGATCCAGGCCAACAGCCTCTTCTTCCTCGGAGACACGCAGACCCATGACGGCGTCCAGGACCTTGAGGATGATGAAGGTAACGATCGCGGTGTAGATCACCGTGAAGCCCACGCCTTTGACTTGAATCCACACTTGCGCGGCAATGTCAGTCACGGTGCCGAAGCCACCCAGGGCCGGCGCGGCGAACACGCCGGTGAGGATCGCGCCGAGGATACCGCCGATGCCGTGCACGCCGAAGGCATCCAGGGAGTCGTCATAGCCGAGCTTGCGTTTGAGGGTGGTTGCGCAGAAGAAGCACACCACGCCTGCGGCCAGACCGATGACCAGGGCACCCATCGGGCCCACGGTGCCGGCAGCCGGAGTGATCGCAACCAGACCCGCCACCACGCCCGAGGCGATGCCCAGTGCACTTGGTTTACCGTGGGTGATCCACTCGGCAAACATCCAGCCCAATGCAGCGGCGGCGGTAGCAATCTGGGTCACCAGCATCGCCATGCCGGCGGTGCCGTTGGCAGCGACGGCGGAACCGGCGTTGAAGCCGAACCAGCCGACCCACAGCATCGCGGCGCCCATCAGGGTGTAACCCAGGTTATGCGGCGCCATTGGCGTGGTCGGGAAGCCTTTGCGCTTGCCCAGTACCAGGCACGCCACCAGGCCTGCGATACCGGCGTTGATGTGCACCACGGTGCCGCCAGCGAAATCCAGCACTCCCCAGTCCCACAGCAGGCCACCGTTACCAGACCAGACCATGTGCGCAATCGGTGCATACACCAGGGTGAACCACACGCCCATGAAGATGAGCATGGCGGAGAACTTCATTCGCTCGGCAAAGGCGCCGACGATCAGGGCCGGGGTGATGATGGCGAACGTCATCTGGAAGGTGACGAACACCGCTTCAGGGAACAGCGCCGCCGGGCCGGTGATGCTCGCCGGGGTCACGCCCGCCAGGAACGCCTTGCCCAGGCCGCCGATGAAGGAATTTAAATTGACGACGCCCTGCTCCATGCCGGTGGTGTCGAACGCAATGCTGTAGCCATAAATGACCCACAGGACGCTGATCAGACCGGTAATGGCAAAGCACTGCATCATCACGGAAAGAAGGTTTTTCGACCGAACCATGCCGCCGTAGAACAGCGCCAGGCCAGGAATGGTCATGAACAGTACAAGAATCGTGGCAGTCAGCATCCAGGCGGTATCGCCGGAGTTGAGGACAGGGGCTGCCGCTTCTTCCGCCATGGCCAGGCCAGGCATTACGAAGGACAACAGGGCTCCTAGCCCTGCGAATTTACGCAGAGTCATATTGTTTTCTCCTGGGGCGTTGGGTTTGGCGGCTTAGATGGCGTCGGTATCGGTTTCGCCGGTACGGATGCGGATAGCCTGTTCCAGATTGACCACAAAGATCTTTCCGTCACCGATCTTGCCGGTGTTGGCGGCCTTGGTGATTGCCTCGATCACCCGGTCAAGATCCTTGTCGTCGATGGCGACGTCGATCTTCACCTTGGGCAGGAAATCGACCACGTATTCCGCGCCGCGATACAGCTCGGTGTGACCTTTCTGCCGGCCGAAGCCTTTGACCTCAGTGACGGTAATGCCCTGCACGCCGATCTCGGACAACGACTCGCGCACATCGTCCAACTTGAACGGCTTGATGATGGCAGTGACTAGTTTCATGAAACTCTCTCCCGAATTGGTGGACTTGCCCCAGGAAAACAAACCCGACTCAAGTCTAAGCGCAGTGCCTGGCTTTGTAACGCATCGTCGGCCCAAGTTGCCCGACCAGCGCCAGTCAACCGTGCCTGACGAAGCTCCCCGCTTCGCCTGGCTGCACTGCATTCGTCACAACGACTGCATCAGTGCATGGGTCATGAGCCTCTAAGCAGAAACCTTGCCATCTGTGCCAAAGTCCCCTGATTTCAGTGACTTACCTGCCGCATCAACGTGCGCCGCCCCACGAACCGCAGCGATACGCACAACAACAGTGCGACATCGCTCGACCCTGTGCGCGAAAAACGTGCATCCGGTGCACGCGGATTGACTATAGACACTGCGTGATACACTGCCGCCATCGTTTTCAGGATTGCTGCCATGCTTGCCCCCAAAGACCTGCTCGACGCCCTCAGCGGCCACGCTTCCCGCCTCTTGAGCGGCGACACTCCGCTGCCCAAAAGCGAAATCGAAAGCCAGTTCAAGGCGCTGCTGCAAAGCGGCTTCAGCAAGCTGGACCTGGTGAGCCGGGAAGAATTCGACAGTCAGATGGTCGTGCTGACCCGTACCCGGGCGCGGCTGGAAAGTCTGGAGGCGAAGGTGGCGGAGTTGGAGGCTCGGCTGGCTCCAGCGCAGGAGTAAACAGCGGCGAGAAAGCCTGCTCAACCACCCGCTGCGTGCAGGGATTGCTCCTGATCAACGGCTATCGGCAGTTCCAACGCAAACAAGGCTCCCTGCCCAGGCCCGGCACTCTGTACGGTCAGTTCACCGCCCATTTCATGGGCCGCCAGGATGCAGCTGTGCAGGCCGAAACCGTGGCCGTCGACGCGTGTCGTGAAGCCGTGCTCGAACAGGCGGGGAAGATTGTCCATGGAGATGCCCTCGCCGTTGTCCTCGACCTCGATCCGTACGCGCTTGTCGTCAACGGCCCTCAGACGCAGGGTGATCCGGGACGGGCGATCCGTGACCGGATCGAGCGCCTGTTTGGCGTTGTTGATCAGGTTGATCAATATCTGCAGCACCTTGTGCTTATCCAGCGCCATGATCGGGATGTCGTTGAGCTCCTTGACCAGCGTCACCTGATGGCGGGACAGGGACACATGGCAGATGCGCACCACATCCTCGATCAACTCTCGCAACGAGCCCGACTCCAACACGCTGGAGTTGCCGGCATAGGACTGCTGGGTGGCGACGATTTCCTTGATATGGTCGATGCTCCTGGTCAACTGCGCCAACTCGTTGATCATGCTCTGCTGCTCGATGGCCAGTGACTCGGCCAGCTTGCCGAGATAGTTCGGCAATGCGCGACCTTTTGGGTTGCTGCTGAAAAAATCGCCGAGATCATCGGAATGCTCCTTCATCAATTGAACAACCTTGGCGACCCCCTGCCCTTTGGATGTGTGCACTTTGTCGTACAGGACCTGGGCCGACACATTGACGCTATTGAGCACGTTGCCCACATTATGCAGCACATTCGTGGCGATTTCCGCCATGCCGGCCCGGCGTGCCGTAGTGACCAGTTCGGCCTGAGCCTCGCGCAACTCATCGTTGACCCGGGCCATTTGCTGCGGGCTGGGGATCTTCAGGGCTGCGGGCACCAGCCGGACCAGCAGGATGGCGGTAATCACCGAAGCAACCGCGGTGATCACCTTAACCAGCGCCGACAGCCAGTAGTAGGGTTGCCAGATGGTCAGGATTTCCATCACATGGCTGGTCCCACAGGCCAGGATGAAGACGCCGAAGGCCGCCAACATCCAGTCGAAAGGCACGTCCTTGCGCTTGTGGATAAAGTAGATGAGCGTAAAGGGAATGGTGACGTAGGAGAAAGTGATCAGCCCGTCCGCAATCACGTTGGTCCAGAGCAGATCCGGGCGCCACAGATAGCAATGCCCGTGGGGCATGAAGCGGTTATCGGTCAACAGCGCCAGCAGATCGTTCATGGCCGCGTCCTCCCTGTGCTATTGAATTGCCACAGATTGCAGTCTAGCAGAGGCCGATTTGCTCATTCCCCAGGCCGCCATCGTACCCCGCAACATCCTGCCAAAATTTCGCTCATCAGTTGCCACGCCGAAGCACTCCCCTCTGACTAACCTTCAAGCACCGCAGGACGCGGTCTTTCATCTCTTTCAAGGAACGATTCATGTCGCTCGCCATTGTCCATAGCCGCGCCCAGGTGGGGGTGGAGGCTCCCGCCGTTACCGTAGAGGTCCATCTTGCCAATGGCTTGCCGTCGCTGACGATGGTCGGTCTGCCAGAAGCGGCGGTGAAGGAAAGCAAGGACCGGGTGCGCAGCGCGATCATCAATTCGGGGCTGAACTTCCCGGCGCGCCGCATCACCCTGAACCTGGCGCCGGCGGATCTGCCAAAGGACGGCGGGCGGTTCGACCTGGCCATTGCCTTGGGGATCCTGGCGGCCAGCGTGCAGGTGCCGACCCTGACGCTTGACGACGTGGAATGCCTCGGTGAACTGGCATTATCCGGCGCCGTAAGACCTGTGCGCGGGGTATTGCCCGCAGCACTGGCCGCACGCAAGGCCGGACGCATGCTGGTGGTACCGCGGGCGAATGCCGAGGAAGCTTGCCTGGCGTCGGGCCTGAGAGTGATCGCCGTGGACCATCTGCTTGAAGTGGTGGCGCACTTCAACGGCCACGCTCCGGTCCAGCCTTTCGTTTCGAACGGGCTGCTCTCGGCCAGCAAGCCCTACCCCGACCTGAATGAAGTGCAAGGCCAGGTCGGTGCCAAGCGTGCCTTGCTGATCGCTGCCGCCGGCGCGCACAACCTGCTGTTCAGCGGACCACCGGGTACCGGCAAGACACTGCTGGCCAGTCGTCTGCCGGGACTGCTGCCGCCATTGGCCGAGAGCGAGGCCCTGGAGGTCGCGGCGATCCAGTCGGTTGCCAGTTGCGTGCCCTTGAGCCATTGGCCGCAACGCCCTTTTCGCCAGCCCCATCACTCGGCATCCGGTCCGGCGCTGGTCGGTGGAGGATCCAAACCCCAGCCGGGCGAGATCACCCTGGCCCATCATGGCGTGTTGTTTCTGGATGAATTGCCGGAGTTCGACCGCAAGGTACTGGAGGTCCTGCGGGAGCCATTGGAGTCAGGCTACATCGTCGTGTCTCGCGCCCGCGACCGCGTGCGCTTCCCGGCGCGCTTCCAACTGGTGGCAGCGATGAATCCTTGCCCTTGTGGATACCTTGGCGAGCCCAGCGGCCGTTGCTCCTGCACGCCCGACATGGTGCAGCGTTATCGCAACAAGCTCTCGGGCCCCTTGCTGGACCGCATTGACCTGCACCTGACAGTCGCACGGGAAGCCACGGCACTGAACCCCAGGGGCGAATCGGGAGAGGACACGGCCACCGTGGCCGAACAGGTGGCCGAAGCCCGTGAACGCCAGCAAACGCGCCAGGGGTGTGCCAACGCTTTTCTGGATCTGCCCGGTTTGCGTCGGCACTGCACGTTATCCACCGCCGATGAAACGTGGCTGGAAACGGCTTGCGAACGGTTGACCTTGTCGCTGCGGGCCGCCCATCGTCTGCTCAAGGTCGCCCGGACGCTGGCGGACCTTGAGCAAGCGGGCCGTATCAGCCGGGAGCATCTGGCTGAAGCCTTGCAATACCGACCTGCTACGGCCTGAACCGTGTCACGGCTTGGTCAGGTCCACCAACGGCGTGTTTCGCACCTCGGTTTTGCGATCGCCCTGGATCTCACCGATGTGTTTGAGCGCTTTGTCCACAGCGCCCTTGTCCGCCAGCAGGCTGTAGTGGATCTGGAAGTGCTTCTGCTCTTTCGGCGCGATGGTGGGCACCAGGCCCAGCGGCCGCTGGTAATGGCGGTTATAGGAAAAACTGGTGCCCGGTTCCAGCCCGGTCACGTAACCCTGGCCTTGGGTATCGGTGTTTTTCCACAAGGAGAACACGGGGAGCGTTGCGGTGTTGAAGCCCACCGATACACCGAGACTACCGGCCTTGTTGTGCAGTACGGTGAGGGTGTCGCCCTTGGCGTCGGCGTAGGGCACCACGTTATAGACGGTTTCGTCGTAATCCTTGGTGGGCGCGCGGTAGGTTTGCCAGTCGGCCAGATCGCCCTTGGCCTTGTCATTGAATGGCGAGACCTGCTTGACCGGCGCAGCGAAGCGGGCGCCCTGCTCCAGGAACGGCGTGCTGAAGTTGCTGTGATAGAGCGCCTGGTACTCCTTCGGATAATCGCCGTTGTTGGTCAACGTGTCGTTGAGGGCGAAGGTTACGCTGCCAGGTTCGGTGACCAGTTCGGTCTGCACCGAAAAATCGACCTTTTTGAACGCCTGCTCTTTCAACTCGCCCCTCAGGGTAATGGCATAAGGCGCTTTTTCATCGATGTGCAGGGTGACCTTGTTGGCCGGGATATTGGCGGCGCGACCGTGCAGCGTCAGCAGTTCACCATTGTCCATGCCTGGGTGCCCCACCCACTCGTAACCGCAGCGGGTGACCAACTCGTTGAAACCTTCGAGCCATCCCAGGCCGCCACGACCGTTGAGTTCGATAAAGGCCGGATTGACCACTTCCTTGACTGGCGAGTCCCACCCCATCCGCGCATTCCCGACCGACGCTTGCAGCACATTCATGCCCCGGGTCGGGACGACCGAAAGCTTCATGGTGCCGTTGTCGATGTCGACGATGCTGACGCCTTCCTGACGACCGCCGTGCAGGGTGCGCATCGTCACGGAAAAGGGTTTGTCGGTTTTCACACCGAGCTGCTGGCTGGTGATCTGCCAGGGCTGCGCGGCTTTATCGGTATCGAGCAGGACATAGTCCCAGGCCATGGCGTGGGAGGCAGCGCCCAGGGCGCCGAGGGTGACAAGGAGTTTGAGCGGAGTCATGGACTTGGCCTTTTATTGGAGTTGTGCGGTTTTTATAGACTTGAAGAAACGTTTCAGCAAGCTTAAAAACAGCAATAACCTTAAAAAGCACGCTGAGGAAAATAGTCGGGGAGGTTGGAGTCTTGGCGGTTGAAACCGGAAACCTGTGGGAGCCTGCTCGCGATTCCGGTAGCTCAGGTCGTACAGATGTCGCCTGTGTCGACGCCATCGCGAGCAGGCTCGCTCCCACAGTGGTCTGGGGTGAGCCTGCTGGCGGCGGTTATTGGGTCTTAGCGGAACCGATCAACTTCCTGGCGCAGGTCCTGCGCCAGTTTTTCCAGTTCCTTGGCAGTGATTGCCAGGTTCGAGACCACTTGGCGCTGTTCGCTGTTGGCCATGGCGATACTCTGCAGATTGCTGCTGAGCAGGGTCGCCGTGCTGCTTTGTTCCTGGGTGGCGGTGGTGATCGCCGCGAACTGCTGGCCGGCCGAACGGCTTTGCTCGTCGATGCGCGCCAGGGCCGAAGCCACGTTGGCATTGCGCGACAGGCCTTCCTGCATCAACAGGTTGCCCTGCTCCATCGTGCTGATGGCGTTGCCGGTTTCCTGCTGGATGCTGGTGATCATGCTGGAGATCTCGTCAGTGGCCTGACGGGTGCGGGAGGCCAGGCTGCGGACCTCATCCGCCACCACGGCGAAACCACGCCCCTGCTCGCCTGCACGGGCGGCTTCGATGGCAGCGTTCAGGGCCAGCAGGTTGGTCTGCTCGGCGATCGAGGTGATCACGCCAACAATTCCGCCGATTTCCTGGGAACGCTGGCCCAAGGTGTTGATGACCGTGGCGGTGCTGTTCAACGCCCCGGCAATCTGCTCCAGGGAGGAAGACGCTTCATCCATCGATGTCCGACCGATACGCGTCTGCTGGGTGTTTTCCTGAGCCAGCCGCTCGGTATTGCCCATGTTGTCGGCAATGTTCAACGAAGTAGCGCTGAACTCTTCCACCGCGCCGGCCATGCTGGTGATTTCGCCGGACTGCTGCTCCATCCCCTCATAGGCACCGCTGGACAGCCCCGACAAGGTCTGGGCACGGCTGTTGACCTCCTGGGAGGCCTTGCGGATGTGCTCGACCATGGTCGACAACGCCTGGCTCATCTGATTGAAAGCACGGGACAGTTGGCCGATTTCGTCATGGCTCGACACGCTCAGGCGTACGCTCAGGTCGCCGGCGCCCAGCGCTTCGGCCTGACGCACCAGATCGCCCAGGGGGGCCAGCTTGCTGCGCAGCAGCCACATCGCCGCACCGACCGCCAGCAGCATTGCCAACAGGCTGCCAATGGCCAGCTGCGTACCGACGCTCCAGGTCACCTCGCGAATCTCGGCCTTTGGCATGCTCGCCACCACCGCCCATGGTCCCCCCTCGAACGGTACGGCAACGCTGTAGAAATCTTCCGCGGTATCGCTCCAGAACGCGCCCTTGCCCGGTTCTTTTACCAAACCTGCGACGGTGGTGACGGCGGCATCAAGGGCCTGGACCCTGGCCGGCGGCACCAGCCATTTGTTTTGCTCATCCAGCAGGGCCAACGAGCCGGTCTTGCCTATATGGAAGCGCTTGAGGTTCTCGAACTGCGCATTTTGCGCGTCGGTGTAGTCGAAACCGACATATAGCGCAGCGATGATCTTGCCACTGCTGTCCTGCACCGGGCTGTACTGGGTCATGTAGTAACGGCCAAAGAGCAAGACACGGCCAATATAGCTCTGCCCACTGGTCAAGCGGGCGTAGGCCGGGCTGGCATGGTCAAGCACGGTACCAATGGCTCGCGAACCGTCCTGCTTGGCCACCGACGTACTGACGCGGATGAAATCGTCGCCGCTGCGCACGAACACGGTGGCGGTCCCGGCGGTCATCTGCTTGAACTCGTCAACTTCCTTGAAGTTGTTGTTCAGCACTTCGCTGCCCAGGCTCAGGCTCGGCGTCTGCACGCCTGCCACCGCAACCGGTTGGTCCGGGTGCACTTGCAGGCCCGCGCTGAAGCGCTTCTCGAACAGGCCAGCCAAGCGCTGCGTGCTTTCGCGCAAGGTGCCATGGAAGGTATTGAGCTGATCGGCCATCAGGCGCGCTTCGCTGGCCAGATGTTCTTCACGGGTGGCGAGGTTGGCGGCGTCCAGCGAACGCAAGGCGAAGACGGTACTGCCGGAGATCACGATCGCCAGTATCACGGCAAGGGCAAGGCCTAGCTGTGAGGCAATCCGGGCACGGGGTTGAGACATGACGGCTCCTGGCCGAGACACCGGATCATCCTGATCACGTCGCACGCTCGGCATTTTATTCAAGGTAGGTATATGTTTTGCCCTTTCTGAACGAGGGTTCCATGTCACGGGTTCGGCCGCAAAGCCAGATACTTGAGCGGCCAGGAAGGATTAATGTCAGGATGCCACTAATCGTACTGCAACGTTTCAGCCAAGACGCTCCACCACAGGCATTTGCATGGCCTTGACTTCGCCTTGCAGAAAGTCGCTGAGCCGACGCAAACGTTCACCTCCCGGGCGGGTTTTCGGCCAGACCAGATAATAGTGCTCGCCACTGGCGACGGCGGTCGGCCACGGCAGGCTCAAGCGCCCTTGGGCCACATCCTCGGCCACCATCAACAGATCACCCATGGAAACACCGTAACCGCGTGCCGCCGCAATCATGCCCAACTCCAGCGTATCGAACACCTGCCCGCCCTTGAGCGAGACCTTGTCGGACAAACCCATGCGCGCCAGCCAGCTGCGCCAGTCGCGACGGTCCGGCGTGGGATGGAGCAGTTCGGCGTTGGCCAGCCGCTGCACATCCCACGGTTGATCGTCCAACAGATTCGGCGCGCCCACCGGGATCAGTTCCTCGGGGAACAGAAAACTGGCCTCCCAATCCGCCGGAAAATGTCCGTTGCCCAGCAACACCGCACAATCGAAAGGTTCGGTATTGAAGTCCACCGAATCGACGTCCATCCAGGCGCTGGTCAGCTGTACCTCATTGCCCGGCTGCAGATGTCGGAAGCGACTCAGGCGCGCCAGCAGCCAGCGCATGGTCAGGGTCGAGGGAGCCTTCATGCGCAAGATGCCGTCCTCACCCGACAGCGTATGGCAGGCCCGTTCCAACGCCATGAAGCCATCGCGGATGCCTGGCAGCAGCAACCGCGCCGCTTCGGTCAATTGCAGATTGCGACCGCTGCGCTGGAACAGCCGGCAGGCAAAATGCTCCTCGAGCGTGCGGATGTGGCGGCTGACCGCACTCTGGGTAATCGACAACTCTTCCGCGGCCCGGGTGAACGAACTGTAGCGCGCCGCCGCTTCGAATGCCCGCAGCGCATAAAGAGGTGGAAGACGACGCGACATCGGGAAACGCTCCAGTCCTGGCAAAAAGATCCTATACATGAGTTTTAATCATATCTGCCATCGCTTTTATCCTTTTGTGCAAAGCATCGCAAGCGCCGAGAATCGTTGCTCTACAGCCTTGTTTGAACATGGAGCGTGATGATCATGCAGCATCCCGTGCGTACCGAACTCCGGGCCATCCTGCGGCTGGCGGGGCCGTTGATTGCCTCGCAGCTGGCGCACATGTTGATGGTCCTCACCGACACCTTGATGATGGCGCGCCTGAGCCCCGAAGCCCTGGCCGGCGGCGGACTGGGGGCGGCGAGTTATTCATTCGTGTCGATTTTCTGCATCGGCGTGATCGCGGCGGTGGGCACGCTGGTGGCGATCCGTCACGGCGCTGGCGACATCGAGGGGGCCACCCGACTGACCCAGGCCGGGTTGTGGCTGGCCTGGCTGATGGCGCTGGTCGCAGGGTTGCTGCTGTGGAACCTCAAGCCGGTGCTGCTGATGTTCGGCCAGACCGAAACCAACGTGCTGTCCGCCGGACAATTCCTGCTGGTGCTGCCGTTTGCCTTGCCCGGCTATCTGAGCTTCATGGCCTTGCGCGGCTTTACCAGCGCCATCGGCCGGGCCACGCCGGTCATGGTGATCAGCCTCGGCGGCACGGTGGCCAACTTCCTGCTCAACTACGCGCTTATCACCGGTATGTTCGGGCTGCCGAAACTGGGCTTGATGGGCATCGGCCTGGTCACGGCCATCGTTGCCAGCTGCATGGCCCTGGCGCTGGCCTGGCATATTCACCGGCATCCGGCATACCGCGGATACCCACTGCTTGAGGGGCTGTTCCGACCGAATCGCCAGTACCTCAAGGAGCTGTGGCGCCTGGGCCTGCCGATTGGCGGCACCTATGCCGTGGAAGTCGGGCTGTTCGCGTTCGCCGCGCTGTGCATGGGCACCATGGGCAGCACGCCGTTGGCGGCCCATCAGATCGCCCTGCAGATCGTTTCAGTGGCGTTCATGGTTCCGGCAGGTATGTCGTACGCAATCACCATGCGCATCGGCCAGCACTACGGCGCCGGTCAACTGCTGATGGCGCGACTGGCCGGACGGGTCGGCATTGGCTTCGGCGCCGCGGTGATGCTGACCTTCGCCATGGTGTTCTGGCTGTTGCCGAATCAGTTGATCGGCTTGTTCCTGGACCACAACGACCCGGCGTTCCGTCCGGTGATCGACTTGGCGGTGAGCCTGCTGGCCGTGGCGGCGTGGTTCGAACTGTTCGACGGCACCCAGACCATCGCCATGGGCTGCATCCGCGGGCTCAAGGACGCCAAGACCACGTTCCTCGTGGGCCTGGGCTGTTATTGGCTGATTGGCGCGCCGGCGGCCTGGTGGATGGCGTTTCACCTGAACTGGGGGCCGACCGGTGTCTGGTGGGGACTGGCCCTGGGGCTGGCCTGCGCAGCGGTGAGCCTGACGCTGGCATTCGAAGAGAAGATGAAGCGGATGATCAGGAGTGAGTCGGGACAACAGGGTTTCGAGATCATCCAGACTGAATGAACCTCCGGTGTGGGAGCGAGCCTGCTCGCGATAGCGGTGTGCCTGATACATCGATCTAGACTGATCGACTGCCATCGCGAGCAGGCTCGC
This sequence comes from Pseudomonas sp. B21-028, assembly GCF_024749045.1. NCBI lineage: Bacteria > Pseudomonadati > Pseudomonadota > Gammaproteobacteria > Pseudomonadales > Pseudomonadaceae > Pseudomonas > Pseudomonas sp. B21-028. The sequence continues at coordinate 6,244,321 of NZ_CP087184.1, forward strand.
TCCCACAGGGGATTTTGCCAGCCCGCCGGCTTGGGGTCAGACCACCAAGTCCCGCGTTGCCTGATGCTCATCGAACGTCAGATATTCCACCAACTCAGGCAACGGCAACGGTTTGCTGATCAGGAACCCCTGCACCTGATCGCAACCGAAGCCGCGCAACAGGTCCAGTTGCTCACGGGTTTCCACACCCTCGGCCACCACCTCCAGGTTGAGGTTGTGGGCCAGGTTGATCATCGCGTGCACCAGCTTGCGGTTCTCCTCGCGTTGCTCCATGCCGCCGACGAAACTCTTGTCGATCTTGAGCAGGGCGATGGGGAGGCTGTTGAGGTGCACGAACGAAGAAAAGCCGGTGCCGAAGTCGTCCAGGGAAAAACGCACCCCCAGACGGCCGAGGGCATCCATGGTCTGCTTGACCAGTTCGCTGCGGCGCATGACCGCGGTTTCGGTGAGTTCGAACTCCAGCCACTGGGCTTCAACGCCCCGTTCGGCGATCAGCCGGCTCAAGGTCGGCAGCAACTGGCTGTCCTGGAACTGCCGGAACGACAGGTTGACCGCCATGTGCAGCGGCGCCAGACCGCGTTCGCGCAAGGCCTGCATATCCCGCAGGGCGCGGGAAATCACCCAGTAACCCAGTGGGACGATCAGGCCGCTCTGTTCGGCCAGTGGCACGAATTCACTCGGTGGCAGCAGCCCGCGCTCGCCGTGACGCCAGCGCACCAGCGCTTCGAGGCCGACGATGTGGCCGCCCTCGAGGTCGAGGCGGGGCTGGTAGTGCAGCTCCAGCTCGTCACGACGCAGCGCCCGGCGCAGTTCGCTTTCCAGGTCGGCGAGGCTGCGGGCGTTGCGGTTGATGCGCTCGTTGAAGACATGGAAGGTGCACCCCTGGGTGCTCTTGGCCTGTTGCATGGCGATGTGGGCGTGCCACATCAGCGGATCGGCACCCGCCTGGGCCCGAGCGTGGGCGATGCCCAGGCTGCAGCCGATCAGCAGGCTTTCGCCGTCCACCCAATAGGGCTCGGCCATGGCCTGGGTAATGCGCTCGGCCATCCATTCGGCCCGCAGAGGCGCCCGGCGGGTGTCGATCAGCAAGGCGAACTCGTCGCTGCCCAGCCGCGCCAGTTGATCGCCGGCTTCGAGCGCCCCCTTGAGACGCGAGACCACCTGCAGGATCAAGCGATCGCCGGCCTGATGCCCGAGGGCGTCGTTGGCGTGACGGAAGTTGTCCAGGTCCAGGTGACCGAGCGCCAGGCCCCGGCCTTCGCTTTCAGCCAGGCGCGCCGCCAGCAGGGTCTGGAACCCCTGGCGGTTCGCAATGCCGGTCAGCGGGTCCTGTTCGGCGAGACGCTGCAAGGTGCTTTCCAGTACGCCGCGCTCACGCACATGACGCAGGCAACGGCGCAGGGTCGCGGTATCGAGCAGGTCACGCACCAGCCAGTCGCTGGCGCCATCGGGCAGTGTCGCGGGCTCGTGTTCCAGCAGCAGGATGGTCGGCAGAGGACAACGGCCGGGAGCCGGTTGCAAGGCTGCGACCGTCAACAGCACCGCGTTGCGATTGTCTTCGAACAGGCTGCTGACCGACTCCCAGCTCGGGGCAATGATCAACACGACCGAACCCGCCATGGGTGCCAGGCACTCGCGTAATATCGCTGACCACTCAGGCTCTTCGGCCAATAACAGCAAACGCAAGGGTTCGACAGGCGTGGACAAGCTGACTCCGTAGACTCTGGTAGGCGCTGGGCATTATGACTTGCCGACCGACAATGACCAGTGCCAATAGTTCTCAAAAACCGGCTTCTGCCGATTTTTTTCCATTCCGGGCCGAACATCAGCGCCAATTCACCCCAAATCCCTGCGGCAAGGCGGCGAAACGGCCTGATGTCGGACAGGGCAGCACAATTCTCCAAGCCTGTTAAAATGCCGACCCATTTTTCGCAAACGACTCCCTGACCCTGTCATGTCCCGACTCAATCCCCGGCAGCAAGAAGCCGTGAACTATGTCGGCGGCCCTCTTTTGGTGCTCGCCGGTGCAGGCTCCGGCAAGACCAGCGTGATTACCCGCAAGATCGCGCACCTGATCCAGAACTGTGGCATCCGCGCCCAGTACATCGTCGCCATGACCTTTACCAACAAGGCCGCCCGGGAAATGAAAGAACGGGTCGGCGGCCTGCTGCGCGCCGGCGAAGGCCGTGGCCTGACGGTCTGCACCTTCCACAACCTGGGCCTGAACATCATCCGCAAGGAACACGTGCGACTGGGCTACAAGCCGGGCTTCTCGATTTTCGACGAGACCGACGTCAAGGCCCTGATGACCGACATCATGCAGAAGGAGTACGCGGGCGACGACGGCGTCGACGAGATCAAGAACATGATCGGCGCCTGGAAAAACGACCTGGTGCTGCCTGCCGAAGCCCTGGAAAACGCCCGCAACCCCAAGGAGCAGACCGCTGCCATCGTCTACACCCATTACCAGCGCACGCTCAAGGCGTTCAATGCGGTGGACTTCGACGACCTGATCCTGCTGCCGGTCAAGCTGTTCCAGGAACACGCCGACATCCTCGAAAAATGGCAGAACAAGGTTCGCTACCTGCTGGTGGACGAATACCAGGACACCAACGCCAGCCAGTACCTGCTGGTGAAACTGCTCATTGGCAAGCGCAACCAGTTCACCGTGGTGGGCGACGACGACCAGTCGATCTACGCCTGGCGTGGCGCGCGTCCGGAAAACCTGATGCTGCTCAAGGAAGACTATCCGTCGCTCAAAGTGGTGATGCTGGAGCAGAACTACCGCTCCACCAGCCGCATCCTACGCTGCGCCAACGTGCTGATTTCCAACAACCCCCACGAGTTCGAAAAGCAGCTCTGGAGCGAGATGGGCCACGGCGACGAGATCCGTGTGATCCGCTGCCGCAACGAAGACGCCGAAGCCGAGCGCGTGGCCATGGAAATCCTCAGCCTGCACCTGCGCACCGACCGGCCGTACAGCGATTTTGCAATCCTGTACCGCGGCAACTACCAGGCCAAGCTGATCGAGTTGAAGTTGCAGCATCACCAGATTCCCTATCGTCTGTCGGGGGGCAACAGCTTCTTCGGCCGTCAGGAAGTGAAGGACCTGATGGCCTATTTCCGCCTGATCGTGAACCCGGACGATGACAACGCCTTCCTGCGGGTGATCAACGTTCCGCGTCGGGAAATCGGCTCGACCACGCTGGAGAAACTCGGCAACTACGCCACCGAGCGCAAGATCTCGATGTACGCCGCCACCGACGAAATCGGCCTGGGCGAACACCTGGACAGCCGTTTCACCGACCGCCTGGCGCGCTTCAAGCGCTTCATGGACCGCGTCCGCGAGCAGTGCGCCGGGGAAGACCCGATCGCGGCCCTGCGCAGCATGGTCATGGACATCGACTACGAGAACTGGCTGCGCACCAACAGCTCCAGCGACAAGGCCGCCGACTACCGCATGGGCAACGTCTGGTTCCTGATCGAAGCCTTGAAGAACACCCTGGAAAAAGACGAAGACGGTGAGATGACCGTCGAGGACGCCATCGGCAAACTCGTGCTGCGGGACATGCTCGAGCGTCAGCAAGAAGAGGAAGACGGTGCCGAAGGCGTGCAGATGATGACGCTGCACGCGTCCAAAGGCCTGGAATTCCCTTACGTGTTCATCATGGGCATGGAAGAAGAAATCCTGCCGCACCGTTCCAGCATCGAGGCCGACACCATCGAAGAAGAACGGCGCCTGGCTTACGTGGGTATTACCCGGGCCCGCCAGACGCTGGCCTTCACCTTTGCCGCCAAGCGCAAGCAATACGGCGAAGTGATCGACTGCGCGCCGAGCCGCTTTCTCGATGAGCTACCGCCGGACGACTTGGCCTGGGAAGGCAACGACGACACCCCGACTGAAGTAAAAGCCGTTCGCGGCAACAGCGCTTTGGCCGATATACGAGCGATGCTAAAGCGCTAGAATCGACTACTTTTCCCCGCCTTCAGAGCCCTTGAGGCGTTATCAGAGGAGGCTTCATGGAAGCCCTGCACCAGAAAATCCGTGAGCAAGGCATCGTCCTTTCCGACCAGGTCCTGAAAGTCGACGCGTTCCTGAACCACCAGATCGACCCGCAATTGATGAAACAGATCGGCGATGAGTTCGCCGCGCTGTTCAAGGACTCGGGCATCACCAAGATCGTCACCATCGAAGCCTCGGGTATCGCCCCGGCCATCATGACCGGCCTGAATCTTGGCGTGCCGGTGATTTTCGCCCGCAAGCAACAGTCCCTGACCCTGACGGAAAACCTGCTGTCGGCGACCGTGTATTCGTTCACCAAAAAGACCGAAAGCACCGTGGCCATCAGCCCCCGTCACCTGACCAGCAGCGACCGGGTGCTGATCATCGATGACTTCCTGGCCAACGGCAAAGCCTCCCAGGCGCTGATTTCCATCATCAAACAGGCCGGCGCCACCGTGGCCGGGCTGGGGATCGTGATCGAGAAGTCGTTCCAGGGTGGCCGCGCGGAACTCGATGCCCAGGGCTATCGTGTCGAGTCCCTGGCGCGGGTGAAATCCCTGACGGGCGGGGTGGTGACCTTCATCGACTGACCGCCACGAATCCCCCTCTGTGGGAGCGAGCCTGCTCGCTCCCACAAGGTTTCGGGTCGGCCGCTATTGCGCAGTGGCCTTGAGGCCCGCGAGCAACAAGCGCTGGAACAGGTCTTCCTTCAGCCCATCGGTGCTCGCCAGTTGCATCCGCTCCAGATGCTCGGGGTATAACGAAGGCTCCGGGGCATCCAGCGCGGCCTTGCCCAATTCGAGCATTTCAGTGAGCTTGAATTTGCTCTTGAGCCAGTTCAGCGCCCGCAACAGGTCCCGCTCCACCCCATCGAAGTCAGCGCCCAGCGGATACTCCGGAAACAGATTCGGATGCCGCGCCTGGATCGCCCGCAAGCGCTCCGACGTGTTGTCGGCGAACCGCGGGTCGAGACGGAAATCCTTCGGTAATTTGCCCGCATTCTGCGCGTGCTCGATCAGCCCCGGCTGGAAGCGTGAATCGCTGATGTTCAGCAACGCTTCGATCACCGCGGCATCGGTCTTGCCCCGCAGGTCGGCGATACCGTATTCGGTCACCACGATGTCCCGCAGGTGCCGGGGAATCGTGCAATGGCCGTATTCCCAGACAATGTTCGAACTGATCTCGCCCCCGGACTCCCGCCAACTGCGCAAGAGCAAAATGGAACGCGCGCCTTCCAGCGCATGCCCCTGGGCGACGAAGTTGTACTGCCCGCCCACACCGCTGAGCACCCGTCCGTCTTCCAACTGATCGGCCACCCCGGCGCCCAGCAGGGTCATGGTGAACACGGTATTGATGAAGCGGGCATCAAGACGCTGCAAACGCTTGAGGCGTTCCTGGCCATACAACTCGTTGATGTAGCTGATGCGGGTCATGTTGAATTCGAGCCGGCGGCTCTGCGGCAACTCGTGCAAGCGCTGGTAGAAACTGCACGGGCCAAGAAAGAAACCGCCATGGACACAGATGCCATCGGGCTGGGCCGCCTCGTCGAGCGTACCCGCATTGGCCCGCTCCTGGGTCGACTCGTCGGGGTAAACCTTGCGCCGGATGATCCCGGCCTCCGCCAGTACCAGCAAACCGTTGACGAACATCTCACTGCAACCGTACAGCCCCTTGGCAAACGGCTCGACCCCACCCTCGCGTTCGATCAGTTGCGCCCACTGGCTGAGGTTCAGGTCATCCAGTAACTCCCGATACCCGGCGTTATCCGCCTGACGCGCCAGCAGCGCCGCCGTCAGCGCATCGCCCATCGAGCCAATACCGATCTGCAGCGTGCCGCCATCACGCACCAGGCTGCTTGCGTGCAGGCCGATGAAATGGTCCTGGAACCCCACCGGCATGTTCGGCGTGGAAAACAGCGTGTGGCTGTCCTTCTCGTCGATCAACAGATCGAAAGCGTCGATGCCGATTTCCGCATCCCCCGGCATGTAGGGCAGATCGCTATGGACCTGACCGACCATGAGGATGGTCTCCCCTGCCGCCCGCCGCTTCTCGATCATTGGCAGCAGGTCGAGGGTGATGTCGGGGTTGCAACTCAGGCTCAGGCGATCCGGATGCTGCGGATCGCTCGCCACCAGTTGCGCGATCAGGTTCAAGCCGGCGGCGTTGATGTCCCGGGCGGCGTGACTGTAGTTGCTGCTGACGTAGTTCTGCTGGGCCGAAGCGCTGTCCAGCAGGCTCCCGGGTTGCAGAAAGAACTGCTCGACCCGGATGTTGGGCGGCAGGCTGTCCCGTTGCAGATCGGCCAGGTAATCAAGCTCTGGATAATCGCCGAAAACCCGTTCGATGAAGGGCTCGAGAAAACGCTTCTGCAAACCATCGCCCAGGTTCGGCCGGCCCAGGCTCAGGGCCGTGTAGATAATCAGTTGTCGTTCGGGCAGTTGGGCGATGCGCCGGTACAGCGCGTTGGCGAACAGGTTGGGTTTGCCCAACCCCAGGGGCATGCCGAGATGGATATGCGCTGGCAGGCGTTCCAGGACGTCATCCACTGCCTGCTCGATTGAACACAATTGCACCATCCTACCCTCCGGGTCATTCCGTGAATGTGGGTTGGACCGAGCTTGCCGGGTCTTGGTTGCGATGAATAGTCCTGAGTGGTCGTTTCCAAGGCGCAAAAAAGCCGCTCGAAAGCGGCTTTTTCGAAGGATGCTGGCTTATTTCAGGCCGGACATCTTTTGGATGGCGCCTTTGAGTTCTTCATCCGAGCAATCGGCGCAGGTACCTTTAGGCGGCATGGAATTGATACCGGAGATGGCTTTAGCCAGCAGACCGTCAACGCCGCCTTCTTTCTTGGCTCGTTCGCCCCAAGCTCCGCTGTCACCGATTTTGGGAGCGCCCAGCACGCCTGCAGTGTGGCAAGCCCCGCAATGTTTAGCGATTACGTCATCCGGCGTCTTCTTGCCGCCGCCACCCGCCGCAACAGCCACTTCCATGCCCTTGCATTCCTGTCCCGCAACGCAAACCTGGCCGACCGGCTCGAGGCGCTTGGCGATTTCGTCGTTGGTTGCCGCTTGGGCACTGACTGCCCAAAGGGCCAATACGGTTGCTGGTGCAGCCAGCATTTTCATAATTAGGTTCACGCGTACACCCTCATGGTGGCTAGTCACGCCTGCGGCCACGGTTGCAGGCGGGCGCAAGTATAGCGGTAAGCCTGTCACACTGAAACAACCCTAAAGTCACAAGGGTCTTGTTCGTCGTGACCGCCTTCCCCTTGGGCGCCATTGCCGCATGGGCCTGGCGCCTCCTTCCTTAGAAATTGGCCGGTGTGGCTGCGCTGATCAGTCGCGCCGGCACATCGAACGGATTACGGAAACGGTGCGGCTTGGTGCTTTCGAAATAGTAGCTGTCTCCGGCCTCGAGCACGAACGTCTCGGCACCGACGACCAACTCCAGGCGCCCTTCCACCAGAATCCCGGTTTCCTCGCCTTCATGGGTGAGCATTTCGTCACCGGTATCGGCGCCAGGCGGGTAGATTTCATTCAGGAAGGCAATCGCCCGGCTCGGGTGTGCCCTGCCCACCAGCTTCATGGTCACGGCGCCGTCGGAGATATCGATCAGTTCGTTGGCTTTGTAGACGATCTGGGTCGGCTTCTCCTGGAGGATTTCTTCGGAGAAAAACTCGACCATGGACATGGGGATGCCGCCAAGGACCTTGCGCAGCGAGCTGATCGAGGGACTGACGCTGTTTTTCTCGATCATCGAAATGGTGCTGTTGGTGACGCCCGCACGTTTGGCGAGTTCACGCTGGGAAAGGCCTTTGAGTTTACGAATGGCTTGCAGTCGTTCACCGACGTCCAATGCTGGAACCTCCAGGGGATCAGGTTGTGTGGAAAGTGAGCGTTATCATGGCGACAGCGTTCAGTATTTACAACACCTTGACCCGAATCCTGTGCGGTGAAGCGACCTTCGGTCGATCCGGTTGCGCGTCAGCCCCCGAAATAGAGCCGTGGCACCCGTCGCAGGTTACAGAAAATCTGATAGGGAATGGTACCGGCAGCCTTCGCCACATCGCTGGCGAGCACATGTTTACCCCATAGTTCCACGGTCGAGCCGAGACCAGCATGGGGGATGTTCGTCAGGTCGACACACAGCATGTCCATCGACACACGCCCGACCAACTGGCTGCGCTGGCCGTCCACCAGTACTGGAGTTCCGCTCGGGGCCTGGCGCGGGTAGCCGTCGGCATAGCCCATGGCGACCACCCCGACCCGGGTCGTCTGCGCGGTGACGAAATGGGCGCCGTACCCCACCGGCTCGCCGGCCGGCAGTTCGCGTACGCAGATGATTTTCGACTCCAGGGTCATCACCGGCTGCAGGCGCGAGGCGGTGGCGTTGGCTTCATCGAAAGGCGTCGCGCCATACAGCATGATGCCCGGACGGACCCAGTCGCTCGGCATCTGCGGCCAACCCAGTACCGCCGGGGAGTTGCGCAGGCTGGTCTCGGCCGTCAATCCCTGGCAGGCGGCTTCGAACACTTCCAGTTGCCGGGTGCTGGAGGGGTCGTGCAGCTCATCGGCACGGGCAAAGTGGCTCATCAGCACGACTTTCGCGACTTTGCCACTGGCCAGCAGTCGACGATAGGCGGCCTGATAGTCTCGCGGGTGCAGGCCGACCCGGTGCATTCCCGAATCCAGCTTGAGCCAGACCGTGATCGGTTTGCCCAGCGCCGCCTTTTCAATCGCTTCGAGTTGCCACAACGAATGCACGACACACCAGAAATCGTGCTCAACGATCAACGACAGCTCATCGGCTTCGAAAAACCCTTCCAGTAGCAACACCGGCGCACGAATACCGCCGGCCCGCAGCTCCAGGGCCTCTTCGATGCACGCCACGGCAAAGCCGTCCGCGGTGTCCTGCAAAGCCTCGGCGCAACGTACCGCGCCATGCCCGTAGGCATCGGCCTTGATCACCGCAAGGGCCTTGGCCCCCGTGACTTCGCGAGCCAGTTGGTAGTTATGGCGCAGGGCTTGAAGATCGATAAGGGCACGAGCAGGACGCATGACGGCAGGCTTCATAGGCAAACATGAAAAAAACCGGCGCCGGCTGATGGTCGTGACCACCAACAGCGCCGGGAGAGGGATCGTTTCGACAGCTTTAAGGCAGCGCGGCCACGACGGACAGTTCCACCAGGATTTCTGGCTCGCACAGCTTGGCTTCTACCGTAGCGCGGGCCGGGGCCACCCCATTGGGCAGCCATTTGTCCCAGACCGCGTTCATGCCGGCAAAATCGGCCTCGATGTCTTTCAGGTAGATCGTGACCGACAGCAACCGGCTCTTGTCGGTCCCGGCCAAGTCCAGCAAACGCTCGATATTGGCCAGGGTTTCGCGGGTCTGCTGCTCGATACCGGCGCTCATGTCGTCGCCGACTTGTCCGGCCAGATAGACGGTGCCGTTGTGCACGACCACCTGGCTCATGCGGTCATTGGTGAGCTGGCGCTGGATTGACATGTTTTGCAGACTCCTGATGTTTGCTGCCATAACGGGAAATATCGAGACCTTCGGCGCTGATCTGCGGCTTTTTCTTCGCCATCAGGTCCGCCAGCAAGCGGCCGGAACCGCAGGCCATCGTCCAGCCGAGGGTGCCATGGCCGGTGTTCAGGAACAGATTCTTGAACGGGGTGGCGCCGACGATCGGCGTGCCATCCGGCGTGGTCGGACGCAAACCGGTCCAGAAACTGGCCTGGGCCAGATCACCGCCCTGAGGATAAAGGTCGTTGACAATCATCTCCAGGGTTTCACGGCGACGTGGATTGAGCGACAGGTCAAAACCGGCGATTTCCGCCATGCCGCCGACACGGATGCGGTTATCGAAACGGGTGATGGCGACCTTGTAGGTTTCGTCGAGAATGGTCGAGGTCGGCGCCATGGCCGGGTTGGTGATCGGCACGGTCAGGGAATAGCCCTTGAGTGGGTACACCGGGGCACGGATCCCCAGGGGCTTGAGCAGTTGCGGCGAATAGCTGCCCAGGGCCAGGACGTAGCGGTCGGCGGTTTCCAGCTTGCCATCGATCCAGACGCCGTTGATGCGGTCGCCGGCCTGCTCCAGGCGCTGGATATCCTGGCCGAAGCGGAACTCCACACCCAGCTTCACGGCCATTTCCGCCAAGCGCGTAGTAAACATCTGACAGTCGCCGGTCTGGTCATTGGGCAGACGCAAGGCACCGGCCAGGATGTCGGTGACATTCGCCAGGGCCGGCTCGACCCGCGCGATGCCTTCGCGATCGAGCACTTCGAACGGCACACCGGACTCTTTCAGCACGGCGATGTCCTTGGCCGCGCCATCGAGCTGTGCCTGGGTACGGAACAACTGTGTAGTTCCCAGGCTACGGCCTTCATAGGCAATGCCGGTTTCGGCGCGCAGCTCGTCGAGGCAGTCGCGGCTGTACTCGGACAGGCGCACCATGCGTTCCTTGTTGATGGCATAGCGGCTGGCAGTGCAGTTGCGCAGCATCTGTGCCATCCACAGGTATTGGTCGATATCGGCGGTCGCCTTGATGGCCAGCGGTGCGTGGCGCTGCAACAGCCATTTGATGGCCTTCAGCGGCACGCCCGGCGCGGCCCAAGGCGAGGCATAACCCGGCGACACCTGGCCGGCGTTGGCGAAACTGGTTTCCATGGCAGGCGCCGGCTGACGGTCGACCACCACCACTTCGAACCCGGCCCGCGCCAGGTAGTAAGCACTGACGGTACCGATGACGCCGCTACCCAAGACCAGAACTCGCATGTTGTCGCCCTCATCGCGGATGAACCGCTGACGTTTGTTGTACAGAACTGTAATGAGCGCAGTGTAAAAAAGAATAGGCAGTGCTTTTCACTATATAAATGCCTATATTTGGCGAGAATTCTCGGCAAAAACCCTTTTCACGGAGGCGCATCCCCTGTGCGTACCAATACCCAGACCAAGCGCGAGCTGGACAAGATCGACCGCAACATCCTGCGTATCCTCCAGGCAGACGGGCGGATCTCCTTCACCGAACTGGGGGAAAAGGTCGGCCTCTCCACAACGCCCTGCACCGAGCGGGTACGGCGTCTGGAGCGCGAAGGGATCATCATGGGCTACAACGCCCGGCTCAACCCGCAGCACTTGAAGGGCAGCCTGCTGGTGTTTGTCGAGATCAGCCTCGATTACAAATCCGGCGACACCTTCGAAGAGTTCCGACGTGCCGTGCTGAAACTGCCTCACGTGCTGGAGTGCCACCTGGTGTCGGGGGATTTCGACTACCTGGTGAAGGCGCGGATTTCCGAGATGGCCTCATACCGCAAACTGTTGGGCGATATCCTGCTCAAACTGCCCCATGTGCGGGAGTCCAAGAGTTATATCGTGATGGAAGAGGTGAAGGAGAGCCTGAACCTGCCGATTCCAGATTGAACCGCCATCGCGAGCAGGCTCGCTCCCACAGGGGTCCATAGATGAACGGGATATCTGCGTTCACCTCAGATCAAATGTGGGAGCGAGCCTGCTCGCGATGGGGTCGGCCCGAAGAGCCTGCTTCAGGCAACTTTCAAACCAACACCTGCCGATTGGCAGCCATGTACTCATGAATCTGCTGCTCGACCCGGGGATGGATCAACTCCACCGGTCGCCGCCCATTGGGGCATGGCAACGTCGCCGTGGTACCGAACAACCGGCAGATCAGCGGCCGCTCGTCATACACGGTGCAACCGTTCGGCCCCAGGTGCACGCAATCGAGTGCTTCCAGAGCGGCGTCCTGTTCGGCGCGGGTCTTGCGCGGCAGGCGGGCCATTTCCTCGGGTGAGGTGGTTACCGGCCCGCAGCAGTCGTGGCAACCGGGTACGCATTCGAACGAAGGAATCTGCTGGCGCAGCGTACGGATTTTCTGACTGTTGCAACTCATCGAGGCGGTTACCTGGTCGGGACTGACCCGGATTCTGCCCTAAAAGCCTTGGACCAGACAGCGCCAGCCGACCACTGTTGCCCGAGGAGGAATCCGCGGCTTATGCTCCGTAAAATTTCTCAAACACAATAATCAGGATTACGCACATGAACGCCCGTGTTCAGCAACCTGTCCCGAGCCACGCGCACGCCGCCTCCTACTATGCCGCCAGCAGCCTGCCGCAACCGGACCATCCGTTGCTGCAAGGCGAGCTGCTGGCGGACGTCTGCGTGGTCGGCGGCGGGTTCTCGGGGCTGAACACGGCCATCGAACTGGCCGAGCGCGGCATGAGCGTCGTGTTGCTCGAAGCGCACAAGATCGGCTGGGGAGCCAGTGGGCGTAACGGCGGCCAATTGATCCGCGGGGTCGGTCATGGCCTGGATCAGTTCGCTCCGGTGATCGGTACCGAGGGCGTCCGCCAGATGAAACTCATGGGCCTCGAGGCAGTGGAAATCGTCCGGCAGCGCGTCGAGCGTTTCCAGATCGCCTGCGACCTCACCTGGGGTTACTGCGACCTCGCCAACAAACCCTCCGAGCTGGAAGGCTTCGCCGAGGACGCCGAAGAGCTGCGCAGCCTGGGCTATCGTCACCCGACCCGGCTGCTGCAAGCCCATGAGATGCACAGCGTGGTGGGCTCGGACCGCTATGTCGGCGGCCTGATCGACATGGGTTCCGGCCACCTGCACCCACTGAACCTGGCTCTGGGCGAAGCCGACGCCGCGCAGCGGCTGGGGGTCAAGCTGTTCGAACAATCGGCGGTGACCCGGATCGACTATGGTCCTGAAGTAAAGGTATATACCCAGCACGGCTCGGTTCGCGCCAAGACCCTGGTACTCGGTTGCAATGCCTATCTCAATGGCCTCAACAAGGAATTGAGCGGCAAGGTACTGCCGGCCGGCAGCTACATCATCGCCACCGAGCCTCTGAGCCAGGCTCAGGCCCAAGCGCTGTTGCCACAGAACATGGCGGTCTGCGACCAGAGAGTGGCCGTGGATTACTACCGGATTTCGGCAGATCGACGCTTGCTGTTCGGCGGGGCTTGTCACTATTCGGGACGCGATCCGCAGGACATTGCCGCTTATATGCGTCCGAAGATGCTCAAGGTCTTCCCGCAGCTGGCGGAGGTGAAGATCGACTATCAATGGGGCGGGATGATCGGTATCGGCGCCAACCGACTGCCGCAGATCGGCCGGCTCAAGGACCAGCCCAACGTGTACTTCGCCCAGGCTTATTCCGGCCATGGCGTGAACGCCACACACCTGGCCGGCAAGCTATTGGCCGAGGCCATCAGTGGCCAGCAAGGCGGTGGGTTCGATCTGTTCGCCCAGGTCCCGCACATCACCTTTCCCGGCGGCCAGCACCTGCGTTCGCCGCTGCTGGCGCTGGGGATGTTGTGGCACAAGTTGAAAGAGCTGGTTTGATTCGAATGGCCCTATAGGTAAGCCTGGTGCTGTTTTGTGGCGAGGGGATTTATCCCCTCGCCCCGGATCAGCTACGCCAGAACGGCTTTAAGCCCTCCTCCCGCGCCTGCTGCCGACTTATCCCGATATCACGCAACTGTTCGGGTGTCAGCTCCAGCAAGACTCGGCGTGTATGCAGACGATGCCAGAACAAGTCCCAGCGGCTCAGGCAGGCTGGGGCAGTTCGAAAGCTTGCGCCGCGAAGTCCCTTTTCCTGTCCAGCCTCCAGTTCCTGACTGTGTAGCGTCAGCCGCACATCGCTCAAGCCGTTCATTTTCGTCGCTCCTGTTTACTTGGGTAGCCAGAGGTTTCATGATGCGCGGACGGCCAGGATCAATACAGATTCAACATCTGTATTTTATTTACATACAGATAAGGCATTTTTGCCACTGAATGCTGTTTTTAGCGGCCAACTGTATTGGTTACCTGTTGCCCCAACCTATCGAGAGCACGCCATGACCCTCTACGTGAACCTCGCCGAATTGCTCGGCACCCGCATCGAACAGGGTTTCTATCGCCCCGGCGACCGGCTGCCGTCGGTGCGGGCTTTGAGTACGGAACATGGCGTCAGCCTGAGTACGGTGCAGCAGGCCTATCGCGTGCTGGAGGACAACGGACTGGCAATGCCGAAACCCAAGTCCGGCTATTTCGTCCCGGTCAGCCGCGAACTGCCGGACTTGCCGGCGATAGGCCGTCCGGCCCAGCGTCCCGTGGACATTTCACAGTGGGACCAAGTGCTGGAACTGATACGCGCCGTACCACGCAAAGATGTGGTGCAACTGGGGCGCGGCATGCCGGACATCCATTCGCCGACCATGAAGCCGTTGCTGCGCAGCCTTGCGCAGATCAGCCGTCGGCAGGACATGCCCGGCCTGTATTACGACAACATCTACGGCAACCTCGCGTTGCGCGAACAGATTGCCCGTCTGTTGCTGGATTCGGGCTGTCAGTTGGACGCCAACGATCTGATTGTCACCACCGGCTGCCACGAGGCGCTATCGGTCAGCATTCGCGCCACCTGCGAACCAGGCGATATCGTCGCGGTGGATTCGCCCAGCTTCCACGGTGCCATGCAAACCCTCAAGGGCCTGGGCATGAAGGCCATGGAGATCCCCACCGACCCGCTTACCGGCATCAGCCTGGAGGCATTGGAACTGGCGCTGGAGCAATGGCCGATCAAGGCCATACAGTTGACGCCCAGTTGCAACAACCCGCTGGGCTACATCATGCCGGAAGCGAATAAACGCGCGTTGTTGACCCTGGCACAGCGCTTCGACGTGGCGATCATCGAAGACGATGTGTATGGGGATCTGGCTTACACCTACCCACGACCACGCACGATCAAGTCCTTCGATGAAGATGGCCGCGTCCTGCTCTGCAGTTCTTTTTCCAAAACCCTGGCGCCGGGCCTGCGAGTGGGTTGGGTCGCACCGGGGCGGTATCTGGAACGGGTGCTGCACATGAAGTACATCAGCACCGGCTCTACCGCACCGCAGCCGCAGATCGCCATCGCCGAATTCCTCAAGAACGGGCATTTCGAACCCCATTTGCGCCGGATGCGCACGCAATACCAGCGTAATCGCGACGTGATGATCGATTGGGTCAGCCGCTACTTTCCCTCGGGCACCCGTGCCAGTCGCCCCCGGGGCAGCTTCATGCTGTGGGTCGAATTGCCCGAGGGTTTCGATACGTTGAAGCTCAACCGGGTCTTGCATGATCGAGGGGTGCAGGTTGCGGTCGGCAGCATTTTTTCGGCATCGGGCAAGTACCGCAATTGCCTGCGCATGAACTACGCTGCCAAGCCAACGGCACAGATCGAGGAGGCCGTGCGCAAGGTAGGGGCCGCCGCCATTGCGCTGTTGAACGAAACCCAGGGCGACGGCGTCTGAATTCTACTGGGATAAGCAGCACCCGACAGTCAATCAACGCCAACAAGCGGAACGATCCGACGTGAGATCCAAACCGATCCTGCCTGCGCTACTGCTTGTCGCCTCACTGTTGGGAGGCTGTGCCAGCGTTGATATCACCCGCGAGCCTTCCCAGGCACTGCCGGCCTCCGAATCTTCATTCGGACGCTCCGTCCAGGCCCAGGCCGCCCCCCACGAAGGACGCTCGGGGTTTCGCCTGCTCTCCAACAGCACCGATGCCTTTACCGCCCGGGCCGAGCTGATTCGCAACGCGCAAAGCAGCCTGGACCTGCAGTATTACATCGTTCACGACGGCATCAGCACCCGGATGCTGGTGGATGAGGTGCTCAAGGCCGCCGACCGGGGCGTGCGCGTGCGGATCCTGCTGGACGACACCACCAGCGATGGCCAGGAACAGGTCATTTCGACCCTCGGCGCCCACCCGCAGATCCAGATCCGCCTGTTCAACCCGTTGCACCTGGGGCGCGCCACCGGCGTGACCCGCAGCCTCGGCCGGCTGTTCAACCTGTCGCTGCAACACCGGCGGATGCACAACAAGCTTTGGCTGGCGGACAACAGCATGGCCATCGTCGGCGGGCGTAACCTTGGGGATGAGTACTTCGATGCCGAACCTCATCTGAACTTCACGGATATCGACCTGCTCAGCGTCGGCCCGGTGGCCGAACAGTTGGGGCACAGCTTCGACCAGTACTGGAACAGCGCCCTGAGCAAGCCCATTGAACAATTCCTGTCCCATCGACCCACCGCCAAGGACTTGGCCAACAGCCGCCTGCGCCTGCAAGAGTCCCTGGAACAGACGCAAAAGGAAAACCACGCGCTGTACCAGCAGTTGACCACCTACCGGACCCAGCCGCGGCTGGATATCTGGCGCAACGAGTTGGTCTGGGCCTGGAACCAGGCGCTGTGGGATGCGCCCAGCAAAGTCCTGGCCAAGGACGAGCCGGATCCGCACCTGTTGTTGACCACGCAATTGGGCCCTGAACTGGCGGGCGTCAGCAAAGAACTGATCATGATCTCGGCTTACTTCGTGCCGGGCCAGCCGGGCTTGGTGTACCTGACCAGCCGCGCCGATGCCGGCGTGTCGGTCAGCCTGCTGACCAACTCCCTGGAGGCCACCGACGTGCCGGCGGTGCACGGCGGTTACGCGCCCTATCGCAAGGCGCTGCTGCAACACGGTGTGCGGCTGTTCGAGTTGCGGCGCCAACCCGGGGATACGGGAGGCAGCAGCCCTCACCTGTTCTACAGCAAGTCCTATGGTGAATCGGACTCGAGCCTACACAGCAAGGCGATCATTTTTGACCGACAGAAATCGTTCATCGGCTCATTCAATTTCGACCCACGCTCAGTGCTGTGGAACACCGAGGTTGGCGTGTTGGTGGACAGCCCCGAACTCGCCGACCAGGTCCGTGAACTGGCCTTGCAGGGCATGGCACCGGCTCTGAGCTACCAGGCGCGACTGGAAGATGGAAAGCTCGTCTGGACCACCGAAGACAACGGCAAACTCCATGACCTGGACCGCGAACCCGGTAGCTGGTGGCGCCGGTTCAATGCCTGGTTTGCGACGACTGTGGGGTTGGAAAAAATGTTGTAAGGCTGCCCCTCGCCACAAGAAGCTCCCTCGCCATAGGGTTTTCAGGCAGGCTGCGTAGCCCCGAACGCACCTTGGCGCAACAACAGAATCACCAGTCCAAACGCCCCAGCCGCCATGAACAACGGCAGCGCATGCCCGCTGATCCACTGACTGCCAGCTCCCGCCACCAAGGGACCGATCAGGCAACCGATTCCCCACAGCTGGGCAATATGGGCGTTGGCCCGCACCAACGCATCGTCGCGGTAACGCTCACCAATCAGGATCAACGACAAGGTGAACAAGCCACCCGCGCTGGCACCGAACAGCACCCATAGCGGCCAGATCAGTACGGTATCGATCAACAACGGAACCGCCAGGCTCGACAAGGTCAGCGCCACCGCGCAGCCCGTGAGCAAGGCTCGCCGGGACACATGATCGGCCAGGGCGCCAATGGGCAGTTGCAGCAAGGCATCACCGACCACCACGGTGCTGACCATCGCAAGCGCGATGTCGGCACTGAAGCCCTGGCGCAGGCAATACACCGGCAACAACGTCAGGATCATCGCCTCGAAAGCCGCGAACAACGACACCGCCCAGGCGATCGCCGGCAGACCTCGGCAAAATGCCCATAGATCGCCAAAAGTAACGCTACCCGCTTCACTGGTAGGCGCGCCGCTGCGACCGAGCAACAACAAGGGCGCCACCAGCAGCAAGCCGACGCCCACCCAGAATCCATAGTCGTGAACGGTACCCAGCGCACCGAGCAACAGCGGGCCGGACAGTTGGCTGAGGGCATAACTGGCGCCATACAGCGCTACCAGCCGCCCGCGCCATTGTTCGACCACCAGTTGATTGATCCAGCTCTCGCCGAGGATGAACACCAGGGTCAGGACCACCCCGATCACCAGCCGCAGCACCAGCCAGACCGGGTAACTGGGCAACAGCGCCAACAATCCGATGGACACCGCCCCGCCCCACAGGCACAGGCGCATCAACGTCGCCGTCCCAAACCGCGCCGCCAGACGACTCGACACCTTGGCCCCGAGCAACACCCCAACGGCGGGCATGGCCGCCATCACGCCAATGGCGAACGAACCATAACCCCAGCCTTCCAGGCGCAGCGACACCAGCGGCATGCTTACCCCCAGGGCAAGGCCGACGCTCAGGACAGAGGCCAACACGGCGAAATAAGTCGCCCAACGCATTTCCATGCTCCTGTGGGTAGTCATCGATTCCGGGCATTCCTCAAAAACAATGTGGGAGCGAGCCTGCTCGCGAAGCGGCGCAACATTCAACAAAGCTGTCGACTGTCATACCGCTATCGCGAGCAGGCTCGCTCCCACAGGGGACCAGCGTTGTGCTGTTACAGCTTGATCCAGGTCGACTTCAGCTCGGTGTATTTGTCAAAAGCGTGCAGCGACTTGTCGCGGCCGTTACCCGACTGCTTGAAGCCACCGAACGGCGCGGTCATATCGCCGCCGTCGTACTGGTTCACCCACACGCTGCCGGCGCGCAAGGCCTTGGCGGTCAGGTGGGCCTTGGAGATATCCCGAGTCCATACCGCCGCCGCTAGGCCATACGGCGTGTCGTTGGCAATCTGGATGGCTTCTTCGGCGGTATCAAAGGCGATCACCGACAACACCGGACCGAAAATCTCTTCCTGGGCAATTTTCATCGCGTTGCTCACGCCATCGAAAATCGTCGGCTCGACATACGTACCACCGCTCTCCTCAAGAATCCGCTTGCCACCGGCCACCAGCTTGGCGCCGTCGCTGTGCCCGGCTTCGATGTAGGACAACACGGTATTCATCTGCTGGGTATCGACCAAGGCACCGACAGTCGTCGCCGGGTCCAGCGGGTTGCCCGGCTTCCAGCCCTTGAGGGCCTCGATCACCAGCGGCAGGAAGGTGTCCTTGATGGAGCGATCCACCAGCAGTCGCGAGCCGGCGGTGCAGACTTCGCCCTGGTTGAACGCAATGGCGCTGGCCGCGGCTTCGGCGGCGGCCTGAAGGTCCGGCGCGTCGGCGAACACGATATTCGGGCTCTTGCCGCCGGCCTCCAGCCAGATGCGCTTCATGTTGGATTCGCCGGAGTAGATCATCAGTTGCTTGGCGATCTTGGTGGAGCCGGTGAACACCAGCGTGTCGACATCCATATGCAGGGCCAGGGCCTTGCCGACCGTGTGGCCGTAGCCTGGCAGCACATTGAGCACGCCTTTCGGAATCCCGGCTTCGACGGCCAGTGCGGCGATGCGGATGGCAGTCAACGGGGACTTTTCCGACGGCTTGAGTACCACCGAGTTACCGGTGGACAAGGCCGGACCGAGCTTCCAGCAGGCCATCAACAGCGGAAAGTTCCACGGTACTATAGCGCCCACCACACCGACGGGCTCGCGGGTGACCAAGCCCAGCTGGTCGTGCGGGGTCGACGCCACTTCGTCGTAGAGCTTGTCGATGGCTTCACCGCTCCAGCTCAACGCTTGTGCCGCGCCGGGCACATCGATGTTCAGGGAGTCGCTGATCGGTTTGCCCATGTCCAGGGTTTCGAGCAGGGCCAGCTCTTCGACGTGCTGCTTGAGCAGGCCGGCGAAACGAATCATGGTGGCTTTGCGTTTGCTCGGCGCCAGGCGCGACCAGACGCCGGAATTGAACACCGCACGAGCGTTTTCGACGGCACGCTGGGCGTCGGCAGCATCGCAGCTGGCGACTTTGCCCAACAAGCGGCCGTCAACCGGGCTAAGGCAATCGAAGGTTTCGCCGGACACCGCATTGGTGTATTCGCCGTTGATGAAGGCGCGACCTTCGATGGTCAGATCGCGGGCGCGTTGCTCCCAGTCAGCACGAGTCAGGGTGGTCATGCGTGTGTCCTCCTCTTATTGGGGTATGAGCGTCGCAGGGGATGCAACGCTCAGGAATTCTGCCCAGCCAGCCTGTTGAGGCGCACATTTTCAGCATAGGGCACCCGCCACCCTAAACCAGCCGCCCCTCAAGTTTCAATATATTTGACACAAGGCCGGCAAACAGCCTTGCGATGTTCGTTTTAATAAACATAGACTCGAGCCTTCCAAGCAATCACGGGGGATTTCGCAAAATGAGCATCGAGGACATCGTCGACTTCAACCAGGCCAGCACCGTCGCCGATCGCTATCGCCCGGAGCCGGCGAAGGTTCTCAAGGGCGATCCCGAACAAGCCGTGTTCAACCACTACAACAGCCCCTGCGGGCAAATGAATGCCGGGGTCTGGGAAGGCGCGGTCGGCCAGTGGATGGTCAACTACACCGAGCATGAATACTGCGAGATCGTCCAGGGCGTTTCCGTGTTGCGGGACAATGACGGCAATGCCAAGACACTTCGCGCAGGCGACCGCTTCGTGATTCCAGCGGGCTTCAAGGGCACCTGGGAAGTGCTGGAGCCGTGCCGCAAGATCTATGTGGTGTTTGAGCAGAAGGCTTGAGTTTTCGTTGGCCGGGCTGACCCATCGCGAGCAGGCTCGCCCCCACAGGGATTGGGTCAGGCCTGAAAGCCAGCCACAAAAAAGGCCCGTATCTCGCGATACGGGCCTTTTTTGTAAAGAGGGAAAATCAATTACTTGATTTTGCCTTCCTTGTAGATCACGTGCTTGCGAACAACCGGATCATATTTCTTGATCTCGATTTTGTCCGGGGTAGTACGCTTGTTCTTGTCGGTAGTGTAGAAGTGACCAGTACCGGCGCTCGAGATCAAACGAATCAATTCACGCATGATTAGCTCCCTTAAACCTTGCCATCGCGACGAAGTTCGGCCAGCACGACACTGATGCCACGCTTGTCGATGATACGCATGCCCTTGGCAGATACGCGCAGACGCACAAAACGTTTCTCTTCTTCAACCCAGAAGCGGTGATGCTGCAGGTTCGGCAGGAAACGACGACGGGTTTTGTTGTTTGCGTGGGAAATGTTATTCCCAGTCACCGGACCCTTACCGGTAACTTGACAGACTCTAGACATGCCTCAGCCCTCTAAACCACATGCCCAACCCGGCATGGGTTGGCCGCTTAATCTCTCAGTCATTTGGCGCCAGGCGCCGCGTTTCTTTAAGGGTCTTACCGGCTACACCTACAGTGAAGGAACCGGGCCCCTAGAAAAGAGCGCTGCTTTATACCAGAAAGACCTCGGTGCAACAACAGCCCGTGTGATTTGTCTTTGCCGAGGATCCTCCACCAGCCGTGCCGAACGGCTGCGGCAAAGGCTGGTGAAGCTTGTGACCGCTCGTCGCGGCATCCGGTTTTTTTCAACGCCGACCGGTTCTGACGCATCCATGGGCCGGTGAAGCGTGCCGGAAAAAGCAAAAAGGGGATAGTCATTTGGCAGCGAGCCCACTAGGGTAGGCCTTTTCCAGACTGCACTCGCAGATGGGCCTTCGACCCGACAAGGAAACCGATCATGCGCCTCGCTGCCCTATCACTGTTGCTCGCCCCTCTGTTGATCAGTCCGTTGGCCCAGGCTGCCGCCCTGAGCGTCTGCACTGAGGCCAGCCCGGAGGGATTCGATGTCGTCCAATACAACTCACTGACGACTACCAACGCCTCCGCCGACGTACTGATGAACCGACTGGTGGATTTCGACGCCGCCAGCGGCAAGCTGGTCCCCAGCCTGGCCGAGCACTGGGACGTCTCGCCCGACGGGTTGACCTATGTGTTCAAGCTGCATCCAAAGGTCAGGTTCCACCAGACCGACTACTTCACGCCCCATCGCGACCTGAGCGCCGAAGACGTGAAGTTCAGCTTCGAGCGCATGCTGGACCCTGCCAACCCCTGGCATAAAGTCGCCCAGAGCGGCTTCCCGCATGCCCAATCCATGCAACTGCCGGCGCTGATCAAGAAAATCGACGCCCTGGACCCGCTGACCGTGCGCTTTACCCTCGATCACGCGGATTCCACTTTCCTGGCCACCCTGAGCATGGGCTTCGCCTCGATCTATTCGGCTGAATATGCCGATCAACTGATGAAGGCTGGCACCCCGGAAAAACTCAACAACCAACCCATCGGCACCGGCCCGTTCATTTTCAACCGGTTCCAGAAGGACGCCTCGATTCGCTACAAGGCCAACAACGATTATTTTGCCGGCAAGCCCCAGGTCGACCCGCTGATCTTCGCCATTACGCCGGATGCTAACGTGCGCCTGCAGAAACTGCGGCGCAACGAATGCCAGATCGCCCTGTCGCCCAAGCCGCTAGACGTGCAGGCCGCACGACAGGAACCGACCCTGAAGGTCGAGCAGACCGACGCCTTCATGACCGCTTTCGTGGCAATCAACAGCCAGCATCCCCCCCTGGACAAGCCCGAGGTGCGCCAGGCCATCAACCTCGCCTTCGACAAGGCCAGCTATCTCAAGGCCGTCTTCGAAGGCACCGCCGAAGCGGCCAACGGCCCCTATCCGCCGAACACCTGGAGTTACGCCAAGAACCTGCCCGGCTATGCCCATGACGCGGCCAAGGCCCGCGAGCTGCTGGCCAAGGCCGGCTTGAAGGAAGGGTTCCAGACCACAATCTGGACCCGTCCTTCCGGCAGCCTGCTGAACCCCAACCCCAGCCTCGGCGCGCAACTGCTGCAATCCGACCTGGCGGAAATCGGCATCCAGGCCGAGATCCGGGTGATCGAATGGGGTGAGCTGATCCGTCGCGCCAAGGCCGGCGAGCATGACCTGCTGTTCATGGGCTGGGCCGGCGACAACGGCGACCCGGACAACTTCCTGACGCCGCAGTTTTCCTGCGCGGCGGTCAAGTCCGGCACCAACTTCGCCCGTTATTGCAACCAGGACCTGGACAAGCTGATCAGCGCCGGCAAGACCACCGGCGAACAGGGCGTGCGCACCAAGCTCTATGAGCAGGCCCAGGCACAGATCCAGCAACAGGCCCTGTGGCTACCGCTGGCGCACCCGACCGCGTTCGCCCTGGTCCGCAAGGACCTGCAGGGTTATGCGGTCAGCCCGTTTGGGCGCCAGGATTATTCGAAGGTCAGCCTCAAGTAATGCGGTGAACCTTGTGGGAGCGAGCCTGCTCGCGATTGCGGAGTGTCAGCACAGGCAATGTCACTGACCAACCGCTATCGCGAGCAGGCTCGCTCCCACAAAGGATTTTCCGGGCGTCCGACTTCGCTCACATCCACCCATACTCCGCCATCGACAGCGGCTCCCCATCACCGACGATGAAGTGATCGAGCACCCGCACGTCAATCAGCTCCAGCGCCTCTTGAAGCCGCTCGGTGAGCAACCGGTCGGCCTGGCTGGGCTCGGTGCTGCCGGAGGGATGGTTGTGGCACAGGATCAGCGCGGCGGCGTTGTGGGCCAGGGCGCGCTTGACCACTTGCCGGGGATGCACGCTGGCGTTGTCGATGGAGCCGCGAAACAGCGTCTCGAAGCCCAGCACCTGATGCCTGGAATTGAGAAACAGGCAGCCAAACACTTCGTGGGGCTCGTGGCGCAGCATCGATTTCAGGTACTCACGGACGATCCCCGGGCTTTCCAATGTCGTTCTTTGCCGCGCCCGTTCGGCCAGATGCCGCCGGCTCATCTCCTGTGCCGCCTGCAACTGCGCGAATTTCGCCGGTCCCAGGCCCATATGGCTGCTGAACGTGATCTGGTCGGCTTCAAGCAGCGCGCGCAGGCTGCCAAATTGAGTCAACAGTTGTCGCGCCAGATCCACCGCGCTTTTACCCGACACGCCGGTGCGCAAGAAAATCGCCAGTAATTCGGCGTCCGAAAGACTTCCCGCCCCCGATGCCAACAACCTCTCCCGCGGCCGCTCGGCCACGGGCCAATCCCGAATACTCATAGGCTCTCCCTGATGGTGGGCACCGCTGTTCCATAGCGGTCGCTGTGATATCGTAGCCCATCTTTTTTGCAGGCGATTTGCACCCTGGCAGGCTGCTGTCGAGAGGTTCGTCCTGCATTGACCACTGAAATCCAAAGGCAGGCTTATGCAGCGGCTGTATCGGAAACGCATCGTTCTGGGCGTCGGCGGCGGCATTGCCGCCTACAAGAGCGCCGAACTGGTTCGCCGACTCATCGACCAGGGCGCGGAAGTGCGCGTCGTCATGACCCGTGGCGGCAGTGAATTCATTACCCCGCTGACCATGCAGGCCCTGTCCGGGCACCCGGTCCACCTGGATCTGCTCGACCCGGCGGCCGAAGCCGCCATGGGCCATATCGAACTGGCCAAGTGGGCCGACCTGGTGCTGATCGCCCCGGCGACGGCCGACCTCATTGCCCGCCTGGCCCAGGGCATCGCCAATGACCTGCTGACCACCCTGGTGCTCGCCACCGACGCCGTGGTCGCCGTGGCACCGGCCATGAACCAGGCCATGTGGCGCGATCCGGCCACCCAGGCCAACCTGCAACTGCTCGAAAGCCGCGACCTGAAAGTCTTTGGCCCGGCCTCCGGCAGCCAGGCCTGCGGTGATGTCGGCATGGGCCGCATGCTCGAAGCCACCGACCTGGCCCAATGTGCCGCCGACTGCTTCCAGCGCCACGCCCTGACCGGCAAGCACGTGTTGATCACCGCCGGACCGACCCAGGAAAACATCGACCCGGTGCGCTACATCACCAACCACAGCTCCGGCAAAATGGGCTTCGCCCTGGCCGAGGCCGCGGTGGAAGCCGGCGCCCGGGTGACGTTGATCACCGGCCCCGTGCACCTGCCGACGCCAGATCGGGTGACCCGCATCGACGTGGTCAGCGCCCGGGACATGCTCGCGGCTTGCGAAGCAGCCATCCCCTGCGACCTGTTCATCGCCTCGGCAGCGGTAGCGGACTACCGCCCTGAAGTCATCGCCCCGCAAAAATTGAAGAAAGACCCTACGAGCGGCGACGGCCTGTTATTACAAATGGTCCGCAACCCGGACATCCTGGCCACCATCGCCACCCGTCCCGACCGCCCCTTCAGTGTCGGCTTCGCCGCCGAGACCGAAAACCTGCTCGATTACGCCGCGCGCAAGCTCAAGGACAAGAACCTGGACTTGATCGTCGCCAACGACGTCGCCAACCCGAGCATCGGCTTCAACAGCGAAGAAAACGCCTGCAGCGTGATCGACCGCCAGTTGCACGCCACCCTTTTCGCCCAGACCAGCAAGGGCAAGATTGCCCGCCAACTGATCACTTTCATCGCCGAACGGCTGAACCAGGTTTAATTTTCCATGCACGCTCTACAAGCCAAGATCCTCGATCCTCGCATCGGCAACGAATTCCCGCTGCCGCAATACGCCACGCCGGGCTCCGCCGGCCTCGACCTGCGGGCCATGCTCAAGCAGGACACCGTCCTGGAGCCGGGCCAGACCCTGCTGATTCCCACCGGCCTGTCGGTGTACATCGGCGATCCGGGCCTGGCCGCGCTGATCCTGCCGCGTTCGGGCCTGGGCCATAAGCATGGCATCGTGCTGGGCAACCTGGTGGGCTTGATCGATTCCGACTACCAGGGCGAGCTGATGGTGTCGTGCTGGAACCGTGGCCAAACGGCCTTCAACATCGCAGTGGGTGAACGCATCGCCCAACTGGTGCTGGTACCGGTGGTCCAGGCCCACTTCGAACTGGTCGAGGAATTCGACGAGAGCCAGCGCGGCGCGGGTGGTTTCGGGCATTCCGGCAGCCACTGACCAGTGGGATCAGGCCGGGCGCGCTGCCCGGCCGGTTTATTATTAAGCTTGTGTTTCAGGGCAAAAAATGCGCAATGGCTT
Organism: Pseudomonas sp. B21-028; assembly: GCF_024749045.1. Taxonomy (NCBI): domain Bacteria; kingdom Pseudomonadati; phylum Pseudomonadota; class Gammaproteobacteria; order Pseudomonadales; family Pseudomonadaceae; genus Pseudomonas; species Pseudomonas sp. B21-028. The sequence goes on from NZ_CP087184.1 coordinate 6,269,940, forward strand.
TCTGCTAGGTTTCCCATCCGGAATCAAGGTATTAGGCGAGCGAGGCCAGGGTAACGCTGTCTCATGGCACTTTCCCACCACGAACTCTCTGTCAAAAACGCCGTCATACCCTTCAGCTTGAGCCTGCCGACGCTGACCGTCGGCCTGTCCAGTCACCTTCTGAATAGAGCGTCCCGCCCATGAACACCCCAGCCGCAATCGCACCGATCTTCCCTGACAGCATCTTCCGCGCCTACGACATCCGTGGCGTCGTGCCGGAAACCCTGACTGGCGAAACCGCCTACTGGATCGGCCGCGCCATTGGCTCCCAGAGCCTGGCCCAGGGCGAACCGAACGTGTGCGTCGGCCGCGATGGGCGCTTGTCCGGCCCCGAGCTGGTAGAGCAGTTGATCAAGGGTGTTGCCGACAGCGGCTGCCACGTCAGCGACGTCGGCCTGGTCCCGACCCCGGCGCTGTATTACGCCGCCAACGTACTGGCCGGCAAATCCGGCGTGATGCTCACCGGTAGCCACAACCCGTCGAACTATAACGGCTTCAAGATCGTCATCGCCGGCGACACCCTCGCCAACGAGCAGATCCAGGCCCTGCATACCCGCCTCAAGACCAACGACCTGAGCAGCGGCAAGGGCACCGTCACCAAGGTCGACATCCTTGAGCGCTACAGCGACGAAATCGTCAAGGACGTGAAGCTCGCCCGCCGCCTGAAAGTGGTGGTCGATTGCGGCAACGGCGCGGCCGGCGTGATCGCCCCGCAACTGATCGAAGCCCTGAACTGCGAGGTCATCCCGCTGTTCTGCGAGGTGGACGGCAACTTCCCCAACCACCACCCGGACCCGGGCAAACTGGAAAACCTCGAAGACCTGATCGCCAAGGTCAAGGAAACCAACGCCGACCTGGGCCTGGCCTTCGACGGCGACGGTGACCGCGTGGGCGTGGTGACCAACACCGGCAGCGTCGTGTTCCCTGACCGCCTGCTGATGCTGTTCGCCAAGGACGTCGTGGCCCGCAACCCCGATGCGGAGATCATTTTCGACGTCAAATGCACCCGTCGCCTGATACCGCTGATCAAGGAATACGGCGGTCGTCCGCTGATGTGGAAGACCGGTCATTCGTTGATCAAGAAGAAAATGAAGCAAAGCGGCGCCCTGTTGGCCGGCGAAATGAGCGGCCACATCTTCTTCAAGGAGCGCTGGTTCGGTTTCGACGACGGCATCTACAGCGCCGCGCGCCTGCTGGAGATCCTCAGCAAGGAACAATCCAGCGCCGAAGACCTGTTCGCGACCTTCCCGAACGATATTTCTACGCCGGAAATCAATATCCATGTGACCGAAGAGAGCAAATTCAGCATCATTGATGCACTGCACGACGCTCAATGGGGCGAAGGGGCCGAACTGACCACCATCGATGGTGTGCGGGTCGACTATCCCCACGGCTGGGGCCTGGTTCGCGCGTCCAACACCACACCGGTGCTGGTCCTGCGTTTCGAGGCCGATAACGAAGCCGAGCTGCAGCGCATCAAGGATGTGTTCCACACCCAACTCAAACGTGTTGCACCCGATCTTCAACTACCGTTTTGATTTTTTGAAGCGCCACTGGAGCCCTGAATGACCCTCGAACGCGAAGCCGCCACCAACACCGCCAAGGTCCTGTCCGAAGCGTTGCCTTATATCCGACGCTACGTCGGCAAGACCCTGGTGATCAAATATGGCGGCAACGCGATGGAAAGCGAGGAGCTGAAGACCGGCTTCGCCCGCGACATCGTGCTGATGAAGGCCGTGGGCATCAACCCGGTGGTGGTGCATGGCGGCGGCCCGCAGATCGGCGACCTGCTCAAGCGCCTGGCGATCGAAAGCCACTTCATCGATGGCATGCGCGTCACCGACGCGCAGACCATGGACGTGGTGGAAATGGTCCTCGGCGGCCAGGTGAACAAGGACATCGTCAACCTGATCAATCGCCATGGCGGCAGCGCCATCGGCCTGACCGGCAAGGACGCCGAGCTGATCCGGGCGAAGAAACTCACCGTCACCCGCCAGACGCCGGAAATGACCCAGCCGGAAATCATCGACATCGGCCAGGTAGGCGAAGTGGTCGGGATCAATACCGACCTGCTGAACCTGCTGGTCAAGGGCGACTTCATCCCGGTGATCGCGCCTATCGGCGTGGGCGCCAACGGTGAGTCGTACAACATCAACGCCGACCTGGTGGCCGGCAAGGTCGCCGAAGCACTGAAAGCTGAAAAGCTGATGCTGCTGACCAACATCGCCGGCCTGATGGACAAGTCGGGCAAGGTCCTGACCGGTCTGTCGACCCAACAGGTCGACGATCTGATCGCGGACGGCACCATCTACGGTGGCATGTTGCCGAAGATCCGTTGCGCGCTGGAAGCGGTGCAAGGCGGCGTCGGCAGCTCGCTGATCATCGACGGCCGAGTGCCGAATGCGATCCTGCTGGAGATCTTCACCGATACCGGTGTGGGTACGTTGATCAGTAATCGCAAGCGCAACTGATATCAGCCTCGAAGACCCGCTCGGATTTCAGTAAAAGCGGGGCTTCAGCAAACGCTGAAATAGCTATATCTGGTGAAATCGCTAGACGATTTTCACTAATATGGCTATTTTCAGCATTCGTTGAAAGAGGCAGATTTGATGAAAGAGCTCGAAATACGTTCAAAAGAGGCGCTCAGCAGCCTTCTTAGCACAGTGCCTCTCATTGAAATTAGAAACCTGAAAACCGCGCTGCAGACACAAGCGTGGAATCCTGATTTCATTGTGGAGATAGAGGTATCAGGCAAATCACGTTTCCTAATCTGTACGATAAAAGCAAATGGACAGCCCAGATTTGTAACTGCGGCCGTACTTCAGCTTCGTGACTACGTGATTGGCAAGGAGATCAATGCCACACCTATCGTAATAGCCCCCTATCTTTCGCCTGTTACCAGGCAAGCATGTCGGGAAAAGGGTGTTGGGTATTTGGATCTGCTGGGCAATGCGTGGCTCTCATTCGATGGCGTATTCATTGACCGTCAAGTTGCCGACAAGCCCTCCTCGGAACACAGGGAGCTGAAGTCTCTTTTCAAACCAAAATCAGCGCAAATTCTTCGCACGATGTTGCGAGAACCGAACCGTGCATGGCGAGTTTCCGAACTCTCTTACGTAGCTGGGGTAAGTCTGGGCCTGGTCAGCAATATCCGAACAGCTCTGCTCGATCGGGAATGGGGACAAACGACAAGCGACGGATTCGTTCTACGCGATCCCCCAGCCCTTTTGGACGCCTGGGTCCAGGTTTACGAGCCCCCATTAGGGGAACGTAAGAAGTTCTACACCACCTTGCACGGTAGTGCCTTGGAGAAAGCAGCGCGAAGCGCTGTCAGTGAAAATAGCAATGGGCGTGCGCTCTTCGCCTCATTTTCCGCTGCGCAATGGCTCGCCCCCTATGCCCGGGTGAGCAGCCACCATTTCTATGCGGACAGCGAAGGGCTGGAAAAGCTGATCAAGGCACTAGAGCTTATTCCCGCATCCAAGGGCGAAAATGTGGTGATCACAATCCCCAAGGACGAAGGACTTCTACTGGACACCGTCGAGGCCGCCCCCGGCGTCATATGCACCAGCCCCGCCCAAACTTATTTGGACCTATCCGTTGCCGGGGAGCGCGCGCAAGAAGCAGCCGAGCATTTACGCCAGGAAAAACTGACATGGTCTTAGTCGTGCCGCAAGAGCCTCAATCCGCCTTGGATTATGAAGACAGAACGACGAATGCTGTAAAGGCGGTACTCGTCGAAATGGGCCAGATTCTGGGTAGTTTCAAGGGTAAATTCACTGTCATCGGCGGCGCGGTGCCTTGGCTGCTTCTGGCAAATAACGACATGCAGCATGTCGGCACGCTCGATGTCGACTTGAGTCTTGATGCACAGGCGCTTGGCGATGGAGAGTACGCGACACTGGTCGAAGCCTTGATGGGAAACGGGTATGAGCAGCGAGGAGAGTTACGGCGATTCCAGCTTGTTCGTCAGGTTCCTGTAGTCGACGGGGGTGCTCCAATAGACGTAATCGTGGACTTTCTGATGCCACGCGACGCCGAGATTATCCAGAATAAGCCACCTATTCTCAGTGACTTTGCTGTGCAGCGCGCTGACGGTGCCGACCTGGCAACGCGGTTCTACCAAATGGTTGCGATTGAAGGTCCTATGCCCACGGGCGGTACCAACCGCGTCGAGGTTGCCGTGTGCTCAATCCCCGCCTTACTCGCGATGAAGGGATATGCGCTTAACGGACGGCATAAGCAAAAAGACGCTTACGACATCTACTATTGCGTTCGAAATTATCCTGGTGGCATAGCAGCACTCGCTGAGGAGTGTCGGCCAGTCATCGAGACTGGTAGCGGCGAACAAGGCTTCCTGTACATTTGCCAAAAATTCGATGGAGTCGACGGCTACGGCCCAACTTCCGTAAGACGCTTCGTCGAAGACAGTCAGATCCTTGAAAATCGAACCTCGGAGCAGTGGCAAATGGATGCTTTTGGGCAAGTGGATGCGTTACTGCGCGCCCTTCGTCTACGAGCTTGAGCCTCCACTTGAAAATTCAGGGCCCTGTGGGTAGAGCCCTGGATTTTTTTCAGACGCCGAACTGCGCCCGATAAGCCTCAACCGCCGGCAAATGCTGCTTGAGCTGCGGGTCATCGGCCAGGAACTCCAGGACCTGGGTCAGCGAAACGATGCTGATGACCGGAATGCCGAAGTCGCGCTCCACTTCCTGGATCGCCGACAGTTCGCCGTTGCCCCGCTCCTGACGGTTCAGGGCGATCAGCACGCCGGCGGCCTTGGCGCCTTCCTGGGAAGCGATGATCTGCATCACTTCGCGGATGGCGGTGCCGGCGGTGATCACGTCGTCGATGATCAGCACGTCACCGGTCAGTGGCGCGCCCACCAGGCTGCCGCCTTCACCGTGGGCCTTGGCTTCCTTGCGGTTGAAGCACCAGGGCAGGTCGCGGTCGTGGTGTTCGGCCAGCGCGACGGCGGTGGTGGCGGCCAGCGGGATGCCTTTGTAGGCCGGGCCGAACAGCACGTCGAACGGGATGCCGCTCTCGACGATGGCCGCCGCATAGAAACGACCCAGCTGGGCCAGCGCGGAACCGCTGTTGAACAAGCCGGCATTGAAGAAGTACGGGCTCGTGCGCCCGGACTTGAGGGTGAACTCACCGAAGCGCAAAACCCCGCGATCGATGGCAAAGCGAATGAAATCGCGCTGATACGCCTGCATGAAAAAAGCCTCAAATACCGCGGATTTAGCTAAATAGGTACACGGCGTGTATCATACACGCACGTGATTTTTGGGGCCATTTATGCGGATCATCAGTGTGAACGTCAATGGTATTCAGGCTGCAGTGGAGCGAGGTTTGCTCAGTTGGCTGCAAGCACAGAATGCCGACGTCATCTGCCTGCAGGACACCCGCGCCTCCGCCTTTGAACTGGACGATGCAGCCTTCCAACTGGATGGTTACTTCCTTTATGCCTGCGATGCCGAAGTCCCCGCCCAGGGTGGCGTGGCTCTGTACTCGCGGCTGCAACCGAAGGCTGTCATCAACGGTCTCGGTTTCGAGACGGCGGACCGCTACGGGCGCTACCTGCAAGCCGATTTCGACAAGGTCAGCATCGCGACCTTATTGCTCCCTTCGGGGCAGAACGGCGATGAAGATTTGAATCAGAAATTCAAGTTGATGGACGATTTCGCCCGTTACCTGGATAAGCAGCGGCGCAAACGTCGCGAGTACATTTATTGTGGCTCGCTGTACGTGGCGCAACAGAAGCTGGACATCAAGAACTGGCGCGACAGCCAGCAATCTCCGGGTTTCCTGGCGCCTGAACGGGCCTGGATGGACGAGATCATCGGCAACATGGGCTATGTCGATGCCCTGCGCGAAGTCAGCCGCGAAGGCGACCAGTACAGCTGGTGGCCGGACAACGAACAGGCCGAGATGCTCAACCTCGGTTGGCGTTTCGACTACCAGTTGCTGACGCCCGGCCTGCGCCGTTTCGTGCGCAGCGCCCGCTTGCCGCGCCAGCCACGGTTCTCGCAGCATGCGCCGCTGATCGTGGATTACGACTGGACGCTGACGATCTAAGGGTCGTTTCGCAGATACAAAAAAACCGACAGCACTGTCGGTTTTTTTGTAGGCAATCACTTCCCCCGTGGGAGCGAGCCTGCTCGCGATGAGGGCTCAACATTCAACATCGATGTTGACTAACCCATCGCCATCGCGAGCAGGCTCGCTCCCACAAGGGCTACGCATTGATCGTTATTTGATCACCCGCCAGGTAAACGGATACCGGTACGGCTGCCCCTCATTGGCCTTGATCCCCCCGATGATAGTCAACACCAGCGCGCCGATGGCGATCAGCCCGAACAGGAAGAAGCCGATCACCACGATCATCAACAGGAAGCTGATGAGCGAGGCAATCGCTACGGTGATCTGGAAGTTCAGCGCTTCCTTGCCTTGGGCATCAATGAACGGATCGGATTCGCGCTTGATCTGCCAGATCACCAACGGCCCGATCAGCGTACCGAACGGAATCACCAGGCCCGACAAGGCGGACAAGTGGCAGAACATCGCCCATTGACGCGCCTCCCTGTCTGGCTGGGGCAGTACCACTTGTTCATCACTCATGACGCTCTCCTTGTCTGAAGCGCTATAGATCAATCGGCCAGGGCGGCCTTTTGCAGTTCGAAAATTTCGCTCATGCCTTTCTTCGCCAGCTCCAGCATAGCGTTCAGGTCTTCAGGCTGGAATGGCGCACCCTCGGCGGTGCCCTGGACTTCGATGAAGCCGCCAGCGCTGGTCATCACCACGTTCAGGTCGGTCTCGGCAGCGGAGTCTTCCAGGTAATCCAGGTCCAGCACCGGCTCGCCCTGGTACATGCCCACGGACACCGCGCCGATCATCTGCTTGAGCGGGTCGCCGCCCTTGAGACCGCCGCGCTTCTTGATCACTTTCAGGGCGTCGACCAATGCAACCATGGCACCGGTGATGGACGCGGTGCGGGTGCCGCCATCGGCCTGGATCACGTCGCAATCGACGTACAGCGTCACGTCGCCCAGCTTGGACATGTCCAGGGCGGCGCGCAGCGAACGGCCGATCAGGCGCTGGATTTCCAGGGTACGCCCGCCCTGCTTGCCACGGCTGGCCTCGCGCTGGTTGCGCTCACCGGTGGCGCGCGGCAGCATGCCGTACTCGGCCGTCAACCAGCCCTGGCCCTGGCCCTTGAGGAACCGAGGCACGCCGTTTTCGACGCTGACGGTGCAGATGACCTTGGTATCACCGAATTCGACCAGTACAGATCCCTCGGCGTGTTTGGTGTAGTTGCGGGTAATGCGGATCGAGCGGAGCTGATCGGCAGCGCGACCACTTGGACGTTTCATAGGGAACACCTGTACAGAGGACGGAAAACTGCCGGCATTATAAAGCCGCGAATCGTCCTAGGGCAGTTTAAAACGTCGCGCCGTTTTAAAAACCGCCGCCTCAAAGACCCGCCCGACGGGCTGCAGCGCTTTGTCACAGGCGCGGTTTGGGGGCATGAGCCTCACTGCGCTACAATCCTGCGCCTTTGCTGCCCGTCGGCTTTTTATCCACAGACTCCAGGCGCCACGACCCCGGTCGTGCCCGGCCTGCATTGCGAGGAACCTCCCATGGTGCACAGCATGACCGCCTTCGCCCGCGTCGAAAAGGCCGGCGCCCAAGGCACGCTGAGCTGGGAACTGCGCTCGGTCAACAGCCGTTACCTGGAGCCGCACCTGCGCCTGCCCGAGTCCTTCCGCGACCTGGAAGGCAGCGTGCGCGAAGCACTGCGCCAGGGCCTGTCCCGGGGCAAGCTGGAATGCACCCTGCGCTTCACCGAGGAAAGCACCGGCAAGCCGTTGCAAGTGGACCGCGAACGCGCCGCCCAACTGGTGGCCGCTGCCGAAACCGTCGCCAGCCTGATCAAGCACCCCGCCGCCCTGAACCCGCTGGAAGTCCTGGCCTGGCCCGGCGTGCTGGTGGGTGATGCCAGCGATCCCCAGGCCCTGAACGCCGAGGCGCTGGCGCTGTTCAACCAGGGGCTCAAGGAACTCAAGGCCGGCCGTGAGCGTGAAGGCGCGGAACTGGCACGGCTGATCAATGAGCGCCTGACCTCCATCGAAGAAGACGTGACGACCCTGCGCGAACTGGTTCCGCAGATGCTCGCCACCCAACGCCAGAAAGTCCTGGACCGCTTTGCCGACATGAAGGCCGAGCTGGATCCGCAGCGCCTGGAACAGGAAATGGTCATGCTCGCGCAGAAAAGCGACGTGGCCGAAGAACTGGATCGCCTGAGCACCCACATCATCGAAGTCCGCCGGGTGCTCAAGTCCGGTGGTGCGGCCGGTCGCCGCCTGGACTTCCTGATGCAGGAACTCAACCGCGAAGCCAATACACTGGGCTCCAAAGCCTTCGACCCGCGCAGCACCCAGGCTGCGGTCAACCTCAAGGTGTTGATCGAGCAGATGCGCGAACAAGTGCAGAACATTGAGTAAGGCTAACCCGACATGACCCACAGCACCGGCACTCTCTACATCATTTCCGCGCCCTCGGGCGCCGGCAAGACCAGCCTGGTCAAGGCCCTGATCGACGCCGAGCCGCAGATCCGCGTCTCGGTTTCCCACACCACCCGCGCCATGCGCCCGGGTGAAGTGAACGGCGTGAACTACCACTTCGTCGACCGCGAAGAATTCGTGAGGATGGCCGAGCACGGCGACTTCCTGGAGCGCGCCGAAGTCTTCGGCAACCTCTACGGCACCTCGCAGAGCTACTTGCAGCAGACCCTGGACGAAGGCCACGACCTGATCTTGGAAATCGACTGGCAAGGCGCCGAACAAGTGCGCAAGCTGATGCCCCAGGCCCGCTCGATCTTCATCCTGCCACCCAGCCAGCAAGCCTTGCGCCAGCGCCTGACCAACCGTGGCCAGGACAGCGACGAGATCATCGAAGGCCGGATGCGTGAAGCGGTCAGCGAAATGAGCCACTACGTGGACTACGACTACCTGATCATCAACGACGAGTTCGCCCAGGCGCTGGACGACCTGAAAGCGGTTTTCCGCGCCAATCAGCTGCAACAGAAACGCCAGCAGCAACGTTTCGGTAAATTATTGGCCGAACTGCTGGGCTGACCGGCCCTTCCCAAAACCGCTGCAACGGCTTTACATTGGTACTTGCAGCGCGCCGAGGGGGTTGGTCAAAAAATCAGCGCTTCCCTAAACGCTGGTGTTTTTTTAAACTGTCGAGTCCGCTCGCCCAACCGGGCAGCGCGCATATTGCATTCGCTCCGAGGAATACCATGGCCCGCGTAACCGTTGAAGACTGCCTAGAACACGTGGAAAACCGCTTTGAGCTGGTCATGCTCTCTACCAAGCGTGCCCGTCAACTGGCCACCGGCGGCAAAGAGCCATTGGTCCAGTGGGAAAACGACAAGCCTACCGTGGTAGCGCTACGTGAAATCGCCGAAGGCCTGATGAGCTACGAGTTCATCGCCAACGCTGAAATCGTTGAAGACGAACCGCTGTTCGCAGCGTTCGAGGACGAGTCCAACGAGGCGGTCTAAATCTATGCCTGGTCGACGTAGCACGGCGCGGGGTCACAGCAAACGGCAGGAGTCATCATCATGCCGAGCATAGACGCCCTCGCCGATCGCTTATCGGCCTACCTCGGCACGGACCAGGTCAATCTGGTCCGCCGAGCCTACTTCTACGCCGAACAAGCCCACGACGGCCAACGCCGCCGCAGTGGCGAAGCGTACGTCACACACCCGCTCGCGGTAGCGGGCATCCTTGCCGACATGCACATGGACCATCAGAGCCTGATGGCGGCCATGCTCCATGACGTGATCGAAGACACCGGTATTGCCAAGGAAGCGCTGCAAGCGCAGTTCGGCGAAACCGTGGCCGAACTGGTCGACGGGGTCAGCAAACTGACCCAGATGAACTTCGAGACCAAGGCCGAGGCCCAGGCCGAAAACTTCCAGAAAATGGCCATGGCCATGGCCCGCGACATTCGCGTGATCCTGGTCAAGCTCGCCGACCGCCTGCACAACATGCGCACCCTGGAAGTGCTGTCCGGCGAAAAACGCCGACGCATCGCCAAGGAAACTCTGGAAATCTACGCGCCCATCGCCAATCGCCTGGGCATGCATGCGATCCGCATCGAATTCGAAGACCTCGGCTTCAAGGCCATGCACCCGATGCGTTCGGCGCGCATCAACCAGGCCGTCAAGCGTGCCCGGGGCAACCGCAAGGAAATCGTCAACAAGATCGAAGAGTCGTTGAGCCACTGCCTGGCCATCGACGGCATCGAAGGCGAAGTCAGCGGGCGGCAGAAACACCTCTACGGCATCTACAAGAAAATGCGCGGCAAGCGTCGGGCCTTCAACGAGATCATGGACGTCTACGCGTTCCGGATCATCGTCGACAAGGTCGATACCTGCTACCGCGTGCTGGGTGCTGTGCATAATTTGTACAAACCGCTGCCGGGGCGCTTCAAGGACTACATCGCGATTCCCAAGGCCAACGGCTACCAATCGCTGCACACCACGCTGTTCGGCATGCACGGCGTACCGATCGAGATCCAGATCCGCACCCGCGAAATGGAAGAGATGGCCAACAACGGCATCGCCGCCCATTGGCTATACAAATCCAGCGGTGACGAACAACCCAAGAGCACCCATGCCCGGGCCCGGCAGTGGGTCAAGGGCGTGCTCGAAATGCAGCAGCGGGCCGGCAACTCCCTGGAATTCATCGAGAGCGTCAAGATCGACCTGTTCCCGGACGAGGTCTACGTCTTCACGCCCAAGGGCCGGATCATGGAGCTGCCCAAAGGCTCCACGGCGGTCGACTTCGCCTACGCGGTGCACACCGACGTCGGCAACAGCTGCATCGCCTGCCGGATCAACCGTCGCCTGGCGCCACTGTCCGAACCGCTGCAAAGCGGCTCCACGGTGGAAATCGTCAGCGCCCCTGGCGCGCGGCCGAACCCGGCGTGGCTCAACTTCGTGGTCACCGGCAAGGCCCGTACCCACATCCGCCACGCCCTGAAACTGCAACGCCGCTCCGAATCCATCAGCCTCGGTGAACGCCTGCTGAACAAGGTGCTGAACGGTTTCGACAGCTCGCTGGAAAAGATCCCGACCGAGCGCGTGCAGGCGATGCTCCAGGAATACCGCCTCGAACTGGTCGAAGACCTGCTCGAAGACATCGGCCTGGGCAATCGCATGGCCTATGTCGTCGCCCGCCGCCTGCTGGGCGAAGGCGAACAACTGCCAAGCCCCGAAGGCCCGCTGGCGATTCGCGGTACCGAAGGCCTGGTGCTCAGCTACGCCAAGTGCTGCACGCCGATCCCGGGCGACCCGATTGTCGGCCACCTGTCCGCCGGCAAGGGGATGGTGGTGCACCTGGACAACTGCCGCAACATCAGCGAAATCCGCCACAACCCGGAAAAATGTATCCAGCTCTCCTGGGCCAAGGATGTCACCGGCGAATTCAATGTCGAGCTGCGGGTCGAGCTGGAACACCAGCGTGGCCTGATCGCCCTGCTGGCCAGCAGCGTCAACGCCGCCGACGGCAACATCGAGAAAATCAGCATGGACGAGCGCGACGGCCGCATCAGCGTCGTCCAACTGGTGGTCAGCGTGCACGACCGCGTACACCTGGCCCGCGTGATCAAGAAACTGCGAGCCCTGACCGGCGTTATCCGCATCACCCGCATGCGCGCATAACCCCCAATAGCCCAGCCATTACAAGGAGTCATACATGACCAAAACCGTCATCACCAGCGACAAGGCCCCGGCCGCCATCGGTACTTATTCCCAGGCGATCAAGGCGGGCAACACCGTGTACATGTCGGGCCAGATCCCCCTGGACCCGAAAACCATGGAGCTGGTGGAAGGCTTCGAAGCCCAGACCGTACAGGTCTTCGAAAACCTTAAAGCAGTAGCCGAAGCCGCCGGCGGGTCGTTCAAGGACATCGTCAAGCTCAACATCTTCCTCACCGACCTGAGCCACTTCGCCAAGGTCAACGAGATCATGGGCAAGTACTTCGACCAGCCCTACCCTGCCCGCGCCGCCATCGGCGTAGCGGCCCTGCCAAAGGGCGCGCAGGTCGAGATGGATGCCATCCTGGTCATCGAGTAACAAGGCCGGCGCAGCGTCCCCCGCTGCGCCGTTTTCGTTTTGAAAGGATTCCACCATGCGCAAAGCGCTTGCTCTCCCGCTACTCGCCCTCCTCCTGGCCGGCTGCGCCAGCGACCCTGCCGACCGTGACATCAGCGGCACCTGGATCAACCAGGCCGCCATCGACGCTGCCGCCAAGGGTGGCCCCCTGCGCGAAGCGCTGCAGGCCTATGGCCCCAACCTGGAATGGGACGTCAACACCCGGGCCGGCCAGGCGCGCTACACCAACGGCTTTGAAAACGTCGAAGGCAAGTTACTGGCCCAAGAAGACGGCACGTGGAAAGTCGACATCTACGGCAGCGCCGCCAGCGAACTCAAGCGCGACGGCGACCAACTGAGCCAGACCGCCACCGAGAACGAGCCGCAACAGCTCTTCGACCGCGCACAAGTCCAGGTACCGGAAGGCGCCCCTATCGGCGCCAGTTTCGAGCGTGCGCTGTACGCCGCCTACCTGAGCGGCACCTGGAGCATCGTCAACGGCCCCGGTCAAGGCGCCACCATCCAGTTCCAACCCGACGGCCAGGTCAGCGGCCTGCCGGGCGCCGACCGCTACGCCCTGTGCCTGGCAGGCGACTGCGCCACCATGAGCAACGGCAACGACACCATCTGGCTTCAACAGAACGGCCATGGGAATACCTGGATCTTTGCTCGCGATGGGAAGCGACTGGAGATATTCCAGGCTGTGAATGCGTCGTTGGCGGATGAGATACCGTCGTATACGGCGGGGCCTCGGCAGTGGGTGCTGGAAAAGCAGTAACCCGCTCTCCCTGCACTAGCCCGCCCGCTTCAGCGGCGGGCGCCCCATGTACGAGAATGGGTATGAAGAACCTCGCATGATGGTGTTCAGTTGCTCCGCAGTGAGAACGAAATCACGACGGAAGTGCTTTCTGATAAAAAACGCACGAGCTAGCCGCCGCCCACCAAAACCGCTGTCCGTTTTTTCATTGCTTTTCCTTCACGCAAAAAAAACCAGGACCGCCGAGCAGGTTCTAAAAATTGCCTGCGAGCTGTACTGAGCTGTTGAGCAATTTTGGTCAACGTTGATAACCCGTCAATCCCGAACAGCCCCCCTGTTGTGGATGATCATTTGATACTCGACAGTTGAACTATTTTGACGTGGATTTTGTTCCCGCGGGCGTGAGGAATACGCTGACTGATAATCGTGCTATGGCCCGTCGAAAGCCTTCCAATTTTGATAAGTCCCCTCTCGTCCTATGGGTAATGACACCGTAGGCGTAGGGGAGGAGACCTTCCAGCCAATCTCTCGGGTGGATAACTGCGCTGTTTTCTAACGTGGATACTACCCAATCTGGTAGCCACGATACATCCCGGTCCGAGAAGTTGACCTCGCCAGCGATCAGCAATGCGAGCGTAATGCGTAACGAAGACTTTTCATTCACTAATCGCTCTTGCAGCGCCTGACAAGCTTCGGGGTTATCCAATATCGAATGAAGATCGTCGGGCTTCTTCAGCCGCAACGAGGCTGGAAGCAGCGCAGACAACGCTGGTAACGCGTCCACCCAACGTTTTCGTACTTCTTGATCAATTCCTGCGAAATCTAGCGCCGGGTGGATTGGCGGTGTGTGCTGGATAACGGTAGGCACCAAGTAGCGCAGACGAAGGCTCATGATGTCCATAAAAAGTCGGTCACTGGCGCATAACGACTCCACGGCAGGTACCGCGTCAAATTTAGCTGATGGCGGAGGTCCAATAATGAACGTCGCATTGCGTCTGTGGGGCAGGTAATGAACGTCTCCCCAACTGTGGTTTAAGCAGTGTGCGAGCCAGGCTTGGGGTGTAGGACCGTCAAATGGAGTCAGGTTCATTGGGACACCAAAGCCATTGAACACGACGTGGCCGAGGGGGTTGAGGCGGCTCTTCAATAGTTGGTGGAAGCTGTGCTCAAACACGATCGGGGGCATAACCGTCCTTAGTGTAAAGGTCGACAATAATGACGTCATAATGGTCAGGGTTGTCGACGAGGAAGCGCTCTGCATCAGCGATCTTGGTGGCAATATCGATATGCGCAGCCAATCGGTTCCGGTTTTCGAGGCTGCGTATCAGTGCTGTCTCGTCCAGATCAATAGCCAATAGACTGGCCACTCTGCTGCTGGCCGCGATTGGTGCCAGCGCTACACCGTCTGAAAGTCCCAGCATCAGAATCGAAATACGACTCTTAGCCGGGTTCCCCAGAAAGCCAATGCAGCCCATGTCATCATAATACTGACCGCAAAAGATCTGTTCGTGTTGAGTAGATCCAGGTCGATCCTTGAGGTCCCGCATCATATAAGACCGCTCTGTTAAAAAGGCACGAGTACGGTGAGGCACGTTAGTGTGCAAACGCGTTTGGATATTTGTTTAGGTATGCATTACTGAGTTGCGTATCTTTAGAACGCATGAAAAGTTTAAAGTCTGGTACAAGAAGCACCATTAGTGATAACAACAACACCATGACGCCTAGTAGCGTGATTGTCAGCGTAACTCCCAAGTAGCTGATCAAGGCATTCATCGCAAAACTGCCTAAGGGGCTTGCCGCTGCAGACAGAAAAGAAACCGTGGCAAAAATCCGATTGCGATGGAGCTTGGGCGTCGCCAGCAACCTCACTGCAGAGGTAGGGATATTGATTAACATCAGGCCAACGCCGCCGCAAAAAAAGGCTAATGGTACGATGAGCGACGATGAAACAGTGCCAACCACCACCAGGTTACCTCCCAGTAGTGCAAAACCAGCGGAAATGCAAATATCCCGAGGTACCCGTTCGGATAGCCATCCGATGATTTTGTAACTCCCCAGCAAAATACCCAGCCCGAAGCACGAATCAAGAAGACCAATATAAGTGACCGAATATTGAATGACGTCCTTTACGTACAACGGGATCAAGATAGTAAAAAATGGAAAAAGCGCGAAATTGATCAGCATCGCGATAATAGCCAAGTAAAACTCGATTTTCACGCCATAAACTACTTTGAAGCCCGAAAAGATCATACTGAAACCACTGGCACGCGGTGCTTTTTCGCAACGATCAACTGCACCGATGTGAGTCGAGATAGTTGCAATCAGCATCCCAGCGATGAGAACTGCAAAAAAATCGGCGACAAAGGCCATAGTGATACCGAACCCATAAATCAACCCACTAGCCAGTACCGGTCCCAAAAGAATAGAAAAGGAAGACATCACACTTTTAGTTCGAAAGGCTAAGGAAACTTTATCGTCATTTGCAAACAACGGAATAATCGACGCCTGGAGAGGGTCTCGCACGCCGACAATCGCACTGCTGAGCATCATTAGGGCGCCTACTGCCCAAGGGTTGAATGTCTGCGAGGCAGACAATAAAACCATCAATAATACTGCGAGAAAGCTGATCAATGAGGTCAGTTTGACAATGAGTATTTTATTGTACTTATCACCGAGCCAACCCAACAGAGGTTTGGCTAGCACCTCCGCCGCGATAGAACAGGCAATCATGTTGGTAAAATAGAGCGCAGAGCCTGTTTCCTGCAAAGCCCACCAAGCCACCGCCAGTTGATTACAACGTCCGCCCAATACCATGAGAAAAAAACTGAATTGTACCTTTAGTAGACGTCGGTCGATGTCGGGCAAGCTCCAATTTACACCAGTAAACTTTACGCTCATTGACGTACCTTTGATCTGGATAAGGCGACTATTGCCAGTGGGTCGCTCAAGAAACGACGGGGACAGATTAATCTGGATAGACAGCTAAATAGCGCTCGATACCACCCTCAAGGCAATAGAATTCTGCATCATGTCTGACGCTGCGAGCTGCCAGTAAGGCTGCCTTGCTTCTCACTCCGGATTTACAATAAAAAACAACACGGCGGGCGGGATCTAATTCGTCTTGGCGTTTGATGATATCTTTAAGCGGAATTAGTTTGCCGCCCAAGGAGCTGGAATGCCGATGCAATCTAGCCAAGTTGTGTCTGTACCCTGGTAATACCCAAGCGAGGGGCTAAATCATTGATAATAACCTTAAAGTTTTTTCGGCATTACGGCGACGAAGACTAGAGCTTAACCTGCGCATAATTTATTGCACCACCAGAAATGAGGGGTATAAGCAAGCTCCAATGTTATGCTCGAAATAGAGTGGAGGGAATAGTTACCCTCCCATTTTTTCAGGCTGCGACTTTCATATCTTCAGGCAGACTCAACACTACTGCGGCGTAAATTTTTGGCCAGCATTACACTTGTCGTCAAATTATTTTTATTATGGTTCGGCGGGGGTTTTGCTTTTACGGATATAACTTACACAGCATAGAGAATTTTCTTGCAGTAAATGGCTACGTTAGAGGCAATTCCGCTGGGACGGATGATTGTTTTCACCGCGAAAGCTTCCTCGGCGGGTCATTCATCAATTAACGTGCTTTCAGACATAGGGCTGATTACGCTACAACGAAGCGAATCATTGAATCTTCAGCAGCCTCTGTGCTTTCACACGTTATTCGAAGGCATTCGACGGCGTTGCAGATGTGATGCTGGAACGGGTAAATCAACTACCGTTGGAGCTTCAAATGGCTAACAACGGCATTACCATCCATGGGTTGTGCAACCCATTGGTGACGAACAACCCAAGGCAGCTGTTCTACCACATGCAGGTCAAGGTACCGGAAGGCGCCCCCATCGGCGCCAGTTTCGAGCGAGCGCTATATGCCGCCTACCTGAGCGGCACCCGGAACATCGCCAACGGCCCCAGCCAAGGCGCCACCGTAGAATTCCAACCCGACGGCCAGGTCAGCGGCCTGCCGGGAGCCGACCGCTACGCCCTGTGCCTGGCAGGCGACTGCGCCACCATGAGCAACGGCAACGACACCATCTGGCTGCAACAGAACGGCCATGGGAATACCTGGATCTTTGCCCGGGATGGGAAGCAGATCTTCGACTTAGGCATTCGATTTTATTGATGGCGACACAATGCATTGTGTCTATCCCCCCCAGAAAGTAATCTGCCGTAAGGACAGCTTCAATCAACGTGTGATACGCAACCTAAAGAGACCATGGAATGCTCGAAAATCTAGGTAATGAATACGTTAAAGCCGTACTCACAGGACTGCGCTTTGTATCGCTGATCGTGGTCTCGGCATGGGTCGCAGGAAAGCTGCAAGGGCTGTTCCATAATCAAAATACGTTGGTCTTTGTCGGGCTATTGCTTGTGGTGTGGTTTGCTTTGAATGAGTTGGTAGAAAGGATTGTAAAAAATCGGCGGTCTGTATCTAAGACCGAGAAAACCAAGCGACTGGATCTCCCCTGATTATCCAGACATATCCGACTGGCTGCTCCTGGCCCAAAGTGTGTAAAAACGCTCACGGGCCTCATCGCTTGGAACATCGACCTTCGTTGGTTGAGCGATCGTATGGTCAGTGCCGCGGGACGCATCGGTAGCGTCCTGGAGCACGTAACGCCGCTTTTATAGCCTCTCGAATGGGCCAAAATCAGTCTTTTCAGGCCGTCAGCGCGTTCATTAAACCGTTGGTACCGATGATTTTCATGACCCGTTTCAAGTTGTAGGCGAGCACATTCAAGCTCATCTCCGCACTCACCCCGGCCAGTTTTCGCGTCAGGAAGTGCGTCGCTCCCATCCATTGTTTGAGCGTCCCGAAGGGATGCTCAACCGTCCGTTTTCGGACTCGCATCATCTCCGGCGCTTTGCTCAGCCGAAGCTGCATGTCCTCCAATACGGTTTCATGCTCCCAGCGCCGAATTCGTCGCTCCGTGCTCGGTGTGCATTGCGTCTTCAACGCGCAGCCCTGGCATTTCGAACTCCAGTAACGATGCAACTTCAGGCCTTTTTCAACGTAGGAGTAGTGCCAGATCAGCGCCTCGCCAGCTGGACAAATGTATTCGTTTTTTGCCGCGTCATAGATGAAGGCATCGTTATTGAAACGCCCGTCAGCCTTGGCTCCAGAGGTCATCGGCTTGGGCACGTAGGCGGTGATACCTGCATCGTGACAAGCGAGGATTTGTTCGCTTTTGAAGTAACCTCGGTCAGCCACTACCGACAACGTATCTGACGCCATCACCTCGCGGGCTTGCTTGGCCATCGAGCTGAGTTGATCTCGGTCGGAACCGACGTTGGTCACCTCGTGCGCAACGATCAAATGGTGCTGGGTATCGACCGCCGTCTGCACGTTGTAACCGACGATTCCCGTGCCGCGCGTCATCATGGAACGGGCGTCTGGATCGGTCAGTGAGACCTGTTTATCGGGCGATTCATTGAGCTGGATTTCGATCGCCTGAAGCTCTTTCATTTGAGTTTTGAGCTTGGCGATTTTCTCTTCCAGCCGCACGGCTTTGGGCTCAGAGACTGTGGGTTCTTGCCGATCGGCAGCATCGAGTGCCGCCAGATAACGGTTGATACTCGATTCAATTTCTTCCATGCGCCGCTTCAGTTTGGCGCTGGTGAAATTGCGGTCGCGATTGTTGACGGCTTTGAATTTGCTGCCGTCGATGGCGACCAGATTTTCTCCAAACAATCCCAACTGCTGACAGAGTACGACGAACTGGCGACAAACGCCTCGGATGGCCTTGCTGTTGTCTTTTCGGAAGTTGGCAATGGTCTTGAAATCGGGCATCAAACGGCCGGTCAGCCACATCAGCTCGAGGTTGCGTTGGGCTTCTCGCTCCAAACGTCGGCTCGACTGGATGCGGTTGAGATAACCGTAGATATAGATCTTCAGCAGGATTGCGGGGTGGTAAGCAGACCGGCCAGTGTCAGCAGGAATAGCACCGTCAAAACCCAGACTGACCAAGTCGAGTTCATCGACGAAGACGTCGACTATGCGCACCGGATTGGTATCGCTGACGTAGTCGTCGAGGCTTTCGGGAAGTAAGGTGCCTTGGCCTCGATGTTCACCTTGGATGAAGCGCTTCATGGGCGATCCCTGCGATGAAATCCACAGAAATCATAGCAGGGCTAAGGGCGGTATTCTGTTCAGACATTGATGCGTTTTTCGACCGCCTGTAATTGCCTTACCGGGTCCCAACCACTCGGCGACGCTTGAGCTTTGCTCCACCAAAGCATTCCTTTAGAGATCCATAATTTCCGCAAATCAGCATGAGCAGATGTCGCGTCATCGTAGCCAAACTGCGTACCGCAGGACGGGCACATGCCAAACGAAGAGCAACCAACCTCATCGTATGGAGGCTCTTCAAGCCCGGGGTATCCACAAACCGGACAAAGATATGAAACGTTGCTTGCAATCATCCAACCCCCAGATTTCTAGCCTTTAGCCCACGTTGTCGGCGCGCCTGCTGATCTCCGGAATCTTATACTGAATCTGAGCAACTGACGTCTGACCTGGGCTGAGTAGGGCAAAGCATTCCAGAGTGGAAGCGGCTAACAAGGGTTTTGACACACTCTGGGCCAGAAGCGGACAGTGGCCGAAGGATGCTTGATACCGCCAACAGCTAAAGAACTCACTAAAGCTTCCTCAGGCCTAGCCGATAGTCATTAATAGATTTCGATTTTTTAGGCGTGCTGCAAAGCTCAAAAATATAGTCAAGGAAACGTATGAGTAGCATAACGTCATTATTTATTCATGAGCGCGTTGCCAGTTAGTTGGCAGACCCTGCGCTCAATACAGAAATGGTGTCTTGGAACTCAAAAAATTCTGGCAATAGGTTTTTCCTCAATATAAGCACTCTATTTCCCAGAGGCGCTACAGAGGGTGTTCATACAAATGGGCGATGAGCACTGAAGATTTGGAGTATAAATGCCGACACCATTAATGCGAAGCGCAAGAGCATATCTTCTATCATTCGATGGCGTGGATGATGAGCTGATCGATATCCATCTGTTTGAGTGGAAAGTAGGAAAGAAAACGTCAATTCCCAAGCTATATCGCTCAATGCTAAACCATGCAAAAAATCGACAGTCGATGCCTAATACCATTGGCGACATCGAAAAACTTTCCGAGATACTTTTCAAGTTTAATCCAGCTAAGGTTATTGACGCATACGACAATCATTTTGACTTGATTGATGCAATCAAGAAGGCCAACGTAAAAACGCCGGTAAAAATTGACAAAAATAACAATCGCAGCCACTGGTCTATATACTTAAAATCCGCAATATCTTCGGCAAAGTTTCTCGCCTCTTTCAAGAAAGCTGATGAATTCCATGATTTTGTAGAGTCATTCTATGGGAGCCCATACTCCCGACTTGCACTGCCACTTTTATTGAAAGAAGAAATAGAGGGCTTTGGCTTCGCTCTGTCATGTGACTTTTTGAAAGAGAATGGGTACTCGGGTTTCGCCAAGCCAGACACGCATATAAATGATATTTGTCGTGCTGTCGGAATAAGCTCGGCCAAGACTGACTTCGGGGTTTTTAAAGACGTCATCGCATACTGCTCCGCGCAGAATATTGTGCCTTATGAATTTGATAAACTTATGTGGTTAGTTGGAAGCGGAAATTTCTATCTGGCTGATCTCAAAATTAAAACTAAAAAACATGACTTCATTAATAGCTATAAAAATTCAGCTGCCGCAAAACAAAAGCGATCTGCACTTTAAGTTTATAGATTTGCCTCTATACTTTCGAGCTGTTCAACGGGATGCCGACCTGTAGCGGACGATACACACGAGGCTGAGGAGAACCGATGTACACAGTGACCGTCGTTCGCGAACGGCCCGACTTCAGGTGCTTCCTGGATCTGTTATATGGCCCTGGGCGAAACGTAGACACAGAGGGTAATTCATACCCTGTGAACAGCCGCTCCTGGACATGTCTGTATGTGAAAGACAGGGAGAGCGATGACCCTTGCATAGAAATCCAAGCGAGCGAGGTAGATGACTCTAGGTTTACCGTGCAGTCCGACTCGTCGAGGCTGGAGGCGCTGTGTGCATTGTACCTGTACCTGACCTGTGGTGGGGCGATCTCCTCTTCAGATCAGGCGCTTGATAAAGCTGCCATCGAGATGTTGTGCGACAGATATTCCGTCGAGCTCAGCCGGGCGCATGGTTCTATTTGGCATCAGTCGACAGATGAAGCGCCTTATCCACAGGAGTGAACGACGGCTTGTTTCGGTGCGCGGCAAACGTCCGCTTTTGGCCGATTTCTGCCTGTCGTGAGGGGCAGCAAACGACCCATTGCAGCAGGTCGGCACCGGCAGAAATCGACCCAATGCTGACTACGGACATTCAGTCCGAATATGTAGATAATTGGCCCAACATCTGTCATTTCGAATGCGCATGAAAAAAGAACTTTCAGGCAGTGAATCGACCTACAGCGCGGCAGATCGTCGTGCTCAGGACCACGGTGCCGGGCCGCTGGCGGTTGAAGGCTATCAGCAGGTAGTAGAACTGTGCGGTCGCGTCGCTGATGGTTGGCTATTTCGCTACCGAATCCATTGCAGTTTGAACATCCCGGCTCATGAACAAGAGTCATTCGCTGGTGCTGCGGGGTGCCTGGTTGCTGACGATGGCCTGGTACGAGATCTCTCGGGGCCGATGTTTATGGACATGCTTCGCACGGTGGCGTAGCTCGCATGTCCACTTGTGGCCGATTTTAGCCACATGCCGCAGGGCTGCAATGGGTCGAAAACGGTCGATCGTGGGCGGCCGCTTTAGGCCGTTTTCTGCCGCTCACGACCGACCGAAATCGACCCATGGCGGACGCTGGCTCTACTGGTTGCCGGTATAGATGAGCCATGCGATGAATGGTATGAGCATCACCAAGACAATTTTGGCGCCCCCCCCAAACCAGTTCTACCCTTGAAGCGACCGTTGCTCAACCACTCCAGCACATGAAAGCCGAGTGCGTATCAAGGTATGATGAGGTGCATTACTTTTCTGTATTATCAGAAGGACTCCGCTTCGAGCCTACCGGACCTTCTAAAGCGCTTAGTATTTCAGGTTTATATTCGTTCGCTAATCGCCTAATGCCGGTGTTTGAAATATATTCAAGCGCTTTGCCATTCTCCCGAAAGTTAGTTTGCTGAGAGTTGAAATTTTTTTGTGCAGTTTTGGTGAGTGCAGTTCCCCCTGCGAGAATATGCAACTCAGTATTGGGATGTTTTTTAATGTCTGCAATGAACTTATTAACCTCTACGTTAGTAAGCTTTCTATCCATTGTTTTAACATCTACTCGACCCTCCACGGTTTTGGTTAAATCGCCTAGAGTTTCTGAAAGCATTGGTAAACTCGTGCCTGCTGCCGTTTCACAAAAACTAATCAAGGTTTCAACTTTGCCTTGCAAGGTATAATCAACACCTAAGTCCGACTGATTTGTTACAGAATGCCGGGTGAAGTCGAGACTGTTCTCTCGAATGGAGGCTCCAGCAATCGCTATTGCGAAGCGCATCTCTCCATCTTTTCCTTGGTTATTACTCATGCGATCACCCCAACATTACGATAGTTGATATTGAGGTGGCAAAATTGTCACGCTTCAGTTTGATTAGCTGATATGAACTAGAGATTACTTGAAATTCGCTCATCAGGTTAGAAATGTCAGCCTCTGTCTGAAGGGCTTTAATTTTCTCTACACGCTCTGTCTCCAAAAGTTGGGTTAACATCGCTGTAATACAGTCCAAGGCATTACCAATCTGGTCCTCCTTCAGGCGTAATATTGTTGTGTACTCTTCAAATGAAGAGTCTTCATAAAGACTGGTCTCCTCGAATAGATCCTCTTTAGAAAGATACTCAACCAGAGCATTATTTACGGAAGCTGTTAGGATAGTATTAGTTTCTGGCTCATATATTTTCCCACTTTCGTCAGATGGAAATTCTACAAGCAAAAGCTGTTGCGACATAAGAACCTCAGCATGAAGTGATCATATTTTGAAAGGCTCTTTGCCATTCGCCACAGACGATATAGCGCAGAAATTTCGATTTCGTCAAGAGACTTTTATTGCCAAGCGTAACTTTATTTCTGCAAATGGTATATTTGGAGCAACAACAAACATTAAGTATCATGGGAAATATTTACAAGAGAATGAAGAAAGCGGAGAAGTGGTTGACGGAAGCTACACGCAAGCAGCAAGGGGCTGAGTCATTTCGATCAATCGCGTTAGCGGCTACCGGTCAAACGCTTTTCTGGTAAAAAATGTTCTACCGACCTGCTCCGGCGCAGGACGAAAGGAGTAAAGGTATGCACCCATTAGCAGAAGACCTCCAAGCGTTGCAGACGCTGCTCTTGCCCGAGCGACAGGACGCTACACAACTGCGGACGATCTACCCTACACCTTGCATCGAAAGAAGCTGATTGACGAGTCAGAGGTTGCCGAGCTTCTTCAGTTCAGGGTTGGCTGTTCATCACGCCGAAATTTGTTGGATATGCAGAGCGCAAAGCAGCTTGCTGGATGACCTGCTCGACACAGACCTTGAAGCTATCGAGGCCGAGCTAAAACAGCTCCTCCCAGCTGCGCCACAGGCCGAACCACGGCAATCCCCGAAACGTTCGCCATTGCCGCCGCAGTTTCCACGCACGTTGATTCGTCACGAACCCGAAAACACCCAGTGCGCCTGTGGCTGCCAACTTCAACGCATCGGCGAAGACGTCAGCGAGAGGCTGGATTACACGCCGGGCGTTTTTACTGTCGAGCAACATGTGCGTGGCAAATGGGCCTGCCGTCAGTGCGAAACACTGATCCAGGCGCCGGTACCAGCCCAAGTTATCGACAAAGGTATCCCAACCGCAGGCTTGCTAGCCCACGTCATGGTGGCCAAGTTTGCCGATCACTTGCCGCTGTACCGGCAGGAGAAAATCTTTGGTCGCGCCGGGCTGGCAATTGCTCGCTCGACCCTGTCGCAGTGGGTCGGACAAACCGGCGTGCGGCTTCAGCCATTGGTCGATGCACTGCGTGAGACCGTGCTGAAGCAGGATCGCTGCGCAGCGATAAGCGGGCGGCTGCAATCATGAGCCTGATCCAGTCGGCGCGCATGAATGGGCAGGATCCGTATACCTATCTCAAGGATGTGCTGATGCGGCTGCCGACCCAACGGGCCAGTGATATCACTAATTTGTTGCCGCAGAACTGCGGTAAATAGTCTGGGCTAATCCTACAGCTGCTTCTCCAAAACGATGGTGCGCTCCGCCCCATGAAACTCGTCGCGGACTTTCTGGTAACCCAACGCGGTATAAAACCTTTCAGCTGTAATCGACGATGGCACACGTACAGCTCCAATACCTGCGCTGGTAGCAGTTGTGTGAATGACATCCATCAAGTGCCGCCCGATACCGCCTTTCTGGTGAGCTGGGTCAACGAAAACACTTCTGACGACATCACCGTCGAGACCGGCAGTGCCAATAACGTTTTCGCCCAATAAGGCAACGAAGACCATACGCTTCGTAAGCTGTATGGTGATGGCCTCAGCAGAAAAGCTCTGCTCAACCTGAGCGATCACATCAGGCGGATAGTCCTGTGAATTTGACTCACGCAGGGCGGCTATAACTACGCGGCTTATTGCTGCTGCATCTCTGCTCGTAGCGGGACGAACGTCGCATTCCATGCTGAGACCTCAATCCTAAAGGATTACAGCTTAGCGCATCGCAATGTGCCTTCCCCGGACGCTTACCATACTTCGTAACCATCACCGGCAGAGAACGACCCAATGCAGCCGGTGAGCGTCCCTGTCCCAGTAGGTCGGCAAAAGCTTAAGGGCTTGGGCTGCGGCCAACCGAATGGTTCCAATGGCGGCATGCTTGATTCACGAGGAATACCTATGGTCTGACAACGCCCACTGAGAGGGCCAAAACGAGTGTTCCGGGAAAGCACTGCTAGATAAGCTGTCTTTAGGCTTGTTTGCCTTCGAAAATGGCAGCGGCCGAGGAAGGTTGCGCTGATTGCGACAGTTTTTAATCCCTGAGATCAACCCCAACGACCGGCCGCATAACTGCTATACAGAGGAGGGATGGGCTGCGGATATGTATCAACGCCCCTCTGTTATCCCGCCCCCCGTACAACACTTCTCGCAGCCAACGTTTGAGGACTAGGGAATATGAGTATTTCACTTACACGAAGGAAAGTGATAATCGCGGGGGTCGGCGCGATGCTAACGGCATTTGTTCCGATAGCCAATGCTGAGCCTGTTGGCATACCTGGCTTCAAAAAACACGCAAGACAACAACTCACGCCAGTCTGGTGCTGGGCAGCTGTTATTCAGACCCTACTGGACTATCGGGGTATCGAGTGGAGCCAGCCTGAAATCGTCGCAGCCATGAAGGGGCATGTGACCATCGAAACAGCAACCGACTATGAGATGTCAGCATTCCTCAATTCGTGGGGATTCACTCATAAAGGCATACCCTGGCGATCATCAGCTAAATTTTCTAACGGATCGCCTTCGCCTGAATTGACTGTTTCCGAGCTACGAGACAAACGCCCCATCATTCTGAAGTTGCGCCTGTCGCCGACCATGGATCACGTGGTAATCGCGTATGTCGCCAACGTGCTTGCAAGACCTGGACAGCATGACCAACTGAACAGCGTTTACTACATCGATCCTGCTGACGGCGACATCCATCTGCTGACCGGAAAGCAGTACGTGTCGAAAGTAGTCGGACACTGGCTTGTCGATATTGAGAGCGCTTGAGACTCTAAATGTGACGCGAGCAGAATTCGGGGCTGCCCCAAATTCTGCCTCGGCCGTATAGGTCAGCACTTCCCATTGCAGTGAGGCGGCAACACCAGCGACTGCCACTGATGTTGGTCCAATTGCCGTACTTACTGGCCTCGACCACGCTAAAGAGTCCTTCCCTCCCTTCGGCGACCAAAACCCCTTGTTCTATTGCAAATCATCACGCTCGGGCTAATTCATATGGCCAGCTGTGCGGTGATCTATCTCATCGTAGGGTTCGGCGCGCACATAGTTCTTCGGACGAGACCATCGCCAGCCAAATGGGTCAGTCGCACCTCAGGAACAACGATAGTGTTTATCGCTGTAGGTTTGCTCGCCGAGCGGATGCTGGGATAGCGACGAGAGTCTGCTATCGACAGCTATGAGTCGATAGCGGTCGGCCTAGCGGTGCATTGGCAGCAGGGATCAGGGTGATGGGGGCTTCGATGCTGATCACTAGCGACAGCAGAGATTTCCTGTGTTATCGCTGATACGCTATTGTTAACGAACACCTGTTGGCCGCCAATACACAGGGGCGTGAGATGGATATCAAAGAATTTTGCCTTGCTCATGGATTTGATATGAGCAAATGTGGAGTCGCGTTAGGCGGTGGTGGTTTTGGAATGACAGAGTTGAAAACCTCACCTGTCGAATTTTTGACCTTGGCGGAAGATGATTTTGAACGGGGCGGTTTGGCGGCTCTCGTCAATGCAACGACCAATGCAAAACGCGCCATTGCCTGTCAGTTTGATCAGTTGTTGATCTCTTTTGGTTACTCGTCACTTCGATGGAATGTGCCGAAGAAGATCGAACGGCTAAGGGCACTTGGGTTATTGGCGCCGAGTCTGTTGCGTAAAGTCGTCGATATACGAAATATTCTTGAGCACGAGTATGCGACTCCTGAGCTTGGAAAAGTTGAAGAGGCGTTGGATATCGCGAGTCTATTTGTTATGTCCGCCTCAGCTATGTTCATTCCATTCGATGACGTCTTGGAGTTTTCGCTTCCTGACTTGAGCGTGACAGAGAGTTCTGTCACTCGTATCTCGGCAGGACTGAATCGCGAGTCCGGCAGGGTTTTTTACACTGTCTACGCTTATGAGCCTGGGGAGTATGCCGAGCATTGCGTCGGTCAGTGTGAGATTCAATCAGGACATGTCTTGTTCGAGGCAATGGTGAAGCTTTCCGCTTCGCTGATGCTTCGATACAAGGTAAACCAAGCGCTCCGTGATTTTGAAGCTGCGTATGCCAAGCTATGAATCGTTGAATTAGAGTTGGGCTTGAAGGGGCGGCAATCGGCCCAGAGTGTGTAAAAACGCTTCGCCAAAATTGAAGTGTGCGCGTCTACGTTAAATCTGAAATTTATCTGCATGCCAGCAGATGTGGATTTCGCGTAGAAGCGCAATTTTCAGTTCGATTTTGAGTAACTGCCGCGCTCAAAAGCGTTTTTTACACAGCCTCGGCCGGTTTCAGCCCTTCACGACGGTCAGAATTCAGCCAGTTGTGATCTTTGTTGGAGCGGGCTTACCCACAAGGAGGCTGCTTGAGCAACGCACATACTCTTTGAGCTGTGTCATCTGCGCTATCGGGAACAACTATTGAAAATGCCTATATGTGCTCAAGGTGCAGGATGAGCGTGTATTTGCCCACCAACAGATCCCAGTAGCGCTGGTCCAGGCCATCAAGCTTCTCTTTCCAGCGACCGCCCAACCCTTGCTCAAGAACCCGGGCCACGTCCTTGAAAAGTTTCCAGTCGGCTTTTTCTGATACTTCAATCGTCGCCATGCGTCACCTCACCACAAACAGTCCCCGATTCTGGTGGCTCTTGCGGATAGCCGCAACGGGTCGTTTGCTGCCCCTCACGACAGGCAGAAATCGGCCCCAAGCAGTCGGTGGACAGACCAGTGGCAAATAAGTGGTGCCCTGCTACCCTCTTACCATAGTCGGGCTTGCCGTCACTCCTGTCACGTTCCCCTCGATAGACCTCGCGCTACCGCGACAAGAAACGCGATATGGCATTTCACCTAATGAGAGAGTATTAGGATAGCGCCATGAAATTTCGATGCCCTAGCTGTGGTTATATCGCAGACTCCCTTCCGCCCACCCATAGGTGTCCTACGTGTGACAAATTTTCCCACGAATGGCTGAGTTATGATTGGGAAAGCTTTGCCTTAATGAAGCGTCGACATATTGGATATAACCTTTTAATCATTGGCGTGGCTCTAATCAATTTTCTTGCAGCGATTACCTCAAAATCAACCGATGCGCGCCAGTGGCTGTTCAACTTATTATTTATTCCAGCAGTGATCAGTTTATTTTATTGTCGAGAACAGCTTAAAAAGAAATCGGAGTATGAAGGGCATAGAGGCAGTGCTGCACGTCCCTGGTTTATTGGTGGTTGGGGTCTCTAAAGCGGCTAATAACCCGTATATGGACTCTCACCGCAAGTGATTGGCAATGCTTTCCAACCCTGTCGTCAGTGCGATTGCATCGCATGCCTAGTCTGTCGTTCGCCCCGGCCAGTCGTCGTTTATGGACGATCGCAGATAGTTCAAGCAGTGAACGACCGTAAAGGGGCAATTGCAGTCCTCCAGTGCTTGGCTAGTGCCCCCTAAGTGCTCCGTTAGTAGACCGGGGACCTAGGAACCCGGCGCGCCCGAGGGCGCCCTGCGCACAGCTATCATCAGTATTTGAGCCGCGCCCGGATTTCCTAGGCTTTGCGGCCGCCTTGGATCCCTCTGTGGGAGCGAGCCTGCTCGCTCCCACAGAGGGGAGTGGTGTTGGGGAAATTGCGCTTCGAAGACGGCAGCCCCATCAGTTCATTAACCACTGAGGAGCGCCCTCACCTTTATAAGCAAGTAAATGCAACACCCTACCCGTAAGAAATTGTAACTTCTCAAAAGCCCACCCAATAGTTAACGGAAAGTTACCTCACATCTCAAAGTACCTTTTGATGAACTCTTTTACAGAATAATCCTACATCCCTCATTTTTTATTTTTGGCATTCTTCGCACCGAATCGCGGCTCCATGTTTGATTGAGCTGTGTTTCGAAGCATTCGGCTATGCGATGCGAAATTTCCTACATGTAACGCTGAAAATACGCATTGAAGTTCGTAGCCATTTGCTGACTGCCGAAAGTTCCAATAACCGTACCACCCCAAAAGGCCATGGATTGTCCTACGCAAACAAACTGTCCGCCCATTACCTGGATCTCGCCAGAACACCTGTTTCCAAGGACAGCTTCGCGGGTGTGGACGTACGTTTTTCAAATGAATTCGAAGCGTTGGAATGCGAACTGGGGAAAGCCCAATCAGTTCATGCGTGCGGTCACGTCGATTGGTTGAAGGTCCTTGAACAAAGTGAAGCCCTGTTGCGCACCCAGTCGAAAGATTTGCGAGTGGCGGCTTGGCTGACATGGGCGTTGTATCAGCGCGAATCTTTCCAGGGTCTGTTGGCCGGCCTCTGCCTCCTGCACTACCTGTGCAATCACCATTGGGCCGAGATCCATCCCGCCAAGGCAAGAACCCGTGCAGCCAGTTTCAGTTGGCTGTTACCTCGCCTGGAACAGGCGCTGGGCGACGATGTGGCGATCAAAGAGCAGTTGCTGTTGTTCCGCCATCTGCTGGAACAGCTTGAAGGCCTTGAGACCGTGTGCACCGCTCACCTCGGGAATGAAGCTCCCCTGATATTGCCGTTGAGCCGCCGGCTAGAAAACATGATCCGGCGCGTTACCGAGCATTCGTCAGCACCCGCGGCCATCGAAACGGTGGTGGCCCAGGTGAAGCAAGCCGCCACTCAACTGCTCAGCCCTGTCACTCATATCGAAACCGAAAAAGAAGCCCATAAGGCGCTACGTGCCCAACAGGATAGTGCGCGTTCGCTGTGCGCCTGGTGGCTCAAGCAAAAAGCTACCGACGTGCGGGCCCTGCGGCTGAATCGCGTCTTGCCCTGGCTGGCCATCGATGCAGTACCCGAGCACAACGCCGAACAGATCACCCTGTTGCGCGGGCTGCCGCCGGACAAGCTCAAGGGTTATCAAGACAGCCTCCAACGGGGCAATTATGCGGATCTGCTGGTGGAGATCGAGGCCAGCCTGGCGAAAGCGCCGTTCTGGCTCGACGGCCAGAGGCTCGCCTGGGAATGCCTGCAAGGCCTCGGTGCTGAGCTGGCCATGCGTGAGCTGGAGATCCATTTCGCGCTGTTCATCCAGCGTCTGCCGGGCATTGTCGAACTGCGCTGGCATGACAGCGTCCCGTTCGCCGATCCCGCCACCCGGACGTGGATTGCGGCTCAGATCATGCCCCATCTGCAATACCCCAGCGCCTCGCCCGCCGTCGATGTAGCCGACAAACAGGCGCCATGGGAGCTGGCTTTGGAAGAAGCTCAGGCAATCGTACTCAGGGAGGGGCTCAAAACTGCCGTGCAGTCGCTCCGGCAGGGCATGCAGGCCGCCAACGGTGCTCGCGAGCGGTTTCTCTGGCGGTTCGCAATGGCCCGGCTGTGCTTTTCGGCCAAGAAATACGATCTCGCCAAGGTCCAGCTCGAAGCACTCGATCAAAGGCTGCAAAACCCGGAGTTGAACGCGTGGGAGCCCGAACTGGCATTGCAAATATTGCATCTGCTGCACCACTGCTGCGAGTTGCTGCCGCAGAACCACCCCGTGCGCGAACGCAAGGAAGAGACATTCCGCAGGTTGTGTCACCTCGACCTGGAACGGGTCATTGAATAGGCCTCCGGGTCCCCATTGTAAGGAGAAAAATCATGGCCAAAGAAGGCTCGGTCGCCCCCAAGGAACGTATCAACGTCACCTTCAAGGCTGCCACTGGCAGCGCTCAGGAGGAAATCGAACTGCCGCTCAAGCTGCTGGCGATCGGTGACTACACCCATCGCAAGGATGACCGCAAGATCGAGGACCGCAAGCCGATCAGCGTCGACAAGATGACCTTCGACGAAGTCCTGGCCAAGCAAGAGCTGAGCCTGACCCTGAGCGTTCCGAACCGTCTTCAGGAGGAGAGCGACCCCAGCGAACTGGCCGTTCAACTGCGCTTGAACTCGATGAAGGACTTCACTCCCGCCAACCTGGTGGAGCAACTGCCAGAGCTCAAGAAGCTGATGGCGCTGCGTGATGCCCTGGTGGCGCTCAAGGGGCCACTGGGTAATACGCCAGCGTTTCGCAAGGCTATCGAAGATGTGCTGACCGACGATGAATCCCGTGGACGCGTACTGGACGAGCTGGGCCTGAACGCCCCAGCCACGGACGCTTGACCCCGACAGACAAGGAAGCCGAAACATGAGCACCCATGCAGCACTGCAACAGCGTCAGGACCAAAGCCATGACCATGGCGAATACAGCATTCTCGAAAGCATCATCGCCCAGACCCGCCTGACTCCAGACGATGAAGCCTATGACATTGCCAGGCGTGGTGTGTCGGCCTTCATCGAGGAACTGCTCAAACCACAGAACAGCGGCGAGCCCGTCAAAAAAGCCATGGTCGACCGCATGATCGCCGAGATCGATGCCAAGCTCAGCCACCAGATGGACGAGATCCTTCATCATCCGGAATTCCAGGCACTGGAGTCGGCGTGGCGTGGTCTGCAGCTACTGGTTGATCGGACCAACTTCCGCGAAAACATCAAGATCGAGATGCTCAACGTCTCGAAGGACGATTTGCTGGATGACTTCGAAGATTCGCCGGAGGTCATGCAATCGGGCCTGTACAAACATATCTACACCGCCGAATACGGTCAGTTCGGCGGACAGCCCGTAGGAGCGATCATCGCCAATTACTTCATGTCCCCAAGCTCGCCGGACGTGAAATTGATGCAGTACGTCGCCAGCGTGGCCTGCATGGCCCATGCGCCGTTCATCGCTGCCGCCGGCCCGAAGTTCTTCGGCCTCGAAAGCTTCACTGGCCTGCCGGACCTCAAGGATCTGAAAGACCATTTCGAAGGCCCGCAATTCGCCAAGTGGCAGAGCTTCCGCCAGTCGCAGGATGCTCGCTACGTCGGCCTGACCGTACCGCGCTTCCTGCTGCGCACCCCGTACGATCCGGAAGAGAACCCGGTTAAGTCGTTCGTGTACAAGGAAACCGTTGCCAACAGCCACGAGCATTACCTGTGGGGTAACACGGCCTATGCGTTCGGCACACGGCTGACCGACAGCTTTGCCAAATTCCGCTGGTGCCCGAACATCGTCGGCCCGCAAAGCGGAGGCGCGGTCGAGGACCTGCCGTTGCATCACTTCGAAAGCATGGGCGAAATCGAAACCAAGATTCCAACCGAGGTGCTGGTTTCCGATCGTCGCGAATACGAGCTGGCCGAAGAGGGGTTCATCTCCCTGACCATGCGCAAAGGCAGCGACAACGCCGCGTTCTTCTCCGCCAGCTCCGTACAGAAACCGAAGTTTTTCGGCATCGGTGCCGAGGACAAGGAGGCCGAGCTGAACTACAAGCTGGGTACCCAGCTGCCGTACATGATGATCGTCAATCGCCTGGCCCATTACTTGAAAGTCTTGCAGCGCGAGCAATTGGGCTCATGGAAGGAACGCACGGACCTGGAGCGTGAACTCAATAACTGGATCCGCCAATACGTGGCCGACCAGGAGAATCCGAGCGCCGAAGTCCGTGGCCGTCGTCCCCTGCGTGCGGCCAGGATCGCCGTCAGCGATGTCGAAGGCGAGCCCGGATGGTACCGGGTCAGTCTCAATGTACGTCCTCATTTCAAGTACATGGGAGCCGATTTCACCTTGTCGCTGGTCGGCAAGCTGGACAAGGCATAAGCGCCGCCCATGACTTACGGCAGTCTTTTCGAACGCCTGAACGGCGATGTCGAGGACCGTGCGGGCTTGAGCCGCGAGGCCTGCGCCATGGCCTCCGTGGCGGCTCATCTGGCCAGGATGCTGGGTACCCGCGCGGGTAGCGCGCAGACGTCACTCGATTATGGGTTACCCGATCTCAACGACATGCGCCTGAGCCTGCATGACGCGCGGAGCCAGGCCGTCAGCGCGATCAGGACATTCATCGAGGCTCATGAGCCTCGGCTCGACAACGTCCGTGTCACCTCGATACCGAATGACGCCAATCCGCTTTGCCTGTTCTTCAGCATCGATGCCTTGCTTGATGCGCAGGGCCTGAAGCGACGGATGAACTTGTCCGTTTGCCTGGACGGTAACGGGCAAGTCAAGGTCAGCCAAGGATAGCCAACCATGTCATTCAACCACTACTACCAAAGCGAACTGACCGCGCTCCGTCAGTTGGGCCGGCGATTTGCCGAGCGCAACCCGGCGTTGGCACCGTTCCTGGGCCAGGCCGGACGGGATCCGGATGTGGAGCGTTTACTCGAAGGGTTCGCGTTCCTGACCGGACGATTACGCCAGAAGCTCGATGACGAATTGCCAGAACTCAGTCATTCGCTGATGCAGCTGTTGTGGCCGAACTACATGCGGCCGCTGCCGGCTTTCAGCATTCTGCAATTCGACCCGTTGGGGCGGTCCGGGCCTCCACTACGGGTGGAGCGCGATACGCCGGTCGAGAGCAAGCCTGTCCTGGGGGTGCGATGCCGTTTTCGTACGTGCTATTCGACTGAGGTATTGCCACTGGACCTGACGAACCTGAGTTATTCGGTAAAGGGCGATGGCTCACTGCTGAACCTGCGCCTGGAGATGCACGGTGAAGGTCACTTGGGCGAGGTGCAATTGAACCGCTTGCGCTTGCACTTTGCCGGTGAACGCTACATCAGCCAGATGCTCTATCTCAGCCTCCTGCGCAATCTCGAAGGTATCGAGCTGATCCCGCTGGACGGTGCCGGCCAACCTGTCATCTCGACCAGCGGCACGCCAATGACGTTCAGCATTCCTGCCAGCCGTGTCCAACCGGTGGGGTTTGCCGAAGAGGAAGCTCTGGTCCCGTATCCATTGAATACCTTTCGCGGCTATCGCTACCTTCAGGAATATTTCGCCTTTCAGGACAAGTTCCTGTTCGTCGACGTCACAGGCTTGAACGTACTCCATGCCCTGCCACAAACCGTCCTGAAACAGATGCGTGGCCTGGATCTGCGCTTCGATATCGGCAAGAACGGTATCCAGCGGCTGCATCCGACACTGGATAACGTGAAGCTTTATTGCACCCCCATCGTCAACCTGTTCAAGCATGACGCGGAGCCGATCAGGCTGGATGGAAAGCAGGACGAGTATTTGTTGCTGCCGGCCAGTTACGACCGGGAGCACTGTGGCGTGTATTCAGTGCAAAGCGTGACCGGCTGGAACCCCGGCGGCTTGGGATACCGAACCTATGTACCGTTCGAGTCCTTCGAACACGATTCAAGCGTCGATGTTCAGGGTCGCCCCTATTACAGCGTCCGGCAACGGTCATCGCCGCTGCATGACGGCTTGGACACCTGCCTGGGTTTTGGTACCCGGGACATTCAGCACCATGAAACCCTGTCGATCGAACTGACGTGCACCAACCAGAACCTGCCGCGTCAACTCAAACTGGGTGACATCGACCAGCCCGGTGAAAAAAGCCCTCAGTCACTGGGTTTTCGCAACATCAGCCCGGTCACGTCCAGCTTCGCGCCGCCGCTCGATCAGGATTTCCTCTGGAAGCTGATCAGCAACATGTCACTCAACTACCTGTCGCTGGCGGACGTGAATGCCCTCAAGGTCATTCTCGAAACCTACGATTTCCCGCGTTATTACGACGAACAGGCAGAAAGAACCAGCAAGTGCCTGTTGGACGGGCTCAAGTCCATCAGACATCGGCATGTCGACCGGTTGCACCGGGGCCTGCCGATTCGCGGTCTGCGCACCGAACTGACCATCGACCCGCAAGGCTATCTCGGTGAGGGGGACCTGTTCGTTTTCGCGTCGGTTCTCAATGAGTTCTTTGCGCTTTATGCCAGCCTCAATTCGTATCACGAATTGCGGGTGAACAGCACACAGGGAGAGGTGTACCAATGGACACCCCGCATGGGCCAGCAACCACTTCTATAAGCGTACTCACGCGGGGAATACGCGAATACTCGCTGTTCCAGGCCGTGTTGCTGGTCATCGACCGACTCCGCGACGCCCATCCGCTTCTGAGCGACGAGCAGCTGTACGAGCTACTGGAGTTCCAGGCCAACCCAAGCCTCGGGTTTGCGGCCAGCGACATCGATCGCGTGGAGTTTTTCCAAGAGCATGGGCAACTGCGGGCACGCCTGCGCCTGAATCTTCTTGGCTTGGTGGGCGCAGGCTCACCGTTGCCGGCGTTCTATGGCGAACAAGCCCTGGGGGATGACGGGGACGGCAATCCGACTCGTCAATTCCTCGATCTGTTCCACCATCGTCTTCAACGGTTGATGCTGCCGATCTGGTGCAAATACCGTTATAGCGCAAGCTTCCGGAGCGGTGCCCGAGACCCGTTTTCCAAGCAGCTATTTGCCCTGGTTGGCCTGGGTGGCGATGCCATCCGCCAGGCCACTCAACTGAACTGGAGACGACTGCTGCCCTACCTGGGCCTCCTGAGCCTTCGCGCTCACTCGGCGGCGCTGATCGAAGCGGTGTTGCGCTATTACTTCAAACACGCCGAGCTGAATCTCGAACAGTGCATCGAGCGCCGCGTGGACATCATCGATGAACAGCGCAATCGCCTGGGGCTCGCCAACAGTGCGCTGCATGAGGATCTGGTGCTCGGCGAACAGGTCCGCGACCGCGGCGGCAAGTTCCGCATCCACATCCGCAACCTGGGCTGGCAACGCTTCCACGAATTCCTGCCGATCGGTGTCGGTTACCAACCGCTGTGCGCGCTGGTGCGCTTCACCCTGCGCGATCCACTCGAATATGACATCCGCCTGGTCCTGCGCAGGCAGGAAATACGTGCATTGCGCATTGGCGAACAGAACACCTGCCACCTGGGATGGACCAGTTGGCTGGGCCACGAACGCGCCGATGGC
The DNA here is from genome assembly GCF_024749045.1 of Pseudomonas sp. B21-028. Lineage (NCBI taxonomy): Bacteria > Pseudomonadati > Pseudomonadota > Gammaproteobacteria > Pseudomonadales > Pseudomonadaceae > Pseudomonas > Pseudomonas sp. B21-028. Next base: position 6,305,667 of record NZ_CP087184.1, read on the forward strand.
GTGGTGATCCTGGGCAGCAAAATTCATTGGGAATGAATGACATGATCAACGTAGACCTCCAGCAACTCATCCAGGCGCTGGATGCCGACACCAGGAACGACCTGGAACGCTCGGCCGAGCAGTGCGTGGCCCGTGGAACTGACAAGGTCCTGGTGGAAGACCTGCTGCTGGGCCTTCTGGAACGTCCGGACAGTCTGCTCGCCCGCGCCTTGCAGGATGCTCGCATCAGTCCGGGCGAATTGATCGCTACTCTGCAGCCCCGTCCTGGGCACAGCGTCTCATGCAATCCGTCATTTGCCCCGGAGCTGGTGCAGTGGCTGCAAGACGCCTTGCGAGTAGCCAGCCTGGAGCTGGGAGAGCGCCAGGTCGGACAAGCCGCTCTGATCCTGGCGTTGCTGCGTCACCCGGCCCACCACGCCGGCACGCCTTATCAAACGTTGCTTGCCGAGCTCAACATCGGCCGGTTGAAAGAGTATGCCTTGGCGCAACTGGCCCAACCGATCCCCGATTCATACGCTGCCAAGAGCGATGCGCTGCTGGAGCGCTTTACCCAGAACCTGACCCAACAAGCCCGCGACGGTCAGTTGGACCCAGTGCTTTGCCGGGATGCTGAAATCAGGCAAATGATCGACATCCTGACACGCCGCCGCAAAAACAATCCGATTGCGGTGGGTGAAGCAGGTGTGGGCAAGACCGCCATCGTGGAAGGACTGGCCTTGCGCATCGTTGCAGGGGAAGTCCCAGCGGTACTTGAAGACGTCGAACTGCGTTCCCTGGATATGGGGTTGCTGCAGGCCGGCGCCAGTATCAAAGGGGAATTCGAGCGCCGCCTCAAGGGCGTGATCGATGAGGTCAAGGCTTCGCCCAAGTCCATCATCCTGTTCATTGACGAAGCCCACACATTGATCGGCGCGGGCGGCAACGCCGGTGGTGCCGACGCAGCCAATCTGCTCAAGCCGGCCTTGGCCAGGGGTGAGCTGCGTACCATCGCCGCCACCACGTGGAGCGAGTACAAAAAATACTTTGAAAAAGACCCTGCCCTCGCTCGCCGTTTCCAGCCGGTGCAACTGCACGAGCCTACCGTCGAGGATGCGGTCACCATCTTGCGCGGCCTTGCCCCGGTCTACGAGAGCAGCCACGGCATCTACCTGCGCGATGATGCGGTGGTCGCGGCTGCGCAGTTGTCAGCCCGTTATCTGACTGGCCGGCAACTGCCGGACAAGGCCGTTGACGTGCTCGACACCGCCTGCGCTCGCGTCCGTATCAGCCTCGCCGCTGCGCCGCAAAGCCTCGAGCGGGTGCGCGGCGAACTGGCTGAAGGCGAGCGTCAGCGCCAGGCACTGCGCCGCGACGCCCAGGCTGGCCTGCCGATTGATTTCCAGGCGCTGGAAGCGCTGGAAACGCGTCTGGACGCCATCGAAAAAGAGCGCCAGGCGCTGGAAGCAGACTGGAGCAAGCAACGCATCCTCGCCGAACGCCTGCTATCGCTACGTCAGCAACTGGCCGCGGCGGATCAAACATCGGACGTCGAGATCCTGAAGTCGGCGCTGCGCGAAACCCATGATGCGCTGATGGCCGCGCAAGCTCAGGAGCGCCTGGTCAGTTTCGAAGTCTGTCCAAGATTGGTAGCCGAAGTCATCAATGCCTGGACCGGCGTACCGCTGGCACAACTGGCGCGGGAACACAGCACGAGCGTTGCCGGTTTCGCCGCAGATTTGCGCGCCCGTATCCGCGGTCAGGAACAGGCCGTGCAGGCCCTTGACCGCGCGATGCGCGCGGCCGCCGCCGGCCTGAACAGACCCGATGCCCCGGTGGGCGTGTTCCTGCTGGTGGGACCGAGCGGTGTCGGCAAGACCGAAACGGCGCGGGCCCTGGCCGACCTGTTGTACGGCGGCGAGCGCTTTATCACCGTGATCAACATGGCCGAGTTCCAGGACAAACACACCGTTTCCCGACTGATCGGCGCACCGCCGGGCTATGTTGGCTTTGGCGAGGGCGGCATGCTCACCGAAGCCGTGCGGCATAAACCCTATTCAGTGATTCTGCTCGATGAGGTCGAAAAAGCCGATCCGGACGTAATGAACCTGTTCTATCAGATCTTCGACAAAGGCCTTGCCAATGATGGCGAAGGGCGAGAAATCGATTTTCGCAACACGCTGATTCTGATGACATCGAACCTGGGCAGTGAGTGCATCAGCGAACAGTGCGAAAGCGGCACGCGACCGAGCGCCGAATCCCTCGAGGAAAGCCTCCGTCCGATACTCAGCCGGCATTTCCAACCGGCACTGCTGGCGCGTATGTGCGTGGTGCCGTACTACCCGGTCAGTGGCCCGGTGCTGCGCGAGCTGGCGGCCATCAAACTCGACCGCCTGGGCGAGCGCCTGCAGGCTCGCCGGCTGGGCTTCAGTTACTGCAAACAGCTGTTGGAGCACTTGGCTGAACACTGCATCCGCAGCGACAGTGGCGCACGCGCAATCGACCGCCTGCTCGACCGGCACCTGGTGCCTCAGGTAACCGATCGCCTGCTCGCGTCCATGGCCAGTGGCGAATCGTTGCGACAGGTGCATGCCACCCTTGATGGCAACGCTGACATCGTCTGTGAGTTCACCTGAGATGGATGCGATGTTCGAGCAGGTTCCGCAACCGTTGGCTTATGCCGAGGCTTTGCTGACGCAGTTCTCCAGCCTGTCAGGCGCAACGGATATCACTACGTTACTGGAGGATTTTATCCAGGCCGCAGCCCGCCTCAGCGGTTGTGAACTGACACAGTTGTATTTGCTCGATGCCACCCATGCCCATCTGGAAATGCACACCGAATGCCTGGAGAGCCAGTTGCAGTTCCGCGACCGGACTCTGCTGCCCTCCGATTACAGCGGTGAACAACTCCTGCAATTCGCCCTGTGCCAGAACCGTGTGGTCAGCCTCGACGCGTTGAACTCAAGCCTTCACGAAACCGGCTTCCTGCCGAGCCGGTCGCCCCCCTGGCAGTCGCTGCTCTGCGTGCCACTCCTCAATTCACGCAAAACCGTCGAAGGCCTGTTGTTGTGCGCCACCGGCAAGCATCTCGACCTGCATGGGTTTGCCAGATCCCTGAGTCAACTTGGTGCTTTCATGCTTCGGCAGAAATCTCTGTTGCAGCGCTTGCACCGGCCCACCTGCGTGCCTGACGCCGGCACCACAACCGTGCCTGGCATCAACGGCTACGGCCTGATCGGCAAGAGTCCGGCAATGCGCCAGACCTGCCTGTTGATCAGCAAAGTCCTGCACAGCCCCTACACCGTTCTGCTCCGTGGCGAGACGGGCACCGGCAAGGAGGTGGTGGCCCGGGCCATTCACGATTGTGGTCCGCGTCGAACCAAGGCATTCATCGTGCAGAACTGTGCAGCGGTCCCCGAGAACCTGCTGGAAAGCGAGCTGTTCGGCTATCGCAGGGGCGCGTTCACCGGGGCCGACCGGGATCGTCTCGGGCTGTTCGATGCGGCTGAGGGCGGCACGCTATTGCTCGATGAAATCGGTGACATGCCATTGTCTCTTCAGGCCAAGCTGCTGCGGGTGTTGCAGGAAGGCGAAATCCGTCCGCTGGGATCCAGCAAAACCCATAGGATCGACGTTCGGATCATCGCTGCGACCCACCGCGACCTGAAACAACGGGTGGAAGAAGGTCAGTTTCGCGAAGACTTGTACTACCGACTCGCCCAGTTCCCGATCCAGTTACCGGCATTGCGCCAGCGTGAAGGCGACATCATCGAACTGGCGCGACACTTTGCCGACAAGGCTTGTACTTTCTTGCGGCGCGATCCCGTGTGTTGGTCCGACGCAGCCTTAGACCATCTGGCCGCCTATGGCTTCCCCGGGAATGTGCGCGAACTCAAAGCCCTCGTGGAAAGGGCCGTATTGCTGTGCGAGGGCGGCGAGCTGCAGGTCGAGCACTTCGCGTTGCACCTCGACACGCCGGCCGCCCGTGCCTCCATGGGTCTGCGCGAACGACTGGGGCAGATCGAGCGTGGCCTGCTGATCGATTGCCTGCGCAAGAACGCCGGCAACCAGACGCTGGCGGCCCGCGAACTCGGCTTGCCACGCCGCACCCTGCTCTATCGCCTCGGGCGCCTGAAGATTCAACCGAGGGACTTCGATGACTGACCCCATCGCCTGCCCCCGGCCCTTTCAATTCTGGAGTCCTTCCGATGCCTGATTTTTCCTGGCAAGTCGTCCTGCTGGCCATCGTCGTGTCATTCGGCCTCGGCGGCTGCAACGGCAATTACAAATTCAATGACAGCGATTACCGCCCCCTGGGGGATCCCCAGGCCGTCAATCGCGGCAAGTGACCGCAAGGAGTATCGATGGAGCTTGTTCTTGAAATGCTGAACGCCAGACAGTTTATTCCGGCGCCGCTGTGCCGCATGACGTTCCGGGCGGCTGGCGGTGTGATAGGCCGGGGCGAGAGTTGTGATTGGATCATTCCCGACCGCCAGCGCCTGTTATCCAAACGCCATGCGCAGATCAGCGCGCGCGAAGGTGCATTTTTCCTGACCGACACCAGTGGCAACGGCGTGAGCCATCGCGCAAGTGGTGCACGCCTGCCCAAGGGCGAGCCGGTACGCATCCAGGACGGGGATGTCTTCCTCATGGGCGATTTCGAAATTCAGGCGCGGCTGGCTTCCGGTCAAACGAGCGGCACCGCACCGCCAGACCGTCCAATGTCGGTCGATAGCCTGATCCCTGACGATGCTTTTCTGGGTCTCGACCCGCTGAAGGCGTTGGAGCAACAACCCGGCGTGGTTTCGGAAATAGATGAACTTGTCAGCCCCTCTGTCATGCCCACGGATGCTTTCAAGGGCTCCGACTACGCCCCCATCGACATGGAAAACCTGCTGTTGCCGGAGCTGGTCGAAACGTCGCCCAAACCCAAACTGGAGCCGGTCTCGCCGGTCACTACACCCCTTCATCCAGATGAAGACTTCTGGGAACGTTTCGGCACGGCGCTGGGGATAGACATTGGAAACCTGGACAACGAGGCCCGCGAAGCCCTGGCATTGACTGTCGTGAGGTTGCTCAGGCAAAGCATCCAGGGATTGCAGCAAAGCCTGCATACCCGGTCGGAGTTGAAGAATGAACTGCGCCTGGCCCAGACGCTCATCCAGGGTGAGCCGAAGAACCCATTGAAGTTCGCTGACGACGCCCAGCAAGCTCTGCAGGTGCTTTTGCAACCGAACAAACCTGCCCTGTTATCGGCCGACCAGGCCATTGCCCGCGCCTTCCGCGATCTACAGGCCCATCAAGTGGCGCTGCTCACCGCAAGCCGCGCCACGTTGCGCGCGACGCTGGAACATTTTTCACCCCAACGACTGATGTTCCGACTGGAACGGGACTACAAACCGCTGATCAGGACGAGCGGTCGCTATTGGAAAGCTTACGGCCGTTATCACCAGGCCTTGTGCCAGGACGACGACTGGACAGGACGATTGCTGGCCCGAGATTTCGCCCAGGCCTACGAAGAACAGGTTCGCCTGGTCTCCACCCTGCACACCGATCACCATGGATGATGCACATGTCTCGTTGCACGATGCTTTTCCTCACCACCTTGACGACCGTTGTCACGACGTTGCTGTTGGCCGGTTGCACCACGCTGTCGCCGTTTTCGACGATGACTAAACTCGCCCTCACGCTGACGGCCAGCGATCAACTCAACCCGGACCTCAACGGACGACCATCGCCGGTGGTAGTGCGGCTGTTTGAGCTCAGGCACCCGGTGGCCTTCGAAAATTCGGACTTCTTCAGCCTCTATGAACGCGCCAGGGAGACGTTGTCGCCGGACCTGCTTTCCAGCGAAGAACTGGAGCTGCGCCCGGGTGAGACTGTAGAGCTGAAGCTCGACATCGCTGGCGGTGGTCGTTACGTCGGAGTCGTCGCTGCGTACCGTGACCTGCCACAAGCGCGCTGGCGTTATACCTTGCCAGTCACCGCGGCGCAGCTCAACAAGGCAAGCCTGATCCTCGATCAGGATGGGATTACCAACGCCATTGAAACACCTGCCGGAACCGACGCCCGATGAATCACGACAAAGTCATCTGGCAGGAAGGCATGCTGCTGCGCCCACAGCATTTGCAGCACAACGATCGCTACTTCGATCACCAGTTGAAATTCCGCACGCGCTTCCTGGCCCAGTACACCTGGGGATTCCTGGCGCTGGAAATCGACACCCAGTTTCTCAACATGGGTCAGTTGGTGGTCAGCCAAGCCTCTGGCGTCCTGCCGGACGGCAGCCTGTTCGACTTGAACAGCAGCGCCGGCCCCCTGGTCCTGGAAGTCCCTCCCAATACCAGCAATACGTCGATCTACCTTGCTTTGCCGCTGGTAACCGGCAATCGCGTCGAGTCCCGTCGTCCAGAGCATTCTGATGTACTCGCGCGCTACATCACCTACGAAATGCAGGTGGCCGATTGCAATGCCGCAGACACGCTCAGCAGCCAGATCAGTTGCGGCCGTCCGGATCTGCGCCTGCTGCTCGGCGAACAGCAGACCGATCAGGCGTTCGTGAAGCTCAAGCTTTGCGAGGTACTCGATACCACGTCCGATGGGGTGATCAGGCTCGATCCGGACTTTGTGCCGACCTTCATCCAGGCCGGTTCATCCAGTTATCTGCGCTCGTGTCTCAAGGAGGTCATCGGCATGCTGGGACACCGGGGCGACAGCCTCGCCGAACGGATTCGCTCCAACGGCAAGGCCGGAGGCACGCAAGTCGGCGACTTCATGATGCTGCAGTTGATCAACCGTAACGAACTGCTGTTGCGTCATGACCTGGATCTGGAGCAGGTACACCCCGAACGGCTGTACCGCACCTTGCTGAGCCTGCTGGGTGAGTTGGCGACGTTTTCCGGTGAGAGCAAACGCCCACCGCTCAACAACCATTATCGCCACGGTGACCAGGGTGGTTGCTTTCGAAGCTTGATGCAGGGCATCCGCCAGATGCTTTCCATGGTGCTTGAACAGCATGTGATCGAACTGCCCTTGCAGGCACGTCAATACGGAATCATCGTCTCGCCGGTCCACGACCTATCACTGCTGGGCTCGGCTTCGTTCGTCCTGGCGGCGAGCGCCCATTGCGACGGCGAAGAGCTGCGCCAGCGTTTGCCCTCGCAGCTCAAGGTCGGTCCGGTGGAACGCATCCGTCAGTTGGTCAATCTGCACTTGCCCGGGATCCGGATCAGGCCCCTGCCCGTGGCGCCGCGGCAGATTGCATTCCATGCCAACAAGACCTACTTCATCCTCGAGCCCAACCCCGAAGACCTGTCCCAACTGAAGCGCTCGGCAGGCTTTGCCTTTCATGTTTCCGGAGACTTCACCGAGCTTGAACTGAACTTCTGGGCCATCAGGAACTGACTGAAATGGACAAGGAAAATCCTCAGGACGAAACCACCGTCCTGCTCGATCATCACGGCCAACGTCCGGCTTCGCAGCCATTGACCAATGCCGCCGCGCCGCCGCGAATAGAGCAGTTGCAGGAGCGCATGATCTACGCCGCGCACCAGCCATCCACGCGGACATCAACGACGGGCCTCAATCCGCTGGTAGCGGCGGCATCCGGGTTGCTGTCGCAATTGGCAAGGCTCAAACATGGTCGCGATCGTGAGGACTTGCGAACCCTCAAACTCGAACTGACCCGGGATCTGGAACAGTTCGAAGCCCGCGCCGTGCAGAGCGGTGTCGAGAGCAGCCAATTGGTCGCCGCCCGTTATGTGCTCTGCACAGTGATCGACGAAGCGGTGGTCACTACATCATGGGGCAATGGAAACGGTTGGTCGCAGATGAGCCTGCTCAGTACCTTCCATAACGAAACCTTCGGCGGCGAAAAGGTCTTCCAGTTGCTGGATCGCTTGTCGAAAAATCCCACCAGACACTTGCCGATACTCGAGTTGCTGTACCTGTGCCTCTCCCTCGGTTTCGAGGGCAAATACCGGGTTCAGGCGCGCGGAGCACTGGAGCTCGAAGGCGTCCGCGACAGCCTCTACCGGCTGATCCGCCAGGTACGTGGCGAGGTTCCCAATGAACTGTCACCTCATTGCGAAAGCCTCGAAGGGGTACGTCGCGACCCCGTTCGCATCGTTCAGGCCTGGACCGTGGCGCTCTTCACCCTGATATGCCTGGGGATGATGTATTCGAGCTTTGCCTGGGTACTGGCCGAGCACCGCAAGACTGTCCTGCACCCTTATCAATCACCAGCGCCGGTCACCGCTCAACCGTTGCCATAACAGGGATGTGTCATGAAATTTCTTTTCAGGAAGGTGGGCGCCTGGGTGCGTCCAGCCTGGGTCTGGACGTTGCTACTGATCCTTTGCGCAACGCTGTTGGTGTGGTTCCTTGGGCCACTGCTGGCGGTCAATGACTATAAGTTCTGGGCAAGCCCGACGGCACGTTTGCTGACCATCAGTGCATTGTTGCTGGGGTGGGGGCTGGCAATGGTGTTCATCAATGGACGTACTGGCGCCAGCGCGGCGTCCCAGGCAATCGATACCGACAGGCATCACCGTCTTCGCCAGGCAAGCATGGACGATGAACGACGCGAACTGCACTCGCGCTTCAAGCAAGCGTTGCGCATACCTGACGCTTCACCCGCGCACGCCGGCCACAACTTGCGCCTGCACAACGGTTTGCCGTGGTACTTGCTGATAGGCCCGCCAGCCTGCGGCAAGACCAGCCTGCTCGATTGCTCGGGCATTGAATTCTTCATCGACCGGCCTGAACGCAAGCCAACTGACGGTGCATCGGCCACCCGGTATTGCGACTGGTACTTTTCCGAGCAGGCGGTGATGGTCGATACCGCAGGACGCTATCTGAGCCAGGTGGACACCGAAGTCGACGGCAGTGCCTGGAACACCTTGCTCGAACGGCTGCGCAAGCGTCGCCGCAATCGGCCCCTGAGTGGCGTTCTGGTCACTGTACCCATCGAGCTCTTGCGTCGCGGGAGCGAGGATGAGGTCATCACTCTGGCCTGTCACATCCGTGGTCGTTTGCAGGAGATGCAACGGCAACTGCACATGGATGCACCCATTTACCTGGTACTGAGCAAGGCAGACTGCGTGCCGGGCTTCAACGAGTTCTTCGATTCGCTGACTCGCGAGGACAGCGACCAGGTGCTGGGGGCGACGTTCAGTCGGAACCAGCGAGGCACCGACGTGACCGTGTTGCGGGACGAGCTCGAGGCGCTGCTCCATCGGCTCAATAGCCAGGTGATCATGCGCATGCACGAAGAGCGCGATCTCCAGCGCCGCAGTCACATTCTCGACTTCCCTCATCAGTTGGGGCAGATCGGCACCAATCTGTACCTGCTGGTGGAGAAAGCCTTTACCGGGAGCGTTTGCCCGCTGCGTGGGTTCTACCTGACCAGTGCCGCGCCTGGCAGACGCCCACGGTTCATCCAATCACTCCTCAATCGGATCATTTTCCCCGAAGCCGATCTGGCGGGCCTTGATCAACGCGAGCGCAACCGTATCCATTGGGGACAGCGGGCTCTGTACGTGGGAGCGCTGTCAATCCTCGGCCTGCTCGGGCTGTTGTGGGCGAACGGTTTTTCGTCCAACCATGAGCGTCTGGAACACTTGCGCACATTGGCGCAACGCTGGGAGCAAAAGTACTTCGCCCTGCAACTGGATGATAATTGGCTCGCCCTGAGCGAATCCCTCGATACGCGTTTCGCAGCCACGCGGATTTTCCCGCCCGCTGGAGAGGTGCCGCTGCATGAGCGCGTCGGCTTGTATCAGGGCGAACCGAGCGAACCGGCCGTGACTGACGCCTACAGGCGTGAATTGCGAGAGCAATTGCTACCCCGGGTCACGCAGATGCTTGAAGGACATATCCGGGACAATCTGGATAACCGCGAAAACCTGTTCAACAGCTTGCGTGCGTACCTGATGCTGAACCGGCAGGAACGACGCGATGCCCCGTGGCTCAAGGATCGGGTTACTCAAGATTGGTCCTTGCGTTACGCCGGCAACACGGCGCTACCGGACGGCTTGAGTGGTCACTTCGAGCGCTTGCTGCAACAACCGTTCACCCAGCGGCTCGATGACTCTCTAGTGGCTGAGGCCCGAGAAGTCCTGCGCAGCGAATCCATGGCCGCCGTGGTCTATCGCATACTGCGCGAGCAGGCCAGACACCTGCCGCAGTACCGCTTCAGCCAGCATCTGGGGTCGCAGGGGCGGCTGTTGGTCGGCATCGATCATCCGATCCCCGGCTTCTACACACGCCGAGGGTACGAACATTACTTCTCGGTTCAGGGTATGACACTGATCACCGAACTGCTGCGGGACAACTGGGTACTGGGCGAAGGCACAACCCTCAACGGTGGAGACTTGCGACGCCTGATAACCGAGCTCGAACAGCTGTACTTTCGCGACTATGCCGACCAGTGGAGCGAAGCGATTGGGCACGTAGCGTTGCAATCGCTCGGTGGCACCGGCGAAGGGGCCGAACAACTGGCGGGGCTGACATCGGCCCATTCGCCGATCCTGCAGATGCTGGTCCAGGTGCGGGAAAACACCCGGCTCCAGACCGTTGCCGAACGTATCGACGAGGCGATGCCTGGCGTCGGGGATAGCGCCGCAGTGCAACTGGTGGCCACCACCCAAAAAATCTCCGGGAGTCTCGCCGAGAAGTTGCCGGACACCGCGCAGAAATCCCTGCAGCGGCGCTTCGAACCCTTGCACCGTCTGTTGGACCCTGACAATGGCCCTTCTGCCGACCTGACCCAGGCCCTGCGCGCCCTCGATGAAGTGCAATTGCAATTGGCGAGCCTGGCCCGTGCCAGCGTGCCGGAGCAGGCTGCGTTTGAACTGGCCAGGAGTCGCATGAGCGGCAAGCGTGATGCCCTGAGCAACCTGCGTGATGCGTCCACTCGTCAGCCCCGGCCGATCAGCGCATGGTTCAACAAGCTGGCCGACGACAGCTGGCGTCTGGTGCTCAACGATTCATACCGCTTTGTGAACCAGCGTTATCAGAGCGAGCTGTACAGCTTCTACGGCAAGGCAATCAACAAGCGCTATCCGTTCAGCGCCCACAGCGCCAGTGACGTCGCGATCAACGATTTCCGGGAGTTCTTCAAGGACGAAGGTATTGTCGATCGCTTCTTCGAGCGCTACCTGCAACCTTTCGTCAGCGGCTCTGCGGGGCACTACCGCCTTCGCGGCATCGACGGCCAGAGCTTGCCGATATCGCGAGCCTTCCTGGATCAACTGGCGGCCGCGCACACCATCCGCCGGAGTTTCTTCGCCGAAAACCCGGCCGAGCCGCAGGTGCAGTTCAAACTTGAACCGTACACGCTCGACCCTGCAGTGAGTCGTTCCGAGTTCCGTTTCGGCGACAAGGCGCTTGAATACCGTCATGGCCCGATCCTGCCCGTGGCGTTCACCTGGCCGAGCGATGCGCAAGACGGTCGGGCCGCCCTGGTATTGGAAAAATGGGTCGGACGCGGCGTGGGTATCGAGAAAAACACCGGGCCGTGGTCGCTGTTTCGTCTTTTCGACCTGATGGAAACCGAATACCTGACCGGACGCGATGTACGGGTGCTCAAGGCAGACCTGGGCGGTCTGCGGGCCAACTTCCTGTTGATGAGCCAGCGCACGCCGAACCCTTTCGACATGGGCGCACTGCGCACATTCCGCATGCCGGTGCAGCTCTGATGCCCGGCACAGGTACCTGGCGCAGTGCGGCGCGCACCGCCCCCGGCAAACTTCGGCCACGGAACGAGGATGCCTTTCTCGACTGCCCGCAGCAGGGGCTGTGGGCGGTAGCCGACGGGATGGGTGGGTATGGCGGCGGTGATATCGCCAGTCAGTTGATTGTCGCCAACCTGGCCGCGTTGCCGCTGCACTCGGACCTGAGGGAGCGTTCCAAGGCTGTGCGCCAATGCCTGCGCTGGACCAATCGACGACTCAGCCAGGAATTGACCATCACCGCCGAACAGCACCCCGCCATCATCGGCAGCACCGTGGTGGCGCTGCTCTTGGAAGGTGATCGGGGTGCGTGCATCTGGGCAGGCGACAGCCGCTGTTACCTGTGGCGCGATCGACGACTGTATCAACTGTCCAAGGATCACTCGTTGCAACAGCAACTGATCAACAAGCAACAACTGAGCGTCGACGAGGCCAGCGCTCATCCCGCGGCCAAGGCGTTGACTCGTGCGGTGGGCGCCGCGCCTGATCTGGCACTGGAAGTACTGGAGCTGGACGTTAAGCCCGATGACACGTTCTTGCTGTGCAGTGACGGCTTGCATCAGGATCTCAGCGGCCAAACCCTGGGGCATGGGTTGAGCCTGTCCTCGCCACAGATGGCGCTGGACTATCTGTTTGAACAGGTACTGCACGGCTCGGCGCGCGATAACCTGACGGCCGTGGTGATCACAAGGTGACTTCTCCTGAAGCAGCCCCGCCCCCTCAGCCCACGTATGTCGCGTTCGCCGACCCTCCATCCGCCATGCCGTTCGGCCAACGGTGCATCGGCGAAATGCCGGACGTCCTTGCGGGACGCTATCGCCTCGAACACCTGCTCGGTGCCGGCGGCATGGGCGTCGTCTACCGCGCACGAGACCTGCTGCAGGAGCAATACAGCGATCCCGATCCATACATTGCGCTGAAAATGCTCAATGAGGACGTTGACGAGTCCCCCGACGCCAGTGCCCTGCTCTATAGCGAGTTCACCCTGACCCGGCGATTGCATCATCCGAACCTGCTGCGCCCCTACACCTTCGAAGTGGATGCGGCCCAGCGACGGGCGTTCATCACCATGGACCTGATGCGCGGCCTGACCCTGGACAAACTGCTTTGCGAGCGCCCCCTCGGATTGCCCTGGCAGGAATGGCACGCGATTGCCGTGCCCCTGCTCGACGCATTGGCCTACATCCATCGCCGAGGCGTTCTGCACGGCGATGTGAAACCAAGCAACGTAATGCTGAGCGAAGACGGCGTACGTCTGTTCGATTTTGGCTTGGGCCTGGCAACGGAGGGCCCCTTGAAAGACCTGCCCCACCTGAATCGCAATCGCCTCAACGCCTGGACCCCAGGCTATGCCGCGCCTGAACTGTTGGACGGCTCGCCTCTGTCGGCGGGGGCCGATCTCTATGGCGTGGCTTGCGTGTTGTATGAACTGGCGAGCGGGAGGCACCCGTTCCGCCGCCTCCCTTCAACCCAGGCCCGCGATGACGGGCTGGAATGCAAGCTCAAGGCCCCGCCCAACCTGCCCAGGCGCTGTTGGCCGGCGTTGCGAACGGCCCTGGCGCTTGATCCGCGGAGACGCAATATAAGCGCGGCTCAGTTGCGTGATGCCATGGGGAGTGTTTCGTTCTGGTGGTGAGGGGCTTTGGAACGTGTCAGCCAAGCCCAAAAACTTGTGGGAGCGAGCCTGCTCGCGATAACGACCTGTCAGTCAACATCAATGTTGACTGTTCCGGCCTCATCGCGAGCAGGCTCGCTCCCACAGGGGGTCTGCGTTTGGCTCATTGGCCTTTCAGCAGCGCCCTTCCAGAATCGCCGCATAGCCTTCGCGAAAGCTCGGGTAGCGCGGGGTCCAGCCCAGGGCTTTGGCGCGGGCGTTGCTGCAGCGTTTGCTGCCGGCGCGGCGCACGCTGGCGTCTTCGGCCCATTCGGTGACGCCCATGTATTCGCGCAGCCAGCCCACCACCTCGGCCAGTGCGGCGGGGGCGTCGTCGACGCCGATGTAGCAGTCGTCGAGGGGTTTGCCCTGGCGATCCGCTTCCAGCAGAAATGCCAGCAAGCCCGCGGCATCGTCGGCGTGGATGCGGTTGGCGTACAGCGGCGGGTCGACTACTACGCGATAGCCCTGGCGCACTTGGCTCAGCAGCCATTCGCGGCCCGGGCCGTAGATGCCGGTCAAGCGCACGCGGCTGGCCGGGATGCCGCTGTCGAGGGCCAGTTGCTCGGCTTCGAGCATCAGCCGGCCGGAATAGCCGTCAGCCTCGGTGGGCGAGGTTTCATCGATCCACTCCCCCGCCTTCTGCCCGTACACGCTGCTGCTGGACACGAACAGCAGCCGTTTGGGCTGCTGGCCGTGCTGCTTCAGCCAGCCCAACACATGTTGTAACCCTTCTATATAGGCCGCCCGATAGCCCGCTTCGTCGTGCTCGGTGGCAGCGGCGCTGTACACCAGGTAATCCAGCGGCCCGGTCGGCCAAGCGGCTGGGCATTGCGCGCTGAACAAATCCCCCGCCACCCCGATAACCCCCGCCGGCAGGCTCGAAACCGAGCGTCGCAGGCCATGGACCTGCCAATGTTCGGCCAGCAATTGGCTGGCGAGGCGGCCACCGATATCACCACAACCGGCGATCAAAACAGAAGAAACGGACATCAAGCTCTCCTCGGGTAAAGCCGCAGACTAGCGTGCGGAAGAGACGGCCGGCTAGGAATGCAGGAAAAAAAGATACTGTATTACTTTTGTTAACAAGAATTAATTGCAATAATGCACCCCACTTTTGTTCTCGGCCTCACGAGGCCTGGAAGAACATCGACTTTTTTACTTCTCAGGTCCGGCCAGCATGAAACACTCTCTATCCTCCGCTTCGCCAACCAACCGACCTCGCGCCTGGGGCGCCGTGGCAGCGCTGCTGTGCAGCCTGCTGCTGGCTCCGGCCGCCGCGTTCGCCGATGCCACCGCCCCTGCGACCACCAATGAACCCGCCGCGAACACCCAGGCAGACGTGCCGAGAAACCCTGACGGCAGCGTCGATACCTCGGCCCTCACGCCCGAAATGCAAAAGGCGCTGGCTGAATTCGGTGAAGCCATGAACCATCTGGGAGAGGAGCAGAAGGCCGACAACTCCCTGGGCATGGCCCACGACCTGTCCCCATGGGGGATGTACCAGAACGCCGACATCATCGTGAAACTGGTGATGATTGGCCTGGCCATCGCTTCGATCATCACCTGGACCATCTGGATCGCCAAAGGCTTCGAGCTGATGGGCGCCAAGCGTCGCTTGCGCGGTGAGATCGCGGCCCTGAAGAAAGCCGCCACCCTCAAGGAGGCCAGTGCCACGGCGGCGAAGGAAGGCACCCTCGCCAACCTGCTGGTGCACGATGCGCTCGAAGAAATGCGCCTGTCGGCCAACAGCCGCGAGAAGGAAGGCATCAAGGAACGCGTGAGCTTCCGCCTCGAGCGTCTGGTGGCCGCCTGCGGCCGCAACATGAGCAGCGGCACCGGCGTACTCGCCACCATCGGTTCGACGGCGCCGTTCGTGGGCCTGTTCGGCACCGTGTGGGGCATCATGAACAGCTTCATCGGCATCGCCAAAACCCAGACCACCAACCTCGCCGTTGTCGCCCCAGGCATCGCCGAAGCCCTGTTGGCAACCGCCCTCGGGCTGGTGGCGGCCATTCCCGCCGTGGTCATCTACAACGTGTTCGCCCGCTCCATCGCCGGCTACAAGGCCCAGGTGTCCGACGCTTCGGCCGAGGTGCTGCTGCTGGTCAGCCGCGACCTCGACCACCAGCCGTCCGAGCGCAGCTCGCAACCGCACATGGTGAAAGTGGGGTAATCAGCCATGGGCTTGCATTTGAAGGAAGGCGCAGACGACGAGCTGGCCGAGAACCACGAAATCAACGTCACGCCGTTCATCGACGTGATGCTGGTGCTGTTGATCATCTTCATGGTGGCCGCCCCGCTGGCGACCGTGGACATCAAGGTTGACCTTCCGGCGTCGACGGCCAAGCCATCGCCGCGTCCGGAAAAGCCGGTGTTCCTCAGCGTCAAGGCCGACCAGCGCCTGTTCCTGGGGGAAGACGAGGTCAAGGCCGAAACCCTCGGCGCCACCCTCGACGCCAAGACCCAGGGCAAGAAGGACACGACGATCTTCTTCCAGGCCGATAAGGGCGTGGACTACGGCGACCTGATGAGTGTGATGGACGCCCTGCGCGGCGCCGGTTACCTGAAGGTCGGCCTGGTCGGACTCGAGACGGCGCCGAAAAAATGATCAAGACGCGCCAAAAGCTGACGCGTTACAGCGCGAGCCTGGCGGTGGTGCTGGGCGTGCATGCGCTCGCCATTGCGCTGGCGCTGAACTGGACGTCGCGCCCGCCCCTGGAATTGCCGCCCCAGGCCATGATGGTCGAGCTGGCGCCGCTGCCGGCCCCGCCACCGCCGGCGCCGCCGAAAGTCGTCACGCCACCGCGGCCGCCGGAGCCGGTTGAAGAACTGCCGTTGCCGAAGCTCGCCGAAGCGCCGAAGCCGGAAATCTCCGTGCCCAAGCCGGTCAAGCCCAAGCCCAAACCTCAACCACCCAAGCCCAAGCCGGTGGAAGAGAAGAAGCCGGAGCCGCCGAAGGAAGAGCCGTCGGAGAAGAAGCCAAGCGACACCCAGCCGACCCAGGCCCCAAGCGAGAAATCCGCGCAACCGGCCCCTGGCCCGTCGCCGGCGCAAATGGCGGCCAAGGCCAACTGGCAAGGCACGCTGCTGGCGCACCTGGCCAAGTACAAGAAGTACCCGATGCGGGCCCGGCAGATGAACAAGGAAGGCACCAACCGCCTGCGCTTCGTGGTGGATGCCCAAGGTAACGTGCTGTCGTTCAAGTTGGTGGACAGCGCCGGCACCGAGTCCCTGGACAAGGCCACCCTGGACATGATCCGCAACGCCCAGCCGCTGCCCAAGCCACCGGCCGACATGCTCACCAACGGCTCCATCGAAATCGTGGCGCCGTTTGTGTATTCCATCGAGAAGCGGCGGCGCTGACTCAATGTGCAAGCCCCTGTTACAAAGGGGCTGCCTCATTTGTGGCGAGGGGATTCATCCCCGCTGGGCTGCGCAGCGGCCCTGAAACCACACACCTCGGCATACCAGACGGATCGCCTTGGGGCCGCTGCGCAGCCCAGCGGGGATAAATCCCCTCGCCACACGACATTGGACAGTGTCACATCGCGCCCCCAGTCTGATAACGTGCGTCTATCGATTGCAGCCGGTATGCTTGGCTCGCAACTTCACGGACGCTCGCCATGACCCTCACAGAATTACGCTACATCGTGACCCTCGCCCAAGAGCAGCACTTTGGCCATGCGGCCGAGCGTTGCCATGTCAGCCAGCCGACGCTGTCGGTGGGTGTGAAAAAGCTGGAAGATGAACTCGGCGTGCTGATTTTCGAGCGCAGCAAGAGCGCCGTGCGCCTGACGCCGGTGGGCGAAGGCATCGTGGCCCAGGCGCAGAAAGTGCTTGAGCAGGCCCAGGGCATCCGCGAGTTGGCCCAGGCTGGCAAGAACCAGCTGACCGCGCCGTTGAAAGTCGGCGCCATCTATACCGTCGGCCCGTACCTGTTTCCGCACCTGATCCCGCAACTGCACCGGGTCGCCCCGCAGATGCCGTTGTATATCGAAGAAAACTTCACCCACGTGCTGCGGGACAAGCTGCGCAACGGCGAGCTGGACGCGATCATCATCGCCCTGCCCTTCAACGAAGCCGACGTGCTGACCCTGCCGCTCTATGACGAGCCGTTCTACGTGCTGATGCCGGCCCAGCATCCCTGGACCCAGAAAAAGTCCATCGACGCCGGCCTGCTCAACGACAAGAGCCTGCTGCTACTCGGCGAGGGCCACTGTTTCCGTGACCAGGTGCTCGAAGCCTGCCCGACCCTGACCAAGGGCAGCGAAGGCGCCAAGCACACCACGGTGGAATCCAGCTCCCTGGAAACCATCCGTCACATGGTCGCGTCGGGCCTGGGTATTTCGATCCTGCCGCTGTCGGCGGTGGACAGCCATCACTATGCCCCTGGGGTGATCGAAGTCCGCCCGATGACGGCACCCGTGCCGTTCCGCACCGTTGCCATTGCCTGGCGCGCCAGCTTCCCGCGGCCCAAGGCCATCGAGATCCTCGCTGACTCGATCCGCCTGTGTTCCGTGGCCAAGCCGCCTTCGGCCAAGTAAGCCTCGACCATGACTGAGCTGTCCAAGGTACCGGTCACGACCCTCAAGGGTGTCGGTGAAGCCATGGCCGAGAAGCTGGCCAAGGTCGGTCTGGAAAACCTCCAGGACGTGTTGTTCCACCTGCCGCTGCGTTACCAGGACCGCACCCGCGTGGTGCCCATCGGCCATTTGCGCCCTGGACAGGATGCGGTGATCGAAGGCACCGTCAGCGGCGCCGACGTGGTCATGGGCCGCCGCCGTAGCCTGGTGGTGCGCCTGCAGGACGGCACCGGCGGGCTCAGCCTGCGCTTCTATCACTTCAGCAATGCACAGAAGGAAGGCCTCAAGCGGGGCACCCGCGTGCGCTGCTATGGCGAAGCGCGGCCCGGCGCGTCGGGGCTGGAGATCTATCACCCGGAATACCGCGCCATCACCGGCGACGAACCGCCGCCGGTGGACGAAACCCTGACCCCGGTCTATCCGCTCACCGAAGGCCTGACCCAACAGCGCCTGCGCCAGCTCTGCCAGCAGACCCTGACCCTGTTGGGCCCCAGCAGCCTGCCCGACTGGCTGCCCAAGGAGCTGGCCCGGGACTATCAACTGGCACCGCTGGCCGATGCGATCCGTTACCTGCACCATCCGCCGGCCGATGCCGATGTCGAGGAGCTGGCCCTCGGTCATCACTGGGCCCAGCACCGGCTGGCCTTCGAAGAACTGCTGACCCATCAACTGTCGCAACAACGCCTGCGTGAAAGCCTGCGTTCGCTGCGCGCCCCGGCCATGCCCAAGGCCCGGGATTTGCCGGCGCGCTACCTGGCCAACCTGGGCTTCACGCCCACCGGTGCCCAGCAACGGGTCGGCAACGAAATCGCCTACGACCTGAGCCAACCCGAGCCGATGCTGCGGCTGATCCAGGGCGACGTGGGCGCGGGCAAGACCGTGGTCGCCGCCCTCGCCGCGCTCCAGGCCCTGGAAGCTGGTTACCAGGTGGCGCTGATGGCGCCTACCGAGATCCTCGCCGAGCAGCATTTTATTACCTTCCAGCGCTGGCTCGAACCGTTGGGCATCGAAGTCGCCTGGCTGGCCGGCAAGCTCAAGGGCAAGAACCGCACCGCCGCCCTGGCGCAGATCGCCGAAGGCGCGCCGATGGTGGTGGGCACCCATGCGCTGTTCCAGGACGAAGTGCAGTTCAAGAACCTGGCCCTGGTGATCATCGACGAACAGCACCGCTTCGGTGTGCAACAACGCTTGGCCCTGCGCCAGAAAGGCGTGGGCGGGCGCATGTGCCCGCATCAGTTGATCATGACCGCCACGCCGATTCCGCGGACCCTGGCCATGAGCGCCTACGCCGACCTCGACACCTCGATCCTCGACGAACTGCCCCCCGGGCGTACCCCAGTCAACACCGTGCTGGTCACCGACACCCGGCGGGTCGAGGTGATCGAACGGGTGCGCAGCGCCTGCGCCGAGGGGCGGCAGGCCTACTGGGTGTGCACGTTGATCGAGGAATCCGAAGAGCTGACCTGTCAGGCCGCCGAAACCACGTACGAAGACCTCACCGCCGCCCTCGGTGAGTTGAAGGTCGGGTTGATCCACGGCCGCATGAAACCCGTCGAGAAAGCCGCCGTTATGGCCGAATTCAAGGCCGGCGCTCTGCAATTGCTGGTCGCCACCACGGTGATCGAAGTCGGTGTGGACGTGCCCAATGCCAGCCTCATGATCATCGAAAACCCCGAGCGCCTGGGCCTCGCGCAGCTGCACCAGCTACGCGGCCGGGTTGGCCGGGGCAGCGCCGCCAGCCATTGCGTGCTGCTGTATCACCCGCCGCTGTCGCAGATCGGCCGTCAGCGCCTGGGCATCATGCGTGAAACCAATGACGGGTTCGTCATCGCTGAAAAAGACCTCGAATTGCGCGGCCCCGGTGAAATGCTCGGCACGCGCCAGACCGGTCTGCTTCAATTCAAGGTAGCCGACCTGATGCGCGACGCCGACCTGCTCCCTGCGGTACGCGACGCCGCCCAGGCTCTGCTGGAACGCTGGCCCGACCACGTCAGCCCGCTGCTGGACCGCTGGCTGCGCCACGGGCAGCAATACGGCCAAGTGTGAGCACGCTCGCAGTTTCCGGGCGCATCTGCCTCGGCAAGCTGGTTATACTGCTGCACTTGTAGGAAAACGGATACAGACCATGACTGAAGCTGCCCTCGCCCCCGAAATTCCGCACGCTCCGTCAGTGATTCGGCAGTTGCTCGAGAAATTAGGCATCGGCTTTGACGAAGTGATAGAACGACCGAGCCTGAACCCCGCCCGCAAGGTGCAGGCGGTTCTGCTGCACGATGCCGTCGGCGCGCTCATGGTGCTGTTTCCACAAAGCCAGCTCCTGGACCTCAACCGCCTGGCCGAACTCACCGGTCGCAAACTCACGGCGGTACCGACCGAACGCCTGGAGCGCATGCTCGGCAAACACAACCTGAGCCTGCTGCCCGGCCTGCCGGCCTTGACCAGCTCGCCGTGCCTGTATGAAGAAAGCCTGCTGCGCGAGCCGAAGCTGCTGATCCATTCGGGCGAGCCGGGGGTGTTGCTGGAAGTCACCAGCGAGGCCTTCAAGAGCATGCTCACCAAGGCCAGCGCCGCGACGTTCGGCGAGCCCGTGAGCAATATCACTCCCAACCTGGACCGCCCGCACGACGACCGCGCGGAAATCACCCAGGCTGTGCAGGCCTTCACCGCGCGCCGGATCCAGCAACGACTGGAAGAAACCATCGAGATCCCGCCACTGGCGGAAACCGCGCAAAAAATCATCAAGCTGCGGGTCGACCCCGATGCCACCATCGATGACATCACCGGTGTCGTCGAAACCGACCCGGCCCTGGCCGCGCAGGTGGTGAGCTGGGCCGCGTCGCCCTACTACGCCTCGCCGGGCAAGATCCGTTCGGTGGAAGATGCCATCGTCCGGGTGCTGGGTTTCGACCTGGTGATCAACCTGGCGCTGGGCCTGGCGCTGGGCAAGACCCTGAGCCTGCCCAAGGACCACCCGCAACACGCCACGCCGTACTGGCACCAGTCGATCTACACCGCTGCAGTCATCGAAGGCCTGACCCGTGCCATGCCTCGCGCCCAGCGCCCGGAAGGGGGGCTGACGTACCTCTCCGGCCTGCTGCACAATTTCGGCTACTTGCTGCTGGCCCACGTGTTCCCACCGCACTTCTCGTTGATCTGCCGCCACCTGGAGGTCAACCCGCACCTGTGTCACAGCTACGTGGAACAGCACCTGCTAGGCATCAGCCGCGAACAGATCGGCGCCTGGCTGATGCGCTACTGGGACATGCCCGACGAACTGGCCACCGCCCTGCGCTTCCAGCACGACCCGCACTACGACGGCGAATACGCCGCCTACCCGAACCTGGTCTGCCTGGCCGTGCGCCTGCTGCGGGCCCGTAGCGTCGGCTCCGGCCCGGACGAAGAAATCCCCGATGCGCTGCTCGAGCGTGTGGGTTTGACCCGGGAGAAGGCTAACGACGTGGTCAGCAAAGTGCTGGAAGCTGAAGTGTTGTTGCGGGAGTTGGCTTCGCAGTTCCATGGCTGAAGGCCACGCGGGTCACTGCATCACCGAGCCTTTGTGGCGAGGGGATTTATCCCCGCTGGGCTGCGAAGCAGCCCCAAAAGGTTGGATACAGTCAGCCTGGCACACCCCGCATGCAGATTTTTAGGGCCGCTTCGCAGCCCAGCGGGGATAAATCCCCTCGCCACAAAGGCAATCACTAGGCTTTCGTCTTCCTCGGCTTCAGATACCGCATCAACCCCTGGAACCAGATCACCAGCGCCGGGTTGCCCTTGATCTGGATCGCCTTGTCCTGAATCCCGTTCATGAACGCCAGTTGCTTGTTCTTGGCCTGCATCGTGGCGAAGCCGTAGGCGGCGTCCTTGAAGGCGATGGCGAAAGCCGGGGTTGGGTAGGTGCCGGAGTGGCTGGTGATGCGTTGGTTCTTCACGGTGAAATGCCGGGCGACCTTGCCGTCCAGGGTTTGCAGCTGGAACACCAGTTCCTTGTCGCCCAATTGTTGCTGGAACGCCGGGTTGGTCCGACTGGCCTTGCCCATCAGCAAGCCCAGCATCCACAACAGGAAACGAAATTTCATGGGCAACGTCTCGAAGAAAGTTAATGGCTGGCGCAGTTTAGCGATTCTTCGGCCAAACGCCATCATCTGATCGCTTTAATGGGAGATGAATAGGTTTTCCTGCAAGATGACTACCAAGTCACGTCTTACAGATAAACGCCTGGGCTTTCATTTTCGTCAGCCGCTTCAGATATTTCCTTCAAAACGTCGGGCTGTTCATGAACTAGGCAGTGGACCGAGGCACCGATAACCTTTATCCGTCATCGCAAAAAACGGTGACACGGACGTGCAAGTCCGAGTAAAACAGCCACCTCAAAATGCCTCCGTCGATTCAAGGCGCGTTCGTGCCTGTGTTCTATGGCGGCTGTGTTCGGGAGACTCTTGAAGTCTGCCGGGGTTTGGTTGGCTTTACCCGGTCTTGCACACTCGCTCACAGCTGCCACCTTCAATCGCGTGCAAGCGGTCAGTTGCTGGTGGAACGGGCGCTGGATCGTCTGGAAGCGCAGGAGACGGCGGCGCTGGGAGGCAAGGGGTAAGTCAGCCAGCCTTGATGCAAGCCGGGCTTCCGCCATCGCGAGCAGGCTCGCTCCCACAATGGGATCGGGTACAGCCGCAAGAGACAGGTCAGCTATAAGACCGCCGCGCTTTTGCTTTTGCTTTTGCTTTTGCTTTTGATCTTCAGGCCCCGTTAACCACGACGGCCGAACGCAGGCGTTGCGTAGTGGGCATTCCGGCATGGATGCCGGGATAGCCGCGCTGGGCCATGGATGGCCCTTCGCGGCGGGCCCACGGAGCAATGCCGGAGTGAGGGAACACCTCGCCTTGGCGAGGTGCCGAGTGGTGGGGCCAAGCCTTTTTGGTTACTTTTGGCTGGGCCGGCATTCCGGGCGTTTGCCAAAAGTAACCCGCTGTAAAAGCGGAACCATAAGTAGCCGTTACCGCGGCAATGGATATGCACCCGATCAACAAATCCCCGCCAACTGTCAGGCCGCCTTCGCGAGCAAGCCCGCTCCCACAAGGGAATCGGGGATAACGCGGATTTTGCGACCACCACAAAACAACTGCGGGAGCGAGCCCGCTCGCGATGACGGAGGCTCAGTCGACATTGAAGCCAACTGAACCGACGCCATCGCGAGCAGGCTCGCTCCCACAGGGTTTATGCAGTGATCAAATGATCAGCAGCAATCACTCAATCAAACATTCGGGCAAGGAACCGGTGCCCAGTCGCCCAGGTCCGGGTTTTTGCACATGCTGTTGACCTGGGTGTTACCGGCGCTGGCGACTTGCTTGCTTTCATCCTGCTTGGCCTTGGCGGTCTGCAGGGTTTTCTCGGTGGTCACCGCTTCTTTCGGCACGGTTGGCAGTTCTTTCTTCTTCGCCGCGACTATCTTGGTCTTGCTCTTTGTCTTGGTCGAGGTCACGACCGGCGTAGTGTCGGCAGTTGCCACGGTGACCACGTCAGTGCGCTGCACACCTACTTGCTGCAGGTCTTTCTCGTAGGCCTGGGTGTAGTTGTTCAGGTCTTCGGAGGCTTTGCCGTTGACCGCGACGATCAGGTCGTTGGACTCTTTCAGGCCGGCGACGATTTCCGCCAGGCGCTTGCGGCCTTCGGTGTCGTTGACGGTCTTGGCCTTGCGGTCGGCGACCAGTTTGGTGAACGCGCTCTGGTAGCACTGCTGCGAAGCCTTGGCGTAGGCGGTGCTGCGGTCGATGTCGCCCACACGCTTGTTGACGTCAGCGGCGTAGGAGGCGATGCGCTGGTTGTCATCGGCGATCTGCTTCTGGCGCTCGGTGTAGTAACCGGCTGCACCACCGGCCAGGGCGCCGCCCGCGGCACCGATGGCGGCGTTACGGCCACGGTTATCGGAGTCACCGGTCAAGGCACCCAGCAGTGCGCCACCCACCGCGCCGACAGCGGCGCCGGTGATAACCGACTGGGTCATGTTGCCTTCGGTGGCGCGCAGGTGCTGCACCGGCTCGTAGCAGTTAGGGTAGTACTCGACCTTGGTGCTCGACGCGACCTTGGACGTCGGCGACGTCGCGCAACCGGTCAGTACGGTGCTGAAGCCGACGGCGACCATCAGCAAATGACGCTTGGAAACCGAAGCAAAAGGTTTACGGGAGAAAAGCATAGTTGTGTTCTCTTTTAAGTTTTGACCAACCCAGCACGGCCCGACGCCGCATGGGTTCCCTCCAAGCTTGCCAACAGTGAGCACTCAAGACCGCAGGGCGCTCGTTGCCAGCAATTCCTTCAATATCGCCGCCGGGTCGGCTCGTTTTTGTTGACGATATTCCCCGACATGACGAACGAATAAGGTCGCGCGCGCCACCAGGCTCTTGCCCAGCACCGGCTTGCGCTCCATCTCCTCCTTGATGCGTTGAAACTGCGCCTGGATCACGGCATCGGTGTAACGCGTGCCGGTCGCCAGGTTGTCGATATAGATCGCCACCGCGCCATCCAGCGCGCTGCGGCCGTTGTCGATGGCCGTGGCGAACAGTTGCGCGCTGGCATCGTCCTTGGCGTCCACCGCCACCTGGTGGCTGCGCTGCAGATTGGTCAGGCGGATGTTGTAGTTGTTGACGGTCTCGGCCACCAGGGCCGCCGATTGGATCAGGTTGCCGGCCGCTTCCTCGCGTTGCTGGGCGATGAGCGAGACGTTGCGCTTGAGTTCTTCGTTGACCAGTCCCAGTTCGGCTTGCAGCCGCGGGTCGACGCTGGCAGCGATGATGCTGTCCAGGCGCTTGGTCGGATCCTGGGCGTCGTCGATGGCATCGGTCAGGGACGCGAGGCGACCTTCTTTCTGCCATTGGGCGAACAGTTCCTTGTAGCGCGAACGCGGTGCCGACAGCGCGCCGACAGCCACCCGGAAGCCCGTGGTTTCGTTGCTTTGCTCGGTGCCGTCGGCTGTGAACAAGGGGTATTCACGGCGCATGCCGGTGAACAGCGTGCCCTCGCCTTCCAGGTAGTTGCCGCCCTTGACCACGAAACCACCGTAGGCGCCCTGGCGTCGTCCGGAATGCACCAGCTGGAAGGACTCCTGGACCATTTCGGCCGCGTTGCCGATCACGTCGAACAGGCCGACGGGGTTCGGCAACTTGGTGCCGATGGGCATCAGTCGCGCCGCCTGGCCCGTGCCGCCGGCCACTTGGTTGAACACCGCCCAATCGGCTAATGGTCCGTCGCTTTCACTGCCTTCCAGGCGCCGTGGGAACAGCCGTCCTTCCAGGTCCTGGCGGCTGACAGCCTGCCCGCCACGGGCGGCGAATTCCCACTCGACTTCGGTGGGCAGGCGCACGAAGCCCAGCCCGCCGTCTTCGGCGGAGGTGCCGCGACCGCTCACCGGCAGCAGGTCCTTGTGGTATTTCATCAGCCAGGCGCTGTACACCGCCGAGAAACGCTCGGCCTCGAACTTCGACAGTTTCACTTTGGGCAAGCGCCCGGCCATGCCCTGGGGCAGCTCGGCTTGCAGGGTCTCGCAGGCCGGTGCCGGCTCACCGCTGGCCAGGGACTGGGCCTGGGCCATGACCTGGGCGTATTGGCGCGCCGTGACTTCGTATTTGCCGATGAAGTACAGCATCGGCTTGAGCGGCGTCTGGGCGTCGGTCTTGGGCATCAACGGCGTGATGGTCTTGTTCCAGTCCTTGGGCAGATCCTTGAGGGTGAACTGGCCGTTGATGAAGTCGCGCCGGTAGCCGGAAATGAACGACTGCTGGTAACCGGCCTCGCCCTCGCTGAACGGGTAGCCCAGGCTGATCTCACGGTCGTCCAGGGTGCCCTGGGCGAGGATGTAGACGTAGCGGAACACCATCTGTCCGTCACACGGCAGCGGCAGGCTGACGTCATCGGGCAACGGCTTGGGGTTGTCCAGCTTGTCGCTGCCTTCATCGGCGCTGGCGATGTTGCTCAGAGCGGCCAGACTGGCCAGGCTCAGCGCCACGGCGGCGCCCAGTAACTTATACATCACGGATTCCTTCAGAGGCCTGGATGCGCGCCACCCGCCAGCCGCCACAGGCCGCCGCCACGGCGCTGACGCCGAGCACGGCCACCAGGGCCAGGGTGTAGTGACGCAGCAGCAGATGGCTGGCGTACTCGCCCGGCATCTGTGCAAATAAATGATTCAGGCCCGACTGCGCCAGGCCGTACAACCCGGCACTCAGCAGAGCCGCGAGGCTGGCGCTGTACAGCGCCTGCAACACCACGAACAGCAGCAGCGCGGCGGTGGACACCCCCAACAGGCGCAACACCGACAGCTCCCGCCGCTTGCGTTCGACCGCCGCCAGCGCTCCGGCAAAAATCGCCGCGAACGCCCCGGCCAACGCCAACCCGGCGATGATCCAGAACACGATCGACAGGTTGCGGCTCAACGATTGCACTTGTGCGATGGTCTGGGCCTGGGTCGACACCAAAAGATTCTGCGCCACGAAATACTGCCGCAGCGGTTCCACATCGCCGAGGCTGCGGGCGTACAGACGAAACGCCGGATAGACGCGCTGCCCGGCAACACCCACCGCATCGCCCGGCCAGCCGAGCGCGGGCACCGCACGCCCGTCGCGGTAGTCCTCGGCCGCTTCCAGCAGGGCCAGCGGCGCGAACAATCCATCACGGGCAAAGGCTTCCAGCGGCAATACGTGCAGCACCCGGACCCGGGTCCGCTGCGCCTCACTGCGACCGGCCACCTGCCGGCCAAAACTGGCCTGCAACCAATCGCCAGCCTTGGCGCCAAGCTTCTCGGCAGCGGTCTGGCTGAGCACCACCTCGTCCAACCCTTGGGGCAACGGCAGGTGGTCGAGCAAGGGGTCGTTGGCGGCGGTGGGGATCATCTCGACGGTGACGGCCGCCGTTGCGTTGTTCAGGTCCGCCGTCGCGGCGATCTGCCGGGTGCGCGGCAGGGCGAACGACACATCGCCGCGCCGGCCCAACTGTTCGATGAACTCGGCGCTGAAGCGACCACCGCCCAGGGGAATGATCTCCCGGGTGGCCGGGTCGCTTTGCAGGCGCTCGGTCAGGCTGCTGACCAGGCCGAATTTCAGCCCGAACAGCACCAGCAACGGCGCCACCACCGCCACCAGCGCCAGCACCGAGCAGGCCGACAGCCAGGCGTCGTTGCGATAGTCCTGCCAGGCCAGGGAAGCCACCAGCGCGCCGCGCATCAGCAAGCCTCCCCAAGGGTGGCGGTGACACCGCCGTCGACGTCGCGACGGCAACTGATGCGCCGCACCTGCAAGCCGCTGGCGCGGGCCAGGGCTTCATCGTGGGTGGCAACCACGCAGCACACGCCGCTGTCACGGGTCTGGGTCACCAGCAACTGCATGACCCGCTCGGCGTTCAACGGGTCGAGGGCCGCCGTCGGCTCATCCGCCAGCAGCAGCCGCGGACCGTGGGCCAGGGCCCGGGCACAACTGACCCGCTGGCGCTGGCCGACGGACAGGTCCGCCGGTTTCTTGTCCAGTTGATCGGCAATATCCAGTTGCCCGGCCAGGCGCGCCACGCTGCCGTCATCCTTCAAGCCGAGCAGTTTGCGCGACAGCTCGATGTTGCCGCGCACAGTCAGGAACCCGAGCAAGCCGCCCGTTTGCAGCACATAACCCAGGTGCCGGCTGCGCAGCTGCGCCAGCGTATTTTGCCCGGTGCCACGCCACAGCCGGGCGATGTCCAGCGTCGTATCGGCAGGGGCAAAGTCGAACTGCGCGGCCTGATCCGGCGCCAACACCAGCGCCAGCATGTCCAGCAAAGTGCTCTTGCCGCAGCCGCTGGGGCCGACCAGCGCCAGTTGTTCACCGGCACGCAATTGCAGCCGTGGGATCACCAGGCTATAGCGCTGGCTGCCGGCGCCCCGGCTTTTGTGCACCGCACTCAGGCTCAGCATCATGGCAAGGTCGACAACGGAACGCGGTACAGCGCATCGCCCGGCTCGGCGTCGCCGAAGCGCACCCAGTTGGCGAGGTCGTTGTGGAAGGTTTCATAGAGGCGGATTTTCGAATCCAGCTCATCGATGAAGTCTTCCTGCTCGGCCACGCTCAAGGACAGCCACAGGTCCTGGGTCATGCTCAGCGACTTGCTGCGGTACGGCAGCCCCTCCAGGTACTCGCCGAGGATGCCGCCGTCGGCGAGGTTGCCGCCCTTGCGCAAAGCCGAGGGGTCGCGGCTCATGTAGGCACTGGCACTGGCAATTTCCTGGAAAAAATCCTTGGGCGAGCTCTGGGTCTTGCGGGCCGCGTCGACGATCAGCTTCAGCGACTGTTGCAGGTCGTTGAGTTGCAGCTTGGTGAGCATCACGCAGACCTGGAACGCCGGCAGCGCCGGGTTGGTCAGGTCGCGGTCGGCGGTCCAGGCGCTGACCAGTTGCGGCGCCTGGCTGGCGGCCTTGCGCCCGAGGAAGTCCATGTGCATGGCATAACCGACCGCCGCCGACTTGTCAGCCAGACTCGGCGCGGCACTCAACTGCGGAACCGCCTGCACTTTGTTGCTGCGCACCTGATGCACGAGGTCGGCGAACACCGAACCGATCTCGTCCACCCGCTCGCCCAGCTTGTGCACATCCGCGCCGGCGACGGGAATGTACAAGTCACCGATCTGCGGGTTGGCATCGGCAGTCAGGGTGCGGTATTGGCTCTGGGCACCGGCGTGGGTTTTCTTGCCGGCGTCGCTGAGCAGGTGCAGGGCGTAGATCTTGATTTGCTTGCCCAGGGCGGCTTGACGCACTTCGGCTTCGTTCATCTGCGTCGCGGCAAAGGGATCGTTCTTGCGCAAGGCACCGGCGTCGGTAACGAGCAGGATCAGGCGCCCGCCATAGCCGGACCAGTCCATGCCCTCGACCGCTTCCATCACGCCGGCAAACGCATCCTCGTTGAAGGAATGGCTCGACACCGTGGACGCCTTGACCTGCCGTGCAAGGTCCAGGAAGCGTTGCGGGTCGCGGCCCTGTTCCAGGGTGATCAAGGTCTTGGCCACGTATTCCAGGCCTGGGGTTTTCTTGACACTGCTGCGGAAACCCACCATGCCGAAGCTGACGCTGTCCAACTCGCCACGCTCGGCGATCCGAGCCTGCAACTGGTGCACCACGTCGCGCACCTGATCGATGTAGGGCTGCATGGACACGGTGGTGTCCACCACCAGCACCACCGCAGTGCGGAACGCATCGGCATTGGCGGTCAGGATCGGCGTGTTGTTGGAGGCTGCCCGAGGGGTGTTGCCAGGGTCGATGGAGGCCACGTTGAGCAACTGCACCGGCTGACCATTCTCATCGAAGCTCTCGCGGGAGTCGAAGATCGGCAACAGGTAGAACTGGTTCTGCGGTACGGCGCTGGCGGCCGGCTCCAGGGCCAGCACCTGCTGGTTATCCTCGCGGTTCTGCTGGGCCTTGAGCAGCACGTTCTTGGCGTTCGACGGGTTGGCCAGCAGCTTTTCCACTTCGCCAGGCTGACGCAGGAACATCACCGGCGCGCGGCCGGAACGTTCGGTGAACTTGAGCACCAGGCTCTGTTTCCAGTCGCTGACCTGGGCAGCCGGCAACCAGCCGTCGCTGCGCCCGTCCGTGGCGGCGCCGACCCGCACCCAGGCGCCGCCATTGACGTCTTTGCGCTGGTACACGTACAGCACCGAGAACGCCGGCAGCTCCTTGCCCGGCGCGGCGCCCGGTTCGGCGGCGAGCTTCGCCCCCGGTTTGCTCAGCACCCGCTGGAACAGGGTTTTCTTGCCGGCCATCAACAAAGGACGCTGGCCGCCATCGGCTTCCGTCGCCACGGGCGGATTGACTGGCGGCTTGACCGGTGGCGCCTCGGGGTTCTTCACCGGAGGCGTCTCAGGCACTTTTACCGGCGGTTTGCTGGACGAGGTCGTGGATGCCACGGACTGCTTGCCGGTCTTGCCGCTGTCACCGGACAACCACCAATACCCCGCGCCACCCAAGGCCAACGCCACGGCCACCGCGACGGCGGCAAGGGCGAACACCGGGGTCTTGCGCGGCTGCGTGGCGGCAGGGCGCTGGGGCGGGCTCACCGGTGGCGGGACTGGCGTCGGTTGTGGCTTCGGTTGCGATTGGGGCTGCGCGGGGCCGCTCGGGATGTCGATGGACATCGGCGTCAATCCCGCCAGGTCATCGCGGCTCGATGGCGGCGGCACGGGCAGCGGCAATGGCCGGATCAGGGTCGCCTCGGCCGAATCCGCCGGCAGGTTATCCAGGGCCCGCAACAGCGCTGCCGCATCCGGGAACCGTTCCGCCGGGTCCTTCGCCAACAGCTTGCGCAGCACATCCTGGTAGCGGCCGTGGTGCACCGGCAGTTCCGGCAGCGGTTCGGTCAGGTGGGCCAGGGCCGTGGACAGCGCATCGTTGCCGGTATACGGCAACTTGCCGACGAGGATTTCGTAGAGCACCACCCCCAGGGCATACAGGTCGGCACGGCCGTCGATGTCCTGCCCGCGAGCCTGTTCCGGACTCATGTAGCTGGGCGTGCCCACCGCGAAACCGGCCTGGGTGAATTGGGTGCGATCGTCCAGGGACTTGGCGATGCCGAAGTCCGAGAGCACCGCCGTGCCGTCGGCACGGAACAGGATGTTCGCCGGCTTGACGTCGCGGTGCACCAGGCCCAGTCCATGGGCGTAGCCCAGGGCCGAGGCGATCTGGCGAATGTAGGTCAGGCCCTGCTCCGGCGACAGGCCGGCGGCGATGCGTTCCTTGAGCGTGCCGTTGGGCAGGTACTCCATCGCCATGTAATACAGCTCACCGACATTGCCGATGTCATGGATGGTGACGGTGTGCGGGTGCGACAGGCGCGCCAGGGTCTTGCCTTCGCGCAGGAAGCGCTCGCAGAACGTCGGGTCGGCGGCCAGCGCGGCCGCCATGACCTTGAGCGCCACCTTGCGCTCCAATGAGCGCTGGGTCGCCAGGTAAACACTGGCCATCGCGCCTTCGCCGATCTCGCCGTCGATGTCGTAGCCGGGGATCTGGATGTTCAAAACGGAGTTCATGACGGCACCTTCACAACCACCACGGTGATGTTGTCCGGGGCGCCGCGCATCAGGCCCAGGGAGACCAGGCTGCTGGCAATTTCGCCGGGTTCGTCGTGGCTCAGCACTTCGCGGATTTCTTCGTCTTCGACGGTCTTGGTCAGCCCGTCGCTGCACAACAGGTAGCTGTCGCCGGGCACCAGCAGCAGCTCGGTCATCGCCAGGTTCAACTGCGCCTCGACACCGATGGCGCGGGTGACGATATTGGCCCGGGGATGCACCCGGGCTTCGGCCTCGCTGAGCAGGCCGCTGTCCTGCAGGTCCTGGACGTAGCTGTGATCCCGGGAGATGCCTTCCAGCACGCCGTCGCGCAGGCGATACAAGCGGCTGTCGCCGGCCCACAGGCACATGCCGCGCAGGTCACGAACGGCGAGTACCACCACGGTGCTGCCCATCATGGTCACGCCACGGTTGGCGGTTTCTTCACGCACGGCGGCGTTGACCCGCTGCAGGTCGCTTTGCAGCGCCGCGATGTATTCGTCCAGCGAACGGCCCACGGCAATGTTGCGCAGGCTGTCGACGATCAGGCTGCTGACGTAGTCGCCGGCCGCGTGCCCGCCCATGCCATCGGCGACCACCCAGAGGCCGTTTTCCGGCAGGTCCAGGCACGCATCTTCGTTAACCTGGCGGACCATGCCAACGTGGCTCTTGCTTGCAGATTTGCAGGCTTTCCCAGCACTTGGACGCATCTACACAACACCTTCTTGGCCGAGCAAAAATTGCGCAAAGTCAGCAGCGGCCGGCAGGCCCTGGCAGCGCATCAAACCGGGCGCGATGCGCTCCGAACCCTGCCCCCACCACAGGCTCGCGCCCTCACATGCCGACTCGGCCAGGGCACTCATGCGCCGCTGCGGGTCGGTGGCATCGAAGCGATGCAGGCTGGCAAACCGGTTGCTGGGGATACGTGGCAGAAACATCGGGCTGCCAAGGTTTTCCAGTTCCGCGCCGAAGGCTTCGAACGTGGCCTCTACGCTCAATGTGCTCAGCAGCAGGTTCTCCACCCGCTCGAACCACTCATCCGCACCGCCGACCACCGACGCCGGGTCCGCATCGGGCTCCAGCAACACCGCGACGGTCAGCGGAAAATAGCGACCGACCCGGTCGATGCTCGGCATCACCACCCCAACCGCAGCGTCCGGCCCGCACACGCCGGGGGCGACCATGAAGCGCCACAGCGGACTGACCAGATAGGCATCCAGCCATCGCTCGCCGAGGCAGGTCTGACTGGCGAGCAAACCGGCCGCCAGCCACGAGTCCCACGGGCCAATAAAGCTCTGGGGCAAGCCACGGCTGACAAAATCCCCACGGCTGGCCAACTTTCCATAGAAACCCGGTGTACTCATAGCCGCTCCGGCAGGCTGAAGCCGCTGAGCACGCGGCTTTTGAACGGGTTGAAGGCACTGCTGGCCCGCAGCTCGTAGGAAGCGCTGGCGTTATCGACCCGCAGCCGCAGGTTGAAGCGGTCCGGCGAGTTGCCGGCGGTCAGGTCCGACTGCTCCAGCAGCCGGAACCAGGCCCACGGCCCATCCAGGGTGATACCGGAGCGACCGTTGGAGGACGGCGGCATGACCGAGATCCGCACCACGCCGATGCTGCCCGGGTTCGGCCACTGCATGGCGGTCGGGCGACTCGGGCCGTGGTCGTAGCTCAACTGCTGGCCATCGAGATCGAGCAGAAACTGGGTGATGGTCGAGTCCATCGCCACCGGCTTGAGCTCGAAGCGCACCATCGGCTGGGTGCCGCCGGAACGGAAGAACGCGTCGCGAATGGCCGCCGCGCGCTGGAAGGTCTGCAGCACGCCAGGGGCGATGCCGAGTTTCTGCGCCGCACCCGGCTGCCAGCGCCAGGTCGGTGTGGAAGTATCGACGTAAGGTTGCAGGTACTTGCGGAAGTAGTTGTCCATCACCCCGCCGACGCCGAAGAACTGGCCGAAGTCATCCAGGGTCGCGTCCCGGGCACTGCCCGGCGACATCGGATAACGCCCGGCCAGGGACTGGCGGTAGATGTTCACCACTTCGCTGGTCCAGGCGGCGTTCAGTTGATTGCGCACCCCGCCCATCATGCTGTTGGTGGTGGAGTTAACCACCGACTTGACCAACCCCTGCACCAACGGCGGCTGACGCTCGGCGTTGAGGCTGACCCGGGTGGCGGCCGCCGCGGCCTGGTTCTTGGCTTCGCCGAGCAAGGCATCGCCGCTGGCGCCGACCATGGCACTGACCTGCACGTACAAGGCATTCATGTCGGCCAGCAAGCCATCGATGGCGGCCGGTTCACCTTCGTTTTTGCTGACGATGCTGTTGAGCTCGGCGAAGTGCGCCGTGATCGGGTCGTCGCTGGCCTGCGGTGCGCTTTGCGTCGCCTGCTCCTGGCCGAGCAAGCTGCCCAGGCGTTCCTTGAGCTTGTCCACCCCGCCCTCCACCGGCGCGCCCTTGGCGGCCAGCAGGCGTTCGTCCTGTTGCAGGTCGGTTTCCTTCGCCACCGCCACCAACAGTTTTTTCAACGGCGAGGTCGGCCCGGAAATCACCCGTAGCACATCGGCGGCCTGGGCCACGCTGGTGATCGGTACGAAATCGATGTCGGCGAGCAAGGCATCCCATTGACGCTGATAGTCCTGGAAGTACAGCCGGCGCACATCGGCGGCCAGGCTGGCAACGTTCTGCTGATCGGCCTCTTCATGGCCCAGCACCCATTGCTCTTCGGCCAGGGTGCCGGTCTGGCTCAGGCTGGTGAGCAAGAAGCCCTGGCGGTAGCCCTTGACGGTGAAGAACCCGCTCAACGGCTCGCCCAGCGGCTTGCCGCTCTTGCGGCTGAACACCAGCGCGGCGTCACGCCCGGCGGCTTCGTTGATGCGGAAGTCCGGGATGCCCTCGGGCAGTTTCTGCCGCTTGATCCGGTCGTAGACGCGTTGGGCCACGGGCAGCTGTTGCAACTGCCGGCGCAGGTCTTCGATCAGCCGAGGGTCCAGCCGTGCGGTGGGCGGGTGACGTTCGAACAGCGCTTGCAGATGCTCGCTCAGGGCCAGCCGCTGTTCGGCCGGCAGGTCACGGGGCAGGCTGCGATCCCAGTCCAGGGCAATCCAGGCCTTGATGAAGTCGGCGTCGTAATGCTCGTTGTCGGCGAGCATCAGGTAGGCCTTCAAGCCTTCGTAGAGGAAATCCGAATTGCCGCCGCTGTGCAGTTGCTCTTCGATGCGCGTCAGCAGGCGCGGCGCGAACACCGCGATCAGCAACTTGCGATAGACGCTGCCGGACTCGGCTTCCAGCATGTCGCCCTGGTACAGACCCAGGCCCTCGGCCCAATCCGGCGCATCACCCGCCAGGTGTTTAACGGCGTTGAGCAACGGCAGCACCGCGAGCACATCGCGCTGTGCCGGGCTGAGGTTCTGCACGGTCTGGCCCAGCGGCGCGACCTTCTGGTCGACCTGGGCGATGTAGGCCTGGTTGGCCCGATAACTGACCCACCACAACGTGCTGACCACCAGCACCACTAGCACGGTGGAGGCCAATACGCCCCGGGCGATCCATTTGCGCCGACGCTCGACTTTCGGGTCGACGCCCACCAGCCCACGCTCGGCGAAGGCAACAGCGGTGAAGAGTTTTTCGATGAAGTAGCTGCGCCCAGTGCCGGTCTGGCGCGCCAGGTGCTGGCGGTCCAGGTTCATGCTTTGGGCCATGGAGCCGATCAGGCGGTCGATCGGGCTGCCTTCCTGGGTGCCGCTGGTGAAATACACACCGCGCAGCAGCACGCGCTCTTCGAAGGCGTTGGGCTTGAACACGCCGTCGAGGAAGCTTTGCAGGCAATCCTTCAAGGCACCGAACTGCTGCGGGAAACCGTAGATCAGATCACGCCGCGCCGGGTCGCGTTCCTGTTGCAGGCGCTCCACCAGCCGGTCGTTGAGGCGCTGTTCCAGGCCGGTGAATTCGCTTTGCAGGTGCGCCAGCGGACTGTCGTTGCTCTTGCCATCGTCGAGGGCGAAGGTCATGCCCCAGACCTGCGCGCGCTCTTCCTTGCTCAGGGTGTCGAAGTACTCCATGAACCCGGGCACGAGGTCGAGCTTGGTCAGCATCAGGTAGACCGGGAAGCGCACGCCCAGTTGGGTGTACAACTCCTGGATACGCAGGCGGATCGCGGCGGCATGGGCAGCGCGCTCGGCGTCGCTGCCCAGCAGCAGGTCGGACAGGCTGATGGCGATGAACGCGCCGTCAATCGGACGCCGGGCCCGTTGCTTTTTCAGCAGCCCCAGGAAGCCCAGCCAGGCAGCCTTGTCGATGGCCGCGTCGCTGTCCTGGGTGGTGTAGCGCCCGGCGGTGTCGAGCAGGACGGCCTGGTCGGTGAACCACCAATCGCAGTTGCGGGTACCGCCGACGCCGCGCACCGCACCGGCGCCCAACTGGGCCGCCAACGGGAAGTGCAGCCCGGAGTTGACCAGCGCGGTGGTCTTGCCCGACCCCGGCGGGCCGATGATCACGTACCACGGCAGTTCGTAGAGGTTACGACGCTCGTCACCGCCCAGCTTGGCCTTCTTCAACAGCGCCAGGGCTTCGTCCATGCGCTGGCGAAGGGTTTCGAGTTCTTCGGCGGTGGCGATGCTGGTGGGGTCGGGCGGCGTCTGCTCGGCCAGGCTGCGCATGACTTCGGCGGCCTGACGACGGGCCTGGATGATGCGGAACACGCGGTAGGCGATCCACACCGCGAACACCAGGATGATCAACGCCCAGCGCCGCCCTTCGGGCACCAGCCAGTCCAGCAGCGGGCCGACGAACCAGATGATCAGACTCAGGGCAATCAGCCCCAGCAACGGGATGACCCAGCGGATCATGAAACTGAAAAACGCCTTCACTCGACTCCCTCCGCCAATACGGTGATTTCAACCCGACGGTTGCGTGCACGCCCTTCCGTGGTGGCGTTGGACGCCAGTGGTTCGGTGTCGCTGCGGCCTTCGGCGCTGAAGCGCTCGGGCTGGCCGGTCTTGGCCGACAGAATCTGCAGCACCGACTGCGCCCGCGCTTCGGACAACGCCCAGTTGGACGGGAAGCGCAACGTGGCAATCGGACGATTGTCGCTGTGGCCGGTCACCAGGACCTGGCCCTTGACCTTGCGCACCGCATCGGCGATGCGCAGCATCAACGGCTCGAAATCGTCCTTGATGCTGGCGCTGCCCGAGGCGAACAGTTCGTCGCCACGGATGGTCACCACCGAACGGTCGACGGCGTCTTCCACCGCGATCCGATTGGCTCGGATTTCATCGGCCAGGAAACCGGCCAGGCGGGGACGCTCGACCACTTTCGGCTGCACCACAGGGCGGTCGATGGTCTGCACCGGGATCTCGCCGAGGAAGTGAATGTTCTTGAACACCGGTTCGGCATCGGAGGCGAGTTTCATGCGCAGACCGAACAGCAGCGCCAGCAGCAAGGCCGCGCCGATGGCCACGGTGATCCATGGCGGCATGAATTGCGCCAGGCGGTCGCGGGCCACGGTGACGCCGCGCCAGTGTGGCGACAACTCGCGTTCGTAGTCGCCACGGGCACTGCGGATCACCGCACTGGTGCGTTCGCGCAACGCTTCGAGTTGGCTGCGACCGTCGTTCATCACCCGATAGCGCCCTTCGAAACCGAGGCACATGCACAGGTACAACAGCTCCAGCAAGTACAAGCGTTCCCGTGGGCTTTGCAGGCAATGTTCCAACAGCTGGAAGACTTTCTCGCCACCCCAGGCTTCGTTGTGCACGGTGATCAACAGGCTCTGCTTGCCCCAGTCGCTGGTGCCGCCCCAGGGAGTGCTCAATACCGCTTCATCCAGCGCGGTGCACAAGGCATAGCGGGCCAGCAGCACGTCGTTGCGCACCACCCCGGCAGCCTCGGCGCGCTCTTCGAACTGGCGCAGGTAGGCCAGCAGTTGTGCGCGCAGGCTGGCCGGGGCCGGGTGCGCGATGGTACTGCGCAGGCGCGTCAGCAGGGCCAGCAGCGGCCCGGCGGCGCTTTCCAGCGGGTTAAGGCCCTGGGCCTTGCCGGTCAGCACCGGCGCGGCCGGCATCGACAGCGGCGCGGGTGCGGGCTGAGGGCGACCGGCATCCGGGCGGAACGGATCGGCGCCACGGCCGCCGGGCGTTGGCATGAACTGGGTACGATCGTCGTTGCTCATCGCGAATTATCCTCGGATCGCCCAGAACGCCAGGTTCAGCCCTGGGAACTGGCCGGCGATGTGGAACGCAAAACCGCCGGAGTTGCTCAGTTGCTGCCAGTGGTCGCTGCCCCGGTCGAGTTCGTAGTAGGTGGAACCGGCGTGGTACGGAAGCTGACGGGGCGCCACCGGCAACGGCAGCAGACCGATGCCCGGCAGTTGCAGGTTGACCAGGTCGCGGATGTGCTCCACCGAACCGACCTTGCTCTGCTGGCCGAAACGGCTGCGCAGGGTTTCGGCGGGGACGTCGGCGCGCACCACCAGGATGAAACTGGCGCTGTCGAGCAGGGTCTTGTCGGCCAGCATTGCCACGTGGATACCGTAGGCTTTCTCGACAATCGGAATCGGTGTGGCCTTGCTGTCGATCAGCATCGACAAGGCCTCGCGCAGCGCCTGCATCACCGGCGTGAAGCTCAGCACCAGGTCGTCATGCTGGTAGGGCGGGTATTCCTGCGGTCGTCGCCCGGACGCGGTGAAGGTGGAGAACTCTCCGGCCAATGCCACCAGTTCGCTGTAGAAGCGCTCGGGGTGCAGCGGGCTCAGCTGGCTCAGGTGCTGGACCAGCGGCTGGGCACGGTTGACCAGTTGCAGCAGCATGAAGTCGGCGATCTCCGAAGCGCCACCGGCACCGGATGCCACCACCCGTCCGGCGAGGGCTTCGCCGCGTTGATGGAGCAGGCCCAGCAGCTCACTGCGAAACGCCGCCAGCGGCTTGGAGGCGACCACATCCAGCAGCGGCGGGATGTAGGTGTCGTCGAGCACAAGGGCGCGGTCGGCGCGCTTCTCCTTGATGCGCACCACGCCGACGGCGGCGTAGTCGCCAATGCCGTCCTGGCTGGTCAACAGGCGCAATGCCCGGGAGCCGAGGGCCACCGGGGCGCGGTTTTCAAACGGTGCGTTGTCGTCGCGCACTTCACTGACCTGGCTGACATAGCGCGCTGCGCCCAGGGGCTCGCCTTCATCCACGGTGTCACGAGCGCCAGCACGCTTGAGCGGCAGGGCCAGGTAGACCAGGCCGTCGCGCAGGTTGTCGTCGATGTTCAGCGGGGTCGGCGCCACGTCATCCTGGGGAATATTGAAGGGCGTGCCGTCCGGCAACAGGCCCCGCGCCGAGATGATCGCCAGCTTGCCCTGGACCAGCAGGCCCTGGTCGATGAGCAATTCGGAAAAGCCCCAGGCGCCGGCCGACAAAGGCCGGCTGCGTGCGTCGATGAGGTTTTCCAGGTAACGGTCGTGCTGTTGGAAGTGCTGCGTTCCGATGAACATGCCTTCCGACCAGACCACGCGATTGTTCCAGGACATGGGGGCTCCGATTGCTTATTGGGCAGGGCTGGATGGGGGAACGACGACGTCGCTGCGCACGGCGCGCACATCGAGGCTGATCTGGTATTCGGTGTACTCACGCGGCGGCACATTCAACACCGTGCGCCACAACGACTGATCCAGTTCGCGGTAGCCCACCAGGATGCCGATGTGGCGGGTCGACGGGTCGAGGTCGCGCTGCAGGCTCAGCTGCTGGCCGGGCTGGATCAGCACTTCGTCCTGATCGATCAGATCGGCGCCCAGGGTCGCCTGGGCCCGTTCGGCCAGGGCGAAATAATCGGAGCGGCCGAAGGTCGCCGCATTTTTCAATTCGAAGATCCGCACCCGCACCGGGGCCGGCTGGCCGGTGGCACCGGGGTTGAGACCGTTGATGGCGTGGAAGTGCAGCTCGACGGCGGCGGTATCAGCCTCTTCGGACTGGGGTTGGCCGCATCCTTGGCACACGCCGTCAACAGAAGCGCGGCGGCAACTGCGAGTAAAAACCTGGAAATCATCCTGCGTCCTCAATGACGTTTGAGCTATCCGTTGTTTGTCCTGTGAAGGGTTATGGACAGCGACGCTCAACGGCGTCGCTGTCGGGTACTGTGTTCTTCGTAGGCACGACTGAATTCACGACCGAACAGGTCCTGGAAATCCTCCTGGGCTTCCCGGGAAATATTGCTGTAGAGCTCGGTAAACTGCTGCCAATACTGGGCCTGCCGCGAACCGCTGAAAATCCCCGACAGCCCGCCAGGCTTGCCCATGCGTTCTTCCAGTTGCGCCGGTTCGAAGCGCGCCAGCAAATGTTTGATCGCCGCTTCCACACCGGCCATGACCGCCAGTTGATGGGCCCGTAGGTCATCGAAGCTGTCACGCACGGCCGCGTCCGGCGCCATGAACGCCTGGTTGCCGTGGCGCAACAGCAGCAACAGGGCTTCATCGACGTTAGGGGCGAATTTCAGCGGGTTGTTTTCCACTGGCTGGATCATCGTCTGCTGGATACGGAACTCGCCCTTGAGGCTGCTACGGGCACGCAAAACGTCGATCAGACCTTCGACCATCAACCGATAGCTGCGCCCGATGCTTTCCATCTGCGCCTCGGCCTGGGCCTTGTCCAGGCGCAACTGATCCAGACCTGCACCGCGCAGGAAGGCTTGCAGCAGGTCGGGCTGGGCGGCGTCTACCGGAACAGCAGGCGTAACGGGCATAACCGGCGCGACTGGAGCGACCGGCGGCTCGACACGGGCCACTGGCGGTTCGGGCAGCGGCGCAGGTTCGGTCGGTATGCGAACATCCGCCAGGTTGAACTCGGCGACACTCGTCTCAGGCGCAAAGATGTCCGGCACCGGGATCGCTGGCTCGGGTATCTGAGGCACGGCTACCGCGACCGGCTCGACCGTCGGCACTTGTGCGACCGGCGGCGGGGCGACGGCCACCGGGGCAACGGGCACGGGCGCCGGCTTGTCGCTGAACGGGTCCCAATCCTCCGGGATCACCGAGGCAGAACCCATCGTCACCGGCTCGACCACAGGCGGTGGGCTGGGACGGGGAATCGGCGTTGGCGGGCGGAAATCGTGCTGCTGGGCCGGCACATGATCCGGCTGGGTGGCCGGCGGCACGCTGGGCGGCGCGAGGAAATCAAACAGGTCCGGCATCGTGTCCATGGCTGACACGCCCTGGAACTGCGCCGGCGGAACCATGGGGATCGGCGCGGGGGTATTCACGGGCGCGGCCGCCTGGCGGCCCATCAACGCTTCGAAGCTGCTGGGCGACTCGGCAAAGGGATTGCTGTCGGTGACCGGCAGGTTGAAGTCGACACGCGCCTGGATTTCATAATCACCGATGCGGATGATCTCGCCGTCCTGCAAGGGTTCACTGTTGCCTTTGCGCAGGCGAACACCGGCCTTGACCAGTTCCACGCCATTGGTGCTGTTATCGGTTAAATAATACCGGCCGTCTTTGTATTGAATAACGCAATGTTTACCGGATACCAACCGTTCAGGATCCGGCAATACCCAGTCATTATCGGAACTACGGCCAATTGCCATCACTCCCTGGTCCATGGACTTTTCAGAACACTGACCGGGGGTAATCTTGTGATAACTAGTGATAGTCAAACACAGCGGCATCTCGCCTCCTTGCCAAATACTTTCACACGCCTGCGCGCGGGTGAGTCGAGGGGAAAATTCGCCCTGCTGGCTCACCGGAAAACCTTGCAAACAACCGCAAAACGGCTTTTTGCCAGCATGAAGGCTGATATTAACCGGCCTGCATGACAAAAAACCGCTCTCAGTACCTTCCTCGACCTGTCAGTCGCACGGGTTGTTAAGCGCCTCACAACTGTAACAGAGTGGAAATAGCTTACCTTGACAAGCGATAAGTACTACACCAAAAATGCACAACTTCTTGAATATCAATGATGGCACTTTAAGATCATATAGCATCTAACGGGCCATTACCGTCAAGGGACACGGGAAGTTCCATCCGGAACTTGCGTGTGAACTGCCCCGACTTCATTGTTCAGCGGGCGATAGGGAGATCGATCCAAGTGGATGTGCCTTTGTTGCTCGCCGCCGTTTCCGCGAACTCGCCTTGTGGCGAAGACCTGGAATATGACGCGGATTTCCTGCGCCTGGAGCGTGATTCCCGAGGCCAACCCGAGCGCAGCATGGGCGACTCGATATTGCCCGCCGAACCTCCCGAGTGGCGCAGCATCCAGCAACAGAGCCTGGACTTGCTGCAACGCAGCAAAGACCTGCGCATCACCCATTTCCTGTTGCAGAGCTCCCTGGCCCTCGAAGGTCTCCCGGGCCTGGCCCGCGTATTGACGCTGATCAGCGAATTGCTCAAGCAATACTGGGCCGACCTGCACCCGCGCCTGGATGCCGATGACGACAACGATCCCACCGTGCGCATCAACGCCCTCGCCGGGCTGACGTCCGATATCACCATCCGCCTGCTGCGTGAGAGCATCCTGGCCCGCTCGCGTGCGTTCGGCCCCGTCAGCCTGCGCGCCGCCGCCAACGCCAGCGGCCTGCAAAGTTTCGCCGACGAAAGTCTTGGTGCCGAACAGCTTGCCGGCGCGTTGCTCGACTGCGACCCCGAACA
The DNA here is from genome assembly GCF_024749045.1 of Pseudomonas sp. B21-028. Taxonomy (NCBI): domain Bacteria; kingdom Pseudomonadati; phylum Pseudomonadota; class Gammaproteobacteria; order Pseudomonadales; family Pseudomonadaceae; genus Pseudomonas; species Pseudomonas sp. B21-028. The sequence continues at coordinate 6,347,267 of NZ_CP087184.1, forward strand.
GCTGGAACTCACCCGTGCGGCGCTGCTAGAAGCCCGCGCCGCCGCCGAAGCCATCGAACAGCAGGTCAGCGATCAGGTCGGTTCCGCCCAGGGTGTGGACCTCGGCCCGCTGAAGCAGCCACTGAAGATGGCCTTGCAGATTCTTGGTCAGTTCGCGCCGCAGAGCGGCGACAGCGCCCCTTCGGACACGGTCGCCGACGACAGCGCTGCGCCAGCCGAATACACCAGCGCGCCGAGCACGCCGCGCAACACCGGCATGAGCACGATCAGCGGTGAAATCAACAACCGCGACGACGTGCTGCGCAGCCTGGACCGGATTCTCGCTTACTACACTCGTCACGAGCCCTCCAGCCCCCTGCCGGTGCTGTTGAATCGGGCGAAGAATCTGGTGCACGCCGATTTCGCGGCCATCGTGCGCAACCTGATTCCCGACGGCATGAGTCAATTTGAAAACCTGCGCGGCCCGGACAGCGAATAACAGCGAGCGGATCACGCAGTCACGTCACCGGCCCCACCGGATGACGCCAACACCGTCGCTCAAGCGACCAGGAGCAGCAACGTGGCGAAGCAAAGTTCTCAGAAATTCATCGCGCGCAACCGCGCGCCTCGAGTGCAGATCGAGTACGACGTCGAGCTCTACGGCGCCGAGAAAAAGGTCCAGTTGCCCTTCGTCATGGGCGTAATGGCCGACCTCGCCGGCAAGCCCGCCGAGCCTCTGGCACCCGTGGCCGACCGCAAGTTCCTTGAAATCGATGTCGACAATTTCGACTCGCGCCTCAAGGCCATGCAACCACGCGTAGCGTTCCATGTGCCCAACGAACTGACCGGCGAAGGCAACCTGAGCCTGGACCTGACCTTCGAAAGCATGGACGACTTCAGCCCGGCGGCCGTGGCCCGCAAGGTCGACTCGCTGAACAAGTTGCTCGAAGCACGCACCCAATTGGCCAACCTGCTGACCTACATGGACGGCAAGACCGGCGCTGAAGAAATCATCATGAAGGCGATCAAGGACCCAGCGCTGTTGCAGGCCCTGGCGAGCGCGCCGAAGCCAGCACAGGATCAATGATCATGACCGACAATACCGTCCGCGAAGGCGCACAGAACCTGGGCGCGACTGAAGAAACCAGCGAATTCGCGTCCCTGTTGCTGCAAGAATTCAAGCCCAAGACCGAGCGTGCCCGCGAAGCGGTCGAGACCGCCGTGCGTACCCTGGCCGAGCAGGCCCTGGCGCAGACCGACCTGGTGTCCAACGACGCCATCAAGTCGATCGAATCGATCATCGCCGCCATCGACGCCAAGCTCACCGCGCAGGTCAACCAGGTCATCCACCACCCGGACTTCCAGCAGCTGGAAAGCGCCTGGCGTGGCCTGCACTACCTGGTCAACAACACCGAGACCGATGAGCAACTGAAGATCCGCGTGCTCAACATCTCCAAGCCGGACCTGCACAAGACCCTGAAGAAATTCAAGGGCACGGCGTGGGACCAGAGCCCGCTCTTCAAGAAGATGTACGAAGAAGAATACGGCCAGTTCGGCGGCGAGCCTTACGGCTGCCTGGTGGGCGACTACTACTTCGACCAGTCGCCACCGGACGTGGAGCTGTTGGGCGAACTGTCGAAAGTCTGCGCGGCGATGCACGCACCGTTCATTTCCGCCGCCTCGCCGACCGTGATGGGCATGGGCTCCTGGCAGGAGCTGTCGAACCCGCGCGACCTGACCAAGATCTTCACCACGCCAGAATACGCCGGCTGGCGCTCGCTGCGTGAATCGGAAGACTCGCGCTACATCGGCCTGACCATGCCGCGCTTCCTGGCGCGCCTGCCGTACGGCGCCAAGACCGACCCGGTGGAAGCCTTCGCCTTCGAAGAAAACACCGACGGCGCCGACAGCTCGAAATACACCTGGGCCAACGCCGCTTACGCAATGGCGGTGAACATCAACCGTTCGTTCAAACACTTCGGCTGGTGCTCGCGCATCCGTGGCGTGGAGTCCGGCGGTGAAGTGGAAAACCTGCCGGCCCACACGTTCCCCACCGATGACGGTGGCGTGGACATGAAGTGCCCGACCGAGATCGCCATTTCGGACCGCCGTGAAGCGGAACTGGCGAAGAACGGTTTCATGCCGCTGCTGCACAAGAAAAACACCGACTTCGCCGCGTTCATCGGCGCCCAGTCGCTGCAGAAACCGGCCGAGTACGATGACCCGGACGCCACCGCCAACGCCAACCTGGCCGCGCGCCTGCCGTACCTGTTCGCCACTTGCCGTTTCGCCCACTACCTGAAGTGCATCGTGCGCGACAAGATCGGTTCCTTCAAAGAGAAGGACGAGATGCAGCGCTGGTTGCAGGACTGGATCCTCAACTACGTCGACGGCGACCCGGCGCACTCCACCGAAACCACCAAGGCCCAGCACCCACTGGCTGCGGCCGAAGTGATCGTCGAAGAAGTCGAAGGCAACCCGGGGTACTACAACTCCAAGTTCTACCTGCGCCCGCACTATCAGCTCGAAGGGCTGACCGTGTCGCTGCGCCTGGTGTCGAAACTGCCTTCGGCCAAGGGCGCGTAACAACCAGCTGAACGGTACGCGGTAGAAATGTGGGAGCGAGCCTGCTCGCGATGGCGGTGGATCAGTCACCCGTTGTATCGCCTGACACGCCGTCATCGCGAGCAGGCTCGCTCCCACAGGGATCTTCGTTGAGTTGAAGATCCCTGTTGAACACAGAATTCGCAGGTCGGCGTCAAACCAAACAATGTGGTTAGAAACCACACAGGGAGAAAACATGGCTGTTGATATTTTCATCAAGATCGGCGACATCAAGGGCGAGTCCATGGACAAGGCCCACAAGGACGAGATCGACGTCCTGAACTGGAGCTGGGGCATGTCCCAGTCCGGCAACATGCACACCGGCAGTGGCGGTGGCGCCGGCAAGGTGAACATCCAGGACCTGTCGCTGACCAAATACGTCGACAAGGCTTCGCCGAACCTGATGATGCACTGCGCCAGCGGCAAGCACATCGACAAGGTCAAGCTGACCGTGCGCAAGGCCGGCGGTGAGAGCCAGGTCGAGTACATGATCATCAACCTGGAAGAAGTGCTGATCACCTCTCTGAGCACCGGCGGCTCGGGCAGCGATGATCGCCTGACCGAAAACGTCACCCTGAACTTCGCCAAGGTGCTGGTGGACTACCAGCCGCAGAAAGCCGACGGCAGCAAGGAAGGCGGTCCGGTCAAGTTCGGCTGGAACGTGCGTCAGAACGTCAAGGTGTAATCGAACACGCCCCCGGTGCCACGCGCCGGGGGTGTTTGGTGCTTGCTCTCATCCAATCCTTTGCGCGCGGTATCTGAGTCATGGCCAAGCCTTCGTTTATCAATTTGTGGAAAGCCTATTCCGATCTGCTTGTGACCTACCCCGACGCGAAACCCTGCGATGGGCCGTGGGCAAACCAGTGCGCCATTCGCATGAGCATCACGCTGAATGCAGAACTGACCATCAAGGTCAACAAATCCACCTACACCGAACCCAAGTGTGCCCATGAACACGCCCGAGGCGCCGAATCGCTGGCGAACTGGTTGTGGAAGCATCATCTGGGGCGCCCGATGATTCTCGGCGGCAGCGCAGAAGAGCGCCGCAAGCTGATGGACAAACGGGGGCTCATTTTCTTCAAGGATTGTTTTCAACAACTGGGCGAGTCATCAGATAGCCGCACTGGCGATCATATTGATCTTTGGAACCGTGGCCTTACCGCTAGCCGGTATGACGACCCCTCCTATCGATCAAGGGCGATCTGGTTCTGGGAGCTCTTATGATCAAGGCTCACTGCGCAATATTGGTTGGAGGCTTGTTATCGAGCTTGACTGCCTGCGCTCAGCAGTTGGCAATGCCATCAGCAACGGGGGGACAACAAGTCGTCATGATGGGCGGACAACAGGTGACGCTGGAGAACAACCAACAGCGCTGTGTGTTACGTAAACCGGACCAGACCCTACCACTCGACTTGTCATGGCCTTGCCAGTTCACTGTTGACCGACATGGAAAACCGCACGTCGAGACCTTCGGCGAAGTGCCCATTGTTATCGTTATGCATATGGTGGCAGACGCTGAGAACCACGAATGTCGTTCGGCGTACCGCGCCATCCGCCTGATTAATGGGCAACTTGAGCCTTCAATCATCGCTAATACCGCCAGTTGCATGAGCGGCGCAGGTGACCAGAAGAATTACACAGGCCTGTTCACTTGGTAACCGAAATTGCCACCCGCGATCGCCTGCAACCTTCCCTGCTGGACCGGTTGACCGATGACGATCCGACCAACCCCAAGGAAAGCGCCGACAAGCGCGTCCTGTCGCTCACCCAGTTGAAAGCCTCGGTGCTGCGTGACCTGGCGTGGCTGCTCAACACCACTTCGTTGCTCGACGCCGATGCCACGCTGCACACCCCGGCGGGCACCTCAGTGGTGAATTTCGGGCTGCCGGCGCTGGCCGGCAACAGCGCCTCGAACGTCGATCTTTCGGCGCTGGAAGCCCTGATCCACCAAGCCATCGCCACTTTCGAGCCGCGTATCCTGCGCCATACCTTGCGCGTGCGGGCCCGGGCGACGGCCGAGATGAACCACAACGCCTTGAGCTTCGAGATCGAAGGCGACCTCTGGGCGCAGCCGGTGCCGCTGCGCCTGATGCTGCAAACCGACCTGGACCTGGAAACCGGCCATGTGCGCGTGGTCAACGCCGATCAGCGGAGACGCTCATGAACCCGCGCCTGCTGGAGCTGTACAATCAGGAACTGCATCACGTGCGCGAAAGCGCGGCGGAGTTCGCCAAGGAATACCCCAAGATCGCCAGTCGGCTGACGTTGTCCGGCATGGACTGCGCCGACCCGTATGTCGAGCGGCTGCTGGAAGGTTTCGCCTACCTGACGGCGCGGGTCCAACTCAAGCTCGACGCCGAGTACCCGACCTTCACCCACAACCTGCTGGAAATCGCCTACCCCCATTATCTGGCGCCGACGCCGTCGATGACCGTGGTACAGATGCAGGCCGACCCGGACGAAGGGTCGTTGAGCAGCGGCTTCGAGCTGCCCCGGGACAGCGTCCTGCGCGCCGCCCTGGGGCGTGAAACCCAGACCTGCTGCGAATACCGCACCGCCCACTCGGTGACGCTGTGGCCGTTGCAGGTCAGCCAGGCCGAGTACTTCGGCAACCCGTCCACGGTGCTCGGACGCCTGGCCGCCAGTGAGCCGAAAGCCAAGGCCGGCTTGCGCCTGACCCTGCGCACCGGCGCCGAATTGCCGTTCAACAGCCTGGCCCTGGACAATCTGCCGCTGTACCTCAGTGGCGCCGATGAACAACCGTTCCGCCTGTACGAACAACTGCTGGGCAGCGCCTGCGCGGTGTTCGCCCGCCAACCCGGCGGCAATTGGGTCGAACGGCTGCCCCAGGATGCACTGCGCTCGCGCGGCTTCGATGACGTCGACGCGGCGCTGCCGGTGGTGCCGCGAGCGTTCCAGGGCTATCGCCTGCTGCAGGAATACTTCGCCCTGCCCCAGCGCTTCCTGTTCGTCGACTTCACCCAACTGAGCCGGGCAGTCAAACGTTGCGATGGCCAGGAGCTGGAGTTGATCGTGCTGTTCGACCGCCACGACCCGAGCCTGGAAGGCAGCGTCGGTGCCGCGCAGTTCCTGCCGTTCTGCACCCCGGCCGTCAATCTGTTCCCCAAGCGCCTGGACCGCATCCACCTGTCGGACCGGGTCAACGAGCATCACGTGATCGCCGACCGCACCCGGCCGATGGATTTCGAAGTGCATTCGCTGACCGGCCTCACCGGCCACGGCACCGGGCCGGAGCAGCCGTTCCTGCCGTTCTATGCCGTGCGCGACCCGTCCCGCTATGGCCGCGACCAGGCCTATTACACGGTGCGCCGTGAACCGCGGGTGTTGTCCAGCGATCAGCGACGCAACGGCCCGCGTTCGACCTACATCGGCAGCGAAACCTTTGTCAGCCTGGTGGACAGTCACCAGGCGCCCTACCGCCATGACCTGCGCCAACTGGGCGTGACCGCGCTGTGCACCAACCGCGACCTGCCGTTGTTCATGAGCGTGGGCAACGGCAAGACCGACTTCACCCTGGCCGACAGTGCGCCGGTCGGCGCCGTGCGCTGCGTCGCCGGGCCGAGTCGGCCGCGGGCCAGCCATGCCCACGACGCCAAGGCCTGGCGGCTGATCAGCCAGTTGTCGCTGAATTACCTGTCCCTCAGTGAACAAGGCCAGGGCGCCGCCGCCCTGCGCGAACTGTTGCGCCTGTACGGCGACAGCAACGACGCGGCGCTGCAATTGCAGATCGAAGGCCTGCGGGACGTCAGCAGCAAGGCCTGCACGCGACGCTTGCCGATGCCCGGCCCGATTGTGTTCGGCCGGGGCCTGGAGATCACTCTGGAATTCGATGAAAACGCGTTTCGCGGCACCGGGGTGTTTCTGCTCGGTGCGGTGTTCGAACGTTTCCTGGCACGCTACGTGTCGATCAACAGTTTTACCGAGACGGTGATCCGTACCACCGAACGCGGCGAGATCATGCGATGGAAAGCCAAGCCCGGACGTCGTCCGACCCTGTGAGTACCCTGGACGCGATGCACCAGGAACCCTGGGAATACGACTTCTTCCAGGCGTTGCGGCGCATCGAGTGCGAAACCCCCGAGCTGCCGCGCCTGGGCCATTCCCTGCGCCTGGCCGATGACCCGCTGCGCCTCGGGCAACAGGCCGACTGCACCTTTGCCCCGGCCACCCTCGCCTCGGTGCAGCCGGGTGTCGACGGTGCGCCGGCGCGGCTGGAACAGTTCTTCTTCGGCCTCGGCGGCCCCAACGGTCCGATGCCATTGCACATGACCGAATACGTGCGCGAGCGTCAGCGCAACAACGCCGACAGCACCAGCAAGCGCTTTCTCGATGTGTTCCACCATCGCCTGCTCAGCCTGTTCTATCGGGCCTGGGCCGAAGCACGGCCAACGGTCAGTCACGACCGCCCGGACGACGACTACTGGTCGGCACGGCTGGCGGCACTCAGCGGCCGGGGCATGCCGAGTCTGCTCAAGCAGGGGCTGATCCCCGACACGGCGAAGCTGCATTACAGCGGTCACCTGGCGGCGCAAACCCGCTACCCGGACGGCTTGAAGGCTATCCTCAGCGAGTACTTCGGCCTGCCGGTGGAGATCGAGGAATACGTCGGCCAATGGCTGGAGTTGCCGGAGCGCAGCCGCGTCGGCGTCAGCGCCCATCAACTGGGCGTGGACTTCTGCCTGGGCCGCTACGTGTGGGATCGCCAACACAAATTCCGCATTCGCCTCGGGCCGCTCAAGCTCGTCGACTACATGGGCATGCTGCCCGGTGGTGAGCCGTTCAATGAGCTGGTGGCCTGGGTCGCCGAGTACCTGGGCCATGAACTGGACTGGGACCTGAACCTGGTCCTGGAACAGCCCGAGGTGCCGGCGCTGCAACTCAACGGCCGCTTCCGCCTGGGGTTCAATACCTGGCTGGGGCAGCCCGAAACCGATGCCAACGATCTAATACTGGCCCGGCATTACGCCGAACAGGCCAACACCTCACAGACCTCAAGGAGCCATGAGCATGGGTGAAATCAGTCGCGCCGCGTTGTTCGGCAAACTCAACAGCGTGGCCTACAAAGCCATCGAAGCCGCCACCGTGTTCTGCAAATTGCGCGGTAACCCCTATGTGGAACTGGCCCACTGGTTTCACCAGTTGCTGCAACTGCAGGACTCGGACCTGCACCGCATCATCCGCCAGTTCAATGTCGAGCCGGCGCGCCTGGCCCGGGACCTGACCGACGCGTTGGACCGCCTGCCACGGGGCTCGACCTCGATCACCGACCTGTCCTCCCACGTCGAGGAGGCCGTGGAGCGCGGCTGGGTCTACGGCAGCCTGATGTTCGGCGAAAGCCAGGTGCGCACCGGTTACCTGGTGCTGGGCATCCTCAAGACCCCGAGCCTGCGCCATGCCCTGCTGGGCCTGTCGTCGGAGTTCGACAAGGTCAAGGCCGAAGCCCTGAGCGAGCGCTTTGACGAGTACGTCGGCGACTCCCCGGAAAACGCCCTGACCGCCAGCGATGGCTTCAACGCCGGCAGTGTGCCGGGCGAAGCCAGCGGTGCCATGGCCCCCAGCGCCATGGGCAAGCAGGAAGCCCTCAAGCGCTTTACCGTCGACCTCACCGAGCAGGCCCGCAGCGGCAAACTCGACCCGATCGTCGGCCGTGACGAAGAGATCCGCCAACTGGTGGACATCCTCATGCGCCGCCGGCAGAACAACCCGATCCTCACCGGTGAAGCCGGCGTGGGCAAGACCGCCGTGGTCGAAGGCTTTGCCCTGCGCATCGTTGCCGGTGACGTGCCGCCGTCCCTCAAGGACGTGGAGCTGCGCAGCCTCGACGTCGGTCTGTTGCAGGCCGGCGCGAGCATGAAGGGCGAGTTCGAACAGCGTCTGCGCCAGGTCATCGAAGACGTCCAGGCCTCGCCGAAGCCGATCATCCTGTTCATCGACGAAGCCCACACCCTGGTGGGTGCCGGTGGCGCCGCCGGTACCGGTGACGCAGCCAACCTGCTCAAGCCGGCCCTGGCCCGCGGCACCCTGCGCACCGTGGCCGCCACGACCTGGGCCGAGTACAAGAAACACATCGAGAAAGACCCGGCCCTGACCCGTCGTTTCCAGGTGGTGCAAGTGGCCGAGCCGTCGGAAGACAAGGCCCTGCTGATGATGCGTGGGGTGGCTTCGACCATGGAGCAGCACCACCAGGTGCAGATCCTCGACGAAGCCCTGGAAGCCTCGGTCAAGCTGTCCCACCGCTACATTCCCGCGCGCCAGTTGCCGGACAAGTCCGTGAGCCTGCTGGACACCGCCTGCGCCCGCGTCGCCATCAGCCTGCACGCGGTGCCGGCCGAAGTCGATGACAGCCGTCGGCGCATCGAAGCGCTGGAAACCGAGCTGCAGATCATCGCCCGCGAGCACGCGATTGGCGTGGTCATCGGCACACGCCAGACCCAGACCGAAAGCCTGCTGAGCGCCGAGCGCGAACGCCTTGCCGAGCTGGAAAGCCGCTGGGCCGAAGAAAAAACCCTGGTGGACGAACTGCTCGCCACCCGCGCCACCCTGCGCGAGCGCGTCGGCGTGGTGGACAGCGAGGACGCCAGCGAAGCTTCCGACAACGAAAGCCACGCCCTGCGGGAAAAACTGGTGGACCTGCAACAGCGCCTGACCGCCCTGCAAGGCGAAACCCCGCTGATCCTGCCGACCGTGGATTACCAGGCCGTGGCCTCGGTGGTCGCCGACTGGACCGGTATCCCGGTGGGCCGCATGGCCCGCAACGAACTGGAAACCGTGCTCAACCTCGACCAGCACCTGAAGAAACGCATCATCGGCCAGGACCATGCCCTGCAGATGATCGCCAAGCGCATCCAAACCTCCCGCGCCGGCCTCGACAACCCGAGCAAGCCCATCGGCGTGTTCATGCTCGCCGGTACCTCCGGCGTGGGCAAGACCGAAACCGCCCTGGCCCTGGCCGAAGCCATGTACGGCGGCGAACAGAACGTCATCACCATCAACATGAGCGAGTTCCAGGAAGCCCACACCGTATCCACCCTCAAGGGCGCGCCACCGGGCTACATCGGCTACGGCGAAGGCGGCGTGCTGACCGAAGCCGTGCGGCGCAAACCGTACAGCGTGGTGTTGCTGGATGAGGTGGAGAAAGCCCACCCGGACGTGCACGAAATCTTCTTCCAGGTGTTCGACAAAGGCGTGATGGAGGATGGCGAAGGCCGGGTGATTGATTTCAAGAACACCCTGATCCTGCTGACCACCAACGCCGGCACCGAGCTGATTGCCGAGGTCTGCAAGAACCCGCAGGACGTGCCCGAACCCGAGGAAATCGCCAAGGCCCTGCGCCAGCCGCTGCTGGAGATTTTCCCGCCGGCCCTGCTCGGCCGCCTGGTGACGATCCCGTACTACCCGCTCAGCGACGAGATGCTCAAGGCCATCACCCGCCTGCAACTCAACCGCATCAAGAAGCGCGTGGAGAGCACCCACAAGGTCGCGTTCGACTACGACGACGCGGTGATCGACCTGATCGTCTCGCGCTGCACCGAAACCGAAAGCGGCGGCCGCATGATCGACACCATCCTGACCAACAGCCTGCTACCGGACATGAGCCGCGAGTTCCTGACCCGCATGCTCGAAGGCAAGGCCATGGCCGGCGTGCGGATCAGCGCGGTGGATAACGAATTGCAATACGATTTCAGCGACGCGGTCTGACCTGACAGGAACACAGAAAGCCCTGTGGGAGCGAGCCTGCTCGCGATAGCGGAGTTACATTCAACCCAGTGTTGACTGATACACCGCCATCGCGAGCAGGCTCGCTCCCAAAGTGGGTTGCGTTCCTTCAGCCAAACACAATTTGCACGGGACACTCGATGTTATTCAACCAAGCCACACGCCTGGCCAAAATCACCAGCCCGCTGGGGCCCGAGGTGCTGCTGCTCAAGGACATGGGCGGCGGCGAAGAGCTGGGAAGGCTGTTCAACTATGAGTTGCAGCTGCACTCGCTGGACAACGCCATCGACCTCCATCAGGTGCTCGGTAAACCGATGTGCGTGAGCATGCAGCTGGACGGCGGTGGTGAGCGGCATTTCCACGGCATCGTGGCCCGCTTCAGCCAGAACGTCGACCAAGGCCAGTTCGCCAGTTACCAGGCCACGCTACGGCCCTGGCTGTGGCTGCTGACGCGCACCTCCGATTGCCGGATTTTCCAGAACCTGACCATCCCGCAAATCATCAAGCAGGTGTTCCGCGACCTGGGTTTCTCCGATTTCGAAGACGCCTTGAGCCGCCCCTACCGCGAGTGGGAATACTGCGTGCAGTACCGCGAGACCAGCTTCGATTTCGTCAGCCGCCTGATGGAACAGGAAGGGATCTACTACTTCTTCCGCCATGAACAGGGCCGTCACGTGCTGGTGCTGGCCGATGCCTACGGGGCGCACACCAGCGCGCCCGGCTACGCCTCGGTGCCCTACTACCCGAAGAACGAACAGCAACGCGAGCGTGACCACATTCACGACTGGCACCTGGCCCAGGAGGTTCAGCCGGGCTCGCTGGAGCTCAACGACTATGACTTCCAGCGTCCCAGTGCACGCATCGACGTACGTTCGGCGATGCCCCGTCCCCATGCCGCCGGTGACTATCCGCTGTACGACTACCCCGGCACCTACGTGCAAAGCGAAGACGGCGAACACTACGCACGCACCCGCATCGAAGCCTTGCAGACCCTGCACGAACAGGTCGAGCTGGCCGGTAATGCGCGGGGCCTGGGCTCGGGTCATCTGTTCAGCCTGATCGGCTTCACCCGCCAGGACCAGAACCGCGAGTACCTGATCGTCGGGGCCCGTTACTACCTGTCCCAGGAAAGCGGCGAAACCAGTGGCGGCGCCCCTTCGGCACAGTTCGAAAGCAGCCTGACCTGCATCGACGCCCAGCAGAGCTACCGCCCACTGCCCCACACCCACCGGCCCATCGTCAAAGGCCCGCAGACCGCCCTGGTGGTCGGCCCCAAAGGCGAGGAAATCTGGACCGACCAGTTCGGCCGGGTGAAGGTGCACTTCTACTGGGACCGTCACGACCAGTCCAACGAGAACAGCTCGTGCTGGATCCGCGTGTCGCAATCCTGGGCCGGCAAGAACTGGGGCTCGATGCAGATCCCGCGCATCGGCCAGGAAGTGATCGTCAGCTTCCTCGAAGGCGACCCCGACCGGCCGATCATCACCGGTCGCGTCTACAACGCCGAGCAGACCGTGCCTTACGACTTGCCCGACAACGCCACCCAGAGCGGCATGAAGAGCCGCTCGAGCAAGGGCGGCACGCCGGCGAACTTCAATGAAATCCGCATGGAGGACAAGAAAGGCGCCGAGCAGTTGTACATCCATGCCGAGCGCAACCAGGACATCGTGGTCGAGATGGACGAAAGTCATTCGGTGGGCCATGACCGCAACAAGAGCATCGGCCATGACGAGACAGTGACCATCGGCAACAACCGCCTGCGCATCGTCAAACAGGAAGACATCCTCTCGGTGGGCCTGCGCAAGACCGACAGCATCAGCCAGAGCTACGTCATTGAAGTGGGCGAGAACCTGCGGCTGGTGTGCGGTGAAAGCATTTTGGAGCTCAATGCCAGCGGCCAGATCAACCTGACCGGCGTGCAGATCAGCTTCTATGCCAAGGGCGATGCCGAATTCAACACCGGCGGCGTCCTGCACCTGAACAATGGCGGCGGCCCTGGTGCCACCCCTGACGGCCAAGGCGTCAAGGCCAGCATCGACGCCAACGTCAAAGCCGCGTTCCCCAAGGGTTAATCCAGAGATTCAGGCGCCATGACTTACCGCATCAATGAGTTCCAGTTTCAATTGCCGCCCAGCGAATTGCTGGACGCGACGATCAACATCCTCAAGTTCCCCGAACTGGGCACGTCCTTGATCGTCAGTCGCAGCCTGCTGGCCGACGGCGAAACCCTGCAAAGCAACCTCGACGACCAGCTCAAGCGCCTGGAAAAACAGGTACAGGAACTGCGCTGCCAACCGGGCGCCACGGTACACCTGGGCGCCAACCAGGAAGTCGAAGGCATCGAGCTGCGCAGCCAGTTCAGCAAGGGCAACGAAAAAGTCTTCCAGTACCAGTTGGCCCTCGTGCTGCCCGGCACTCGCAAGATGTTTGCCCTGAGCTACGTCAAGGCCGAGCCACTCGGCGATGCCGAGGCCGCGCATTGGGCAACGATCAAGGGTTCGCTGTTGTTCGACGTGCCGGCCTGATCAATGGGCGGCTGCGACTTGATCGCCTTTGCAGGTTGTTGAAATGGGCCTGGAAGACGAATACGTCGGTGACACCGAATGGCAAACTTTCGTGCGCCGGTACGAAGAAGACTACCTCGACGACAGCGCCCGGACGCTCGCCAAGTCCATGGACGACAACCTCGATATGGCCGTCGTGCTGTATGGAAAACGGGGGCTCAAAGAGGGCTTGTGGTGGATGGAACAGGTCGTGCCCGCCTTGGGTAACATACGGCCGGTCGATTGTCTCAAGGGTCCGAAACTGATCAAGCGCCTGAGAATGGCACTGATGAGCATGCCGTAACCAACGGAAAAAGATGCAATGGAAATCGAGGCTTACCAAGAACACAATCCTGTGGCGAGGGGATTTATCCCCGCTCGGCTGCGCAGCAGCCATAGTCAGGTTCATGCGGTCTTCCAGCAGCCCCCTCAGTGCATGGTTGTTGGGGCTGCAGCGCAGCCCAGCGGGGATAAATCCCCTCGCCACGGATTGCGGGCTACTTTCAGAGCATGCCTACAGCATGCCTACCCGCTCGGCCAGGCTACGTAACCTGTCCCCCCAAGAGAGAAGAGGGGGTTTAGCACGACCTGACTGCCGCCTCCCTCAGTCGAACCCCAGCACCTCGCCACCCTTGGCTTCAAGCATTTCGCTGAACACCGGCAACCTGGCAACGAAATCCGCTTCGAACGCCAGGTAGCGGTCCTGGGCCGGCAGGTAACGCACCTGCGGCTTGATACGCCGGATATCCTGGCTGGACAGTTTGAGCACCCTGATTATCGAGCTGATTCCAGAACCAGGCCAGGGTGTACGAGCCGAACGTGTTGGTGGCGTAGTTCCAGACCCACCAGTCACCGTGTCCCCGGCTGACATGAACACGCCCGTGGAACGTCCGTAATGTGATGAGGTTCTTTGGCTCTGTGACGAGCAGGCGGGTGTCCTGGCGTACCTCGCTGCCAAAACCATCGAGCAGCGCCTTCGTTGCGGCGCCCGTGACCACGTTGAAGCGCCACGCCAGCAGTACGGTCTCGTGGTAGCGCGGGTCTTCGAGGTTCTTTCGCTTGTCTTCGCTGAACAGCAGGATCTCATCGCCCCCCAGATAGGCGGTCGAGGCCCTGAGGTGGTAGCCGTCCACCGCCGGCATCGGCTTGGCGGCGATGGCCTGGTGCGGTGGGTCGAGGCTCCAGATCCAGCACAGTGGGCCGTTGTGCTGCATGAACAGCAGGCGACGGGGACCGAAGGGCAATATCGTCAGTTCATCCGGGTGTTCGAAAACGACGTCGCTGGCCTGCGCCGTGATCCGCCAGATACGCGTCACCGGCACCGGTTCGTAGATGCGCTGGCGTTCGAATACCTCGGCATCCACCACGACGCCGGGTTGTTCAAACCCGGGCCACTCCACTTGGGCAGGGCCGAAATCCTGGATGTCGTCGCCTTGGCGAACTTCGTACTTATAGCGGTCGTCCGAGCTGTAGTCGCCCCTCCTGACTCGGCGCCGCCACAGGCTGCGCTGGGCATTGGCGTCGATGAGTTGCAGATCGGCGCCGTCGAGCCCATCGGTGCGATGCTCAAGCATGTCGTGCTCTTCAGGTGGCCACTGGTTGTAGTCAATCAGGAAGCACAGCCACTGCTCATCGTCCTGCTCGGTAATGCCGGCCCAGCCGTTGTGGTAGTTGTCGTCATGGACATAAGTGGGGCCGGGATAGTCATGCACTTCCTGCAGCCAGTTCAACTTGCTGCGCTTGGACTTGGCCGGCTTGCGTGCGGCCTTTCCCTCAGCGGCAACGGGCTTCTCGGGCTCGATCAGGCTCGGTGTAAAGTCCTCCTGGTCTTGCCAGTGCCTGGCAAATGCCTCGCGCTGATCGGCCGCGACAATGACCGGGCGGTAATCATCACCGCAGGCGTCCAGGTTCCACAGGTCGTAGCCGCGTTCGGCCAGGGCGTTCGCCAGCGCCTGGAAGCAGATCTCGGGCATTTCATTGGAGAGTTCATCCAGCAACGCCTCGAATGGCTGGCCGGTAAACAGGTCGATATCGGGGTAGTAATGCTGGAGCAACCCAAGGAGTTCGCCGCCGGGTGTTTTCCAGTCGATATGCACCAGCGGATCAAAACGAGATTGCATCACGCCTGCCTTCCTTGAAATCCCAGTCAGTTAAGCCCGTGGGAGCAAAGCTTGCTCGCGATAGCGGTAAGTCAGTCACCAATAATGTTGACCGGCCTGCCGCTATCGCGAGCAAGCTTCGCTTCCACAGGTTTTTGCACCGTTTGATTCCCTCACTGACTGGCATTAGGACCAGCCCCGTCAGATATTGGCCGGTACGAAATCCGGACCGCCCAGTTTGTCGCGTACCGTCACCGCCGAGCGCATCAACGGCGTCCACATGCCGTCCGGGCTGTTCCACGCCGCGCCCGCCCAGCGGGTATCGGCCACCAGTTCGGCCTTGTGCCGCTCCAGCAGGCGCTTGAGGGCGACGGCAACACTGCCCATGTCCACGTCAAACAGATCGCCATAAGGGCCTTGCGGCTGCTTGCGCTGTTTGTCCTGGCAGAAACGGTAGTACCAGACCCAGTCATGAGCGATGTAGATCGCCCGCGTGCGGTCCGGGTACGTCGCCAGCATCGTCAGCAGTGCCGAGACGAAGCGCATGGGGAAGCTGGCGTCGTGGGTCTGGCGCCAGTACGGCATGATCAACTGGTCGAACGCGGCCACCACGTTCTGCGGTTCGTCGTTATCGCTCTTGGCTTCGAGAAAGTAGAACGGCTCGCCCACCAGGAACTTGTCCAGATCGTTATTGGCCAACGCCAGCAGCAGCACGTTGTCGCTTGGATTACTCATTGGATTCTCACTACGTCTCGGGTGGTCATCAACGCGTTGATGTCGTTGCCGTGGGCGATGGGCACGTTGTCCAGCACCGCCTCGCGCATGCCGCCCGGATGGGTCAGACCGCCCGGCCGCCATAGCGAGTTCACCCCGCCTTCGTTACCGGTGGGCATCAGCACCTTGGGGTTGTCCAGGTTCATCATGTAGATGTCTTTGCCCACCAGCGATCCCGGATCGTAACCCAGGGCCGATTCCAGTACCGAGACGTCGCCGGTTTTCTTGTACTCGGCAACCACCGCGTTCAGGTCGGATTTTGCCATGACGAACTTGTTCGGGTTGAACGAACCGTATTTGGGGTTGGCGATATCGTCTGAGGTGAACAGGAAACTCCCGCCCTCCTCCTCGAAGGTCTTGAGGTGCTTATCGACATACGGGCCTTCCAGATAATCCCGCGGCGGCGGTCGGCTGCCCTTGGGAATCGCCATGATATCGGCTTCGGTCACGCCCGCCTTGTAGGCCGCCGCGCGGGGTGTAGAGGCCGCGCCGAGGCGGGCCATTTTCGGCCCCAGGCCCAGCAGCGCCATGCCGGCGATGCCCTGGAGCAAGTCGCGATAGCCGGGGCCGAGGCGGTCGCCCAACTGACCCAACAGCGCCATGCCCCCCATCATCGCGCCACCGATCACCACGAACCCGGCAAAGGCCGCCGCACCAGCCATGGCCGCCAGTACCGCGGCGGCGCCCATGGCGACCATGCCCAGGGCTTCCAGCCCCGTATGCAGCCAGCCTTCGATATCGAGGACGAAGGCGACCGCAACCGTCGGCCCGCCAATGAACGTATTGGGGCTGCCGCTCTTGATGTGCGCGCCGCAGACCATCTTGCTCTGCAACCGCGCCGCCGGCCTGCCGTTGATGAAAACCGTTGCGCTACCCTCGGCGATCAGTACCGGGAATGGCCAGATCGGGTGATTCATCGGCAGGCCCGAACAGGTGGACGACACGTCTGCGCCCGCACGCATCGCGTTGCGGTTGTTGATCTGGACGTTGAAGCTGCCCATGATCAACACCCCCGTGGTCGGCTCGGGCAGGTTGAAGATGGTGTTCAGGCCCTTGATGATCTGAAACATCGACAAGCCGCCCGCCGCGATCGAACCGGCCATGATCGCCAGCGCCACGCCGCCAGTCGCCACGGTGGCGGCGACCACCGCTGCACCGATCAAGGCACCGGCAACGGCCCCCGCCACCATCGCGGCAACACCAAAACCGTGGGCAATTTCATCGCCAAGGCGCGCAGCAGCCAGCATATCCATTGGAGTTATCGTCTTCGCGCAGGGTAATCAGGCAGTCTGTGGACGCAACTTGAGCGAGTGCATGGCCATCTTCCAGGCCGGCTCGTGGTGCACGAGATCGTTCGGGGTGGTGGTCAGTGTCGTGATCAACCCCACGGGCTGGCGGTCGATGAACACCTGGCGCAGCATCAGCTCCCGCCCTTCGCGCTGCCAGCTGTAATCGAGCAACACCGCCCCATGGCCATGGAGCGCGAAATCCCAGCGTTTGATCAGGTTGAATCCGGGTAACTGCTGTTCGGCGCTTGCCAGTTGCGCGGCAACGTAGTCGTCGAACGGCGTATCGCCCCGGCCCGGGTCGCGGCTGATGACGAAACTGGCCTCCCTGGCCGGTCCGACGGCGGGCAACTTGAAGATGTTGATGCTCTGGTCATGCCAATTGTCGGGAATGTCGAGATCGGCTTCTTGGAGGCGATAGAGCGGCATGATTCGGGTTGTTTCCAGGCAAGGAGAGTGGCGGAGTCAGCGGCAGATCTTCAAGCAATAGATGGTAACAATCAAGGCACGGAGAAGGGTCGTTTACGGGCCCATGACAGCCGTCTCATTTTCTCTCGCCAGCAGCCTGCCTGGTCACCCGTTTGCGACTCCATTCGGAATTGCGTCCGGCGCCAGGTAAGCTTCCTTCCAGTCCCCATCCGAGTGGCACAATCATGAACAACCAGGCAATGTGCCGCGCGCTATTGGCCTTGACCCTTCCGATCCTGTGCGCGCCGGTACACGCGGCAACGTGGCAAATCTGCCGTATGGATCTGCGCATCGTCGAGGTATTGAAGCAGCCGTATCCGCAGCTACAGGCCCAGGTCCTGAAAGTGAGTCGCAAATCCCCCGCGACCGAATGTCCGGAGGAAGGAACGAGCCTCACGTTCACACCGGAAACACCCGACTACCAAACCACACTGCCCCGCAAGCGATGGCCTGGGAAAGGGCAGTCGGTGCGCGTCGACTACCGGTACCTGGATGGCATCTGCAAGGGGGATGGCAATGATTATGCGTGCCGCATCAGGCACTACCCGGTGGTGGGTCGATAGACCGCTATCGCGAGCAGGCTCGCTCCCACAATGGATTGGGGTCGTTCGCAGATCCCTCGGCTACCAGGCACAGACCACTGAAAAAAAGCCATAAAAAAGGGCACCCGACTCCCTCGTCATGCCCTTTTTCGTTGCTGCTTTATCTCCTCTGCCCGAGGAGCCCGTAGCAATTACGGGTTAACGCTGTCCTTCAACATCTTGCCCGGTTTGAAAGCAACGGTGTTGCTGGCCTTGATTTTCACTGGCTCACCGGTTTGTGGGTTCTTGCCGGTGCGGGCACCGCGGTGGCGTTGCAGGAAGGTGCCGAAGCCAACCAGGGTGACGCTGTCCTTGCGGTGCAGGGCGCCGGTGATTTCTTCCAGGACGGCGTTGAGGACGCGGTTGGCTTGTTCTTTGGTGAGGTCCGCTTTTTCCGCGATGGCGGCAGCGAGTTCTGGTTTACGCATGAATGAAGCCCCTTTGACGGTTTTTTTGTTGTTATGTCTGGACTGTTCTCTCGGGAAACAGCCTCTAAGGCACCGCAGGCTCTACTCTGCGGCAGACGGGAGTGAGGATGGCACGGGGCCGGACACGACGCCAGTGTCAGGGCGACCTTTGTGGCATCAAAAGCATGGCTTTTACGACAGAACCCCCAGTATTTACGCCAGCAGGGGCGGAAGTTCCTTGTTCAGGGCCAGTTTTTCCATCACCGCCGCGCCTGTCAGGGCATAGCCCAGCAGGTTGCCTTCGGCGTCGCGGCACAGCGCCTTGATGTCGGAGCCCTGCCCTTCGACGCTCCAGACACCTTCGCGGCCCCGTGGGGGTGGCGATACGACCAACGGGCATACCGGCGTCTTCACGGTAATCGGCATCGGGCCATAACCGACGGTGGTCGGATTTCCGGCCAGGGTCTGGGCCAGGGCGCGGGCGCAACTCATTAGCGGCATCACGTAGAGCAGGTTCAAACCATCGACCTCAGCGCAGTCGCCCAGGGCGTAGATGTTGGCGTGGGATGTTTTCAGGTGTCGGTCGACCACGACACCCCGGTTGACCACCAGGCCGGCGGCGGCCGCCAGGTCGATACGAGGACGCAGGCCGATGGCCGAGACCACCAGGTCGCAGGCGATCACCTGACCGTCGGACAGGTGCGCCTCCAACCCGTCGGCACCCCGTTGCAGGCGGTTGAGTACCGGCCCCAGGTGAAAGCGCGCACCCAGGCTTTCCAGGCCAGCCTGCACCGCGGCGGCAGCAGCCGGGTGCAGCAGCGTCGGCATGACCTGCTCGCAGGGCGCTACCAGTTGCACTTCGTAGCCGCCGAGGATCAGGTCGTTGGCGAATTCACAGCCGATCAGGCCGGCGCCCAGCAACAGCACCCGGCGCTTGCCGGCGGCCGCGGCGCGAAAACGTGCGTAGTCTTCCAGATCATTGATGGGGAAGATCAGGTCCGCCGCATCGCCTTGCACCGGCACGCGCACGGTTTCGGCCCCCCAGGCCAGGATCAGGTCGCGGTAGTTCAGCGCTTCTTCGCCGATCCACACGCGCTTGTGGCCCGGATCGATGCCGCTGATGCGGGTATGGGTGCGCACTTCGGCCTTCAGTTGCTCGGCCATGGCCCCAGGTTCGGCCATGCCAAGGCCATCGGCGTCCTTGTTCTTGCCAAAGCCGGTGGACAGCATCGGTTTGGAGTAGGAGCGACCGTCATCCGCGGTGATCAGCAGCAACGGGGTTTCGCTATCGAGTTTGCGAAACTCCCGGGCCAGATTGTAACCGGCCAGACCGGTACCGACGATGACGACAGGTGCGCTCATGTTGCTCTCCATGGGGCTTTTACGTGAAGGATGATCAGTTGATTTCGATCATTTCGAAGTCCATTTTGCCGACACCGCAGTCCGGGCAAAGCCAATCGTCTGGCACGTCCTCCCAGCGGGTACCAGGCGCGATGCCATCGTCAGGCCAGCCGTCAGCTTCGTTGTAGATCAGGCCACAGACGATACATTGCCACTTCTTCATTCCAATTCTTCCTCAAGATGTCAGGGCCTTGGCCGGTATTTTCCGGCTCAGGGCCGTTTTGTACTGATCGCTCGCGGCAGATGCAAGCACGATCGGCCGGCTGCAGGCCGGGCCAGTCAAAACCAGCGTCCGACATGGTAAGCTCGCGGCCTCATTTGCTGCCATTCAAGACCTCTGTGCCGCATACAAATTCGATATTTCCTACACTTCAATGGTTACCCCAGCACCTGCTGTCGCCCCGTCCCGATGCAGGTGTACTCGACTGGCTGTTCGACGAAGGCTCCCTGACCCGGCGCCTTACACGCCTGTCGGACGGCCATTTCAACGTGACACCATTGTTCGAAGGCTGGCAGCCATTGCGCCCCGACGAATGTGTCGCGCTGGACCTGGCCGAGGGCAGCGAGGGTTGGGTACGCGAAGTGTATCTGCGCGGCCGCGACCAACCATGGGTGTTCGCCCGCAGTGTGGCGGCGCGCAGCGCCTTGCAAGGTGACGGATTACAGATGGACGCGTTGGGCAGCCGCTCCCTCGGCGAACTGCTGTTTTGCGACCAGGCGTTCCAGCGCCGGGCCATCGAGGTTTGCCATTACCCCGAGGCCGGATTGCCGGAAGACGTACGCGCCAGCGGCCTGTGGGGTCGCCGTTCACGTTTCGATCGCGGGACGTTGAGCGTGCTGGTCGCGGAAATCTTCCTGCCCCGCTTATGGACCGTCGCCCGTGCCTATTCGGAGAATTGCTGATGTACGTGCAACTGCTCAAATCCTTGAATCGCCTGAACCCACGGGCGTGGGATTTCGTGCAACTGACCCGCATGGACAAGCCCATCGGCATTTATCTGCTGCTGTGGCCGACATTATGGGCGCTGTGGATTGCCGGTGACGGCTCGCCGTCGCTGTCCAACGTCGTGATTTTCGTCCTCGGCGTGACGCTGACCCGCGCCGGTGGCTGCGTGATCAACGATTGGGCCGACCGCAAGGTGGACGGCCACGTCAAGCGCACCGCACAGCGTCCGCTGGCCAGCGGCAAGATCAGTTCGAAGGAAGCCCTGGTGTTCTTCGCCGTACTGATGGCCGTGAGTTTCCTGCTGGTGCTGTGCACCAACACGCCGACGATCCTGCTGTCCTTCGGCGGGCTGGCGCTGGCCCTCACCTACCCGTTCATGAAGCGCTACACCTATTATCCGCAAGTGGTGCTGGGCGCGGCGTTCTCCTGGGGCATGCCGATGGCGTTCACCGCCGAAACCGGCCATTTGCCAGCGGCCGCGTGGCTACTGTACATCGCCAACCTGCTGTGGACCGTGGCCTATGACACTTACTACGCCATGACCGACCGGGACGATGACTTGCGGATTGGCGTGAAGTCCACGGCGATTCTGTTTGGCGATGCCGACCGGGTGATCAATCTGACGCTGCAGGGCCTGGCCCTGGGCTGCCTGTTGCTGGCCGGTTCGCAGTTCAAGCTGGGCGGCTGGTTCCACCTGGGACTGCTGGTCGCCGCCGGATGTTTTGCCTGGGAATTCTGGTACACCCGTGGCCGCGACCGGATGCGCTGTTTCCAGGCGTTCCTGCACAACCACTGGGCCGGGCTGGCGATTTTCGTGGGGATTGTGCTGGATTACGCGTTGCGCTGAGACTCATTGCTGAACAGCAATCCTGTGGCGAGAGGATTTATCCCCGCTGGGTTGCGCAGCAGCCCCCCATACAGCCGACTCAATCCATCTGAGGCACCGAGTTGCCTGGTTCTAGGGCTGCTGCGCAGCCCAGCGGGGATAAATCCCCTCGCCACAGATAGATCCCCTCGCCACAATAGTCTTCCGCCAGACTTGGGTCAGTCAGGCTTGGCGATCTGCCAGGCACCGTCCATCTTGTCCTCGCCGGTCTTGTCTCCCGCTTTTTTGTCCATCACGAAGGTATACAACGGCTTGCCATCGTAAGCCCACTGCATCGAGCCATCGTCTCGCTTGATCACGGTCCATTTGCCCATGGATTTTGCATCGCTATCAGCCTTCAGCGGTGGCCAGTTGGCGGCGCATTTGTCATTGCACATCGACTTGCCGGCCGCGTCCTTGGCAAACGTGTACAGCGTCATGCCCTTGTGGTCCGTCAGCATGCCCTCCTTTTCCATCGCCGGCTCAGCCGCGAAGGCCAACGACGGTAACGCCAGGGCAGCCGTTACCGCTAACGCCTTGAGGGATTGCGTGAAATAAGTCATGGAAACCTTCTTTGGTGGTTGTCAGGATTCGGACTGAAAAGCGTAGTCCAGAATCCTCTCCGCCGTTGGCCATCGAAACAACTGTCACACGACTGCAATAATTCCGTTATCTAATGCGGCGCAAGACAGTTAAATGACAAGAGGATTACCCCATGGTTGGCAGGAGCATTCTGATCGTCGACGACGAGGCGCCCATCCGCGAGATGATTGCCGTTGCGTTGGAGATGGCCGGCTATGACTGCATGGAAGCAGAGAACTCCCAACAGGCCCACGCCATCATCGTCGACCGCAAGCCCGACCTGATCCTGCTGGACTGGATGCTGCCCGGCACGTCCGGCATCGAGCTGGCGCGCCGTCTCAAGCGCGATGAGCTGACCGGGGACATCCCGATCATCATGCTCACCGCCAAGGGCGAGGAAGACAACAAGATCCAGGGCCTGGAAGTGGGTGCGGACGACTACATCACCAAGCCGTTTTCCCCACGGGAGTTGGTGGCGCGCCTGAAAGCCGTGTTGCGTCGCGCCGGGCCGACCGATGGCGAAGCGCCGATTGAAGTCGGCGGCCTGCTGCTGGACCCCATCAGCCACCGCGTAACCATCGACGGCAAACCCGCCGAGATGGGCCCGACCGAATATCGCCTGCTGCAATTCTTCATGACTCACCAGGAACGCGCCTACACCCGCGGGCAACTGCTGGATCAAGTCTGGGGCGGCAACGTCTATGTCGAGGAACGCACCGTGGATGTGCACATCCGTCGCCTGCGCAAAGCCCTCGGTGACGCCTACGAGAATCTGGTACAAACCGTACGCGGCACCGGTTATCGTTTTTCTACCAAGGCATGAGAAAAGCAGCTGCGAGTTTCAAGCTACAAGCTGCAAGCAAAAGCCACTACCGACCCGCTTCAAACTTGCAGCTTGAAGCTTGCAGCTTTCAGCTGCTTCCAAAGGAAGCCCCGTGAATCAAAACTGGCATGGCACCCTGATTCGCCACATGTTGTTGCTGGTGACCGGCTGTTTGCTGATCGGCCTGATCAGCGGCTATTACGGCTGGAGTCTGGCCGCGGGCCTGGGGCTTTACCTGGCCTGGACCCTCAAGCAACTGCTGCGCCTGCATGAATGGCTGCGCCTGCACAAGCCCGACGAAGCGCCACCCGACGGCTATGGCCTGTGGGGCGAGGTGTTCGACAGCATCTATCACCTGCAACGGCGCGACCAGCGCGTGCGCGGCCGCCTGCAGGCGGTGATCGACCGGGTCCAGGAATCCACCGCCGCGCTGAAAGACGCGGTGATCATGCTCGACAGCGACGGCAATTTGGAGTGGTGGAACCGCGCCGCCGAGACCCTGCTGGGCCTCAAGACGCCCCAGGACAGCGGGCAACCGGTGACCAACCTGGTGCGTCATCCGCGCTTCAAGGAATATTTCGAGCAGGACAACTACGCCGAGCCGCTGGAGATTCCCTCGCCGACCAACGACCGGTTGCGCATCCAGTTGTACATCACCCGCTACGGCAACAATGAGCACTTGATGCTGGTGCGCGATGTCACGCGTATCCATCAGCTGGAACAGATGCGCAAGGATTTCATCGCCAACGTGTCCCACGAACTGCGCACGCCGCTGACGGTGATCTGCGGCTACCTGGAGACTTTGCTCGACAACGTCGATGAGGTGAATCCGCGCTGGAGTCGGGCCTTGCAGCAGATGCAGCAACAGGGCGGGCGCATGCAGACCCTGCTCAACGATTTGTTGTTGCTGGCGAAACTGGAGGCCACCGATTACCCGTCGGACAACCAGCCGGTGCCCGTCGACGACCTGCTGCAGATCATCAGCGAGGACGCCCAGGAGCTGTCCGGTCCCAAGCAGCAGACCATTACCCTGGAAGTCGACCCCGCGGTGCAGCTCAAGGGCAGCGAGGCGGAACTGCGTAGCGCGTTTTCCAACCTGGTGTTCAACGCGGTCAAGTACACGCCGGAGCAAGGCCGGATCCACATCCGTTGGTGGGGCGATGTGCAAGGTGCCCACCTGAGCGTGCAGGACTCGGGCATCGGCATCGACAGCAAGCACCTGCCACGCCTGACCGAGCGCTTCTACCGCGTCGACTCCAGCCGCAACTCCAACACGGGAGGCACCGGGTTGGGCCTGGCGATCGTCAAACACGTCTTGCTGCGCCATCGCGCACGCATGGAAATCAGCAGCGTACCCGGCCATGGCAGCACGTTTACCTGCCATTTCGCCCCGGCACAGGTGGTTCGCGCGCGCCTCGCCAACCCTGCCGATTGACGCCGGTCGGCACTACCCCCTAGGCAATCGCTGAGTCAGCCGCTACATTGGCTGACTTCTGCCTGCTTTTTCAGGCCCTCATTTTTAACCTCTACAGCTATTACGGAACCTGCAAAACTCCATCATGGACCCTTCCCCTGGCTTGTCCCTCGTTACACTCTTCACCGAATTCGGCATGATTCTTTTTGCTCTGATCCTGGTTCTGCTCAACGGTTTTTTCGTTGCGGCCGAATTTGCCATGGTCAAGCTGCGCTCGACCCGGGTCGAAGCCATCGCCGACCAGAACGGTTGGCGCGGGCACATCCTGCGCACCGTTCACAGTCAGCTCGACGCCTACCTGTCCGCCTGCCAGTTGGGTATCACCCTCGCCTCCCTGGGCCTGGGCTGGGTCGGCGAGCCGGCGTTCGCCCACATCCTTGAACCGTTGCTGGACCTGGTAGGCGTTCAGTCGCCGGAGTTGATCAAGGGCATTTCGTTCTTCACCGCGTTCTTCATCATTTCGTACCTGCACATCGTGGTCGGTGAGCTGGCGCCCAAATCCTGGGCGATCCGCAAACCCGAGCTGCTGTCGCTGTGGACCGCCGTGCCGCTGTACCTGTTCTACTGGGCCATGTACCCGGCGATCTACCTGCTCAATGCCAGCGCCAACGCCATCCTGCGCATCGCCGGCCAAGGCGAGCCCGGCCCCCATCACGAGCACCATTACAGCCGTGAAGAACTGAAGCTGATCCTGCACTCCAGCCGTGGCCAGGACCCGAGCGACCAGGGCATGCGCGTCCTGGCGTCGGCCGTGGAGATGGGCGAGCTGGAAGTGGTGGACTGGGCCAACTCCCGGGAAGACCTGGTGACGCTGGAATTCAACGCGCCGCTCAAGGAAATCCTGGCGCTGTTCCGTCGCCACAAATTCAGCCGCTATCCGGTGTACGACAGCGAGCGCCAGGAGTTCGTCGGCCTGCTGCACATCAAGGACCTGCTGTTGGAGCTGGCGGCCCTGGACCACATTCCCGAGTCGTTCAACCTGGCCGAACTGACCCGCCCCCTGGAGCGCGTGTCGCGGCACATGCCGTTGTCGCAATTGCTGGAGCAGTTCCGCAAGGGCGGCTCGCACTTCGCCGTTGTCGAGGAAGCCGATGGCAACATCATCGGCTACCTGACCATGGAAGACGTGCTGGAAGTGCTGGTGGGCGATATCCAGGACGAACACCGCAAGGCCGAGCGCGGCATCCTGGCCTATCAGCCGGGCAAGCTGTTGGTACGCGGCGACACACCTTTGTTCAAGGTCGAGCGTCTGCTGGGCATTGACCTGGACCATATCGAAGCCGAGACGCTTGCCGGGCTGGTCTACGAAACCCTCAAGCGGGTGCCGGAAGAGGAAGAAGTGCTGGAAGTCGAAGGTCTGCGGATCATCATCAAGAAGATGAAAGGACCGAAGATCATTCTGGCGAAGGTGTTGATGCTCGATTGAGCATCACTGTGGCGAGGGGATTTATCCCCGCTGGGTCGCGAAGCGGCCCTGAAACCAGGCAGCGCGGTGCCTCAGGCGGATTGAGTTGGCTGTATTGGGGGCTGCTGCGCAGCCCAGCGGGGATAAATCCCCTCGCCACAGATAAATCCCCTCGCCACAAAAACTCCCTTGGCACATCTCCAGCCTATTGCTTGCCCACCGCAAAGTTGGGCAGCTCCCCCACCGGTTGATCGAACTGGTAGGGAATCGACACCAGCCCCAACCCGGTATTGCGTTGCACCACGAAGTGCAGGTGCGGCCCGGAGCTGTTGCCGGTGTTGCCCGATAACGCCAATGGCGTGCCCACCGCCACCCGCTGCCCTTCCCGAACACTCACCGAACCTTTCTGCAAGTGCAAGTAGACACCCATGGTGCCGTCATCGTGCAGCACCCGCACGAAGTTGCCCGAAGGGTCATCGCCACGACCGGTCTGCTCATTTTCGGTCTTGATCACCACGCCGCCCCGCGCCGCAATGATCGGCGTGCCTACGGGCATGGCAATGTCCATGGCGTAGCGGCTCTTCGGACCGTAGTGGCTGTACTGGCCGTTAGCGCCCTGGCTCAACCGGAACGGCCCGCCGCGCCATGGCAACGGGTAGCGATAGGCCTGTGTCGCGTCTGCCGGGTCACCCAGGGAATATTCGAACCTGGGGGTGTACATCAACGGCTTTCCGGGCTGGATGGCCGTGAGCAGCGCCAGGCGCAGGTTGCTGCGCGCCGGCAGGACCCGCCGAATCGGCCGGCTCGGTGCCCCGCTCACATTGTCCAGCCCGGCGAAACTCAACTCGATCTCCACCGGTGCATACAGGTCATTGCGCACGAACACCGCATCCGCGCCCTTCTGCTTCTTGATATCGAGAAATACCTGGCGTTCCAGGTGTTCGACCATGCGGTCGCGAAACACGAACACCTGAGCGCCTCGGCTGGGGCGGTCGCTGTAGGACACCACACCGTTGGCATCCGTGGATTTGTAGATCGTCATGGCCATGGCCGACGTGGAGGCCAGGACAAGACCGCAAGCGAACAGCAGGGGCGCGAGCATGGGCGAAAGTTCTGTCGAGAAATGGAGGCCTGTCCAGCAGCCTAGCAGCTGGGGTGGACATGCGTAATCGACGGATGTTGCAAAATTGGATCAGAGAGTGATGTTGAATTTGAAGGCCCCATCGCGAGCAGGCTCGCGATGGCTGACCAATAAGCGCCGCCGGATCAGGCGCCCGGTACGAAGTGCTTCTGCGCGGTGCCGCGGGCGATCAGGCGGGAGATGTAGTCGAGTTTCTGCGGGTCTTTGTCGACGAAGCGGAAGGTCAGTTGCAGCCACTCGCTGTCCGGCGTCTGTTCGTGGGCGACGATGGCGTGCAGGTAGCCGTTCAGACGCGCGGTTTCGGCGTTGTCGCCCTGCTCCATGTCCAGCACCGAACTCTCGAGCACTTGCGGCAGGGTATCGGAGCGTTTGACCAGCAGCAGCGCTTCCTTGAGGCTCAGGGCCTTGATCACGCATTGCTGGGTGCCGCTGGCCAGGCGCAACTGGCCCTGACCGCGGTTGGCGCCGGCAGAAGCGGATGCTGCGGGTGCCTTGACCGGCGGGCTGTTGAGCAGGCCACGGGCCGGCGCAGCGGCAGGGGCGGCAGGCGCCGCAGCGGCTGGCCTGGTGGGCGCAGGCGCAGGTGCAGTAGCCGCGACGACTGGCGCCGCCTTGCCACCCGTCAGGGCACTGAGGGAATCATTGCCGAACGCCGAGTTCATCTTGGTCGGCGCGCTGTTCATCAGGGTGTCGAGCTTGCCGACCTTGTGCAGGGCCTGCTTGACCTTGGTCAGCAACTGTTCGTTGGTGAAGGGCTTGCTGACATAGCCGGAAACGCCGGCCTGGATAGCCTGGACCACGTTTTCCTTGTCGCCACGGCTGGTGACCATGACGAACGGCATGCCCTTGAGGTTGTCTTGCTGGCGGCACCAGGTCAACAACTCCAGGCCGGACATTTCCGGCATTTCCCAGTCGCATAGCACCAGGTCGAACGCCTCGCGGGCCAGCAGGGCCTGGGCTTTTCTGCCGTTCACTGCGTCTTCGATACGGATGCCCGGGAAGTAATTGCGCAGGCACTTCTTCACCAGGTCACGAATGAACGAAGCATCGTCCACGACCAACACACTGACCTTACTCATCCAGATACACCTCTAAAAAATCCCGGCAAGCATACCGCTTTTACTGATGGCACATCGCCAAAAACCTTCAGTCACGCCGGGACTTTTCGTTCACGGGGTGCTGCTGTCGATAAAAAAAATGGCAAAAAAAAGCCCGACCAGAAGGCCGGGCGCTTTTCTTGGCAATCCTACTTATCGTCAGTTTCGCCCGGAACATTAGTGGTTTCGGACGGGGTGCCCTCAACTTCTTCCTTCATTCGCTTGAGCCCCATGTGCCGTACGTCGGTACCGCGCACCAGGTAGATCACAAGTTCGGAGATGTTGCGCGCATGATCGCCGATACGCTCCAGGGAACGCAGCACCCAGATGATGCTCAGCACCCGGGAGATCGAGCGCGGGTCTTCCATCATGTAGGTGGCCAGTTCACGCAGGGCGGTCTTGTATTCGCGGTCGATGATCTTGTCGTACTGGGCCACCGACAGCGCCAGGTCGGCGTCGAAGCGGGCGAAGGCGTCCAGGGCATCACGCACCATGTTGCGCACCTGGTCGCCGATATGACGCACTTCGACATAGCCCCGTGGCGCCTCGCCTTCTTCGCACAACTGGATGGCGCGACGGGCGATCTTGGTGGCTTCGTCGCCGATCCGCTCAAGATCGATCACCGACTTGGAGATGCTGATGATCAGCCGCAGGTCGGAAGCGGCCGGCTGGCGACGGGCCAGGATGCGCAGGCATTCTTCGTCGATGTTGCGTTCCATCTGATTGATCTGGTCGTCGATCTCACGCACCTGCTGGGCCAGGCCGGAGTCAGCCTCGATCAGCGCAGTCACCGCGTCGTTGACCTGTTTCTCCACCAGCCCGCCCATGGCCAGCAGGTGGCTGCGCACCTCCTCCAGCTCGGCGTTGAACTGGGCGGAAATGTGGTGAGTAAGGCCTTCCTTCGAAATCATGGTTTTGCTCCGCAAAAGCTGTGAGCTGCAAGCTTCAAGCTGCAAGCTGATTTGTGTCGTTACGCTGAACTGCTTTTACTTGCCGCCTGAAGCTTACGGCTCGCAGCTGCCGCTAGCCGTAGCGACCGGTGATGTAGTCTTCGGTCTGCTTCTTGGCCGGATTGGTAAACAAGGTGTCGGTATCGCCGAATTCCACCAGCTTGCCCATGTACATGAAGGCCGTATAGTCGGAAACCCGCGCCGCCTGCTGCATGTTGTGGGTCACGATGACGATGGTGAACTTGGACTTGAGCTCGTAGATCAACTCTTCGACCTTCAACGTCGAGATCGGGTCCAGGGCCGAGCAGGGTTCGTCGAGCAGCAGCACTTCCGGTTCCACGGCGATGGTGCGGGCAATCACCAGGCGTTGCTGCTGACCACCGGACAGGCCCAGGGCCGAGTCATGCAGACGGTCCTTGACCTCATCCCACAGGGCCGCGCCCTTGAGCGCCCATTCCACGGCTTCATCGAGAATGCGCTTCTTGTTGATGCCCTGGATGCGCAGGCCGTAGACCACGTTCTCGTAGATGGTCTTCGGGAACGGGTTGGGCTTCTGGAACACCATGCCCACGCGACGGCGCAACTCGGCAACGTCTTCGCCCTTGCGGTAGATGTTGTTGCCGTAGAGGTTGATTTCACCCTCGACGCGGCAATCGTCCACCAGGTCGTTCATGCGATTGAAGGTGCGCAGCAGGGTCGACTTGCCGCAGCCCGACGGACCGATGAATGCGGTCACGCGTTGTTTCGGGATGTTCAGGCTGACGTCGTATAAGGCCTGCTTCTGGCCGTAGAACAGGCTCAGGCCAGGCACTTCGATGGCGACGGTTTCATCGGCCAGGTTCAGGCTCTGCTTGTTGCGACCCAGGGCCGACATGTTGATGCCGCGTGTATGTGCTTCGTGTTGCATGGGAGGCTCCCTGTGCTAACAAATTCGGTTCGGTTGTGTGGGAGCGAGCCTGCTCGCGATCCAGGCGACTCGGTTTGGCTTTGCACCGAAGTGATGCCATCGCGAGCAGGCTCGCTCCCACAGAAAATCAGTGTGAAATCAGCTATCCAGTGCTTTGTATTTCTCGCGCAGGTGGTTACGGATCCATACGGCCGACAGGTTCAACGTGGCGATCACCAACACCAGCAGCAGCGCCGTGGCGTAGACCAGGGGCCGCGCCGCTTCGACGTTCGGGCTCTGGAAGCCCACGTCATAGATATGGAAGCCCAGGTGCATGATCTTCTGGTCCAGGTGCACGTAGGGGTAGTTGCCGTCCAGGGGCAGCGACGGCGCCAGTTTCACCACGCCCACCAGCATCAGCGGCGCCACTTCACCGGCGGCGCGGGCCACCGCGAGGATCATGCCGGTCATCATCGCCGGGCTCGCCATCGGCAGGACGATCTTCCACAGGGTCTCGGCCTTGGTTGCGCCGAGGGCCAGGGAGCCTTCACGCACGGTACGCGGGATCCGCGCCAGGCCTTCTTCGGTCGCCACGATCACCACTGGGACTGCCAGCAGGGCCAGGGTCAGAGAGGCCCAGAGCAGGCCCGGGGTGCCGAAGGTCGGCGCCGGCAGCGCTTCGGGGAAGAACAGACGGTCAACCGAGCCACCCAGCACATAGACGAAGAAGCCCAGGCCGAACACGCCATAAACGATGGCCGGTACGCCCGCCAGGTTGTTCACCGCAATACGGATCAGGCGGGTCATCGGGCCCTGTCGGGCGTATTCGCGCAGGTAGACCGCCGCCAGCACGCCGAACGGCGTCACGATCATCGCCATGATCAGGGTCATCATCACCGTGCCGAAAATCGCCGGGAAGATCCCGCCTTCGGTGTTGGCTTCACGGGGGTCGTCGCTGAGGAACTCCCAGACCTTGCTGAAATAGAATCCGAGCTTGGTAAAGGTGCCCATGCCGTTCGGCTGGTAAGCGCGCACCACCTTGCCGATGCCGATTTCCACTTCCTTGCCGTTGGCATCGCGGGCGGTCAGGCTGTCGCGGTTGAACTGGGCGTGCAGATCGGTCAGGCGCGCTTCAATTTCCTTGTAGCGCGCATCGAGCTCGGCACGTTCGCTGGCCATATCGGCTTGGGCCGCGGCATCGAGCTTGCCCTCCAGCTCCAGCTTGCGACCGTGCAGGCGGATACGCTCCAGGCCGGCGTTGATCGCGCCGATATCGGATTTTTCCAGGGTCTTGAGCTCGGCGGCGAGCTGGTTGACCCGCGCAATGCGAGCCTGCAACTGCGGCCAGGCAGCCTCGCCCTCGGCGACGACCTTGCCTTCTTCCTTGACGTTGACCAGGTAGCCGTAGAAGTTGCCCCACTCACGGCGCTCGATGGCCATCAGCTCCGGCGGCGTGGTCTGGTCGTTCAGCCAGTCGCCGACGATCCAGGTGAAGTCGGTGCCGTTCAGGTCCCGGTTGCCGACCTTGATCAGCTCGCGGGTCATGAACTCGGGGCCTTCGTCCGGCACTGGCAGGCCGGCACTCTTCAGGCGCTCACGGGGCACTTCTTCCTTCTGCACCACTTCGCCGACCACCAGGTGCGCGGGCATGCCCGGCACGTTGTAGTTGGCGTGGATCAGGTCCGCCGGCCAGAAATGACCCAGGCCACGCACGGCGATCACCGCCAGCAAGCCAATGGTCATGATAACCGCGATGGACACCGCGCCACCGCTGATCCAGACGCCGGGGGCGCCGCTCTTGAACCATCCTTTCAGGGAGTTCTGTTTCACAGACTTCTACCTTTCTTAAAGCGACGAATATTTCTTGCGCAGACGCTGACGGATCAGCTCGGCGACGGTGTTCATGATGAACGTGAACAACAGCAACACCAGCGCCGAGAGGAACAGCACGCGGTAATGGCTGCCGCCGACTTCCGATTCGGGCATTTCCACCGCCACGTTGGCCGCCAGGGTCCGCAGGCCTTCGAACAGGTTCATTTCCATGACTGGAGTGTTGCCGGTGGCCATCAAGACGATCATGGTTTCGCCCACCGCGCGGCCCATGCCGATCATCAGCGCCGAGAAGATGCCCGGGCTGGCGGTGAGGATTACCACCCGGGTCATGGTCTGCCAAGGCGTGGCGCCCAGGGCCAGGGAGCCCAGGGTCAGGCCGCGAGGCACGCTGAACACGGCGTCCTCGGCGATGGAGTAGATGTTCGGGATCACCGCGAAGCCCATCGCCAGCCCCACCACCAGGGCGTTGCGCTGGTCGTAGGTGATGCCCAGGTCATGGGAGATCCACATGCGCATGTCGCCGCCGAAGAACCAGGCTTCCATGTACGGGCTCATGTACAACGAGAGCCAGCCCACGAACAGGATCACCGGGATCAGCAGCGCACTTTCCCAGCCGTCCGGCACCCTCAGGCGAATAGACTCCGGCAGGCGGCTGAAGACAAAACCGGCCACCAGGATGCCAATCGGCAACAGCATCAGCAGACTGAAGATGCCCGGCAGGTGCCCTTCGACATAGGGCGCCAGGAACAGGCCGGCGAAGAAGCCGAGGATCACCGTCGGCATGGCTTCCATCAGTTCGATCACCGGCTTGACCTTGCGGCGCATGCCGGGGGCCATGAAGTACGCGGTGTAGATGGCGGCGGCCACCGCCAGGGGAGCCGCCAGCAACATGGCGTAGAACGCGGCTTTCAGCGTACCGAAGGTCAGCGGCGACAGGCTCAGCTTGGGTTCGAAGTCGGTGTTGGCGGCGGTCGATTGCCAGACGTATTTTGGCTCATCGTAGTTCTCGTACCAGACCTTGCTCCACAACGCGCTCCAGGAAACTTCCGGGTGCGGGTTGTCCAGCGACAGCGGCTGCAGCTTGCCGCCCTGCTCCACGATCAGCCGGTTGGCCCGGGGCGACATGCCGAATATGCCCTGTCCGTCGACCACCTGGTCCACCAGCAATGTACGGTGGGCGGTGCTGTGGAACACACCCAGCTTGCCGGCGGCGTCGAGGGCGACGAAGCCTTTGCGGCGCTCTTCGGCAGTGATCTCGACGATGGGCGCGGTGCCCATCTGGAAGGTGCGGATCTGCTTCAGGCGTTGCTCGCCGTCAGGATCCCGGGCCATGAACCACTGGGACAGACCGCCCTTGGAGTCGCCGACGATCAACGAGATCCCGCCCACCAGTTGGGTCGCAGTGGTCACCTGGGCGTCGGCGTTTTCCAGCAATTTGTAGCGCCCGTTGAGGCTCTTGTCCCGCAGGCTGAACACGTCGGCCTGGGCCCGGCCGTTGACCACATAGAGCCACTGCTGGCGCGGGTCGACAAAGATGTTCTTCACCGGCTCGGTCATCTGCGGCAGATCGATCCGCGTCTGCTCGCTGGTAACTTCACCGGTCATCATGTTTTCTTCGCTGGTGATCGACAGCACCTGCAACTGGGCGCCGCTGGAACCGGCGATCAGCAGGGTCGAATCGGTGGCGTTGAGGCTGACATGCTCCAGCGGCGCGCCCTGTTCATTCAGGGCGATAGGCGTTTCGCCATAAGGGTATTCGACGGCCGGACTGATGGTCTTCTTGCCGTCCGGGTAGCTGACCTTATACGTGTGACGGAACACCAGGGCCTGGCCATTGGACAGACCGATGGCCACCAGCGGGCTGCCGGGCTGGTCTTCGCCAATGGATGTTACGCGGACACCGGCGGGCACCGGCAGGTCGACACGGCGCAACTCGGCACCGCTGTCGATGTTGTAGAACAACGCCTGGCCCTTGTCGGAAACCCGCATGACGACCTGGTTCTGTTCTTCGATGGCGATCATCAGCGGCTTGCCGGCATCCTGCATCCAGGCCGGGGTGATCGAGTCCTTGGCCGTCAGTTCCGCGCCCTGGAACAGGGGCAGCACCACGTAGGCGAGGAAAAAGAAGATCAAGGTAATGGCAGCCAGGACGGCAAGGCCGCCGACCAGAACGTACCAGCGGGTCAGGCGGTCCTTGAGCGCGCGGATACGGCGCTTGCGTTGCAGCTCAGGCGTATTGAAATCAATGCGCTTGGGAGGGGAAGTCGTAGTCATTGTGGAATTGGCCAGATCATTCATGCGCACACCCTAGCGATCCTGTATGACAGAAAGATGACAATGCAGTGACGCAACAAATCCGCCACCCGTGGAAACTGGCAGCGGAGAGGAAATTAGTGTCTGTGGGAGCGGGCTTGCTCGCGAAGGGACCAGCATTCAACATCGATGCCGACTGATCCACCGCATTCGCGAGCAAGCCCGCTCCCACAAAGAGCCGGGCGTTGGCCCGGGCTCAGGTGTTACTGCTTGGCGACGTTGCCGCCTTCCGACAGACCCAGGTCAGCCAGCGCCTTGGCGGCTACTTTGGCTGGCAATGGGATGTAGCCATCCTTGACCACGACTTCCTGGCCTTGCTTGGACAGGACCAGCTTCACGAACTCGGCTTCCAGCGGGGCCAGAGGCTTGTTCGGTGCCTTGTTGACGTACACGTAGAGGAAACGCGACAGCGGGTATTTGCCGTTCAGTGCGTTTTCTTCGGTGTCTTCGATGAACTCGGTGCCGCCTTTCTTGGCCAGGGCGACGGTTTTCACGCTGGCGGTCTTGTAGCCGATACCCGAGTAACCCACGCCGTTCAGCGAGGAGCTGATCGACTGCACGACCGAAGCCGAGCCAGGCTGTTCGTTGACGTTTGGCTTGTAGTCACCTTTGCACAGGGCTTCTTCCTTGAAGTAGCCATAGGTGCCGGATACCGAGTTGCGACCGAACAGTTGGACCGGCTTGTTGGCCAGGTCACCGGTCACGCCCAGGTCGCCCCAGGTCTTGACGTCAGCCTTGGCGCCGCACAGGCGGGTGGACGAGAAGATCGCGTCGACCTGTTCCATGGTCAGGTGCTGGATCGGGTTGTCCTTGTGCACGAATACAGCCAGGGCGTCCACGGCAACCGGGATAGCGGTTGGCTTGTAGCCGTACTTCTGCTCGAAGGCCTGCAGTTCGTTGTCCTTCATCTTGCGGCTCATCGGGCCCAGGTTGGAGGTGCCCTCGGTGAGCGCGGGCGGCGCGGTGGAGGAACCGGCGGCCTGGATCTGGATGTTTACGTTCGGGTATTCCTTCTTGTAGTTCTCGGCCCACAAGGTCATCAGGTTTGCCAGGGTATCGGAGCCGACGCTGGACAGGTTGCCCGACACACCAGTGGTCTTGGTGTAGCTCGGGATCGCAGGGTCAACAGCGGCAACCGCGTTGGCAGTCGCAACGCCAGCAGCGACAAAAGTCATTGCCGCCATCAAACGCTTCAGTTTCATGCCTTACTCCTAGCAGATAGGGTGTGTTAAGTCGGCCAAGTATCGGTAAGCCGTGTGAACACTCTATGGCTGAAATATGACAATTGGATGAAAGGCCAGCATTGAGTTTTACAGGATGATTCGCAGAGTCCTCTATCGCGAGCAGGCTAGCTCCCACAGGGTTTACGCGATGGCGCAGAACCATTGTGGGAGCGAGCCTGCTCGCGATGAGGCCAGTAAAGTCGATGAAAAACGAACGGCTAGCGCCCCTTCTTCCACAGATAGCCACCCACCACCATCCCGACCCCACACAACACCGCCACATAATAAGCCGGCCCCATCGGGCTTTCCTTGAGCAGCAGGCTGACGATCATCGGCGTCAGGCCGCCGAAAACCGCGTAGGCCACGTTGTAGGAGAATGACAGGCCGCTGAAGCGCACCACCGGCGGGAAGGCCTTGACCATGACGTAGGGCACCGCACCGATGGTGCCCACCAGCAGGCCGGTGAGGGCATACATCGGGAACAGCCACTGCGGATGGTCGGCCAGGTTGTGGTAGAAGGTCCAGGCACTGACCAGCAATGCGGCGCAACCGAAAACGAAGACCCGCCCCGCACCGAAGCGGTCCGCCAGGGCCCCTGCCAGGATGCAGCCGATGCTCAGCATCACGATCGCCACGCTGTTGGATTGCAAGGCAGTGGTCGGCGCGAAATGGTAGACCGTCTGCAAGACCGTCGGGGTCATCAGGATCAGCACCACGATGGCGGCGGACAACAGCCAGGTCAGCAGCATGGAGATAACAATGGCACCGCGATGATCGCGCAGCACCGCGCGCAGCGGCACTTCTTCAGCCAGGGCCTTGCGCAGTTGCAGCTCGGCGAACACCGGGGTTTCGTGGAGCCACTGGCGCAGGTACACCGAAAAAAGGCCGAACACACCGCCCAGCAGAAACGGAATGCGCCAGGCGTAATCCGCCACTTCCACCGGCGTATAGAGGCTGTTGATCACGGTGGCCACCAAGGAACCCAGCAGGATCCCCGCCGTCAGGCCCGAGGTGAGCGTGCCGCAGGCATAACCGATGTGGCGCCCCGGAACGTGTTCGGAGACGAACACCCAGGCCCCCGGCACTTCACCGCCAATGGCCGCACCCTGGATCACCCGCATCAGCAACAGCAGGATCGGCGCCCACATGCCGATCTGCGCGTAGGTGGGCAACAGGCCCATGATCAGGGTGGGTACGGCCATCATGAAGATGCTCAGGGTGAACATCTTCTTGCGCCCCAGCAGGTCGCCGAAGTGCGCCATGACGATCCCGCCCAGGGGCCGGGCCAGGTAGCCGGCGGCAAAGATGCCGAACGTCTGCATCAGGCGCAGCCACTCGGGCATGTCGGCGGGGAAGAACAATTTGCCGACCACGGTGGCGAAGAACACGAAAATGATGAAATCGTAGAACTCCAGGGCGCCGCCCAGGGCGGACAGCGACAGGGTCTTGTAGTCGTTGCGGGTCAGCGGACGGGCGGGTTGCGCAGGGGCTGCCGTGCTCGAAGGCGCAGTGGTCATGGCGAAGGCTTCTCTTATAGTCGGTTCTGCAACCCGCAAATCGGGGTTGAAGCAGTTCGGCACGATAGCAAATTGTTGGAAAAAGCACAGGGAGGCGCGTGATTCTCGGTCGAAATCAGAACCGGGTGGTCGTCTCGACGGCTATCGCCCGATATACTCGCTAGCTTGCGACACTCTGTAAGGGGTTGCTGTGCGAAAACGTCGTTGGTGGTGCAGGGTTTGTAGGAGAAAACACCAGGGCCAGCCGGTTTCGCAGAGTCTCCCTTTAGCGCGCCTTTACGAAAAACGTGACGAACGCACTGTGTTCGGGCTGAATCGTTTTTTACAAAGACGGCTATTCACCTGAAGTACAAGACAGCGTTACGGGTCAGAGGCACCCCCGGCATGATAGAGCTCGAACAAGAAGATCCAATCCCGCAAGGCGACCTTGCCTTGCAAATCACTGCGCTTCCCCGCGACACCAACGGTTTCGGCGATATCTTCGGTGGCTGGCTGGTGTCCCAGATGGACCTCGCCGGCACGGCAATGGCCAGCCGGGTAGCCGGCGGGCGCGTGGCGACCGTGGCGATCGATCGCATGGCGTTCCTGGTGCCAGTGGCCGTGGGCGCACAGCTGTCGTTCTACACCCAGACCCTGGAAATCGGCCGCAGCTCGATCCAGATGATGGTCGAGGTCTGGAGCGACGACCCGCTGTCCAGTGAGTGGCGCAAGGTGACCGAGGCGGTGTTCGTCTTCGTCGCCATCGACGGCAGTGGCCGCACCCGTTCGGTTCCGCCGCGCGCTCGTTAAACGCGACGACCGTTTTGTGGTCCATTGCGGTTCCTGTTCCTG
The DNA here is from genome assembly GCF_024749045.1 of Pseudomonas sp. B21-028. Classification (NCBI taxonomy): domain Bacteria; kingdom Pseudomonadati; phylum Pseudomonadota; class Gammaproteobacteria; order Pseudomonadales; family Pseudomonadaceae; genus Pseudomonas; species Pseudomonas sp. B21-028. The sequence goes on from NZ_CP087184.1 coordinate 6,385,032, forward strand.
AACGAGGTTTGCAGTATGCCCACGCCCAATGTCGAAGCCGTCAAACTGGATGAACTCAATGGCTGGCGTATCCGTCACGGTCAAGCCGAGTTGCTGGTGGCCCAGCAAGGCGCGCATATCCTCAGCTATCAAGTGAATGGCCAACCGCCGCTGATCTGGCTCAACGACCAGGCGACCTTCAAGGCCGGCAAGAGCATCCGCGCCGGTGTGCCGGTGTGCTGGCCATGGTTCGGCAACCTGACCCGCAACCCCGACAGCGTCCAGGCCATGCGCGTGAGCAACGAGCCGGCCACCGCCCATGGCCTGGTGCGGGCGATGGATTGGGAATTGAAAGGCATCGAGGCCGAGGGCGAAGGCCTGAAAATCGAGTTCGTACTGCCCTACCCCGAAAACGGCCTGGCGGGCTGGCCTCATCAGGTCGATCTGACGCTGACCATCGTGATGGACGCGCAACTGCACATCAGTCTCACCAGCCATAACCGCGGCAGCGAAACCGTCAGCCTCAGCCAGGCGCTGCACAGCTATTTCGCCGTGAGCGACGTGCGCAACGTGCACGTCGAAGGCGTGGCCGGCTTGAACTACATCGAAACCCTGGACGACTGGAAAACCGCCATCCAGGCCGGCGACCTGCACTTTGCCGGCGAGACCGACCGTGTCTATCTCGATACCCCGGCGACACTGAGCATCGTCGACCCACATTGGGAACGACGGATCGAACTGACCAGCAGCGGCTCACGCTCGGCGGTGATCTGGAACCCCTGGACCGAACGCGCCAAGGCCTTCAGCGACATGGCCGACGATGGCTGGCAGCGCATGCTGTGTATCGAGACGGCGAACGTGATGGACGATGTGGTGACGCTGTTGCCCGAGGCCAGTCATACCCTGGGCGTGAGCATCAGGAGCAAACCGCTCTAAGCCCCATCACATCCCTCTGTGGGAGCGAGCCTGCTCGCGATAGCGATCTGTCAGCCACCATTACCTTGACTGATCCACCGCTATCGCGAGCAGGCTCGCTCCCACAAGGGATCTGCGTCACGTCGATTTAAGCTACAAATCCGATTCCTGCACCACCCTCACCTTCTCCGCATCCAGCGCATACGCCGCGCTCGCCAGGTCGTTGTCGACCTTTTCGATCTTCAGCGTGCCGGTCACCCACAGCGGCGTGTAGATGTCGTCCAGCTTCAGGCCCTTGGGGTAGCGTACCAGCACCAGTTGGTTAGGCGGCGGTGGCGGGACGTGGATGCAGGCGCCGGGGTATGGCACCAGGAAGAACAACGTACCGCGGCCCTTGGCGTCGGTTTCCAGCGGCACCGGGTAGCCGCCGATGCGGATGTGCTTGTCGTTCATCGAGGCCACGGTCTTGGTCGAATACATCACCGCCGGCAAGCCTTTGCTTTGCTTCAGGCCACCCTTGTTGGTGAAGGTGCCATTGGCTTCGGGGGAATTGTGGTCGATCTCGGGCATGGCCTCGAGGGCTTTCTGGTCCGACTTGGGCATCAGTTCGAGCCAGTCGGTTTCCGGCAGCTCGGCAGCATGGGCCAGGCCACTGCCCAGCAGAAGAAGGGTCAACACTAGACGGCGCATGAAAGGGCTCGGCAATGAGTGATGGATGGAACGCCGGGCATTCTAGCCCCCTGCGCGCGCCATGCGCAGAGGGCTTTGTCGCATTGACTCAGTTTCTTTTGATCAGGCCGTAGATCACCAGCAACACGATCGCGCCGACCAGGGCGCCAATGAAACCGGCGCCTTGCCCGGCCTGGTAGATACCCAGGGCCTGGCCGCCATAGGTGGCTGCCAGCGAACCGCCGATACCGAGCAGGATGGTCATGATCCAGCCCATGCTGTCATCGCCCGGTTTCAGGAAGCGTGCCAGCAGGCCAACGATCAAGCCGATGAAGATGGTTCCGATGATTCCCATGGCAATTCCCCTTTTAAGTGAGATAGCCAAAGCCTAGTCAGACTTTGGCACCTTGCCATGAGAGAATCCGGCCGACGAATGGTTCCAATCGTGTTGCAGATTATTGCTCGGCGATCAGCGTCTCGACCTTGATGATCTGCTGGGCCAGCGTGGCCCGGTCAGCGCAACGCAGATTGGCGTGACCGACCTTGCGCCCGACTTTGAACGCCTTGCCATAGTGATGCAGATGGCAATCGGCAATCGCCAGGACCTTTTCGGTGTCCGGTACCTTGCCGATGAAGTTCAGCATCGCGCTTTCGCCGACCTTGGCGGTCGAGCCCAGCGGCAGCCCGGCGACCGCCCGCAGGTGGTTTTCGAACTGGCTGCACTCGGCGCCTTCGGTGGTCCAGTGCCCGGAGTTGTGCACCCGCGGCGCGATTTCGTTGGCCTTGAGACCGCCGTCCACTTCGAAGAACTCGAACGCCATCACGCCGACGTAGTCGAGCTGCTTGAGCACCCGGCTGGAATAATCTTCGGCCAGGGCCTGCAGCGGATGGTCGGTGCTGGCCACGGAGAGCTTGAGAATGCCGTCCTTGTGGGTGTTGTGTACTAACGGGTAGAAACGGATTTCACCGTCGCGGGCGCGCACGGCAATCAGCGAGACTTCACCGGTGAACGGCACGAAACCTTCCAGCAGGCAGCCCACGCTGCCCAGCTCGGCGAACGTACCGGCGACGTCTTCAGGGTTGCGCAGGACCTTCTGGCCCTTGCCGTCATAACCCAGGGTACGGGTCTTGAGCACGGCCGGCAGGCCGATGGCAGCGACGGCGGCTTCCAGGTCGGTCTGGGATTGAATGTCGGCGAAGGCCGGGGTGGGAATGCCCAGGTCCTTGAACATGTTCTTCTCGAACCAGCGGTCACGGGCGATGCGCAAGGCTTCGGCGCTCGGGTAGACCGGGACGAACTGGGACAGGAAGGCAACGGTCTCGGCCGGGACGCTCTCGAACTCGAAGGTCACCAGATCGACTTCATCGGCCAGTTGGCGCAAGTGATCCTGGTCGCCGTAGTCGGCTCGCAGGTGTTCACCCAGCGCGGCGGCACAGGCGTCCGGCGCCGGGTCCAGGAAAGCGAAGTTCATCCCCAGCGGCGTACCCGCCAGGGCCAACATGCGACCCAACTGGCCGCCACCGATTACACCGATCTTCATTCGTCAACAACCTCAGGCAATGCGTGGGTCTGGATTGTCCAGGACGCTGTCTGTCTGCTCAGCGCGGAATTTTTTCAGCACGGTATGGAATTGTGGATGCTTGGCGCCCAGGATGCTCGCCGACAGCAGGGCGGCGTTGATCGCGCCGGCCTTGCCGATGGCCAGGGTCGCGACCGGAATGCCGGCCGGCATCTGCACGATGGACAACAGTGAATCGACGCCCGAGAGCATCGACGACTGCACCGGCACGCCCAGCACCGGCAGGTGGGTCTTGGCTGCACACATGCCTGGCAGGTGAGCCGCGCCACCGGCACCGGCGATGATCACCTCGATGCCACGGGCCTCGGCCTCTTCGGCGTACTGGAACAGCAGGTCCGGGGTGCGGTGGGCGGAGACCACTTTCACCTCATAAGGGATGCCGAGCTTTTCCAGCATATCGGCGGTGTGGCTAAGGGTGGACCAATCGGACTTGGAGCCCATGATCACGCCAACCAATGCACTCATCAATGTGCCTCTTCTCTCTGGGCGCCCGCAGGCGCGTCAAAAAACAACAAGCCACGCGGGAAACCGGCGTGGCTTGTTGTACGAATAATGGCCGATCTGGACCGGCCGAAGGCCGCGCAGTATACCGCAATGAAGCAGATAAACAGCCCCTGTCGCGACCATCTGTCATTTGTGCGTGGACGGCGGTTTTATTGACTTGAAGGTCAATACAAGAACACCCCAGATCCCTCTGTGGGAGCGGGCTTGCCCGCGAAAGCGGAGTATCAGTGCAGAAGGTGGTGACTGGCACGCCGCCTTCGCGAGCAAGCCCGCTCCCACATCTGATCTGTATTGATTCCATACGTTGTGAACGACACAAACCCTGTGGGAGCGAGCCTGCTCGCGATGACGGGCTGACATTCAGCATCAATGTTGCCTGACCCACCGCTATCGCGAGCAGGCTCGCTCCCACAGGGTTGTGCGTGCTTTCAGGAGCCAGCGCCGCCTTCGAGCTTGCGCCACAACAACCGCACGTTGGCCTTGCGCACCAGGGCGCAGCGGTACAGGCGGATCTCCAGTGGGACGTGCCATTGCGCGCCGCCGCAAATCACCAGTTCGCCCCTGGCCAGTTCGGCGCGCACGCTCAGTTGCGGCACCCAGGCGATGCCCAGGCCCTCCAGGGCCATGCTTTTCAAGCTGTCGGCCATGGCCGTTTCATAGACCGTGGTGAAGCGCAGCGCCCGCTGGCGCAGCAACTGGTTCACCGAGCGGCCGAGAAACGCCCCGGCGCTGTAGGCCAGCAACGGCACGCTGACCTCCCCTTCGAGGTCGAACAGCGGTTTGCCGTTGGCGTCGGCGGCACACACCGGCAGCATTTCGGTCTGGCCCAGGTGCAACGAAGGGAAGATTTCCGGATCCATCTGCATCGCCGAATCCGGGTCGTAGAACGCCAGCATCAGGTCGCAACCGCCCTCACGCAGGGCATGGACGGCATCGCCGACGTTGGTTGCCACCAGGCGCGTGGCGATGTTCATGCCTTCGTTGCGCAGTTGCGCGATCCAGCGCGGGAAGAAGCCCAGGGCCAGGGAATGCGCGGCCGCCACTTGGATCACCTCGCCCTGTCCACCCTCCAGATGATGCAAATGCCGCAGCACCTCGCCCAGTTGCTCCACGACGGTGCGCGCCGTCACCAGGAACAATTGCCCTGCCGCCGTCAGCTCGACCGGCGTGCGGGAGCGGTTGACCAAGGTCAGCCCCAGCGCCGCTTCCAGGCTACGAATCCGCCGGCTGAACGCCGGTTGCGTGACGAAACGCCGCTCGGCCGCCTGGGAGAAACTGCGGGTAGCCGCCAGGGCACTGAAGTCCTCGAGCCATTTGCTTTCAAGATTCATCACGTTCTCCCGAAACATGCACCAAAACAGGTCACACGTCCGCCGTACCGCCGACGTCACATCCACATTATGCCGAATAAGCATAGGGCAGTGTTTAACAGCATTGGCCCTTACGTTTACGAAAGCCTACGATCCACAGCGTTCCGGCACAGACCGGGTCCTTATCGAGATGATTTCCATCATGTCCTCCGCTGCATCATTCCGCACAGAAAAAGACCTGCTTGGCGTACTCGAAGTACCAGCGCAAGCGTATTACGGCATCCAGACCCTGCGAGCGGTGAACAACTTCCGTCTCTCGGGCGTTCCGATCTCGCATTACCCCAAGCTGGTGGTCGGTCTGGCAATGGTCAAACAGGCCGCCGCTGACGCCAACCGCGAGTTGGGCCAACTCAGCGAAGCCAAGCATGCAGCCATCAGCGAAGCCTGTGCCCGTCTGATCCGCGGCGATTTCCACGAAGAATTCGTGGTGGACATGATTCAGGGCGGCGCCGGCACGTCGACCAACATGAATGCCAACGAAGTCATCGCCAACATCGCCCTGGAGGCCATGGGCCACCAGAAAGGCGAATACCAGTACCTGCACCCGAACAATGACGTGAACATGGCGCAGTCTACCAACGACGCCTACCCGACCGCGATCCGCCTGGGTCTGCTGCTGGGTCATGACGCGTTGCTGGCCAGCCTCGACAGCCTGATCCAGTCGTTCGCCAACAAGAGTGAAGAGTTCAGCCACGTCCTGAAAATGGGCCGTACCCAGCTGCAGGACGCCGTGCCGATGACCCTCGGCCAGGAATTCCGCGCCTTCGCCACCACCCTGAGCGAAGATCTTGCACGCCTGAAAACCCTGGCGCCCGAACTGCTCACCGAAGTGAACCTGGGCGGCACCGCCATCGGCACCGGCATCAACGCCGACCCGCGCTACCAGGCCCTGGCCGTGCAGCGCCTGGCAACCATCAGCGGCCAACCGCTGGTACCGGCCGCCGACCTGATCGAAGCCACATCCGACATGGGTGCCTTCGTCCTGTTCTCCGGCATGCTCAAGCGCACCGCGGTGAAGCTGTCGAAAATCTGCAACGACCTGCGCCTGCTGTCCAGCGGACCACGTACCGGCATCAACGAAATCAACCTGCCGGTCCGCCAGCCAGGCAGTTCGATCATGCCCGGCAAGGTCAACCCGGTCATCCCCGAAGCAGTCAACCAGGTGGCGTTCCAGATCATCGGCAACGACCTGGCCCTGACCATGGCAGCCGAAGGCGGCCAACTGCAGCTGAACGTGATGGAGCCGCTGATCGCCTTCAAGATCTTCGACTCGATCCGCCTGCTGCAACGGGCCATGGACATGCTGCGCGAGCACTGCATCGTCGGCATCACCGCCAACGAAGCGCGCTGCCGCGAACTGGTCGAGCACTCGATCGGCCTGGTCACCGCCCTGAACCCGTACATCGGCTATGAAAACGCCACCCGCATCGCCCGTGTTGCCCTGGAAAGCGGCCGTGGCGTGCTGGAACTGGTGCGTGAAGAAGGCTTGCTCGACGACGCCATGCTCGACGACATCCTGCGCCCGGAAAACATGATTGCTCCGCGTCTGGTCCCGCTGAAAGCGTGATCGATGCAACCACCGCTCACCAGGTCGAGGGACTAGACACCTCTCACCTTTTGAGGGCTTGGGGATTATTCCCCAAGCCCTTTTTTTGCCACTGCCACGGAGGCCTTATGCCGAAAACGACAACACCGAAAGAAGATCGCAGCCTTCGACAGCTCCTGAAAAGGGCTGTCGAAGGCTGCGATTTTCGTTAATTCCAGCGCGTCGTTTCGTCGCTTGCACCACAACCGTGCAGACGGGCATCGCACTGATAGGTATAGTGCCGCCCCTCTTCGCCATGTGTGGTCGTCGGTAGCGAGACTTAAACATGCGAAACCCGAACTAATAACAACCCGCGAATTGGACCGGGACGAAACCTCGCCTCACCTGTCAAGCCGTGCGCCGACGGATGTTTCGGGATGTTTCCAAATGGCCAGCATTTGCTTAAACAAAAAACAGCGAGGAATACTCATGCTCGAAGTCATCAACGACTTCCTCTCAGGGAAAGTGCTTATCCTGCTCATTGTCGGGCTCGGTAGCTACTTCACGATCCGCTCGCGTTTCGTCCAGTTCCGTCATTTCTTCCACATGTTCGCGGTGTTCCGTGACAGCCTCAAAAGCAGCACCGACCAGCTCAGTTCCTTCCAGGCCCTGATGCTCAGCCTCGCCGGTCGTGTCGGCGCGGGCAACATTGCCGGCGTCGGCATCGCCGTGACCCTCGGCGGCCCCGGCGCAGTGTTCTGGATGTGGGTGACCGCGCTGGTCGGCATGTCCAGCAGCTTCTTCGAGTGTTCCCTCGGCCAGCTGTACAAGCGCTGCGACTCCGAAGGCCAGTACCGTGGCGGCCCGTCCTATTACATCCAGCACGGCCTGCAGAAGCGCTGGTTGGGCATGATCATGGCCTTCCTGCTGTTGGTCACTTTCGGCTTCGCCTTCAACGGCCTGCAAGCCCACGCCGTGACCCACTCGTTGAACAACGCCTTCGGCCTCGACACCACCTACACCGGCCTGGGCCTGGCGGTGCTGCTGGGCCTGGTGTTCATCGGCGGGATCAAGCGTATCGCCAAGGTTGCGGACCTGCTGGTACCGGTCAAGACATTGGCCTACATCGCCGTGACCATCTACGTGATCGTGCTGCAGTTCGACCACGTACCGGCCATGCTGGCAACTATCGTCAAGAGTGCCTTCGGTCTGGACCAGGCGTTCGGCGGCCTGATCGGCAGCGCCATCGTCATGGGCGTCAAGCGCGGCGTCTTCGCCAACGAAGCGGGCCTGGGCAGTGCGCCTAACGTGGCCGCCGTTGCATCGGTCGAGCACCCGGTCGCCCAAGGCGTGGTCCAGGCGTTCAGTGTGTTCCTGGACACCTTCGTGATCTGCACCTGCACCGCGTTGCTGATTCTGCTGTCGGGTTTCTACACCCCTGGCTTCGAAGGCGACGGCATTGCCCTGACCCAGAACTCCCTGGCCGCCGTGGTCGGTGACTGGGGCCGGATGTTCATCTCCGTGGCCCTGGCGTTGTTCGTGTTCACCTCGATCCTCTACAACTACTACCTGGGCGAGAACAACCTGCGCTTCATGCTCGGTGAAAACCGCAAGGCACTGATCGGTTATCGCGCACTGGTACTGGTGCTGATTTTCTGGGGCGCCATCGAAAACCTCAGCACCGTGTTCGCCTTCGCCGACATCACCATGACCCTGCTGGCGTTCGTGAACCTGATCGCGCTGTTCCTGCTGTTCAAGGTCGGCATGCGCATCCTGCGCGACTACGACGCCCAGCGTTCGGCCGGCATCAAGACTCCGGTCTTCGATTCCAGCAAATTCCCGGACCTGGACCTGGACCGCAAAGCCTGGCCAGCCACCCCATCCGCATCGGCTCCCCAGCCTGACGCGGTGACCGGTGTGGCCGCAGCGCAACGCTGATCGGCAAGCCTGCTGCAAAAAACCGGGCGCATCCCCTGCGCCCGGCGTGACACAGCGTAAGGTCGGCGTCATGCTCGACCTTATGTTGGGGCAGCTCGACGAAGCTGCCGTTTTCGTCCTCGGAGAACGACCATGAATTCCTCGACCTACCCTACCGCCCAGCACGTCATGGTGCTCTACACCGGCGGTACCATCGGCATGCAAGCCAGCGCCCACGGCCTCGCCCCGGCCTCCGGCTTCGAAGCACGCATGCGCGACTACCTGCACAGCCAACCTGAACTGGTCATCCCGCAATGGCGCTTCCGGGAAATGTCGCCGCTGATCGACAGCGCCAACATGACCCCCGCCTATTGGCAGCAACTGCGCGAAGCAGTAGTCGACGCCGTGGATGAGCAGGGTTGCGACAGCGTGTTGATCCTGCACGGCACCGACACCCTGGCCTACAGCGCGGCGGCGATGAGTTTCCAGCTGTTGGGCTTGCCTGCCCGTGTCTGCTTCACCGGCTCCATGCTGCCCGCCGGTGTGACCGACAGCGACGCCTGGGAAAACCTCAGCGGCGCCCTGGTCGCTCTCGGCCAGGGCCTGGCGCCAGGTGTGCACCTGTACTTCCACGGCGAACTGCTGGCGCCGACCCGTTGCGCGAAAGTGCGCAGCTTCGGTCGCCATCCGTTCAAACGCCTGGAGCGCCAGGGCGGCGGCGCCAAAGCCACTTCGCTGCCGGCACAGCTGAATTACAACCAGCCCAAGCAATTGGCCAACGTCGCGGCACTGCCGCTGTTTCCGGGCATCAGCGCCGACATCCTCGACGGCCTGCTGGGCAGCGGCATCCAGGGCCTGGTGCTGGAATGCTACGGCAGCGGCACCGGCCCGAGCGACAACCCGGCCTTCCTCGCCAGCCTCGCCCGAGCGCGGGACAGCGGCGTGGTGGTGGTGGCCGTGACGCAATGCCATGAAGGCGGCGTCGAGCTGGACGTGTACGAGGCCGGCAGCCGTTTGCGCGGCGTCGGCGTGTTGTCCGGCGGCGGCATGACCCGCGAGGCGGCGTTCGGCAAGTTGCAGGCGCTGATCGGCGCAGGGCTGCCGGTGGACGAGGTTCGGCGGCTGGTTGAGCTGGACCTGTGCGGCGAGCTGATCTGACCGCCACGCACACCTGACGAGTGGCCTGTGGGAGCAAGGCTTGCCCGCGACAAAGTTGACGCGATCCTCAGAAATCGCGGCGATATATCGCGAGCAGGCTTTGCTCCTACAGTTTGCTGCCACGAGGCATGGCAGCTTTGGGCTTTACTCCCGGCACACAACTTGCTCCATTTACAGCTTCCCCAGGCTGGAAACGGACATGCTTCATTCCCACCTCACCACCCTCAACGCCGTCTCCCTGGTGCTCAACGCCTTCAAACATGAGGGCCCGCCCAGTGACGTATTACTGGCCGGCAGCGGCATCAGCGCGGCGGACCTGAGCCGGGCCGACACGCGTATCACCACCAATCAGGAAATGCAGGTCTGCGCCAACGCCGTGGCCCTCAAGCGCGACATCGGCCTGGAATTGGGGTGCAGCATGCACGTTTCTTCCTACGGCATCCTCGGCTACGCCCTGCTCACCAGTGCCACCTTAGGTGACGCCTTGCAACTGGCGCTACGCTATCCGGCGCTATTGGGAACACTCTTCGAGCTGAACCTGGAGGAAGACGATGAAGCGGTCTGGCTCAGCGCCAGCGATTATCGGGAGAACCCGGCGCTGGCCGCGTTCAACGCCGAATTCTGCATGGTTTCGCTGAAGGTCATCTGCAACGACCTGCTCGGCCACGCGCTGCCCTTGCGCGCGGCGCGCTTCGAACACCCGGCACCGGACTACCACGCCCGCTACGGGGCCCTTTTCGATTGCCCGGTCCATTTCGATGCCGTCGACAACGCCTTTGCCTTCGACCGCCCCTGGCTCGACCACCCCCTTCCCCTGGCCGACCCCATCACTCACCACGCCATGGTCGAACGCTGCCGCAAGCAAAACATCGAATTCACCGGCCGCCAGGCCTGGCTGGGCCGCATCCGCCAACTGCTCGCCGCCCAACTCGACGCCGCCCCAGGTCTGGAAGGTCTGGCCGAACAAATGAACTGCTCCGCCCGCACCCTGCGCCGTCATCTCAAGGATTCGGGTTGCAGCTACCAGGAACTGCTGGACGAACTGCGCTTCGAACGGGCCAAACAGATGCTCTGCGAGGACCAACTCCCTATCCACCGCATCGCCGAACTGCTGGGCTTCAGCGAAACCGCCAGCTTCCGCCACGCCTTCGTCCGCTGGAGCGGCGTGGCGCCGAGCCAGTTCAGACCCTGAGCCCATCCTGGGGACAGCTTTTATCTCCTGTGGCGAGGGGATTTATCCCCGCCGGGCTGCGCAGCAGCCCCAATCCAGCCGACGCATTCCTACCGAAAACCACACCAGCCAACCCACGACGGCTACGCCGCCGAACGGGAGCAAGCTCCTTCGCCATACATTTTGCAGCCATCTCCAGCCCGCATCGCATGCCCTGACCGCCAGCCTTCCACCAGGCTACCCAACCTTGCGCCTTTGCCTACAACTACGCCAGAATCCGCCCGCTTGTGCGCCCAGGCCCTGGCCCCTATCGTAATCCCCGTCGCTGCACACTCAGCGACCGGGCTTGGCGGCCCGGAACACGAAAGGCGCAATACCCTCAAACATGATTGCAATGCCCCTGGCCTTGCATGCTCTTGTTATGACGGGTTGCGCAAGGATCCCCTCGGGGATGCCGGGTTCCTTTCGTTCCGGTCCGCCAACCTTGTGTAATCCGTCACCCCATCTGCTTGGCGGCAGACGGTGACGATTCCTCTTACGAAAGGAGCACCACCATGTTCAAGATCACCCCCAATCCTCCTGAAGCAGACCCCACCTCCCCCTACGCCGACGGCATCAACGCCCAAAAACTCGACGCCGCCGCCAAACGTGCCCTGGATTTCTACCTTTTACCGAAACCGGAAAAACCTGAAGCCACCACTCAACCGGGTCAGCTGTTCACCGTCGTAGAAGACGTCGACACCGAATGCCTGCTCGCCAACCTCAGCGAAACCCTGGCTTCGGCTGACGCGATGGTCAGTGATCTCGCATTCGAATTGGATGGCTCTCGCCGCCACGTTGCCCTTGGCATTCAGCAATTGATCGAGCTGAGTTCATTACTGGCGAACCGGGCGTTGGATAACGTTGAGCCGCGGTAGCTACAAAATTCCTACAATAAAAGCCCGACGCGTTGCGTCGGGCTTGCTTTCATCTGCTTGGCACCAGGCAATAATCGGCCAGAAGCAGCCATCATCCATTAATGAGTTCCGGTCAATCTAGGCGGCTCGACAATGAAACGCTCAGCCCAACACGGACCGCTACCAAGCAGCGGAAAAATTGATCCGATCAGGGCTAATCGCCTCTAAGCGGTTACACTACCGGCACAGCAGGATTGGACATTATGGCTAGCAGCGAACATCTAAAAGCGCTTCTGCGCTCACACATCAAGGGAGATGATGCCCATTTCCTGTCTGTCGCTATGCAGGTAGCGGCCCATGAAGCAAAACAGGGGCATGGAAAGCTTGCGGAAGACCTGCGAGCTCTCATCGACTCGGCCAAGAAGAATCGCATGCCCTTGAGCTCTCCGGTTCCGATCGGTCAACCACGGGGCGAGCTGGGCAATCTGCTGTCTGCCGCTCTACCTCGTACTCGATTTGCGGAAATGATTTTGGATGAGGCCACACACAATCGCTTAGCCCGGATCATCAATGAGCAGCGTAACTTCGAGAAGATCCGCGCTCACGGTTTATCGCCACGTCGCAAGCTCCTGCTTGTTGGCCCACCCGGTACCGGCAAGACCATGACCGCCTCCGCACTTGCTGGCGAATTAGGCATTCCTCTCTACGTTGTTCGACTAGACAGTCTCATTACCAAATTCATGGGGGAGACTGCTGCGAAGCTCCGACAGATCTTCGATGCCATACGCGATACTCGCGGCATCTATTTTTTTGACGAGTTCGATGCGATCGGTTCGCAACGCGGTCTGGCTAACGACGTAGGCGAGATTCGTCGCGTTCTGAACAGTTTCCTGCAAATGATTGAGCAGGATCAGTCCAACAGCCTAATCATTGCGGCCACCAACCACCCAGAAATTCTCGACTACGCCTTGTTCCGCCGTTTCGATGACGTTATCGAATACGGGCTTCCTAATCAGGAACAAACCAAAGCAGTGCTAAAGAATCGACTTGTTAATTTTTCGAAGTCGATTCGTAGCTGGGACAAGCTCTGCAAGATTGCAGAGGGGCTCAGCTACGCAGAGCTGGGAAAAGCAGCAGACGATGCGATCAAGGACGCGATCATTCAGGACCGCCCACAGGTCGACATCAAGGATGTGGAAAAGCACCTTGAAGAGCGCAAGGCTTTCCACGGGAGACAACGTTCTTAAGGAAGTAAAGCCTCTAAATGACGGAACCCAAGGCAGGACAGCGACCACACTTTCATTTCCAGGGAACGGGACAGCCAGAACGATTCCGTTCCACAGCATCCGCAAGCAGAGACCCACACTTCCCGCGTCAAGACCGAAACACACACGGTGCGGCCTTGCTTGGCCAACTGCGATCCGTTGACGCGCAGATGACCGAGGCCATTAACCTTCAACGCCAATCCGGTCGAGATAGTGGGTTTGGCCTGCAGATCGAGTTCAGAAGCTTCCCGGGATTCGAATTGGCCTTCGAGGGACTTGCCCGTGGAGCGCAACGCATCGAGTTGCTCAACTTTCGCCGTGACCGAAAGAACCATGTCGACATGGCGACAGTTTTCGTTCCTGATGGCCAGCTAAAGGCTTTTGAGAATCTTATACGCCAGTACCTAGAGGCGAACACGACCAAGGGGCAGCCACGCAATGCACCGCTGCTCAACCCCATCCAGGAGATCCGGTTCGCCGCGTTTAATGCACTGTGGACCGATGATCTCTCGGTGCTCCCTACAAACGATACTGATGCGATATGGTGGGAGTTCTGGTTGCCGGTCCGACAAGATCGCGAGGCCGTACTCAGTCGATTCCGCGCTATCGCAGAAGCCTCCGGCTTCAACACCTCGGACAAAACTCTTCACTTCCCTGAGCGCACGGTGCTGAACGTCTTCGCATCGAAGGCGGCAATTACCCAATCTATTCTGCTTCTCAATGAAGTCGCAGAAATTCGAAGGGCAAAGGAAACCGCAGAATTCTTCGACACTCTGCCCGCAATAGAGCAGCGCACATGGATCGATGAATTGCTCGTACGGACCGCTGCGGGCGATGAGAACAGCGTCCGCGTCTGTCTCCTCGACACTGGCGTGAACCCGGGACACCCACTTTTGGCTCCGCATGTTGGTCTCAACGATTTGCACAGCGTCGATCCAGCGTGGGGTATCCAGGACGACGTGGGGCACGGTACAGGTCTGGCTGGGCTCGCCCTTTATGGTGATCTGGTTGAGCCGCTATCGTCACAAAGTCCCATCACGATTGAGCATCGGGTCGAGTCGGTGAAGCTTCTGCAGACCGCCACGGGTAACCAGAAGGAGCCTTATGGTGCCCTCACCATGGCGGCAATTGCCTTACCAGAAATCGCAAAACCGAATGTGGCTCGGGTGTTCAGCATGGCCATTACAAGCACCGACTCTCGTGACCGCGGGCGTCCCTCTGCTTGGTCCGCAGCAGTCGATGGATTAGCCTCCGATGTTCTCGGCGAGCGGGCGAATCCACGGCTGATCGTAGTTTCGGCCGGTAATGCAGATCAGAATCAGGCGTTGCACTACCCAAACAGCAATGCTACTGACGGTATTCATGACCCTGGGCAATCCTGGAACGCGCTCTGCGTAGGGGCTTATACTCAAAAAGGCACAATTGACCCGCCTGATGTCACGTTGCAGCTAGTGGCGCCCACAGGAAGCCTGAGCCCTTACAGCACCACGTCGTTGACTTGGCAGCGCACCGCCTGGCCACTCAAGCCTGATGTGGTGTTCGAGGGCGGTAACTTGGTTAAGGACCAGTTGGCCGCTTACAACTACCCCTCCGTCTCCTTACTGACGACCTCCCACACTCCTGCTGTAAGGCTGCTCGACCTCACTAGAGCCACTAGCGCTGCTTCAGCATTGGCAGCTCGTATGGCCGCACAGATTTCGTCCAGGTACCCGGTCTTCTGGCCCGAAACTGTTCGGGCGTTAATGGTCCACTCTGCTGAGTGGACCGAACGCATGAAGCGCGACTTCTTGGGTGCAGGATCGAAAGCTGATTACGAGCGATTGGTGAAAACTTGCGGCTTTGGGGTGCCCAACCTGGGGCGAGCACTGTGGAGCGCCGGCGACTCGCTTACCTTGATTGTTGAGGACGAGCTGCAACCGTTCATGAAACCTATAAAGGGCAATCCCACAGCTCGCGACATGCATCTCCATGATCTGCCCTGGCCGACACAAGAATTACTCGATCTTGGCAACACCAACGTAGAGATGCGAGTGACACTTTCCTACTTCGTAGAGCCCAACCCAGGGGTCGTCGAGCGCGGTATCAAAGGACGTTACAGGTACGAGTCTCACGGTCTGCGGTTCGATGTAAGCCGTCCGACGGAAGAGAAGGCTCAGTTCCGGCAGCGTATAAACAAACGCGCACGCGACGAAGAAGACGGGATCTATCAGGGCGGTGGAACAGATCCGAACTGGATATTGGGACCCCAAACGCGGCACAGGGGCTCACTACACTCTGATATCTGGCGTGGTACCGCCGTTGAACTGGCCGACCGCAGCATGATCGGCATTTACCCGGCCCTCGGCTGGTGGAAGACCCTATTAAAGCAGGAGCGCTATAACGATCGTGCCCGGTACAGTCTCATTGTCTCAATCAAAACTGAGCAAGCCGACGTCGACCTCTATGCAGCGATCCAGAACGTGATTGCGGCTAGAACAGCGATTGTAAACCCTGTGTAAGTCGCCCTGGATTAGCCCAGTCATGCTCAGCCAAGCTGACATGAATGGGCTTTGCCACAAGGTCGGATCAGTCCGCAATCGCCCATATCCTGAACCCATGCCCCCACCAAAGAGCCATTTCCGGTCAAACCTTTTGGCCATTTCAATCCCCTTTTGGCCTCTCCCACCGTTCTCCTGAGCGCCACCCGCCGCAAGACTATCCTCAACCGATCAGTCCTCTTGCGGAGAACAACAAATGCTGACGATCTACTCAGACGATCACCACCTGCACCACGGCCGTTGCGAGCTCATGGACGGGCAGCTCATGCCCTGTTTCGAAATGCCCTCCCGCGCCGACCACGTGCTGGAACGGGTCAAGGCTCGCGCGCTGGGGCCGGTGGAAGCGCCAAAGGACTTCGGACTAGCCCCGATCCAGCGCATCCACACCCCCGCTTACTTGGAGTTCTTCAAAGGCGCCTGGGATCGCTGGGCCGAATACAACCGCGACGGCGACTTGCTGCCCTTCACCTGGCCGGCTCGCACCTTGCGCACGGTCATCCCGAAGAGCTTGCACGGCCAACTCGGTTATTACAGCTTCGACGGTGGCGCGCCGATCACCGCCGGCACCTGGCAGGCGGCTTATAGTGCGGCCCAGGTCGCCCTCACCGCCCAGGCCGAAATCCAACGGGGTGCGCGCAGTGCCTTTGCACTGTGTCGGCCGCCAGGGCATCACGCGGCCAGTGATCTGATGGGGGGTTATTGCTACCTCAACAACGCGGCCATCGCCGCCCAGGCTTTTCTCGACCAGGGCCGTGGGAAGGTCGCGATCCTCGATGTGGATTACCACCACGGCAATGGCACGCAGTCGATCTTCTATGAGCGCAGCGATGTGCTGTTCGCCTCGATCCATGGCCATCCGGAAGCCGAGTTCCCATTCTTCCTCGGTTATGCGGACGAACGCGGCGAAGGTGGCGGCGAAGGCTTCAACTTCAACTACCCTTTGCCCGCAGGCTCAGGCTGGGATACCTGGAGCGCCGCGCTGGAGCAAGCCTGCGGCGAAACCCAACGCTACGACGCCGATGTCATCGTCGTCTCGCTGGGCGTGGACACCTTCAAGGACGATCCGATTTCACAGTTCAAGCTCGACAGCCCGGATTACCTGGCGATGGGCAAGCGCATCGCGGCACTCGGCAAGCCGACGCTGTTCGTGATGGAAGGCGGCTATGCGGTGGCAGAAATCGGCATCAATGCCGTAAACGTTCTCGAAGGTTTTCAAAGCGCCCAATGAGGAAAGAACATGAAAAGACTCAAGCGTTGGATGGTTCCCGCCCTCTGCACTGCGCTGCTGTGTAGCGCCGCCCAGGCCGAAGAGCGGACCTTGCGCGTCTACAACTGGTTCGACTACATCACGCCCAAGGCCTTGGAAGATTTCAAGGCGCAGAACAGTCAGGTCAAGTTGGTCTACGACATCTTCGATACCAATGAGGCCTTGGAGGCCAAGTTACTGACCGGTAATTCCGGCTATGACGTAGTGGTGCCTTCCAATGTGTTCCTTGCCAAGCAGATCGAGGCCGGTGTGTTCCAGCCGCTGGACCGCAGCAAGTTGCCGAACTGGAACCACCTCGATCCCAAGTTGATGAAGTTGATCGAGGCCAACGATCCGGACAACAAATTCGCCGTGCCGTACATGTACGGAACCATTCTGATCGGCTTCAATCCGGACAAGGTCAAGGCGGCCCTGGGTGACAACGCGCCGGTGGACAGTTGGGATCTGATCTTCAAGGAGGAGAACATCAGCAAGCTCAAGCAGTGCGGCGTGGCGCTGCTGGATTCGCCTTCGGAAATCCTGCCCCTGGCCTTGCAGCAACTGGGGCTGGACCCCAACAGCAAGCAGCCGGCGGACTATGCCAAGGCCGAGGCGTTGATGATGAAGATCCGGCCGCACATTACGTATTTCCATTCTTCCAAGTACATGGCGGATATCGCCAATGGCGACATTTGCGTGGCGGTTGGGTATTCCGGGAGTTTTTCCCAGGCGGCCAATCGGGCCAAGGATGCCAAGAACGGTGTGACGGTGGACATGCGCCTGCCCAAGGAAGGCGCGCCGATCTGGTTCGACATGCTTGCCATTCCAAAAGGGGCGAAGAATCCGGATGACGCGTACACCTTCATCAACTACTTGCTGCAACCAGAGGTAATTGCGCCGGTAAGTGATTTCGTGGGTTATCCGAATCCGAACAAGGATGCTACCGAGAAAGTGGATCCGGCGATTCGTGGCAATCCCAACCTGTACCCGACGGAAGCGGCCATGGCGACCCTGTATACCTTGCAGCCTTTGCCGAGGGATGCCGAACGGGCGCGGACGCGTGCCTGGACCCGGATCAAATCGGGTCAATGACCAAGGGACCTGCTCGCGATGGCGGTGGGTCAGTTATCGGCGATGCTGGATTTGCCGACTCGTTCGCGAGCAGGCTCGCTCCCACAGGGTCTGCGGCGTGCATGAATATTGAGTACGCCGCCAACCCCATTGTGGGAGCGAGCCTGCTCGCGATGGCGGTGGATCAGTTACCGGCGATGATGGATTTGCCGACGCGTTCGCGAGCAGGCTCGCTCCCACAGGGTCTGCGGCGTGCATGAATATTGAGTACGCCGCCAACCCCATTGTGGGAGCGAGCCTGCTCGCGATGGCGGTGGGTCAGTTATCGGCGATGCTGGATTTGCCGACGCGTTCGCGAGCAAGCTCGCTCCCACAGGGTCTGCGACGTGCATGAATATTGAGTACGCCGCCAACCCCATTGTGGGAGCGAGCCTGCTCGCGATGGCGGTGGGTCAGTTACCGGCGATGATGGATTTGCCGACGCGTTCGCGAGCAAGCCCGCTCCCACAGGGTCTGCGGCGTGCATGAATATTGAGTACGCCGCCAACCCCATTGTGGGAGCGAGCCTGCTCGCGATGGCGGTGGGTCAGTTATCGGCGATGCTGGATTTGCCGACGCGTTCGCGAGCAAGCCCGCTCCCACAGGGTCTGCGACGTGCATGAATATTGAGTACGCCGCCAACCCCATTGTGGGAGCGAGCCTGCTCGCGATGGCGGTGGGTCAGTTACCGGCGATGCTGGATGTGCCGATGTCATCGCGAGCAGGCTCGCTCCCACAGGGTCTGCGGCGTGCATGAATATTGAGTACGCCACCAACCCCATTGTGGGAGCGAACCTGCTCGCGATGGCGGTGGGTCAGTTATCGCGATGCTGGATGTGCCGACGCGTTCGCGAGCAAGCCCGCTCCCACAGAATCGAGATTGGAAGCGTCTGGCCCTTAACGACACAAGCAATACATAGTTACCACCTCCTCTGTTTCTCGCCCCACTAGCATGGATATCCCGAAGCGTTCGGCTTCGGGATTCCATTCATCGCGAGACAGGGAGACTCAGATGACAACCACTTCTACCACCACGCCCTCCGAGGCCGACACCAACCCCAGGGATGCTGTACTCAACCAATTGCTCGCCGGGCCCACATACCCGGAGGTCGCGTCCATACTTCTGCGCGACGGCCTCAAGAAGCTCTATCCCGCGCTGAACCTAGACCCACACAACACCGTGGTCGGCGAACCGAGCTGGGAGATTGTCGACGACGAAATCGTGCGACGCCCGACCCGCTATGAAACCCTTGCCGAAATGCTGGCCGGCCTGGTGAACGAAAAAAGCGACCCGATGCTGCTGATCGAAGGGCTGCATTACCTGACCCAGCTGCCACTGACGTCCCCGGATGTGCATTTGCCGGTGCGTATCGACCAGATCGGGCGCTTGATCAATGAACTGGTGCCGGCCATGTTGACGGCCTGCCAGGAACAACAACTGGCGTACTGGAACGCATCACTTGGCGAGTCCGGCCCACGCTGGCATGAACTCTCCAGCGCCCTGCGCAAGGCGTGGAACGTCAAGCGCGTCGAGGGCTGGACGGCAGCTGAATGCGACATGGCCAGGCAGTTGTTTCAGTACCCCGACCGCAAGGACCGCAAGGAAAGCGACCCTTATGACTCCCACGCCTATCTGATCGACGTCGATAAGGTGGATGGTCCCGAGGTGACCCGCCTGGGCGACAATTCAATCGTAGTGCTGATCGGCACCATCGAAGGCAAGGAGGTCATCCTCAAGTACTCGATCGTCAACGGTTACGAGAAGTACGATTCACAGCACGCCCTGGGCCAATCCCTCCCGGCCCATTTCGGTACGGCCACCTACCGCAAAATCCAGTGGCGGCTGTTTGAGCCCGACGGCAACATTTTCGATCACAAGGCCTGCGGGATGATTGCCGAGCAGGTCAAGGTCATCGGCACTTCTCCGCAGACATGGGTGACGTACGAGCCTCCTGTCAACGGCGAAGAAGCCGATGAGGACGCGCTCGTGGCCTGGTTCCAGAAACAAATGCCCCATTGGCTGCTGGAGGCCTCGCCGTCCGATCAGACGCTGTTTGCCCAGCACATGAAAAACCTGTCGATATTGAATCAGTCCCATGTCGGCAAAACCTATCTGGATGGAATTCCTGCCATCAAGGACTATGCGTTGAGCGAGCTGAAAAAGCAGATGGTCTCGGACCACCCCGATGCCTCGACGCTCGACCTGAATGAAATCGAATTCGAAGTGCGCAGCCCCGTTATCTGGGGAAGCTTCGTCGTGCCCGGAAAGATCGACACCACCCGCTTCAGCCTCGTTGAGCTCGCCTTGCAGAACCTGATTGCGCTTCCCCTGGGCGACAAAACCGTCCAGTCCCTGGGCGAGGCCGAGTTGCCCGAATGGATGACCGTGGCCTACATCGAGAACCTCATCACCCAAGTCGATATCGGTCGCACTTACCTCGAACTGGTCAAGGGCAAACTGCTCGACGATCCGGCAGAGTCGAGCCGCCGCGAAAAGCTGTACACCTCGCAGTTGCGCATCCAGCTGCCGATGCTGGCGCTGGAATGCAAAATTCGTGGGGAAGGACACCTGGACGACAGGGGGTACCGCTACGTCGCCGCGCTGATGGAAGCTGACGAAGCCGATCGCCAGGTGGACGGAAAAACCATTGTCGTGCGCCAACTGGCCTTCGTACCCGAACTGCAACTGGGTGACTCGGAAGACGTCGTGACCAATATGTTCGTCATCGGCCCCGAGGACGCGAGCGCCGGGCCTTGCCTGCTGTATCGCCCCATGCTGGAGCCGCAGTTGAGCCAGTACCCCTCGTTCAGCAATCTGTTGTATGCGATCAGGCAAATCCCTTCGTTACGCCAATCGGTGCTGGCCTGGCTGCCCGATGGGGTGCGTAACGATTACGGCCGATTGGTTTTCCCGGACCTGCTGCCCTCTCCCTGGAGCATCGTGGCGTTCGTTGCCGACCCTCTGACCTCTCTGGTGTATAGCGGCCCCGTCAGTTTGACCGACAAAACCCTGGGGACGGATTTCCTGCCGCAATTGTTCAAAGCCAATGCCGATGCCCTGGTCGAGCTGGCCGACCGGCAATCGGTGTCCAACCAGGAAAATCGCTGGGAAACCTTCAAGCGGGCAGGCTGGCTGATGTTCAACCTGACCCTGCCTTACCTGGGAACCGCTGTAGGCACCGCGGCCTGGCTCTGGCAGATCCTGGACGATGTCGATGCGTTGACGCAGACCAGACCAGAGGCCGAGCGACCGGCCAAGTGGGAGGCGTTCACTGACCTGCTGCTGAATATTGCGCTGGCGATCATTACCCACGCCATCGACCGCGCCAGGGCTGCCAGGAGTCCGCATCGGGCAAAAGCCTCGCCAGAGGTGCGCGAACTGGAAAACCTGCCAAAACCCCCCCATAAACTGGTGATAGAGCAGCTCGGAGCGCTTGCGAATACGTCGCTGCCGACCGAGCACTACCAGACCATCCGTTCCGTTGGCGCCTTGATGGGCAGATCGCGGGAAAGCGCACGGTTTATCGACACCTTCAGCATCGACGAGCCCGCAGATCCGGGCGAGCTTCAAACCGAGGGCACGCTCAAGGGGCTCTACGAACAGATGGGAGACTGGCACGCAAAAATGGCGGGCAAGTGGTTCAAGGTGCGGGTCGAAGGCGAGCTGGTTTCTATCGTCGACGGAAAAAACCCTGCCCGCGAGGGCCCTCCCCTGATGGGTGATGCCCACGGCAAATGGCACATCGATACACGCCTGCGGATACGCGGCAGCGGCTCCAAAGGCGTCAGGCGCAAAGTCATCGCCGACGCGCAACGGCGTCGGATTGATCTGCTGGCTTCACTGAATCAATTCGAAGAGAAGAAGCCGCAGAGTCAGAAAATCCTGACAATGCACGCCAAGGCCATGGACGAGGCGTCGGGCGCTGCCAGGGAAGTCAAACGCGATGTGTATGTCACCACGCTGAAAACCCAGCGGGCAAACTACGAGCAAGCGTTGCGAACGCTGATGGAATGGCCACTTTTCCAGTCAAGGCCCGACTACCCTCGCACCCGGCTCGGCTACCTCAATGCCCAGGTTAACTTCACGTTCGCCGAAATGGAGGCGCTCCAGGAACGCTTCATCCCGGCCTTGAGCAAAGCCAAGGGCATGATCACGTCCGGGGTCAAGGTGCTGGAGCAACAACACATTGACGCCGCCGAGAACATGGTCAGCGTCGGTGACGACATGATCGAGCGCCTGGACTACATGGAGACGCGCTTCACCGAACTGAAGAACATCGGCTATGAAGGCTTCGAATTCATCCGCCGGCACCGTAAGAAGATGCCGATCTATACGGCCGCCGATCTTCGCCTGATCAAGATCGATATGTTTCGTCACCTGTGCCTGACACTGGAAAGTGTCGAGTCGATGCCCGAAGGCTGGGAAGCGCTCAACCAGGTTGTCGATAACGCCACGGTGGCGTACCAAAGCCTGCGCGATGCGATCGATGAGCGCAGCGTGATCCGGCTGGATGAGCGGATCGACGCATTCGGCAGCCTGGCCGAACAGTTCGCCGCCATCGACGAACACCTCGACTATCTGAACAACGAGTACAAGGGCAGCGTGCGTCAGCCCCAACTCGCACGACTGCGCTCGGGGATCGCTACGCTTGAACAATGGACACTGCGTCACCTGGCGACCGCCCTCGATGAAAGAAGGGATCGGCGGAACGCGGGTTCCCCGTATGAGCAACGCCCCAGGCCGAGGAAAAAGTTCATCCGGGCGCGCTTCTGGGGCCTGGTCAGCGGCGAGCCGCGTTTATCCCGATCGATGGAGGAAACCGATTGGCTCGATGTAAAGAACCCGTTCTCGGGAGACATCATCGTCACGTTCCATCGCAAGGAAACCGGCGAATGGATCCCGCATATGAAAGCCGACGCCACGCCCCCCGTCGTCCCGGCGCTGGACGTCAGCATCACGAAGGGCAACGACCTGATCAACGGCCTGACGGCGTTCAAGGCGCAAATAGAGGAAACCGTGAACCAGCCTGGCAAGACACCTGCCGGCATCGGGATGATCCTCAATGCCCACGCGGGCAGGATGGAGAAAGTCAGTGCGGCCATCAAAAGAGCCCTCGACCAGGCCCAAGGCGTGGCATCGAACGAAACGTTCGAACTGCCGCAAGAGCAGCGACGTTCGGCCGAAACCTTGCGCGCGCGGCTCGAGAAGGAAGCGAGCGCCCTTTATGTCCTGGGCTTCGAAACCGTCCTGAATGTCATCAAACAGCGCCCGCCGACCATGAGCAGCATCATATGGCTTAAAAGTCGCAACCTGATTTCCATCACCAAACAGAAGAGCCGGCAACGCATCAAGTATCCGCCCTATGGCTTTCTCGACCGGTATGAGATCAAGGACCTGAAAACCGGTAAAGCGCTCTGGTTTGCGGACTTCCGTTACTCGACAAACTGGGTACCCACCTACACATTCCTTTCCGCACGCTTGAAAACCGTTGCCCAAGCCAATCACAGGACCACCGTCATTGCCGGCACCGAATCCCTCACCCAACGTCAACTGATCGACCATTACCGCGCTGAAATCGCCGTGGATCAGGCCAAGGACGTGTTCTTTGGAAAAACGCGGCCATAGATGCACAGCCGGGCATCTGCCGATGCCCGGCCTTCACACATCAGCTCTTCCAGGCGTTCACCAGACTCGCCAGCGCGGTGGCGATCGCCGCAGGTGGCACCGCTGCAAATCCCAGCACCAGTCCACCACGCACTGGCGAAGTGGTGGTGGGCAACCAGTAGTTGCTCAAACCGTTGACTTCAACCCCCACCGCCGTCGCCCGGGCGATCAGTTCGCGCTCACGTTCGATACTGTCCACCGGCACCGTGACGTGCAGCCCGGCCACGACGGTCGGCATGACGCCGACACCCGCGATGTTTTTTGGCCAGCCCGCCAGCAGCGCATCACGCCGCGCCAATGCGGCCCGCCGCATACGCCTGATGTGACGCTGGAAATGCCCCGCCGCCATGAACTCCGCCATCACCGCCTGGGTGCTGACTTCGGAGTGGCGCACATCCACGGCACGGCGACGGGCAAAGGCGTCCACCAGGCCGGGAGGCAACACCAGATAGCCCAAGCGCAAGGCCGGGAACGCCACCTTGCCGAACGTCCCGACGTAGAGCACCCGCCCCTGACGGTCCAGAGCGGCCAACGGCGCCAGCGGCGCGCCGCTGTAGCGGTACTCGCCATCATAGTCGTCCTCGACGACCCAGCCGTCGTTGCGCTCGGCCCAGGCCAGCAACTCCAGCCGCCGCGCGAGGCTCATGACCACCCCGGTGGGGTATTGGTGGGACGGCGTCACATAAGCCAGCCGACAGGCATTCAACGAGGCGAGCGCGGTGCAGTCCAGGCCATCGCCGTCCACCGGCACGCCTTGCACGTCGGCACCGGCAACGGCAAAGGCATGCCCGGCTGCGCGGTAGCCCGGGTTTTCCACTGCCACGACGTCGCCAGGGTCCACCAGCAGCTGTGCACAAAGGCTGATGCCCTGCTGCGCGCCACTGGTGATCACAATTTGCTCAGCCGTGCAGTGCAAGCCACGGGAACTGCGCAAATAAGCCGCGATCAACCCACGCAAACGCGCATCACCTTGGGAGTCGCCATAACACAGCTGCTGCAAGTCCGGTTTGCGCCAGAAAGCCGCGTTCAGCTTGGCCCAGACGTCAAAAGGAAACAGATCGAAAGCCGGAACGCCCACCCGAAACGCTCGCGGCGGACCACTGGGAGGCGGCGGCAAATGGTGATTTTCGACCCGTTCCAAGGCGCCACTGTGGATAACTTTACTGGATGAAATCACAGGCAAATCCAGCCAGTCTGTGGATAACCCCGTGGATAAGCCTGTTGAAAACCCTGTGGACACTTTTGTGGATATGTTTTCCGGCGTAGACCCCATCGCGAGCAGGCTCGCTCCCACAGGGGCACCCTTTCCAACGTGGGAGCGAGCCTGCTCGCGATGAGGCCGGCCCAGCATGAGAGAAGACAGCTCCGCCACATAGGTGCCATCCCCCACCCGCCCCTCGATAAAACCCTCGGCATAGAGCTGGTCATAGGCCCGGACCACGCTGTTACGTGAAATCGACAACGCCGCCGCCAGGTCACGACTGGCCGGTAGCCGCGTGCCGCTACCCAACCGTCCATCCAGCACCCGCGCCCGCAGTGCCTGGTAAAGCTGGCGGCTGAGGCCCTGGCGACGATCCAGCTCGATTCCCGCAGGGTTGAACGACAGTGGCGGCACGGTGTTGCTCATGACAACCCTCGCAAATGGACCTATCGAATTGGTCTTAAGTGGCTCTTACAACAGACCAATAGCCTGCCTACGATGCTCGCATTCGCCAAGGAAAATCGTCATGTACAACCCCAAAGCCTTTGCCGTCGAAGACCTGTCCCAATTGCACCGGATGATGGAAGCGTGTCGCCTGGCCCTGCTGGTCACCCATGGCGAGCATGGCTTGCAGGCCAGCCACCTGCCGCTGGTGCTGGACACCCGGCAAGGCCCCAACGGCAGCCTCTACGGGCATATGGCCCGGGCCAATCCACAATGGCGCGATCTGGAGGCCGGGGCCGAGGCGCTGGTGATATTTGCCGGGGCCGATGCCTACGTCAGCCCGGCTTTCTACCCCGGCAAGGCCGAACACGGCAAAGTCGTGCCGACCTGGAACTACGAGGCGGTACACGCCTATGGCAGCGCCGAAGTGTTCAGCGATGCTCATCGTGTGCGCAATCTGGTGAGCGCCCTCACCGACCGCCACGAAAGCGGCCGCGCCCAGCCATGGAGCCTCGACGATGCGCCGGCGGAGTACATCGACAGCATGCTCAAGGCCATCGTCGGCTTCGCCCTGCCCATCCAGCGCCTGGAAGGCAAGCGCAAACTCAGCCAGAACCGCGCTCCCGCCGACGCCGCAGGCGTGCGCCGGGAATTGGCGGCCAGCCAGGATCCCCAGGACCAAGCCGTCGCGCGCCTGATGTCCGACTTTTCGACCAAGGAGTGACCATGAGCCAGATCCAGATCCGCCCCGTTACCGCCGACGATCACGCCGCGTGGCTGCCGTTGTGGCAGGCCTACCTGACGTTCTACAAGACCGAATTGCCGGCGGCGGTCAGCCAAAGCACCTGGCAACGCTTGCTCGATGAGCGCGAGCCGACCCACGGGGCCCTGGCCTGGCGCGGCGACACAGCCATCGGCCTGGTGCACTTCATTTACCATCGGTCCAATTGGAGCCTCGAGAACTCCTGCTATCTGCAGGACCTGCTGGTCACGGAGCAAAGCCGCGGCACCGGTGTCGGCCGCCAGCTCATCGAGTTTGTCTACGCCACCGCCAAGGCCGATGGTTGCTGCAAAGTGCACTGGTTGACCCACGAGACCAACGCCACGGCGATCCAGCTCTACGAGCGCATCGCCGAACGTCCCGGCTACATCCAATTTCGCCAAGCCTTGTAAGGAGCGCTGCATGTTGACTTCACTCGCCGATTGGAAAGGTGCCCCGGCACCGTCCACCCAGTTGATCGAAGGGCGCTTCATCCGCCTGGAAAAACTCGATCCGGCACGGCACGCCGACGGTCTGTGGCAAGCACTGGAAGGCCCCGGGGCCGACCCGAAACTCTGGGACTATCTGCCCTACGGCCCCTTTTCCGAGCGCAAGGCATTCGACGCATGGCTGGAAAATCATGCGGCGAACATCGATCCGTATTTCTTCACGGTAATCGACCGCGCCAATGGCGAGGTGCAGGGCATTCTCAGCCTGATGTCCATCGTGCCGGCCCAGGGTCGCATCGAGATCGGCCATGTGACGTTCGGCGCCTCCATGCAGCGCTCACCGAAAAGCACCGAGGCGGTTTATCTGCTGGCGAAAGAGTCCTTCGCCTTGGGTTACCGGCGCCTGGAATGGAAATGCAACAACGCCAATGCCCGCTCGAAATACGCCGCCGAACGATTGGGGTTCACGTTTGAGGGGGTGTTCCGCCAGCACATGGTGGTCAAGGGACAGAACCGCGACACCGCGTGGTACTCGATGCTGGATTCGGAATGGCCAGCGATCGGGGCGGCGTTCGAGCAATGGCTCAGTGAAGAGAATCAAAGCGCGGGCGCACAGGTGCGTAGCCTGACGCAATGCCGCTCATCGCAGTGAGTGGTAGATGACCGCCACCGCGAATCCATTCGCGATGGCGGTCGATCAAGGCCGGCTATCAGGACTCAGGCGGTTTCCTGGTGGCCAGGAACGGCTTGAGCACCTCAGGCGTCACCCCGCTTCGGGCATGGGGCCAGGCCCATTGCGGTATGGATCCATGAGCACTCACATAACTGGCGAAATCCAGCCGACTGTGCCCCGCACGGCTCTGCGAGAAATCGAAATTGTGGAGAAAGTACTGAACCTGTCGTTCGCTCATGGTGTAGGCCCCCATGATCAACTGATGCGCTCGGGCCTCATCATTAACCAGACTGTCTATCAATGCACCCGTGAAAGCCGACTCGCTGTTGAGCGAGCCGGGTCGTCCGAGGGCGAATCGAATGTTGTCGTCGCTGAATGCCGGCCCCATCAAATCCTGCCAGATGGCCTTGGCGCTATCCCGCGAGATCCCGCGTATGGCTCGAATGGACGTCCACAGGTTCGGCCTGTTGAACAAAATAGCGACCCGGCTATTGGAAAGCGGCTGCCCTGGTGTGTTGAATAGCCTGGCGACAGCGGACAAGTCACTGTCCCTGAAATACCGGGCCTCCTGGAGAAAGTAAAAGAAGTCCAGCAAAGCCTGCCGATGCGTGAACAGACTGCTCAGGTTCCAGTCATCGAACGGCCGCATCCAGTTGATATCGACGCCAGCGTACCTCGTCAGTTCGTCATAACGACCGCTGGCATAGTCGCCGATGAGCTGAAGTCGCGTATTGGATATGCTCGGGTTGCGTATCCATTGTGAAAGCAGACTCACGGGAAACAGGCCACCCAGGTTGGAAGCGATCACCGGCGACTTGAGAAGAATATTTGCCCGCGTCTGCAACATAGGAAATCGCTCGAGCGCCACAATGAGCAGATCGACGAGATCCTCGGCGCGGTCGTAATAGATGTGTTGCTCCAACAGCTCCGAGTCTTCATCCATGACATTGCCGGTCTCTTGCTCGTACCGTCTTTTGGCCTTCTTCAAATCATCGCGATCCACCAGATAGGCACCATTGAGCACCTCCTCCAGCTGCGTATCGTCGAGATGACCATGCAGGGCATCATCGTAGAGAACATACGCCAGACTGTTCTTGGGATGATGATCGGTCAGCTCTCGGGCCCTGACCCCGTATTCGAGCATGATATGAATCACGTCCTGGGAGAACATGAGGTGTTCATTGTTGAGCAGTTCGTCGATTTCCGAATTTTCGATGGGGCGGATCAACGTGTCCTCGAAGAAGGTCCGCACGGATCGATCGGTTTGCGTGTAGTAAGGAATGCTGCTCAGTATCGGACGACCCGGAGCCCGGGGGGACAAGTAGCTGCCGATGTGACGCAGGATCTCCGGTGGCAGCACAGCGTTCCAGGCTTGGTTCAGTGTTCTGCGCGCCATGTCGTCGGCATACAGGTTCAAGAATCTCACCAACGGTTGAAACAGGTTATGCGGGTTGCGCGTGCCGTAGACAATCTGGCTCACGTCGTACACCGCGGCCTTGCCCAACAAGTGTTCCAGGGAACGTGCGTTATCGGCGAGCGCTTGCTGCAGACCGGAGGGCGGCGATACCAGGTAATGACTCATCTCCGGGTGGAGATCGATATAAGCGGCTGTTTCATTGCGCAGCCCCTGCATCGAAAACGGTCGCTGAGGCTGCCCCTCGTTCAGCCCACGCGCTACCGCATTGAAGAAGCAGTTGCCGTCGGCAGCGAACGTGACGTCAGTGTTATCAGCCAACCTTAAGGTGTAATGATTTTCACCGGTTCGTAGCAACACCACGTCGGTGCTGGACCTGAGCGGGTGCGTGCCCGTTGGATAGCCGCTTTCTTCTTGCCCCGGGGTAAAGCGTATCGACCAGTCCTGCCGGCCACGCCGTTGATCGACGATCAACAAGCTGCGATTTTGTGGCCAACTTGGCAGACGGGTGATGACTGACGGGACCAGATCCATGATCTCGACGTCCCATTCGTTGGGGGTGCGAATCAGATCGGCCACGGCGCGAAGCGATGTCGAGGGTTGGTTGGGATCCGAAGGGCCCGGTTGCGGCATCCCTGCGCGCGGGCGCTTGCCCCCTCCGCCCAGACCAAAGCCCACGGCGTGCCATTGGCCATCAGGCGCACGGGCCACCGTGCTCCTCATCACCCCACTGGAGCGGATGTTCAACCCCGTCGCCGGGTCGACAATGGTGGCCTCTATGGCCTTGAGCGGCGTGTGGTCGTGTACCCGCAATACCGTGCCATCGGGTTGCTGCACATACACCTGGCGGACGGTGCGCCCCGTGGCGCTGTCCGTGATCGCGGGACGATAGAAACCCCCGGCATCGGCGCGCACCCCTCGGATCACCGTGGTATCCGCCACGGCATAGCGGTGATAAAGCGCTTCTTCCAGGGGCAATCCAAACCGTGCACCTGTCTGATTTTGTCGAGCCGTTATCGCCAGAAAAGAGGATCGCCCCCGCACGTTGACGCTCACGCCACCGAAGCCGACAGCCTTTCGGGTGTTTGCCACCGCGTGGACGAACGCCAGTGTCGTCGTATTCGTTGGCACGGCACCGGTCCTGAGCACCAACAGGCCGGTCCTGACGGCACGGGTCAGCATCTGGAAACCGGGGATCAACAGCAGGCCGGCCAGGTCCATGACAATTTCAACCGCCATCATCACCAGCCGCGCAACGGTCTGCAGGCCGATGTCCCGGTTGCTGTTGGAGCGATGATCCGCGTAGGCGCTGTGGAAGTTGACATGGGCCTGGTGAAAGCGCTCAAGCCAATCATCGGTGATCAGGAAGCCACGGATCAGGGGGCGACCGCGGTGCTGTCCCAAGGCGCGCTTTATCTCCTCTGGATCGAGGGCGGAAATGCGCGAGCGGAAATACCCTCGCCACTCGTCCTGTTGCAGCAGCCCGGTAATGCCATCGCTCAGGTCGGCAAACTCTTGCAGGTCATTGCCCTGGGGGCTGTCCGGCAAATACACGCCCACGGTGCCTTTGATATCCGGTCCAGGCTGGTCTGAAAAGATCAGCACGCCATCGATGCCGAGCGCATTGCGCGGTGTGCCACCTTGCTCACCGACACTGCCGCCCAGGAGGAGACCATGGACATGGACCCTGCGCCCACCCACCCATGCCCGATTCGCCGCCGAGGGTGATTGCAGGACCGCCTCCAGCCAGCTAGCCAACAGCTTTCGCGGATGGGCTGGCTTGGCAAGCGGATCCGTCACTCTGGCCTGGAACACCCCGTCGCCCCTGAGTGCGGCCTCATAGCTCTTGAATTCCAGGTGGGCCAGGTACGACGCCTGCCAGGCCGCTTTGTATCGAGGCTCATTCATTTGCTGGCGCAGCAGGATTTCATAATTGCCACCGACATCGATGCTCGTCGCCATCCTGGCCAGTTCCCCCCCAGTCACCGTGATCAGAAAACCGTTTTCCGGATGCCGGATACGTTGACCGCGTTGATCGAGAAGGTAGACAGCCACCACTTCGCGCATGGCGTTCGGGTATTGCTGCGCCCGCAGATTGTCGAGCATCAACTGGGTCAAGCTGCTGGTACGGGACTGCCTTGGGTTGGCCCGGTCACTGTAGAACAGCCTGACCAGGGTTTGCTCCGGATCCACGTCGATCTGCGGGTGGATGGTTTGCTGGAGGTACTGCTTGATCTTCTGGCGCGTGAACTGCACCAGCGTCGGAACACCGCTGCCCAGTGCGAACACGGCCTCGAATACCTTTGTTTCGAGATGGCGATAACGGGCCCGCTCGGCAAACGTCGCGGTCTTGTAGAAACCGGGGCGACGGTTCTCCACCAGGGTTTCCTGACGCGCCGCCAGTGGCCCGGCCAATGACAACAGGGGCAAGCCAAGGGCATCTTCGGTTTGCCGGGCGAAGTCACTCACCGCAACCGTTGCGTTTCCTGGCGCATCCAGAACCTTCTCCAGCGCCGCACGTTGCATCTGCAGCAGGTCGGCCGCCGCCACTTCAAAAACGTGCCCGGACAGTTCGACGGACATGTCCCGGACCGTGCACGCCTGGCCCTCAAGGGTGGGGCGTACGTGGCTGACCAGGTCCTGGAAAGTGTTGAAGCGCTGAAGCCCATGCTCCTGGGAATACAGGAACAGCGATGGCCGGTCGGTGAACTTGATCACCATCGCGCCGGGCCATTTCTGCGGCTGCGCTGCGCCGCTATCGAGCCTGACCGCATAGACATGGGGAATCGGCGCTCGCAACAGGCGGCTTCGGTCCGCCTGGGAAGGATGGGTGGTGATGATGTCCAGCAGGCGGTCTTCATCGCTTTGCTGGATTCGCTCGTTCTGGCTGAGTTGAGCGGCAGGGTCCCGATCGGCTTTGTACAGGTCGAAAAAATGCAGGTAGCGCCGGAACAACAGCAGCGCGAGAGCGGCTTCGGTCGTGGACGACGCCGTCACGCCTGGCAACGCCTCCCAGCCCTTGCGCTGTCGAAAGAGCGCCAGTTCGTCACGGAACTGACGCTTCACCCGTTCATTCGTGGTCGGCTGGGCAAGATAGAACGCGGATTCCATGACCCTCAACGTGTCCTTGTCCAGCGGGCCGGCAAAAAGGCTGTCGGCCTCCTCCAGGGAGTCCGGACGGGTGAAGAACCCGACGTCCCCCTTCTGGAAGTCAGGCGCCGTGTCGCTGAGCAAACTGTTGCGCATGACGTGGGTAAAGCTGTCCGAGGAGGTCAGCACGGCTCCACCGGCCTGGTTCGTGGTGAAGCGGCTTACATAGCATTGCTCCGGTTCGATGTCCGGAAGCAGCGATGCACGAAACTTCTTGGCGGGGATCTTGGCTTTGAGCTGGCCGACCAGCAGCGCGCCCATCACCCGGTCGAAGGTGGGAACGGCTGCGAACAGACGGGCCAGCTGTACCTGGTGGGTGTCCAGCAAGTCCAGTTGCCTGAGCTGTTCCTTCGCCTGGGCATCGATCGTTTCTGATGGGGGTACAGGTGACGCAACACCCGGTTCATCCTTGGGGGAAATCGACATCTAAATGGTCCGGTTCTGATTGAAAGAGTCCGGACCCTATCGCGCTGTTCGCCCCGAGATGACGTACATATGTATAGAGGGGTGTGAAACGGGAAGGGAAGCGTAAGCTGATATTTATGGATAGCTGAAGTCCGCTATCGCGAGCAGGCTCGCTCCCACATGGGAATGTATTTTCCTGTGGGAGCGAGCCCGCTCGCGATGACAATCGAGCGGCCGATGATTCGCTGCTGGCTCACGCCAGCTTCTGCGCCAGCACCGCAATGTGCTCCGGTCCGATCCCGCAGCAGCCACCCAAGTGGCTGGCCCCACGCTTCTGCCAGTCCGCCGCCCATTGGAGGTAGCCCGGTGGATCGAGGTCCTCACGCAGTGGGTCCAGCCCGTCGTTGGCGGTCGCTTCCTTGGGTTGCGGCGGAAAGGCGTTGGCGTAGGCGCCGATGTGGATCTTCACCCCCAGGCGCTCGAAGGTTTGCCGGGCGGCATCGATCGCAGCGCCGATCACTTCCGGCTGGCTGCAGTTGAACAACAGCGCCTCGACGCCCAGTTCGGCCGCGACGGCCGCTGCGTCCGCCACCGGTTCGCCGGAACGCAGGCGCGGGACTTCGTCAGTGTCTTCATCCTTGAGGGTGAACGACAGCCAGAACGGCTTGCCATCCTTGGGCAACCCGGCGTGAATCGCCCTCGCCTCTACCGTCGAGCTTTGGGTTTCGGCCAGCCACAGGTCGACATGGGGCGCCAGGCCGGTGACCAGGGGCGTCAGCAGCTCACTGGCGCGGGAAGCATCGAACAGATCAGGCCGATAGGAGCCGAACAGCGGCGGCAACGAGCCAGCCACCCGCACTGCCTTGCCGGATGCCTGTACCGCCCGCCGGGCCAGCTCGCCGGCCAGCGCCGCCAGTGCCTGGCCTTCGGCGGCGAAACGCGCTTCGCCAATGTGAAACGGCACGACGGCATAGCTGTTGCTGGTAATGACATTGGCGCCGCTGGCAATATAGGCCGCGTGCACGGCCTCTACCGCCTGGGGAGCTTCGCTCAGGGCCAACGCCGACCACTCGGGCTGCCTGAATGGCGCGCCACGGCGTTGCAGTTCGCGGCCCATGCCGCCGTCGAGAATGACTGTCGTTGCTGAGCCCATATGCGATTCACTCATAAGCTTATGAAAATAACTCACTACCGGAGTTGTTCTTATAACTATTTAATACGCACTCTTCGGTTAACCACAACCTGTATTTTCAGCCAGGGCCCTACATGAAACTTCAACCATTGATGGCCCTGGGCCTGACTCTTCTGGCCGCCTCTTCGCAGGCGTTCGCTGGCACCACGCTGGACCGTATCGAGCAGAAAAAAGAACTGGTCGGTGTGTTGATGGAAAGCTACCCGCCTTTCTCGTTTCTCAACGATCAGAACCAGCTCGACGGGTTTGACGTAGACGTGGCCAAAGCCGTGGCGCAGAAGCTGGGTGTGAAGCTACGCCTGGAAACGCCGTCCTGGGACGTGATCGCCGCCGGACGCTGGAGCGGGCGTTATGACATCTGCATCTGCTCCATGACACCGAGCAAGGCCCGCGCCGAAGTGTTCGATTTCCCGGTGCAGTACTACGCCTCGCCGGCGGTGATCGTGGTCAACGCCAAGGACGACCGGATCCACGGGGCCAAGGACCTGAGCGACAAAAAAGTCGGCCTTACCAGTGCCTCCAGCTACGAGAGCTACCTGAACAAGAACCTGGTGATCGAAGGCGCCGAGGATACCCAGCTGAGCTATCCGTTCGAGAATGTGCAGATCGCCCCGTATGACACCGACAACGTGGCCTTCCAGGACCTGGGCCTGGGCGCCGGGGTACGCCTGGACGCGGTGCTGACCAACCTGGTGACCGCGCAGCCACGCCTGACGGAGGACAAGCGCTTCAAACTGGCCGGCGAGCCGCTGTACTCCGAGCCGAACTCGGTGGCCATCGAAAAGGGCGACGCCCAGTGGGACAGCAAGGTGCGTGAAGTCTTCGCCCAGTTGAAACAGGACGGCACCTTGAGCAAACTCTCGCAGAAATGGATCGGCGCCGACATCACTCAATGACCTCTTTTCCACCCCCATCCCAGCCACCGCAACCGGTGGCTGAGTCGCGCCTGAAGAAAATCTTCGGTTTTCGCACACGGTTGTACCTGACCTGGGCAGTCATGCTGGCGCTGTTCGCCAGTTTTTTCCTGGGCTTCGACCTGAAGTTCTCGATCATCCTGGACAAGTTGCCGAACCTGATCGGCCTGCACCTGGCGCCCAACGGCTTTCTGCAGGGCGCGGTGCTGACGCTGTTCCTGTGCCTGTGTTCGATCGTCGCCTCGTCATTGCTGGGCTTCATCACCGCCCTGGCGCGGCTGTCCAGCAGCGCAGTCGCGTTCGGCATTGCCAGTTTCTATGCGTCGTTCTTCCGTGGCACGCCGCTGCTGATCCAGATCCTGCTGATCTACCTGGGCCTGCCGCAACTGGGCTTGGTTCCGGGCGCCGTCACTGCAGGGATCATTGCCCTGTCGCTGAACTACGGCGCCTACCTGAGCGAAATCTTCCGCGCCGGCATCCTCGGCGTCCCCCACGGCCAACGCGAAGCCTCGCTGGCGCTGGGCCTGAGCGAAACCGTGATCTTCTGGCGCGTCACCCTGCCCCAGGCCATGCGCACCATCATCCCGCCGACCACCAACCAGTTCATCTCCATGCTCAAGGACTCCTCCCTGATCTCGGTGATGGGTGTCTGGGAAGTGATGTTCCTGGCGCAGTCCTATGGTCGCTCCAGCTATCGCTACATCGAAATGCTCACCACGGCGGCGATCATCTATTGGCTGATGTCCATCGCACTGGAACTGATCCAGGCGCGGATGGAGCGGCATTATGGGAAGGCGTATCTCAAGCGCAGTTGACGCGCCGTCGCTGTCATAAGGACCGTTCCGGGTGTGATGAAGGGCAGCGCCACGTACCGTGAACGCTGTCGGGACACTGGCGGATGATGTTCTGATCACTGCGTGAGCAGGCTGCAGGCAAGCGTGGTGGAGCATCGTGTGGGAGCGAGCCTGCTCGCGATAGCGGTGTGTCAGCCACTATCGATACTGGCTGACCTGACGCTATCGCGAGCAGGCTCGCTCCCACAGGGGTTTGGTGTGGGGCAGGATCTGCGCACAAAAAAAAGGGGAGCACATGCCCCCCCGAGGTTAAAGCGTTGTATCGAGGCTGTTAACTCAGCCTTCGATCTCGATCAGGATCTCGCCCGGGTTGACCCGGTCGCCCTTGGCCACATGAATGGCGGTGACCTTGCCGGCGATGGCCGCCTGTACTTCGGTCTCCATTTTCATGGCTTCGGTGATCAGTACGGCCTGGCCGGCCTTCACCACGTCGCCTTCCTTGACCAGCACATCGACGATGTTGCCCGGCATGGTGGTGCTGACGTGGCCAGGCGCAGAGGCTTGCTTGCGCTTGCTGCTGCCGCCGCTGACGAATTCATTGAGCGGTTCGAAAACCACTTCTTCCGGCATGCCATCGATGGACAGGTAGAAGTGACGCTTGCCTTCGGCCTTGACGCCGACGCCGGTGATGTCGACACGGTAGGTTTCGCCGTGAACGTCGATGACGAACTCGGTCGGTACACCTTCGCCGCCCGCAGAGCTCACGCTGCCTGCTTCAGGGATCGGCAGCAGCACTTCCGGAGTCAGGGTGCCGGCTTCGCGCTCTTCCAGGAACTTGCGCCCGATATCCGGGAACATGGCATAGGTCAGCACGTCTTCTTCGGATTTGGCCAGCGCGCCGATTTCGCCGCGCAGCTTGGTCATTTCCGGCTTGAGCAGGTCGGCCGGACGCACGTCGATCACGTCCTCGCTACCGATAGCCTGGCGACGCAGCTTCTCGTTCACTTCGCCCGGCGCCTTGCCGTAGCCGCCCTGCAGGTAGAGCTTCACTTCGTTGGTGATGGTCTTGTAGCGCTCGCCAGCCAGCACGTTGAAGAAGGCCTGGGTACCGACGATCTGCGAGGTCGGCGTGACCAACGGCGGGAAGCCGAGGTCTTCACGCACTCGCGGGATTTCCGCCAGCACTTCGTTCATGCGGTTCAGCGCGCCCTGCTCTTTCAACTGGTTGGCCAGGTTGGAAATCATCCCACCCGGTACCTGGTTGACCTGGACACGGGTATCCACCGCCGTGAACTGGCTTTCGAACTGGTGATACTTCTTGCGCACCGCATAGAAATACAGACCGATTTCCTGCAGCAATTCCAAGTCCAGGCCGGTGTCGAACTCGCTGCCCTTGAGGGCCGCGACCATCGATTCGGTACCCGGGTGGCTGGTGCCCCAGGCGAAGCTGGAGATGGCGGTGTCGATGTGGTCGGCGCCGTTCTCGACAGCCTTGAGCTGGCACATCGCGGCCAGGCCGGCGGTGTCGTGGGAGTGGATGAACACCGGCAACGATTGCTCGGCCTTCAAGGCCTTCACCAGTTCGCCGGTGGCGTACGGGGTCAGCAAACCGGCCATGTCCTTGATCGCCACCGAATCGCACCCCATGGCTTCCATCTGCTTGGCCTGGGCCACGAAAGCGTCGATGGTGTGCACCGGGCTGGTGGTGTAGGCGATGGTGCCCTGGGCATGCTTGCCGGCAGCCTTCACCGCCTCGATGGCGACACGCAGGTTACGCACGTCGTTCATCGCATCGAAAATACGGAACACATCGATGCCGTTGACCGCGGCCTTGGCCACGAACGCCTTGACCACGTCATCGCTGTAATGGCGATAGCCCAACAGGTTCTGGCCACGCAGCAACATTTGCAGGCGGGTGTTGGGCAGCGCGGCGCGCAGTTGGCGCAGGCGCTCCCACGGGTCTTCTTTCAGGAAACGCACGCAGGCGTCGAACGTCGCGCCGCCCCAGACTTCCAGCGACCAGTAGCCGACTTTGTCGAGCTTGTCGCAGATAGGCAGCATGTCTTCGGTGCGCATGCGGGTGGCGAGCAGCGATTGGTGGGCGTCGCGCAGGATTGTGTCGGTAACAAAGATCTTCTTGGACATGGTCATACTTCCTTACAGGCCTGCGTGGGCGGCAATGGCGGCGGCGATGGCCAGGGCCAGCTCTTCGGGTTTGCGCTTGATCGAGTAGTTGGTCAGTTCAGGGTGGCTTTCGACGAAGCTGGTATTGAACTGGCCGCTCCGGAATTCCGGGTTGCGCAGGATTTCCTGGTAGTACGCGGCAGTGGTCTTGACCCCCTGCAGGCGCATGTCATCCAGGGCGCGCAGGCCTCGGTCCATCGCTTCTTCCCAGGTCAATGCCCAGACCACCAGTTTCAGACACATCGAATCGTAGAACGGTGGAATGGTATAACCGGTGTAGATCGCCGTATCAGTACGCACGCCAGGGCCGCCGGGGGCGTAGTAGCGGGTGATCTTGCCGAAGCTGGGCAGGAAGTTGTTCTTCGGGTCCTCGGCGTTGATCCGGAACTGCAAGGCAAAGCCACGGTGCTGGATGTCTTCCTGCTTGACCGACAGCGGCAGGCCGGACGCGATGCGGATCTGCTCGCGAACGATATCGATACCGGTGATTTCTTCGGTGATGGTGTGTTCCACCTGCACCCGGGTGTTCATTTCCATGAAGTACACCTCGCCCTCGGCGAGCAGGAACTCCACGGTGCCGGCGTTCTCGTAGCCCACGGCCTTGGCGGCGCGCACCGACAGGTCGCCGATGTAGGCGCGCTGCTCGGGCGTCAGTTGCGGGCTGGGGGCGATTTCGATCAGTTTCTGGTTGCGCCGCTGGATCGAGCAATCCCGTTCGAACAGATGCACCACGTTGCCGAAACTGTCACCCAGGATCTGCGCTTCGATGTGCTTGGGATTGACGATGCACTTTTCCAGGAACACTTCCGCCGAACCGAACGCCTTGGTGGCTTCGGAAATGACTCGCGGGAAGGCCTGTTCCAGTTCTTCGCGGCTGTTGCAACGTCGGATACCCCGACCGCCGCCGCCGGACGTGGCCTTGAGCATCACCGGGTAACCGATCCGGTCACCCTCGGCCAAGGCCTCTTCGATACCCGACACGTTGCCTTCGGTACCCGGCGTGACCGGCACGCCGGCCTTGATCATGCTGCGCCGGGCTTCGGTCTTGTCGCCCATGCGACGAATGACTTCCGCCGCCGGGCCAATGAATTTGATTCCGCGTTCGGCGCAGATGTCCGCCAGTTCGGCGTTCTCTGAAAGAAAGCCGTAGCCAGGATGCAAGGCGTCGCAGCCGGTTTCGACCGCCAGGTTCACCAATTTGCGCGGATTGAGATAGCCGGCCAGCGGGTCAACGCCGATGCTGTGGGCCTCGTCCGCGCGCTTGACATGCAGGGCATGGCGATCAGCGTCGGAATAGACCGCGACCGAGCGAATGCCCATCTCGGCGCAAGCGCGCACGATGCGGACGGCAATCTCACCACGGTTGGCGATCAAGATCTTTTTTATCAATTGGAGGTTCCCTTGAGCCGGTGATACCACGGCCTGAGGTTCAGGCCGACGCGTGACCAGATGTAACAATCGGTCGCAGCACCCACACTAGTCCTGGCCGTTGATTAACAAAAATGAATATTTATTGGGTCAGGCATAAGCGAAGACTTATAGTTGAGCTATCCGATTCGGACCAAGGTGCCTAGAAAATGCGTAAGTCATTGATGCGTATGACATTGCGTCAACTGCAGATTTTCAACGAAGTGTGCGACCTGAGGTCCTACAGCCGCGCAGCCGATGAAATGTCTCTCACTCAGCCGGCCGTCAGCCTACAGATTCGATCCCTTGAAGAGCTGATTGGCCAGCCGCTGTTTGAATACGTTGGCAAAAAGCTCTACATGACCGAAGCCGCCGAAGCCCTGCAACGCGCCAGCCGGGACATCTTCGGGCGCCTGGAAAATCTCGACATGCAGCTCTCGGACATGCAGGGTTCGCTGCAAGGTCAACTGAAGCTGGCGGTGGAGTCCAGCGCCAAATACTTCGTGCCGCACCTGTTTGCCGCGTTCAAGCGCCAGCACCCGGAGGTCAACCTGAGCCTCACGGTGGTCAATCGTGGGCAAGTCATCCGTCGCCTCTCGGATAACCGGGACGACCTGGTGATCATGTCCATGGTGCCCCAGGACATGGGGTTGGAGTTCCTGCCGTTTCTCAACAATCCGATCGTGGCCGTGGCGCCGCCGGACCATCCCTTGTGTCACATGGGCCCGCTGCGCTTGCAGGATCTGGAGCCGTACACGTTGTTGCTGCGCGAGCCGGGTTCAGGCACGCGACTGGCCTGCGAGGAATACTTCAAGGAGAAACGGGTGCATTTCACCCAGACACTGGAAGTGGCTTCAGCGGAGGCCCAGCGCGAATGCGTGGTGGCGGGCCTGGGCGTGGCATTGTTGACGCGCCACGCCGTGAGCCGTGAGCTGTCGTCCGGCGCACTCATCGAGTTGCCGATCGAGGAACTGCCGTTGTACCGCAGTTGGTGCCTGGTACAGGCCAGGGCGAAACGCTTGTCACCGGTGGCCCACGCCTTCCTGGCGTTTGTGCGCGGCGAGCGCGCTCAGATCATTGGCCTGGTTGAGCGTTTCGACGGGAAGCCGCCGGCGTTGCCTGCCAGTAATTGAACTCCGTGACGTCGGGATATTCGCTGATTTCCGCCAGGAGCTGGCGCTGCTCATAACGGTCTTCGATCGCACGACGAAACGCCATGCGGCGCTGGTCTTCCTGTTGACGGCGGGTTTTGACGGCGCTGCGTTCTTCGTAGGACTGGGTCATGTCGAGACTCCCAAGACGTATACGGGAGTTTCACGATGACAATACGGGATGACGATTTGGCGGCGCGCGGGTTACAGAACGATGAATGTTGCGACTAGTGGCCTCTTGCAGCTTCTAATCATCCAACGCCTTCACCGACTTGGGCGACAACCGCAGGCTACGAAGGCTGCGCTTGACGCTCTTGAGGTGGTTGACCAGGCTCGGCCCGCGGGCCATGGCAACGCCCATCGCCAGCACATCGATCACCACCAGGTGAGCGATACGCGAGGTCAGCGGCGTGTAGATCTCGGTGTCTTCGTGCACGTCGATGGCCAGGTTCACCGTCGAGAGTTCGGCCAACGGCGTCTGGCTCGGGCACAGGGTAATCAGCGAGGCGCCGCTTTCGCGAACCAGGTTGGCGGTGATCAACAGATCCTTGGAACGTCCCGACTGGGAAATGCAGATCGCCACATCGGTGGGCTTCAGGGTGACCGCGGACATGGCCTGCATGTGTGGATCGGAATAGGCGGCCGCCGTGAGCAACAACCGGAAGAACTTGTGCTGCGCATCCGCCGCCACCGCGCCCGACGCGCCGAAGCCGTAGAACTCGACACGCTGGGCCTGGGACATGGCCGTGACGGCTTTCTGCAGCGCCACCGGATCGAGCTTCTCGCGGACCTCCATGAGGGTGTGCAGGGTGGTGTCGAAGATCTTCAGGCTGTAGTCGGCGACCGAATCGTCTTCATGGATCGCAAACTGGCCGAAACTCGCACCGGCCGCCAGGCTCTGCGCCAGCTTGAGTTTCAGGTCCTGGAAACCGGAGCAACCGATGGCGCGGCAGAAGCGCACGATGGTCGGTTCGCTGATACCGACACTGTGGGCAAGATCGGCCATGGAGCTGTGCATCACGGCCGCGGGATCAAGCAGTACGTGATCGGCGACTTTCAGTTCCGACTTGCGCAGCAGGTGGCGTGACTGGGCGATGTGTTGCAACAGGTTCAAGGGGCTGGACTCTTGTTATTGGCGGTGGCCGGGATGTAGCAAGTTTGTAGTTATACTACAGGAAATGCCTTTTTGCCCGCCCAATACGTAACTCGATATCCCTGTTTCATGCCGTATGCACGCCATGTAGCAGTCCGGCGCTATAAACCGTCTTCATTGGCCCGCAGCAAGGCAGCCAGGCCCTCGGCCTCGACAGGACGGCTGATGAGGTAGCCCTGGACTTCGTCGCAACGCTCGGCCTTCAGGAATTCGAGCTGCCCCGGCCGCTCGACACCTTCGGCCACCACCTTCAGCGATAGACCGTGAGCCATGGCGATGATCGCCCGGGTGATGGCCGCGTCCTCGCCGCCCTCCTCCAACCCACGGATGAACGCCTGGTCGATCTTCACGTAATCCACCGGAATACGCTTGAGGTAACTCAGGGACGAATAGCCGGTACCGAAGTCGTCGATCGCCAGCTTGACCCCAAGGTCACGCAACTGCTGGAAGGTGGCGATGATGTGCTCGACGCTGTCGAGCAACTGGCTCTCGGTCAACTCCAGCTCCAGGTATTCGGGAGCCAGGCCGGTTTCTTCAAGCACTTGGCGCACGAGGCTGACGAGCTTGCCCTGGCGCAACTGGTGCACCGACAGATTCACCGACACCCGGATCGGCGCAAGCCCCTGGCGCTGCCATTCGCACGCCTGCCAACAGGCCTGGCGCAGCACGAATTCACCAATGGGCCCGATCAACCCGGTCTCCTCGGCGAGGCCGATGAAATGCCCCGGCGGCACCCGCCCCATGGCCGGATGGTCCCAGCGCACCAGCGCTTCCGCCGCCTTCAGACGACCGCTCGCCAGGCACAATTTGGGCTGGTAGAAGACCTTCAACTGTTGCTCTTCGAGGGCCTTGCGCAGCTGGTTCTCCAGTTGCAGGCGCTCCAGCGTACTGGCCTGGAGGCTGTCGGTGTAGAACTGGAAGTTATTGCCGCCCAGGTGCTTGGCATGTTGCATGGCCATGTTCGCCTGGCTGACCAGGGTGGAAACGTCCCGCGCGTTGTCGGGCAACAGGCTGATGCCGATGGAAGCGCTGACCACCAGCTCGTGACCTTCGATGGTCTGTGGCAACCGCAACTTGGCGGACAAGCGGGTGGCCATGCGCGCCAGGCTTGAGAGATTGCCATAGGCATCGAACAGTACCGCGAACTCATCGCCGGACAACCGGGCAATGGTGTTGGCCTCCGGCAGCGCATTGATCAGGCGCCGGGCCATCTTCTGCAACAACTGGTCGGCAATGTCGTGGCCGAGGCTGTCATTGAGCAGTTTAAAACGGTCCAGGTCGATGTGCAGCAAGGCCAGGCTGCGGCGCCCGCCCTGGCGCACCCGCTGTTGCGCTTCCTGCAGGCGTTCGCGGAACAGCGAGCGATTCGCCAGGCCGGTCAACTCGTCGTAATGGGTGAGGTAGCGCATCCGCTCTTCGGATTCGCGTCTAGCCGACAGATCGGCGAAAAAGCCTACGATATGACTGACGCTTCCCCGGGAATCCCGCACGATGCTCAGTTGCAGCCACTGCGGATACAACTCGCCATTGGCCCGCGCTTCCACCAGTTCACCCTGCCAGGTGCCGTGCTGCTTGAGCGCCTGGCGAATGACCGGATAGTGCCGGCGCGCATCGCGACTGCACGGCAGGTCGACGACGTTACGCCCCAGCATGTCCTCGATGTTGAAGCCGGTAATCCGGGTGAATGCCTGGTTCGCGGCGAGCAGCGCGTAATGGGGGTCGAAGATCACGATGCCTTCGCTGGCGGCCTCGAACACCGTGGCCGCCAATTGCCGCTGCTGTTCCAGCTCCTTACTGACGCTGATGTTTCTTCGGGTGCCGACCATGCGCAGCACCCGGCCGCTGGCGCTGCGTTCCACGGCCCGGCCGCGGTCTTCGATCCAGACCCAGTGGCCATCGCCGTGGCGGATGCGGTACTCGATCTGGTAGTCCTCGCTGCGACCCTTGAGGTGTTCGACCAGGGCTCGCTTGAGCGCGGGCAGGTCCTGGGGGTGCAGGCGTGGCGTGAGGTGGCTGAGCATTGCCGTGATGTATTCCGGCTCCAGGCCCAGCAATTCCTTGAGCTGGGTGTGATGGACTTCATCGGTCTGCAGGTTCCAGTCCCATAGCCCCAGCTCACTGGCCTTGAGAGCCAGGGCCAGACGCGCCTCGCTCTTGCTCAAGGCCTGGCTGGCCGCCTGCAGTTCGAGGCTGCGCTGGGCGACCCGCGCCTCGAGACTTACCTGGGCCGCACGCAGTTGTTCCTCGGCAAGACGACGCTGTTCGACCTCCCGTTCCAGGGCTCCGTTAAGCTGGGCACTGCGGATTTGCGTCTGTTGCAGATGCTCGATCAGTGCCTGATTCTGGAACCGTCGCAGCATGCCGCTTTGCATCAGTCGATTGACCTGCCAGGCCACCACGCTCAGGGAGACCAGCACCACCAGGCCGAGCCAACCCCATCCGCGCTGCTGTTCGTCACCGCCCCAGAACAGGAAACCGATGGCCGGCAACAGGCAAGGCAAAGTGAAGGAAAGAAAAGCCGGAAGGCTCACGGCATAGGCAACGCTGGCCGACAGGGTGGCCGCACCGATCAGGCCGAACACCCAGGCTTGTTGCTGGAAGCTGTCGGCAGGAACCAGGGCGATGCCGGCCCCGGCCAGCGTCAGGCCAGTCATCGCCGAACCGAGCAGGAACATGCGCAACCAGATCGGGTGCGCCTGGCGGCTGGGTATCGCCGAATCAAAGGCAGCGACCTGTATCACCCGTAGCGCCACTAGCGACAACAGCCAGATCAGCCACACACTGACCAGGACATAGCGCGACGGTCCCCACAACAGGGCGGCGCAAACCAGGCCGTTGACCAGCATGAACAACGTGGGCAGCAGCGAGCCCTGGTACAGCAACCGTGTACGCTCTACAGCCATCTCCGTGGCGTACTGCTTGCAGATGACCCGCGGCTCCACAGAGGGGCCCGCCAGATCGGAATTGAGGGTCATAGGCACTGTTCTTGTTCTTAGGGGCACGGAGAACC
This sequence comes from Pseudomonas sp. B21-028, assembly GCF_024749045.1. Taxonomy (NCBI): domain Bacteria; kingdom Pseudomonadati; phylum Pseudomonadota; class Gammaproteobacteria; order Pseudomonadales; family Pseudomonadaceae; genus Pseudomonas; species Pseudomonas sp. B21-028. Next base: position 6,428,840 of record NZ_CP087184.1, read on the forward strand.
CGAAACGAGCACCGAGCATACACAAGCCAGAGGCCATCCCACACTGCTCCCGCTCACAAAAATATCTAAAAATGTCGCTATTTCGTTGGACGACGAGCTCTTCGAGTGAGCTGCGCCAACGCTTGTGCCCCATGACTTACCAGTCATCCCGAGCGGTCTTTTATCGGCTGAGGCAAAGCTGGGTTTGCCCGGGGTGGCGCCGCACCCTAGAATGCGCCGATGCGCGATGACCTCTCCCTTCTGCTGAACTCCCTCAACGATGCCCAACGCCAGGCCGTAGCAGCCTCCGTGGGTCGACAGTTGGTCCTGGCCGGTGCCGGTTCCGGTAAAACCCGGGTGCTGGTGCACCGTATCGCCTGGTTGATCCAGGTCGAGAACGCCTCGCCCCATTCGATCCTGTCGGTGACCTTCACCAACAAGGCCGCCGCCGAGATGCGTCACCGCATCGAACAGCTGATGGGCATCAACCCCGCCGGCATGTGGGTCGGTACGTTCCACGGCCTGGCGCACCGCCTGTTGCGGGCCCATTGGCAGGAGGCCGGCCTGAGCCAGACCTTCCAGATCCTGGACAGCGACGACCAGCAGCGGCTGGTCAAGCGGGTGATCCGCGAGCTAGGCCTGGACGAACAGCGCTGGCCGGCCCGCCAGGCCCAATGGTTCATCAACGGCCAGAAGGACGAAGGTCTGCGTCCGCAACATATCCAGGCCAGCGGCGACCTGTTCCTGGCAACCATGCGCAGCATCTACGAAGCCTACGAGGCCGCGTGCCAGCGCGCCGGGGTCATCGATTTTTCCGAACTGCTGCTGCGGGCGCTGGACCTTTGGCGTGATCACCCGGGGCTGCTGGCGCACTACCAGAAGCGCTTCCGGCATGTGCTGGTGGACGAGTTCCAGGACACCAACGCCGTGCAATACGCCTGGTTGCGCCTGCTGGCCAAAGGCGGCGACAGCCTGATGGTGGTGGGTGACGATGATCAGTCGATCTATGGCTGGCGCGGTGCCAAGATCGAGAACATCCATCAGTACTCGGCGGATTTTCCTGACGCCGAAGTGATCCGCCTGGAACAGAATTACCGCTCCACCGCTGGCATCCTCAAGGCCGCCAACGCCTTGATCGCCAACAACACCGGGCGCCTGGGCAAGGAATTGTGGACCGACGGCAGCGAAGGCGAAGCCATCAACCTCTACGCCGCCTTCAACGAGCACGATGAAGCCCGCTACGTGGTGGAAACCATCGAGAACGCGCTGAAAACCGGCCTGGCCCGCAGCGACATCGCCATCCTGTATCGCTCCAACGCCCAGTCGCGGGTATTGGAAGAAGCATTGTTGCGCGAGCGGATCCCCTATCGCATCTACGGCGGCCAGCGCTTCTTCGAGCGCGCCGAAATCAAGAACGCCATGGCCTACCTGCGCCTGCTCGAAGGTCGCGGCAACGACGCCGCCCTGGAGCGGGTGATCAACGTACCGACCCGGGGCATCGGCGAGAAAACCGTCGAAGCGATCCGCGATCATGCGCGTCACAGCCATGTCTCCATGTGGGAATCCATGCGTCTGCTGGTGGCCAACAAGGGCGTGACCGGTCGCGCCGCCGGCGCTCTGAAGGCTTTCATGGACCTCATCGAGGACCTGGCCGCCAAATGCGCGGAGATGCCGCTGCACTTGATGACCCAGACCGTCATCGAACAGTCCGGCCTGATTGCCTATCACGAAGCGGAAAAAGGCGAGAAAGGCCAGGCCCGGGTAGAAAACCTCGAGGAACTGGTCAGCGCCGCCCGCAACTTCGAGAACACCGAAGAAGATGCGGACCTGTCGCCCCTGGCGGCCTTCCTCGGCCACGCCTCCCTGGAAGCCGGCGACACCCAGGCCGAGGAGCACGAAGACAGCATCCAGTTGATGACCCTGCACAGCGCCAAGGGCCTGGAGTTCCCCTATGTGTTCCTGGTGGGCATGGAAGAAGGCCTGTTCCCCCACAAGATGAGCCTGGAAGAACCGGGGCGCCTGGAAGAGGAACGCCGCCTGGCCTATGTCGGCATTACCCGGGCGATGCAGAACCTGGTGCTGACCTACGCCGAAACCCGACGCCTGTATGGCAGCGAGACCTACAACAAGGTGTCGCGCTTCGTACGTGAGGTGCCGAAAGGCCTGATCCAGGAAGTGCGTCTGTCCAACAGTGTCAGCCGTCCGTTCGGTGGCAGCCAACAGCACGGCACCAGCAGCCTGTTCGGCGGCAGCGACATCCCGGAGACCGGCTTCAGCCTCGGCCAGGCCGTGCGGCACTCGGTGTTCGGCGATGGCGTGATCCTCAATTTCGAAGGCGCCGGCGCCCAGGCCCGGGTGCAGGTGAATTTCAGCGAAGGCAGCAAATGGCTGATGCTGGGGTATGCCAAGCTCGAGGCGATCTAGAAAGATTGCTCGATACTTTATGTGGGAGCGAGCAGGCTCGCTCCCACAGTGACCTTTCGGCATCTGGCTGCTTTCCGATAGAACTTGTCCCCCTTTCCTACGGCCCAAAGCGAACAGGCCCTCCTGCGCCTCTGAAGCTGAACCTAAGCTGTCACGCAAAAGCCCGAAACACTCTGTCGCTAGCCAGCAACAGTTCACCTGTGCAACATGGCGCGCGTGCTACTCACAAATGGGAATGCCTTTATATGAAACGTTTTCTGAGCATCGCCATGGCGTTGTGCATCGGCCTGACGATGGCCATCGACGCCAATGCCGCCAAACGCTTTGGCGGTGGTAAAAGTGCGGGCGCGGCCCCGACTCACCAGACCAGCCAGATGGCTCCGTCCTCGGCAGCCGGTCCGACTGCCGCCACCGCAGGCGCGGCCGGTGCCGCGGGTGCTGCCACCAAGGCCGGCGGTGCTTCGCGCTGGCTCGGCCCCCTGGCCGGCATCGCCGCCGGTGGCCTGCTTGCCTCCATGTTCATGGGCGGCGGCTTCCAGGGCATGCAGATCTTCGACATCCTCATCCTCGGGGTCATCGCCTTCCTGGTGTTCCGCTTCATTGCCGCCCGTCGTCGCAAGCAGCAGGAACAATACGCTCCGGCCGGTCATGCGCCGATGCAGCGTGAAACATTCAACCAGCAGCCTGCCGGTGGCTCGATCTTCGGCGGCTCGGCACCCGTTGCCGCCCGTCCGGTGATCAACGCCCCCGCCTGGTTCAACGAAAAGAACTTCGTCGAAGCCGCGCGCACCCACTTCCACTCCCTGCAGCAACATTGGGACGCGAACGAAATGGACAAGATCGCCGAGTTCGTGACCCCGCAACTGCTGGAGTTCCTCAAGCGCGAGCGCGCCGACCTGGGTGATGGCTACCAGTCCACCTACATCGACAACCTTCAGGTGCAGTTGGACGGTGTCGATGATCGTGCCGACAAGACCATCGCCACCCTGACCTTCAGCGGTGTATCGAAGGACTCTCGCTTCGACCAGGGCGAAGCGTTCAGCGAAAGCTGGAACATGGAGCGTGCCCAAGGCGAAAACCAGCCTTGGCTGGTGGCAGGTATTCGCCAGAACGGTTGAACCTTTGCGCATTTCGCCTGTTGAAATAAGAGAACCCCGGCTCAAGCCGGGGTTCTCTTATTTCGCGGTTGCATCTATGGCGCGCTACTGTATAAACCGCCTCATGTAAAACCGCGCCATCGAGAACGAGGACACCTGGACGTGGAAGAAATCATCGAACAATTGCGTGAAGCCAACGAACCGGTACCGGTTCCACTGGAGTTGCCCGACGAAGACTTGCTGGTAGAGATCGAAGAGCAGTTGTTCATCGATATCCCATTCGTCTTCAGGGAGTTTTTGCTGACCGTCAGCGATGTCATCTATGGCAGCCTGGAACCGGTCACCGTTACAGATCCCAATTCCCATACCTACCTGCCGGAAGTGGCCGCCACTGCCTGGGATGCAGGTGTGGACCGCAGCCTGATTCCGATCTGCCAGGACGGCGACGATTATTATTGCGTCGAAGAAGACGGAACCGTGGTGCTCTGGCAAGCCGAAGAAGAACTGGTTGCCGAAGAAACCTGGGAGTCCGTCTGGCATTGGGCGCGGGACGTCTGGCTGGAAAGCTGATCAGCACCAGGGATCAATGCCCGGACGACTCCTTGTGGTTGTCCAGGGTTTCCATCAAGGCCACCTGCATCCGTGTATGCAGGCGGACAAACCAGCGCCAGAGCAATGCCGCCACGGCTGTCGCCACCACGGCAATCAACACCAGCAACTTGTTGGTCGGCAGGATACTGGCCGACAAGGCTGCCAACAGCAGGAAAATCACCAGCAGCGAGAGGATAGGGATCACTTCGGCGATCACCCGCCGCACCCGCTGGGTGTGACGACCGGCCATCTCGGCCTTCACGCCCATCTCCGCCAACAGCATCGACAATGCCTTGAGCTTGCGATAGGCCGCGATCAGGAAGGGCAGCGACAACAGCAGCGCCCCGCCCCAGATCAACGCCTTCCGCCAGCTCGGGTCACTGATCCAGTCCTGCATGTAGACCGACATCCGCTCGGCGAAATACCCGCCCGACACAAAAATCGCGATCACCAGTGCCAGGTTGATGCCCACCTGCAGCAAGATCCGCCTGATCATCGACGCGACCAATGCTCCTTCGCCCTGAGGCTGGATGCTGCGCAGCCATTCACCGTACATGCCCAACACCCGCGTCAGCCGTTGCGGCATGACAGCCGCCAACTTGAGGGACAACGGATCGGCGGCACGGATCAAATAAGGCGTCAACAGTGTGGTCAGCACCGAGACGGCGACCGCTACCGGATAGAGGAAGTCACTGGTGACCTGCAGCGTCATCCCCAGTGAGGCGATGATGAAGGAGAATTCGCCAATCTGCGAAAGCCCCATCCCGACTCGCAACGAGGTGCGTCCATCGTTGCCGGCGATAAAGGCGCCGAGGCCGCAGGACAACATCTTGCCCAGCACCACGGCCGCCGTGATCACGGCAATCGGCCAAGCGTACTGCAGCAATATGGCCGGGTCGAGCATCAGGCCTATGGCGACGAAAAAAATTGCACTGAACAGATCACGCACCGGCTCTACCAGCCGCTCGATTTTCAGCAACTGCCGGGACTCGGCCATGATCGCCCCGATCAGGAAGGCCCCCAGCACCATGCTGTATTCCAGTTTTACCACCAGCAGGCAGAAGCCGAAACACAGGCCCAACACGGTGATCAGCAGCATCTCGTTGCTGTCGAACTTCGCCACGTAGGCCAGCAGCCTCGGCACCAGCAGGATACCGACGACCAGCGCGACGATCATGAACAAAGACAGCTTGCCAACGGTGGAGAACACCTCGCCGGAGCTCACCGTTCCGCTGACGGCGATGCTCGATAACAAGGCGATGATGCCGATGCCCAGGATGTCTTCAACGATCAGCACACCGAAAATCAGCTGCGCGAAGCGCTCGTTCTTCATCTTCAGATCGTTGAGCGCCTTGACGATGATCGTGGTCGAGGAAATGGCCAGGATGGCGCCCAGGAATAGCGAGTCCATGGTATTCCAGTCGAACCAGCGACCGATTTCATAGCCGATCCAAATCATCAGCACGATTTCGAGGAACGCTGCGATAAACGCCGTGGCGCCAACCTTGAACAACTTGCGCAGGCTGAATTCCAGGCCCAGACAGAACATGAGGAAGATCACACCCAGCTCGGCGAGGGTCTTGATGGTGTCTTCGTCATGGATGAAGCCGAATGGCGGCGTATGGGGGCCGATAAGAAAACCGGCAACGATGTAGCCCAACACCACCGGTTGCTTGAAACGATGGAAGAGCACGGTCACCAACCCGGCCGCCATCATGATGATTGCCAGGTCTTGAATGAAATTGATGGCGTGCATCGGTCGGGCTCCCTGATCAAAATGACTCATCGCCAAGCTGGATAAGTCCACTTCCTTTGTAGGAAATGCCCTTGCGATGGGCTTTTGCAGGTTAACACCGCGACTTCCGACAAAAAGACGGTGCAATATATGGAAACAGATCCATCGACGCGTGACGGCGGGCACAGGCGCAGCGTCCCGATATCGGTGGTTTTGAAAAACCTGATGGCCTATGGGCCAGCGACCAGCGTCCGCAGAGGCGCACTCCCTGAATTGCTGCCTTGAACCGTGAGTACGTTATGGAACCCGGAAACGCCCAACTGTCGATGACGGTGTTGATGACCCCCGATATGGCCAACTTCTCTGGCAATGTCCATGGCGGTACCCTGCTCAAATACCTCGACGAAGTCGCCTACGCTTGTGCCAGCCGTTATGCGGGACGCTACGTGGTGACCTTGTCGGTGGATCAGGTGATCTTTCGCGAGCCGATTCATGTCGGCGAACTGGTGACCTTCCTGGCCTCGGTGAACTACACCGGCAACACGTCGATGGAAGTGGGCATCAAGGTCGTGACCGAAAACATTCGCGAACGCTCGGTACGCCACACCAATAGCTGCTTCTTCACCATGGTTGCGGTGGATGACCAGCGTAAACCCGCGACGGTCCCGCCCTTGCAGCCACAGAACAGCGAAGCAAAGCGCCGCTACGAGCAAGCGCAGCAGCGCCGGCAGATCCGCCAGGAACTGGAGAGGCGTTACCAGGAGATCAAGGCGGACGGGCCTTAACCATTCAGCTTGTGGGACCGACTTGCGCCCTTCGCGAGCAGGCTCACTCCCACAGTATCTGAACCTACTCGGTCAACTGTGGGAGTGAGCCTGCTCGCGAAGGGGCCGGCATTGATCAAAGATTGATCGGCACTGCCTCGAAGCGTACCCGCGGATGAGCGATCCGATCCTGGGCACGGACCAGCTCCAGCTCATAGCTGGCGCAAGCCTGGGTTTCCAACAGCACCTCATGCACTGCAGCAGCGGTGAATTCGAAAGCCGCCACCAGGCTGTCTCCCAGCAGGATCCGCGCCAGGAACAACCCCGAGGTCAGGTCACCCACGCCCACTGGCTGGCGAGGGAAAGCCAGCAGGGGACGGCTCAGGTGCCAGCTGTCATCGGCAGTCACCAGCAACATCTCGAAGCGATCCTCGGGCTTGCCGGGGTAGGCCAAGTGCTTGACCAGGACAGCCTTCGGTCCGCGAGCCATGAGTGCGCGAGCCATGGCGAGGCAATCGAGCAACGACTGCGCCTTGCGCCCCGAGAAGCTGTCCAGCTCCAGTTGATTCGGGCACATGAGGTCAGCCACGGCCGCAGCCTCATTCAACAGGAACTCACTGACCTCCGGCGCCACGATACAGCCCTTCTCCGGGTGCCCCATGACCGGATCGCACAGATACAGCGCCTTGGGGTTAGCGGCCTTGATCCGAGCCACGCCCGTCAGAATCGCCCGCCCCTGGGCGGCACTGCCCAGATAGCCGGACAGCACCCCGTCGCAATGACCCAGTTCACCAATCGCTGCAATGCCCTCGACCAATGCCGGTATCTGCTGCGATGCGAGCACCTCGCCAGCCCATTGGCCGTACTGGGTGTGATTGGAGAACTGCACGGTATTGAGCGGCCAGACATTCACGCCGATACGCTGCATGGGAAATACCGCAGCGCTGTTGCCTGCGTGACCGAATACCACGTGAGACTGGATGGCAAGCAGATGAGGCGTCCGTTTCATGGGGAGGGTTTTCCGTAAAACGATTGAAATTCAAGCCGCGCAGTATGCGACTAAACGCAGCCTGTACGACAGACCGGCGACACAGTTAAGCTGACAGCAACTTGTGGGAGCACTTCGTTCATGCTGACTCTTGGAAACATCTTCGTGCTGATGCTGCTGGCCACCGGCGGCGCCTGGTTGTGGCACAACCATGGTTTGCGCGAACGGGCCCTGGCGAGGGTCGTGCAGCATTGCGCCAACCTCAAGATCGAGCTGCTGGACGGTAACGTAGCGCTGAAGAAGATCGGTTTCGTGAAGGATGGCAGTGGTCGGCGAAGGCTGGCCCGTGTCTACAATTTCGAGTTCACCGTCACCGGCGAGTCCCGTCATGCCGGCACCATTACCCAGTTTGGTGCCCACAGCGCGCAGATTGAACTCGCGCCGTATCCGATGCCCTTCGAAGAACCCCCCGAAACGCCGGTTGGGCCGATCCAGACCAGACCCCGGGCCGAGGTCATCGAGCTAAGCCAGTGGCGTCAGGAACACAACAAGTGGAAGCCTTGAAACAGGTCTGACTCAGAAGCGCCGACAGTTCGCCAAGCCGGCTTGCAACGCTTCAACGTCTTGCGGCTGGCCGAAAATCAGTTCGAGCCGTGAATCCTGGCGCCATTCGCTGGCTTGCCAAGTCAGCGCCCCTCCATCCAATGCATTGGCTGACACCCAGCCGTCGTGACTGTGGATAACCAGCTTCGCCCGTTTCCAGTTCCCGCCTCGCAGCCATCCCGTCACGGCCGCAGTGTCGAAACGTTGACTTGGATGCCAACGCCAGCCGATGCTCCAACCCTCTTCTCGCTCCTGATACAGGCAGATCGGCAACGTTGGATCACTCCAGATCGCCGGCATCTGACCCACATCCCTGGGCAGGCTCGAGTTATCCACAGCCCCACTCCCCCGCGCACCCCACCCCGGCAGCCTGCCGAGGGGCAATGCGGCCTGTTGCGTCCAGTGCTGCGCAAGGGGCGGTAGCTGGGCGGCGATGCGGGCGCGGTCGGTTTCACTGAGGCCTTCGGACTTGTTCAGCACCAGCAGCCCGGCATCGGCCAGCGCTTGCTGCTGCGCCTCGGGCAAAGGTTTGCCTTGGGCCAGCGCCTGGGCATCCAGGACCATCACGCAGGGCTGGACCGCCAGCACGCCGAGCCACGGCGGCTGTTGGAGCTGCAGCAGCAGTTGCGCAGGATGGCCCAGGCCGGAGGGCTCGATAAACAGCCGGTCCGGTCGCGCCTTGCGCAGCAGACGGCCGAGGCCGATCTGAAACGGCGCGCCGTTGACGCAGCACAGGCAGCCCCCAGCCACTTCCCCCAGTGCGATACCATCGGCCGTCTGAGTCAACAAGGCGGCATCCAGGCCGATCTGGCCGAACTCGTTGATCAGCACCGCCCAGCGCTCATCGGCCGGGCGTTGGGCCAGCAATTGCCTGATCAGGCTGGTTTTGCCGGCTCCCAGGGAACCGGCAATGACATGGGTGGGGATGTTCTGCAACATACTCGGCGACTTTTGATGGAGGTGAACGATGCGGATAATCGGTTGGTGCTTGTTGGCGCTGTTTTCGGACCAGGCACTGGCCCAGGCTTGCGTGGTTCACAGTCAAGCGGAGCGGCTCGATGTGAAAGTCTGCCAGCAGAACCGCAGTATCCCGCCCAAACTGTTCGCCGACGGCTTCTGCCAACCGAACCTCGCCGGGCAGAAAGTCGACGTGCAATACGTCGATCAATGCCCCGGCGGTGCCTTTGGCATCTGCAGCAACGCCCAGGTTGCCAATATGCCTTACCGACAGGATATTCACTATTACGGCGTCGCCACCGATACCGCTTATCTCAAGCCGTTTTGTGAAGGCAAAAGCCAGGGTACCTGGCTCAAACCTTAGGCTCTGTGTAAAAAGTCTTGAGACGCAGGTCAGGCAAGGCGAAAACAGCCGAGGAACGGCCGGGGTCGCGCTCGACTTTACGGGTTGTAAATGAGCATTCCGAGGCTGTTTTCAACGCAGCATCACCGAGTATCAAGGCTTTTCATACAGAGCCCAGGTTTCAGGCCAGCCAGTCCAGCGTGAGGATCAACCGGCGTTCGCCCGGGGCCAGCTCCGGCGAGCGATGAATCAGGCCGAAGCCTTCATTGCCCAGCCACTTCTCACCCTTGAGCAGCGCCACCTCGCCGCTGCAAAGCTGCTGGATCCTTTGCCGATCGCGGGGCTCGGCGTCAGGTTGAGCCAGCCACCGACGATCCATGGCGCCCTCCTCGAGCCATTCGCTGCCGGCACCGGCATACGTCGTGATCAACCGCACCGGCACATGATCCACATGAAAGCGCGGGCACATGGCCTTGTCCAACGTCCGCAGGCGCAGGCCGACCCGCTTGGCGCCCAACAGGCAGGCGAAAGCGCTGACCAGCCAGGCGACATCGGCAACGAAGCCTTCGTAGCCGTGCAGGTCGCTGAAACCGGCGGCAAGCCCCTTCAGCTCAGGTTGAGTGTCCTCCTCAGGCATATCGAGCACCAGGGACTCAGCCAGCGGTTGATCCATCGAACGCACCAACGCCGCAAAATCACTGATATGCGCCGGAAGCTGACGCTGCCAGACCGCCAGGTTGGTGTCGTCCTTCAGGATCTGCGTCAGGGTCCGCGGGGTATCGCCCTGAACCTGCAGAACCTGGCGTTGCTGCTTCAGCGTAGGCGCCAGCATCAGGCCGCGACCTCGTCATGCCAGGAGCCGAAAGGGTCTGGCAGCAAGCGCCAACCCTCCATACCCAGGGCCATTTCCGCATCCGTGAGCAGGCATCCGTCCAGCTCTTCAGCGAGCTGATCGAAGTCGATGTTCTGCCCGATGAAGACCAATTCCTGGCGGCAATCCCCAGTGCCGGGCAGCCAGTTCTTCATGATCGCTGCGGTGCTTTCCGCGTCCTGGGGCCATTGATTCTTGGGTACGAACCGCCACCAGCGCCCGGCAAAACCATGCCGCATCAACCCGCCTGCCTGGGACCAACTACCCGCCTCTTCGGGTTTGCTGGCCAGCCAGAAGAAGCCTTTGGAGCGCAGCAACTTGCCGTTGAGCCAAGGTCGTTCGATCAGGTCAAAGAAGCGCTGGGGGTGGAAAGGCCCGCGCGCCCGGTAGACAGTCGAAGCGATGCCGTACTCCTCGGTTTCAGGCGAGTGCTCGCCGCGCAACTCTTGCAGCCAGCCGGGAGCTTGAGCTGCGCGCTCGAAATCAAAACGACCGGTGTCAAGGATTTCTCCCAGAGGCACCTGCCCCATGACCATGGGCATAATCTTCGCGTGAGCGTTTAGACGCTTGAGGATAGCCACCAGCTCTTCCCGTTCGTGGCGGCTGATCAGGTCGATCTTGCTGATCAGAATCACGTCGGCGAACTCGATCTGCTCGATCAGCAGATCCGTGATCGAGCGTTCATCTTCCTCCCCCAAGGTTTCGCCCCGTGATGCCAGGTTCTCGGCGGCCTGGAAATCCGGCAGGAAATTTACGCCGTCGACCACCGTGACCATGGTGTCGAGCCGTGCGACATCGGCCAGGCTGCGACCTTCTTCATCGCGGAAGGTGAAGGTCTCAGCCACCGGCAAGGGTTCGGAGATCCCGGTGGACTCGATCAACAGGTAATCGAAGCGCCCCTCTCTGGCGAGTTGCCCGACTTCTTCCAGCAGATCTTCACGCAGCGTGCAGCAGATGCACCCGTTGCTCATCTCCACCAGCTTTTCTTCGGCGCGGTTCAGGCTGACATCGCGCTGGATTTCGCTGCCATCGATATTGATTTCGCTCATATCGTTGACGATTACCGCGACACGCAGGTTGTCACGATTTCGCAGGACATGATTGAGCAACGTGCTTTTACCGGCACCGAGGAACCCGGAGAGCACAGTTACGGGAAGACGATTGGGCATCAGGTATATCCTCATCGGGCGGCCGTGTTGGAAGGTGTGTTTTGCGGCACGTTGGGTCAGGCTGCCGTTCGGTCAAGACGGCTCAGATTATGTTATAGTATAACGATAAATGCTCGCTAGCTGAGAATTCAACTCTTTGAGAGTCATTGATGCGCATTCTTTTGAAATTCATATGTGCTGGTCTGACGCTGTCAATCGCCATGGAGACGTCCGCCCAGGCCTCGCTATTGGCAAATTGCACGCGTAGCGCGAACTTGCTGGCTTGTTCTGACGAACAAGGAAATGCCTATAGCGTCATGACGGCCGGAAATACGGTGTATCTGCGCGGTTTCGAGGTGATGGGCAAGCGTCATTGGGCACAAACGACAAGCCGTTATGGGCAGTTGACCTTCTTCACTGGCTTGGCCTCCGACGGTGAAGCCTGGGTCGGCTACAGCCGACGTGTCGGGTGGACGACGTTGAATCGCTTCTCCAGTTCGGGTGGTGCAGCCGGCAAATTTATCTGCGGGCGCGTGAATGGCTGCCAGGATTCACGCTGATGTTTCACGTGGAACGAACAAGAAGGAAAGCATGAAATTCTGTTCATGAAAAAGATCTGGTCGAATTTATTGTTACACTATAACATTAAATTGACCCCATGACGGATCTTGACCATGAACGCGTTTACGCTTCCGGACATTGCTGCCCAAGCTTCGCGCCAAGCCTTGCCTCTCGACTGGGTAGGTATGTGCGGCGTCGTCTTGCCTGTGTTGATCGATGGTCAACCACTGAGCGCCACCGCTGATCTTGGCGTCAGTCTCGACGATGGCGAAGCTCGCGGCATCCATATGTCCCGCCTGTACCTGGCACTGGAGATGCTCGAGCATTCACCACTGTCACCTTCGCTGCTGCAACGTGTCTTGCTGCAATTCCTCGACAGCCATGAGGGCCTCTCCCACGCCGCATCCCTGACCATTCATACCGAACTGCTGCTCAAACGCCCTGCCCTCGTCAGCCCGTTATCGGGCTGGAAACGCTATCCGGTGAGTATCGAAGCTCAGCTGAAAAACGCTGTGTTCCACGTGGAACTGAACGTCCAGATTCCTTATTCATCCACCTGTCCATGCTCGGCTGCCCTTGCCAGACAACTGATCCAGCAGCAATTCGTGGAGGACTTTGCCAATAAAGCCGTGGAGCACGGAGAAATTCTGGCCTGGCTGGGTTCCACAAAAGGCATTGTCGCCACACCCCACAGTCAACGCAGCGTCGCGTCCCTGAACGTTCGGTTGAACGCAGATATCCACCACTTGCCACTGTCGCTGTTCATCAATCAGGCTGAAGCAGCCTTGGGCACCGCGGTACAAACCGCGGTCAAACGCGCCGATGAACAAGCATTCGCCCTCGCCAATGGCCAGAACCTGATGTTCTGCGAAGACGCCGCTCGACGATTGAGCCTGGCCTTGAGGCAGTCCCCCGACATCATCGCACTCAATGTGCGCGTCGTTCACGCAGAAAGCCTGCATGCCCATGACGCAGTGGCGCAAAGCCGCTGGACCCGGGAGGCAGCATGATCAATTGCCAGGCTTTGCGCTGGGGCCCGCCCGGGCGCCCTCTGACACCCGAACTGAATCTGGAGCGCCCCACTGGCAGCCTGACAGCGATCATCGGTGCCAATGGCTCGGGTAAAAGCAGCTTGCTGAAGGTCCTCGCTGGGCTGCAAAAACCTCTGTCCGGAAAGCTCACGCTGACAGTTCCTCGTCGGGGTGGCGTGTCCTTCCTGGCGCAGCAGCAACACCTGGATCGACAATTTCCCATCAGCCTGCAAGAGCTGGTGGCCGCTGGGGCTTGGGGCAGCCGACAAACAGCGGCCCAGCGAAGCCAGCGACTCGGAACGGTATTGGAGAACTGGGCGTTGACGGGCCTGGAAAATCGTCCGCTCATGGCGTTGTCCGGAGGCGAATTGCAACGTGCCCTGCTCGCTCGCCTGAGCCTGGCCGAAGCGCCATTGCTGTTACTCGATGAACCCCACGCGGCACTCGACGAAGAAGGCCAGACACTGTTGTGGAAACATATTCATGGCTGGCATGCCGAGGGTCGTACCCTGGTGGTGGTGTGTCATGACCTTGCCGCTGTACGCCGGCATATTCCCCACACTTTGTTGGTAAGCCACATGGGCTGCACATTGGGGCGCAGCGTCGATGTGATCGCCCAACAACCCCATATGAAGGTGGCTTGATGCTCGCGGCCACCCACCTCTGGCAGCCCTTCCAGGAATTCGTCTTCATGCGCCGGGCTTTGCTGGGCGGCCTGGTACTGGCCTGCAGCACGGCACCGTTGGGGGTATTTCTGATCCTGCGCCGCATGAGCCTGATCGGCGACGCCGTCGCCCATGGCATTCTGCCCGGTGCCGCGCTGGGCTTCTGGTTCGCCGGATTGAGCCTGCCAGCCTTGACGTTGGGAGGCCTCGGCGCGGGCCTGGGCATGGCCGGGCTCGCGGCTTGGGTGACGCGCCGAACCGGTCTGCGGGAAGACGCCAGCCTCGCGGCGATTTATCCCATCTCCCTGGCGGCCGGCGTGTTGATCCTCGGCATGGCCGGTAAACGTCTGGATCTGCTGCACCTGTTGTTCGGTTCGGCCTTGGCGGTGGACGGCCCGACACTCACCGGCATGCTTTGGGTATCGGCGGCCAGCCTGATTGCCATGGCGCTGATCTACCGACCTTTGTTGCTCGACACCCTGGATCCGTTGTTCCTGCAAACCGTCAGCCGTCTCGGCCCGTTGGCCCACGGTGTGTTCCTGACCCTGGTGGTGTTGAACCTGGTGATCGGTTTCCAAGCGATTGGCGCTCTCATGGTGGTCGGTCTGATGATGTTGCCAGCCGCCTCCTCGCGGTTCTGGAGCCGCCGCTTGCCGGCCCTGATGGCCATCGCGGCGCTGCTCGGTTGCCTCTCGGTCTGGTTCGGCCTGTTGCTGTCCTTCTATTTCTCCCTGCCCAGCGGCCCGGCCATCGTGCTGGTTGCGGGAGTGTTGTATCTGTTGTCCGTGATATTCGGTCCGGTGCACGGTCTGCTGCGCCGCCCGCCCTTGCTCACATCCCCATGAGGTGTTCCCCGATGCGCGCTCTGCTCGTGCTGTTCAGTCTGATGCTGTCGATGTCCTTGTCCGCCGCCGAGAAACTTCAGGTGGTCACCAGCTTCAGCATTCTCGCCGACATGACCCGACAGGTCGGTGGCGAGCATATCCAGATCACCAACATGGTCGGGCCGGATGCCGACGCGCACACATACGAACCAACGCCGGACGATGCCAAGGCATTGCTCGCTGCAAAATTGATCATCAAGAATGGATTGGGCTTCGAGCCGTGGCTGGATCGCCTGGTCACCAGCACGGAAACCCACGCCCAAGTCATCAGCGCCAGTCGCGGCGTAATTCCGCGTTCGCTGGATGAAGACGGTGAGACCATCCCCGACCCTCACGCCTGGCATAATCTGGCGAATGCCGAGCTGTATATAAATAATATCGCCAAGGCGCTGGAAGCCGCCGATCCGGCCAACAAAGCCGACTATGAGCGCAACAGCCAAGCGTACCTGAAGAAGGTCTATGCGCTGCTCACAGATGCCAAGGCCAAGCTCGGCTCCCTGCCGCCTGGCAATCGCAAGATCGTGACGTCTCACGATGCGTTCGGTTATCTGGGTCAGGCCTATGGCATCGACTTCATGGCGCCACAGGGGTTGTCCACCGAACGCGAACCGTCAGCCGCCGAAGTTGCAGCGCTGATTACCCAGATTCGCCAGGCACACGTCAAAGCGGTGTTCATGGAAAACATCAAGGACGCGCGCCTGCTCAAGCAGATCGCCGATGAAAGCGGCGCTCACATCGGCGGCACATTGTATTCCGATGCCCTCGCCGCCAGCGGTCCGGCCAGTACCTTCACCGGCCTGTTCGAATACAACCTCAATACGCTGTACGACGCGCTGTCCAAACCGTAGCCATCCGTTTCATCTGCGCAGCGGTCATGCTCTCGGCTTGACCGTTCCGCAATCCTGCCCCAACCACACGGCACGGGTATCGAGGCTGCCATTCTGCTGGATGCCGGTGGCATTGAAGGTGCCATTGACCTTAGTGGTAAATTCCCGGTCGCTCTGGAATGTCGCGATTCCGTTGCCCTGGGCTTTAGGGCAACTGAAGCGAAACTTCCACTGATTGCCGGTCCGCTCGGTGATCTGCTGTTTGCATCCCGATTGCGGATCTTGCAGTGGGATGTCATTGCTCTGGACCTGCGCCGGCGTCAGGCATACCCGGATCCCCTTCCCGCCCATGGTAATGCCCTGCTTTTCCAGCATCGCCCGTTGCTCTGGGGTGATCTGGTTCTGCAACTGGCCGAGAATAAGTTGCAGGTCTGGCAGGTTCTGGTTATCGACTTTCATATTGCTTGTAGTCAATTCCCACAAACCTGGCTGAAGCATCTGCGCCTGAGCCGCCACAGGAACTGATAAGCCAACCGCCAAGGCCCAACCCAGCAGACGAACATTCATTGCAAGAACTCCAGAGGACAAGTGGCCGTTAGACGCCGCCCGCGGGCTTCGGTTCAGGCTCTGCGACAGTGAATTAAATAGCGACATTCGCCATGGAACATGGTCTGTTAGGCATTGGACTTCAGGAGCAAGGCTGCCCATGGATTATTTTGGACCCCATGTTTTCGGTTACCTGATTGCGCTGCTTCATACCCTGGGTTCCATCGCCGCGGTGCATGCGGTGCTGACGGTACGCACCGCTCAAGGTTCGATCGCCTGGGCCCTGTCACTGGTGTTTATTCCCTACCTGACGTTGATCCCTTACCTGGTGTTCGGTCGTAGCACCTTCGACGGCTACATCAAGGCGCGCCGCCAGGCCAACGAAGAGATGCGCAAGGCCGTGTCCGAGCTGAACTGGCGCCCATGGGTGGAAGAGGCCCTGACTGCCCGTGCATCCCAGGCCTACGCCTCGCTACGGGCCATGCCCAAACTGGGCCGAACGCCCTGCCTGGCGAACAACGAAGTGCGTCTGCTCATCAACGGTCACGACACGTTCGAGGCCATTTTCCAGGCCATCGAAAACGCCCGGGAAGCTGTATTGATCCAGTTCTTCATCATTCATGACGACCGACTGGGTCAGCGCCTGCAAGCGTTACTCCTGAAGAAAGCCGCCGAAGGGGTTGCGGTGTATCTGTTGTATGACCGGATCGGCAGCCACTCCCTGCCCCATCGCTATGTCCAGGCATTGCGCGACGGAGGTATCCACGTCAAGGCGTTCGCTACCCGCAGTGGCTGGCTCAATCGCTTCCAGGTCAATTTTCGCAACCACCGCAAGATCGTTGCGGTGGACGGCGTATTGGGGTTCGTCGGTGGGCACAACGTGGGCGACGAATACATGGGGGAGATGCCGCCATTGTCCCCATGGCGCGACACCCATGTCGAAGTGCGCGGCCCCGTGGTGGCGAGTATGCAGGAATCATTTGCCGAAGACTGGTTCTGGGCCGCCCGTTCGCTGCCGCCCCTGATCCTGCCGGACACCTACCCCGAAGATGGCGTGCTCTGCCAGTTGCTGGCCAGCGGACCGGCCGATGCCCAGGAAACCTGCTCGCTTTTTTTTGTCGAAGCCATTCATGCGGCCAGCGAACGGGTCTGGATTACCACGCCCTACTTCATTCCTGACGAATCGGTATTCGCCGCGTTGCGCCTGGCGGTACTGCGCGGGGTTGACGTACGCATCCTCCTGCCCTCACGACCGGACCATAAGATCGTCTACGCCGCCTCCAGCCTGTACGCATTCGAAGCGGTGCGGGCCGGTGTCCGTGTCTTCCGCTATGAGCCCGGGTTCTTGCATCAGAAAGTGGTACTGATCGACCGGGAAATCAGCGCCATCGGCAGTGCGAACCTGGACAACCGTTCGTTCCGGTTGAATTTCGAAGTGATGCTACTGACGGTGGATATTCCGTTCGCCACCGAGGTCGAGCAGATGCTTGAAAAAGATTTCGCTCAAGCCCACGAAATCGCCAAAGAGGAAAGCCGGGAAACCCACCGCCTGCAGAAGGTCGGCATGCGGATCGCCCGGCTTATTTCGCCGATACTTTAAGGTGTGTAGATATCGTCACGGGTCCAGGGCAAATCATGGCTGCCATCGGCGTAAGCCTTCACCGCCAGGATCTGATGCAGATTGATCCAGCCCTTGGCGAACGCATAGGCGCATCCGGCCAGGTACAGTCGCCAGATTCGTAGCGCCTGCTCCGGCACCTCTTTCGACGCGGCTTCCAGATTGTCTTCGAGCCGTTCACTCCAGTGATCCAGGGTCCGCGCGTAGTGCAAGCGCAAGCTCTCCACATCGACAATTTCCAACCCGGCCTCGCTGATCTGGGCTGAAATCATCGACAGGTGCGGCAGCTCGCCATTGGGGAACACATACTTCTCGATGAAGTCCCCGGCGCCACGGCCCACCGGACGGCCATCGGTATGTTTGGCCGTGATGCCATGGTTCATCACCAGCCCACCCTCGCGGACCGCGCCAAACAACGTCTTGCAGTATTGCTCCAGATTGGCGTGACCCACATGTTCGAACATGCCGACGCTGACCACCTTGTCGAAGCGGCCATCCTGCGGGAGGTCCCGGTAGTCCAGCAACTGCAGCTCCACCCGGTCCTCCAGGCCCTCCGTTTTGACCCGCTCCCGGGCCAGGGCCAGCTGCGCCGTGCTCAAGGTGATACCGAACACCTTGACGCCGAATTCCCGCGCCGCGTAACGCGCCAACCCACCCCATCCGCAGCCGACATCCAGCAGGTACTCACCGGGTTGCAGGCGCAGTTTTCGGCACAGGTGGCGGAACTTGGCTTGTTGGGCCTGCTCGATGGTTTCGCTGCCCGTCTCGAAATAGGCGCAGGAATAAGCCATGTCGCTGTCGAGCCACAACTGATAGAACGCGTTGGAAAGGTCGTAGTGATAAGAGATCGCCTTGGCGTCGGTTTCCTTGTCGTGGGCTGAACGTACCGGCAGGCTGTCGTCCTCCGCGTCCACCAGTGCCTGACTCCATTCATCGCAGACCCGGATCACTTCGCTGATCGAGCCTTCGAGCTCAAGCTTGCCTTCTACAAACGCCGCACCCAGTGCATCCAGGCTGGGATGGGTAAGTTTCGCGACCATCTGTGGGTCCTTGACCACGATCGTGACGCTGGGATCGGCACCCAGCGTGAATTCATGGCCGTCCCAGAGCCGCAGCCGAAGCGGCAGTTGCAGATTCTGTAAGGCCGGTGGAAGTTGCGCGAGCATGAAATATCCCCCCTTGTTTCAGACGTCTGAAATGAGGGTAGACCATCGTAGAAAAATAGCAGGCTATCGAGTTTATAGCCTTCTTCTATTGTCGCCCGGAATCGCTCCTTGAGCCGGAACTGCCAACTGTTAACCCTCTTCACCATGGACTGCCAGAGCCACGCACAAGTTCTACCCTGGCTCCTGGACTTTGAGCAATGGCTCCTGAAAGCGTAGCAGTCTTCCGGCATTTCCCAGTACCAGCAAAGTGCTCAGATTATGCAGCAGGGCCGCGATCATCGCCCCCGCCGCGCCAAGCCAACCGAACGCAGCAAAAGCGACAATCGCCAGCGTCCAGCCCAGGCCGATGATCACGTTGACCTGAAGCGTACGCCGACACTGGCGGCTGAGGCGTACGCAGGTACCGAGCCGCCTCAGGTCGCTGCCGATCAATACGATATCCGCCGACGCCAGGGCGATGTCCGCACCGCCCGCGCCCATCGCGACCCCCACCACCCCGGCCTTGAGCGCCAGGGAGTCATTGATACCGTCGCCGACGACCATGGGCCGGAAGCCATTGTCGATTTCCGTCATGACCCGCTTGAGCTTGTCCTCCGGCAACGCCTGGGCCTGTACGTCGGTAATTCCCACTTCCCGCGCCAGCGTGCTGGCCACGCTCTGGCGGTCACCCGTGAGCAACAGTTGCCGCCCCAGACCCAACGTCCGCAACTCAGCCATGGCGACCTGGGCTTCCGGCTTGACGCTATCGGCCAGCAGCAGCCAGGCGAGGAATTGTCCACCCAGCGCCAGCCCGGCAATCGGGCCGTCATGATCAGGTACCACCGACGTTTCGATACCCTGCTGAACAAACAACTCGGGCCGGCCCAGAGCCGCTTCGCCCTGGCTGGTCATCGCCACCACACCCAGGCCCTGGCGCTCGTGAATGTCCGTCAATGGCAGATATTTTTCCGGTTCCACCAACCCTGCCAATGCCCGGCTGACCGGATGGCTGCTGGCGGATCCAAGGCTCGCGGCCAACGACAACAGGGACGCCCGATCGCTCTGTGGGCTTTCGATGGACTGCAGGCGCAAAGCGCCATAAGTCAGGGTTCCGGTCTTATCGACCACCAGTGACGTCAAGTCCGCCAGCTCTTCCAGGAAAGCCGAGCTACGAATCAGGATGCCATGGCGTGCCGCTACCGCGATCCCTGCAATAGCGGTCGCCGGCGCCGACAACACCAGCGCGCAAGGACAGGCCGCCACCAGCACCGCCAACATCGCCTGGGCATCGTTGGTAACGAACCAGGTCACCGCCGCCAGCAGCAACACCAGCACCAGATAGCTGCCGGCATAACGCTCCAGCAATCGGGTGATGGGCGGCTTCGAACGTTCGGCGTTTTGCATCAGCGCGATGACCTTGCCCAGCGTCGACTCGTGGCCTGTGCGAGTCACTTCCAGACGCAGCAATCCATCGAGATTGATCGCGCCACCAAACACCTCGGTGCCCACCACCGCTTCCAGCGGCACCGACTCACCGGTAATGGGCGCGGTGTCGAGGCTGGCCTGGCCGGACAGCACCCGGCCATCGGCCGGTACGCGATCACCGGCACGCACCTCTACCGTGTCGCCGGGTCGCAGCGTGGCGTTGTCGACTTCAATGATCGAACCATCGGCCAACATCTTGCGTCCCAAACTACGTGTCAGTTGACCCAAGGCGTGGATGGCTTCCTGGGAACCGATGACGCTGCGCTCTTCCAGCACATGGCCAAAGATCATGATGATCGGCAGCAGCGCAGCCGTCAGCAGATCCCCCGTGGCCCAGGCCCCCAGCATCGCCAAGGCGATCAACTGGTCGGTGATGCCATGCAGGCTCGGATAACGCAGGCTGTACCAAGCCGACCGCATCACCGGCACCGCGACCAACAGCGAAGCGACACCCAGTAGCAACTGGCTGACCCCGGTCTGCTCCGGCGACCAGACGCGCCATACCAGACCCAACGCGAGCAGGCCGAGGGCGAGCATCGCCAGGGTCAACTGGCGGGCGGCCATACGTTGTTCGGCGCTAGACAACATTGGAACGGTGACGGTTTGCGCGCTCATTGCTCAGCTCCCTGAATAATCAGGCGGGAATCGTCTTTCGGGTCGACCGTGGTCACTGACCCGGCCTGACGGAGAATGGCGGGCATGCGCTCGCGGTATAAGCGCAACAGCAGTTGCGGATCAGTGTCCTTGGTCTTCGCCAGGCTGAGCACGGTAGCGGTGTCGGCCGAGGCCTTGGCGAGCCGTTCGCTGGCCTGGGCATGGGCCACTTGCAGAGTGCGGTCGGAATCCTGGCGAGCGGTCTGGGTCAGTTTCTCGGCTTCGGTGCGGGCATTGGCAACGGCCTTATCAGCTTGCTGGCTGGCCGTCAGCACCGCATTGAACGCGTTCACCGCCGGGCCCGGCAGACTCGACTGGACGTCGACCCGCACCACTTCGATCCCCAAGCCCTGCCCCGTTGCGGCAAGATCGGTCAGCCGTCGGTTGATGCCTTGCACGAGATCGCCGCGCAGGCGTTCGCGGCGTTCGGCGGCCTGGTTGTCACTGCCGATCAGCTCGGGACGGGCGACCAGAATCGTGTCCAGGTCCCGAGCCGCTGCGAGGGTTACCGCGCTACGGGTGACCAGGCGATCCAGTGCCGGCAGAACATGCTCACCCTGCAAAACGAACGCATAGGGCTCGGTAACTTTGTAGAACACCCGCACATCCAGTTGCACCACTCCGGCGTCACCGGTCAATAAATAGCCAGAGCCGGCCAGGGCATCACTGACCGGCGAGGCAAAACTGGCGACCCGATCAGCCTGCAAGGCCGCATCCGAGCGCAGCAGGTTTTCCACGCGCCGCTCCAGGACTCGATCCGCGGCCGGCAGCAGGATGACTTGTTCCACGGGACGCGGCCACGCCAATAGCAGCCCGGCATTTTGAATGCGATCCAGCGCGCCAAAGTGCAGCACCACGGCGCGGTTTTGAGGGTCGATCTGTCGAACGTTGGAAAAGACCCAAGCCAACGCAGCCAGGATTGTGACTGCGTACAGAGCCAGAAACGCCACTCGCCCCGCTTGAATCCAAGGGCTGGATAACTCATTTGTTCCACGTGGAACCAAACTCATGGTTGTGTTCCACCTTTGAGTTCCACTGAAGGCGGACCATCAACCAACACCCGGAAAGGCGCCGCATCGGTGCGCAGGATCAGTTTGGTGCCAGGGCTGACAATGGTGCCCAGGGTGTCCAGCGAACGCAGCAGGTTATACAGCTGGGGCGAACCGGCGTAAGCCTTGCCATAAATTTCAGCGGCCTCGACCCGGGACTGTGCCTCGATATCGGCCGCCTTCACCGTAGCATCCGCCTGCACGATCCGCGCATCGCGTTCGGCGGCCGAGCGAATTTGCGCGGCTTCGCGTTTACCTACGGCGGTGCGTTCGGTGGCGATGGTTTCCCGCTCGGCACGCATGCGATCCACCGTCGCGGTCAACGTCACCGAAGGCAAGGTCAGACGCTCGATCCCCACTTGCAGCACCCGCACGCCGTAGGTGGCGAGCAGTTGCTGTTCAATCTGCTGGCGCAACTGCGCTTCGAAATCGCCGATGCGTACCTGGCTGGCGTCGGTGTTGACCAGATTCGCCAAGTCAAAACTGGCGGCCGTGGTTTCCAGGGCCGATCCCACGAACGTGCGAATCTGCCGGGCGGCCTCGTCCGGTTGGTTCTGCACTGCGCGCATGAAACGCTGGACGTCGTCCGGATCACCCTGCACCTGCCACGCCACGTAGGCCTGGACAATGATGCGTAAGCCGTCACGGGTGCCGACGTCCTGCAGACCGCTGGACGTCGTGCGCAGCCGCAAGTCCACCGGAATCGCCGCCTCGAACGGCGCCGGCCAACGCCAGCCCAGGCCGGGCTGCAACAATACCCGCGCCGGATTGCCGAAGCGGGTGATGACGGTCGCCTCCCCCGAGCGCACCTGGACCAGGCTCGCGGCCGCGACGGCAAAAGCTACCAGCAGCGCCGCCCAGCCCATTCGCCGCCAGGGAAACGGACCCGCTTCCTGTGGGTCGCCATGATGATGGTGGTGATGCCCATGATGATGACCGGCATGGCCGTGGTCATGACCGGAGTGATCGTGATGATCGTGGGAAGAAGACTGGCTCAATGGGCAGCTCCTGGCTGGATAAGGTTACGCGGCGATGCGGGATCTGCCGGAAGCGTGAAAGTGCGCAGGTCGATGGTCGGCGCGTTGCCGCTGCCGCCCAGACGGTGATCGAGGATCAGCAACTTGGCATTGCCAAGGCCCCGGCTCAGTTGGCTGAGGTACTGCTCCAGCACAAAGGCGTGGCCGGCCGTGGCGTAGGCCTTGCGTTCAGCACTAAAGCGCAAGTCGGAAGCCTGGGCGGTGGCGTTGATTTCCCGGGCAGTGGCCTGGGCCTGGTCGTGGGCAATACTGGCTTGCAGTTGTGCCTGATTGGTCTGCTCCGCCGCCGCACCGCGTTCCCGGGCAATCAATGCCTGGGCACCGATTTGTGCCGCTTGTACACCGTGATAGGCATTGGCCGCTCCCGCCGGCGGATGGATCGCCTCCACCACGGTAGCCAGGATTTCCACGCCGCTGTCGAGCGTCTGCAAATCGGTTTGTACAGCCCGACCGATTTCATCGGCCAGGCTGACACGATCCGCGCCCAACAAACCGTCCAGCGTGCGCGAGGCGAACTCATGCACCAGAATGCGGCTGGCGGTACTGCGAATCAACGTGGGGATGTCGGCGCTGTTGTAGGTGGCTGCCAGCGCCGCCGCATCGGTAAGGCCAATGCGATAGACAAAGCGCACATCCATGTTGACGATCTGAAAGCTCTGCTGATCGGCACGACGGCTGGCAATCACTTGGGATTTATCGTTCACATGGCTGGCATCCCACAACCGATTGGCAATCGCCGGTGCCGGCCCTTCCGCTGAATCGGCCTCCGTGCTCGCACGGCTTTCGCTGACGCTGGTGGCCAGTTCATGGACGATGCCATTTTCGACGTTCAGCACCCGACCCAACGGCCACGGCAAGCCGAACTGCAGGCCAGGACCGAACACCTCCACCGGTTTTCCAAAACGCTCGTAAATGCCGCGCCCTTGCAGTGGTACTTCATGCACACCCGTGAGCAGCCAGCCCACCAGCGACACCAGCGCCAGCACCGGCAAAAAGGCCCGGCGCATGTAGCTGAATGCCCAGATCTGGCGCAGGTCAATGCCGAAACGGTTGTGCAATTCATGCTGCAGGGCCAACAAGGGTTGCGGTGGCCAGCGCAGCAGATCGGCGATGACGCTACGACCCAGCAAGGTCGGCTCCAGGGAGTCCCGGCGCGGGCTGAACAATGACAGCAGGGCCCGCAGCAGCAACTCCACCGCCGCCAGCCCAGGCAACAACCCCATCAGCACTGCCAGGCGCACCGGCCAGATGGACGACTCATCAGCAAACAACAGGCACAGCGCGCCGAGCACCAGCACGATAATCGCCAGGCGGGTCAGTTGCGCCAGCGGCGGCGCTTCCGGCCATTCAAGGGTGGATTGCTGAGCCAGTTGGCGTTCAAGTACCAACAAGCCGAACGCCAACAGCACTGAGAGCACTGCCCCCACATTGGCCGATGCGCCAAGCGTGGCCGCCGGCAGGGTCAGATCCCAGGCTTGCTCCAGACTCAGCAGCGCCAACCCTGCCCAACCGGCCAGCCACAACGTCGGCGCGCCGATCTGGTTCAGCAGGCCGATCCAGCGCGCGCCGATGCGCTCCAGCAATCGCTCATACCAGCCGGATGGCTCTACCGGTTCGCGTTCGATGACCGGGATAACCGCCATCGGCAGCAATGCCCTGCTGCGCCACTGCGTCACCCACCAGGCAGATTGCAGGCCGGCCACCAGCACCAGCAATGCCGCACTTTGACTCGCCAACAAGGCCGGCCACATCGATTGCGGCGAAAACAGCCCGACAAAGAAGCCGGACACCAACCCCAGACCCGCCAGGACAGCCAGGGCGAAAGCGATCCGCCGAAGGCGTCGCCCCTGGGACTGCGCCTGCTGAAAGCGTGGCCGCTCGGCCACTTGTGCTCCCTCGACATCAAGATCGACTTGCATACCACCCCAGCATTTGGCGATCAAAAACCGGGCATGTGGACAGATTCCACAGCCTTTGCGTTATAGGGCGTTACCTTATAACCATAGCTGTGAAATTTCTGTTTTTAATTCTTCATGCTGGATGCAAACCGGTGAAAATGAACAGGGGCCTTTGTGGCGAGGGGATTTATCCCCGCAGGGCTGCGAAGCAGCCCCTAGACCCTGACCCTCGCGGGTTACCAGACAAAGGGTGTGTTGACTGGTTTAAGGGCTGCTGCGCAGCCCAGCGGGGATAAATCCCCTCGCCACGAGATTTTCATATGGATCGAAGTCAGCCAGCCGACCTCTGCGCCTTGCGACGTCGATTGATCAACCCCAGCGCGCCCGCCACCACCAGCACCACGCCACCGATCTGCAACCAGCGTTTGTAGGGACGCAACGCGGAACGAACCGGGTCGAGCGCCTGGGTGACGTAGCGTTTGTCCGCCTTGTTAAACTCGGGATAGGGGCACTGATGACCAAAATACCCGGCCCAAGCCACATAAGGACCTTCTTTCACGTAACGCTGATACAACGCGCTTTGTTCCTCCAGGCTCGAGTTGTACCCCACGGCCTTGCACAACACTGCCGCGAACGCCTGGCTGGTATGGGGCAGGTTGTCCGCAGCCTTGCTCGCCAGGGCAGTGGCGACAAAACGGTAGTGATAGCGCTCGTTCGGTTGCGCGGCGCTAGCCTGCTGGCGCTGCACCTCCCCCTCGGCCACCAACGGCCCGACCTTCAGTTCAACCGGTTCCAGGCTGTAGTTGCCTCCCATGGAGGCGTAGTCCGGCGCCATTTCGTAGCCGAGCAGCTCCATGCCCCATTCGCGCGCCACCCAGGATGCGTTGAAATACGCCTCGGCCCGACGGGTAGGCCACCATTTGGACTCGGCCTCCTGGCGCAGTTGCCCATAGGTCCGGGCCTTGTTCTGTAGATCGGCGTTATCGAAGTAAGCCGGTGCCTCGTCATAGCGCCCTTCCCGCAACAAGCGGCGGCCCAGCAGGTTACGCAGCTGCGCGGCTACCGGCAGTTGCACGTAGTTGTCGCGATCCTGCTGGCTCAATGGGGGTGGCGCCGGGACTTGGGCGTCGACGTACTGTTTCAGTTCCTCGACCGTCAGTACCCGTTCGGCGACTGCAGCGGCGTCGTACCAATAATTGCCCTGGCCGCGATAAAGCTGATCGAACGCTTGCAGATAATCGCCCCGTTGCAGGGCCAGGATCGCACTTTCGCCTTCAACCCGGCACTTGGGCTGAACCGTCTCGTAATCCCAATCCGGCGTACGCCGATTGCCCCAGGATTCATCCTTCGGAAACGCCTGGGCCGCCTTGGCATAGGCCGCAGCCGCAGCCGTCTTGTCACCATCACGCACGGCCAGCTTGGCCCGCAGCCACCAGGCCAATCCACTGTCGCCGGCTTTGTCCACAAAGGCTTTGGCGCTGGCGTAATCGCCGTGCTGATAGATCACCGCCGCCAGCCGATCGGCATCATCCAGATTGCCCTGACTGCTGGCTTGCAGCAGCTTGACCAGCCTCTTCTCACCGGATGGCTCCTCTCCATCCCACCAACTGATGTGGCTGAGCAAGTAGCTCGTCAACAACCGCTGCACGGCATCGGTCTTGAGCAACTCGCTCAGGCGATCATCCGGCTGGCCATTGAGGTCTGCCGCCAGGTACAGCAACGAGCTGTAACCGACCTCAGACCCGTGCAGCGACTGGGCTGCATACAGCGTGATCGCACTGTCCCAATCGTCAGCCG
Source organism: Pseudomonas sp. B21-028 (assembly GCF_024749045.1). Lineage (NCBI taxonomy): Bacteria > Pseudomonadati > Pseudomonadota > Gammaproteobacteria > Pseudomonadales > Pseudomonadaceae > Pseudomonas > Pseudomonas sp. B21-028. The sequence continues at coordinate 6,455,537 of NZ_CP087184.1, forward strand.
TATAGGCCACCCTAGCTTCTTCGCCGAGACTGGCGATGCCCAGCTCCAGGGGATCGCTGAAACCGGCCACGCTCAGGTCACGGGCCTGACGAAACGCCGCTCGGGCCTGATCCCGCGATGCCGCCGGATCTTCGTTGCCCGCCTCGGTACTTACGGCAAACAAGGCCCGCCCCAGGGAATAGGCGGCCCAGGTACTGCGCAACGGGCGCTGGTCCGCCGGCAACGCCAGCAACTCCTGGAATGCCTGCACAGCCCTCTGGTTTTCACCGGCACCAAAGGCTGCCGCGCCAATGGCATACAACCGTAGCTCGGCAGGCAGGTTCGCCGCTTGCGCAGCGACCTCGTCGATATCATTCAACGCCCGCAACCGCTCCACCAACGCTTGCTGCGGCGGGGTCAGGCCAATCCGTTCAGCCTCGTTGCGCTGTGCCACGTAGGGAGACGAATCGTCGTAGTTGTAATCCGGGTTGCGCGTCGCCTCGCTGGCGAGCTTGAGTCCGGCAATGGCATGGCCCAGACGCTTGATCTCGAAGCGAAAGTTGCCTTCGGGTAATTCAGCTAACGATTGGGCGCGGTTGTCCAGCAAGCGCATCGGGAATTCCGGACCACAGGCCAGCGCCTGGCCCAACGGCAAGCCGAGGCTCATACAAAACACCGGGCAGACCAAACGACGAGGCCACTTACGGGTAGACATTGAAAGCTCCTTGTTCAATTTTCGTACAACGCGCCCAGCCCATGGCCCGTTGGGCACCGGCGGCGAGACGGCCTTCCTGAATGCGGGTGAAGGTAAGCAGTCCGGGAGTTTGTTGCAACGTATAACCAAGCAAGGCATCGACCCCATCACATGCGCCGACGGCAAGCGTCACCCGTTGAGGCCAGGGGCTGTCGAGATTGCCTCGATTGGCCAACCGGATATCGTACAAACCGTCTTTTTCCTCCACCGTCAGGGCCAGGTGGCTGTCCAGTGTGTCTCCACGAGCCACCGCGCCGAGGGTGGTCAGGCTCCAGGCACGTCGGTCACCTGCCAGCGGCAGCCGAAACCAGATCAAGCCAGACAGGTGCTTTGGCGGTTCGGCGCGCAGAGTTGCGGCCAGCCCGGCCACTTGCTGCGGGTCTGCCAAGAGCTCCCGCCGTTCGCCTCCCCTATCGATCGGCACTTCGCTTTCAACCACCGGCACGCCGCTCTCCTGGGTCAACAGCGCCACCCCATAAGCCGGCAGGGCCAGGTAGAACGGCCGCGTGGTGACCTTGCTCCAGCGTTCGGCCCAGTGCCGGGCCTGTTGCGGATCGAACAGCCCCTGTCGCGGGTCGCTCACCGCATGGACCTGTAACACGCTGCTGTCCACGGCTTCCAGCAGCCCGGGCAGCGCGGGGCTGTCGAGCCAGGCCGGCAAGGCCGTGATACTCAATCGCAACGTGGCTGGCAAGGTCAGGCGCAACCGTTTCAGGAACGTTCCGTAGGCCGGCAGTCGTGCGGTACCGGCATCATGGTCGATCTCCACGCCCACCGGTGTCAGGCCTTGGGCTTGCCAGTCACTCAACACTTGCTGGATCTGTGTAATGACCTCGTCCTGATCCAGGGTTCCGAGCTGGCCGTCCAGGCGGATCACCGCGATCAGCGGCCGGCCATCGACCTTGAGCAAGGCCGGATCGATCCGCGCACGGCTCCAGCCCGCGCCGGGAAAAGCCTGCAAGGCCAGTACCCGCAAGCTCGAGAAGTCCTGATGGCTCTGGCGCAGCGCCAATGCGTGGGCCGGGGTCCACTGGCGTTGCCAGATATAGAGTTGTTGATCGAGAGGCGCGGCGGGCGGTGGCTCACAGCCCTGCAATAGCAACGCGACGAGTACCAGCGCTGTCCGGAAAAGAAAAGTCATGAACCTTCGTCACCCGCTAAAACCCGGCAGATTACCGTGTCTTGCGCTGGACGGGCATAGGGCGAGGACATCGCACCGTAGTTTTCATGTGCCACAACCCGGTCAGGGCCGCGATATTGCCGAACGGCCCTTCCCGCGTGCTACAGGCTACCCTCAGACGGGCTTCTGCAAGCCGACAGCCGTACGCGGCATGCCCACGAACCCGGGCAGGGCCTCGACCCGCGCCAGCCACTCGCGGACATGGACGTAGTCCGCCAGCGACACGTTGCCCTCCGGCGCGTGGGCGATATAGGTGTAGCCGGCGACATCGGCGATGGTGGGCGCATCACCGGCGAGCCAGGTGCTGCTGCTTAAATGTTGATCGATGACTTTCAACAAATTGTGGGATCGAGCGATCACATCCTCGGCGTTATAAGGCGCGCCGAACACCGTGATCAGTCGCGCCGTGGCGGGTCCCGCATGGATTGGCCCGGCTGCCACCGACAACCAGCGCTGCACCCGGGCGGCACCCAACGGATCGCTCGGAAGCCAGCGGCCCTTGCCATATTTCTGCGCCAGGTACACCAGGATGGCGTTGGAGTCGGCCAGGACCACACCGTCATCGTCGATCACCGGTACTTGGCCAAACGGGTTGAGAGCCAGGAAGTCCGCCTGTTTGTGCGCTCCCTTGGCCAGATCGACGAAAACCACCTCGACCGGCAGTTCGAGCAGCGAAAGCATCAGTTGAACACGGTGGGCATGTCCGGAAAGCGGGAAGTGATAGAGCTTGATGGGGTTCATGGTCGACTCCGCTGAAAATGACGCCGTCAGCAGAACGGCATCGAGGGCGTCATCTTCCCTCTCAGTTAAAAACTAGAGAATCACCCGTAAACGCAATCCATTATTTCTTTCAACGAAACAATCCGTCAGCCTCTCAAGGCCGGGTCTCTGCGCAGGGCACTGACCGTGAAATCGACAAAACTGCGGACCCGAGCCGGCGCATTGCGGCCCCCTTGGTAAATCACATGAATCGGCAGAGGCGGCAGTTCGAAATCGGCCAGGACGATTTCCAGCCCTCCATTGGCGATCTCCTCCGCCACTTGATAAGACAGGACTCGCGTCATGCCCAGCCCTTGGCTGGCGGCGGTAATGGCAGCCTGGTTGGCTGTGACCACCAGCCGGGGCACCGGTCGAACCGCCAATGATTGTCCGGCGTCGACAAAGGTCCAGTTTCTGATCTGGCCGATGGCCGAGGAGGCTACCACCAGCGAACGTTCCAGCTCTTGCGGATGCCGGGGCCGACCATGCTGTGCGAAGAACGCGGGAGAGCCGCAGACGACCTGCCGCACTTCGCCAACGCGGACGGCATGCTGGTTGCTGTCGGGCAGCTCGCCAATGCGCACGGCGACGTCTACGCCCTCCTCCACCATGCTGACATTACGGTCCAGCAGCAAGGCATTGATGCTCACTTCCGGATACTGCTGCAGGTACTGCACCAGCAACGGCGTGACGAATAACTGACCGAACAGCACCGGCGCGGTAATCGTCAGTTGCCCCCTGGGCTGGGCATGGCTGCCGGCCGCCGAATCCTCGGCCTCCTGGAGGTCACCCAGGATCCGTCGACAATCTTCCAGAAAGCGCTGGCCAGCTTCGCTCAGGTACACGCTGCGGGTGGTGCGAACCAGCAAAGGCGTGCCGATGCGTTGCTCCAGCGCCGCCACCGCACGGGTCACACTGGCCGCCGACAGACCCAGGCGCCGCGACGCCGCCGAAAAACCCGACTCCTGGGCAACAGCGATAAACACCTGCATTTCCTGAAACCTGTCCATCCATCCCCCGATGAGAAATCCTGATACAAGTTTTCCAAACACCGCAAAGCCAGGCCGCACGGCCATTGTAGGGCCTGGGCAAACGAACCGTAGCGTGGCGACCCGGTTGCAGTTGGCCAGCCTTGCTACCATCTTGCTCATCATTACCGTTTGATGACTAATAAACAGCACAGAACCCTGTGGGAGCGAGCCTGCTCGCGATAGCGGTAAATCAGTCGCCACCTTATTACTGATCTATAGCTATCGCGAGCAGGCTCGCTCCCACAGGGATTTGTGCCGGTTGTAGACTCAGTACAAGGCCATTTTCGTGAACGTTTTATACCGTGAATTGACCCGTCCCCTCGCCTCTTTGATCACCTTGGCCGGGCTGGTCCTGATCGTTCCCCTCGCCCTGCGTCTCGCACTGGGTTGGTCCGATCCGTTGGGCTACCTGTCCGACCTGGGCGTTGGCGGGTTGCTGCTCGCGCTGCTTTACCGGCGCCCCCTCTGGCTGGCGCTGCCTGTGCTGCTGGCCTGGACCGCACTGACGTTGGCCAACATCGAGCTGATCAGCGCCGTCGGACGCATGCCCAATCCCTCGGACCTGCGCTACCTGACCGATCCGCAATTCGTCGGAAACTCCAGCAGTGGCGGCTTCGCCCATCCCTGGTTGGCCGCGCTGCAACTGACAGCGCTGGCGATCTGGTTGATGGTCCAGTGGGCAGGCCGCTCACGCCGCGCACCGCCCTTGCCGTGCCACGCCTGGGCATTGCCGGCGCTGCTCCTGCTGTTCCATGGCACCCTGCAATCCTGGCGTCCCACCGAGGCGGACCAATGGAATGTGTTCAATCTACCCCATCAACTCGCCACGGCGGCGGTCGCAGCCGGGCAGGACCGGATCCAGCATTGGCTTGAAGGTGATGCCGGCGTCCAGGTGCCGCCGATGGAAGGCCTTACCCGGCTGGACCTTGATGGAGAGAAACTGCTGGCCGCGCCAGGCCAGGCGCGCAACGTGCTGGTCATCACCCTGGAAGGCATCCCCGGTGCCTATATCAGTGCCAACCGTCAGGCCCTGAACGCCGGCTATCAGGAAAACCCCATGCCGCGCCTCAGCGCCTGGGCCGAGCGAGGTATGAATACGCCCGATTACGTCCTGCACAGCCACCAGACCATCCGCGGCCTGTACGCGATGTTGTGCGGCGACTACGACAAGCTCGACGACGGCACGCCCAAGGGCGTCGAAATGCTCAACCAGACCCAGCGCAACCTGGCCTGCCTGCCGGCCCAGTTGCGCCAGCATGGCTTTGTCACGCACTTCCTGCAGGGTGCGGGCCTGCGGTTCATGGCCAAGGACCGGATCATGCCCCACATCGGTTTCGACACGACCCTGGGCATGGAGTGGTTCACCCAACCCGCATACCTGGAATTCCCCTGGGGCAAGGACGACAAGACGTTCTTCGAAGGCGCACTGGACTATGTCGGGCAACTGCAACAAACGGACAAGCCCTGGATGCTCACCCTGCTGACCGTGGGCACGCACCAGCCCTATTCTGCCCCGGATGACTACCTGCAGCGCTATGACACCGCCAAACAGGCCGCCGTGGGGTACCTGGACGATGCGCTGGACAGTTTCCTCATCGGCCTGGAACGCCAGGGCATCCTGAAAGACACCCTGGTGGTGATCACCTCGGACGAGTCCCATGGCATCGACGATGTACGCCTGGCGTCCTCCTGGGGCTTCAACCTGATGCTGGCGCCGGAACCCTTGCCGCGCATCAAGTCTGGGACCTATGGTCACGTGGACCTCACCGCCTCGATCCTCGACTACTTCGGTTTCCCGGTGCCTGCGTCGTTGTCTGGCCGTTCGATGTTGCGGCACTACACGACGGGCCGGGAAATCATGTCGTTCACCAATGGCATGCTGCGCTACCACGACGGCAAGAACACGTTTACCGAATGCGACTTCCTGCAGCGTTGCCGCTATTACACCAGCGAAGGCTTCATCACTGACCGGGCGACCTATGGCGGGCACTACAGCGGCCAGCGGGCCAGGCTGATCAGCGCACGGGCAACGGCCCTGGACCAGACGCTGCTGCGCACTCCCCTGAACCAGCATTATCAGTTCGGCAGCACCGAGAAAATTCCACTTCCAGCCCATGTGTCCAACGACTGGACCGACAACCTGATCGGCGCCCAGTACCTGGAAATGCCCAAGGGCTCACAAACCCGCGTCAGCCTGAGCATCCGAGCCATAGAGGCGAACCATACAGCCTACATTTCCCTCAAGGCCAAGGAGTTCGAGCGGGATGTGCCCATGGAACTGCCCACCGATGTAGCGGTGACGCCCGAACAACCGCTGGTGATGAACATCCGTTTCGATAACCCGCAGACACGCAAGGCGTTCTCCTTCCATTTGCTGGGTCACGGGGAAGGTGCCATCGAAATCACCGATTTCAGCGTCGTGACCGAACTGCCGGAGCAGGAGGACCAGCCCGAATACCTGGACGATATGCAGGACGACAGCCAGGCCCAGTCCAGTTGAACAATAAACCGTTGAATCATCGGGGCTGATCGCTACGTTTCAATACTTATCCACAAGGCATCGCTTCACCGGCCGGAGCTACCTGCCAACTGGTACTGAGGATGATCCGTGTGGCGTTTCGCTGAATCGGCACCAGATGGTGCAGCGTGGTACCGGACTTGAGGAAATACACATCACCCTTGAGGTGGTGACAGGCCTTGCCGGGGCTGTCCAGGCTGTATTCCCAGACGTGCAAGTCATCCTTGTTGTCGTTGCTGTAGGGCACGCATTGCAGGACATCGCCGCCCTCCGGGTCCTCCGGCGCCTCGATGATCCAGACCAGGGTGTAGGGATAATCGCCCCAATGCCAACCGTGGGTATCGTCTGGATGATTCAGCCGGCTGATCAGGTACTGACCGCGATCCTGGCAAGACACCAGGTCTTCGCCTGCAATACTGCCGAGGAAGTGGCGTAGTGACTCGGAGTGATAAAGCGCCGGAACCACGGCTCCACCCTCGGCAATCTGCGCTTGAGGGATCACATGGATCTGGCGGTGGGGATCATGGATAAACAGGACGGTCGCCTCGTGTCCTGCCGAATATTCATCGAGCAACCCATGCACTTCGGCATGAAGCTCTTCCCACATCTCGCCAGGTAGAAATGAAAAGTCCTTGAAGTGGAAATAGCCATCCCGGCGAAACGCGTTGCGAACCTGCTTCATCCGGATTTCATTGTTGAGGAAATCCTGGAAGGGTCTGGAAAGGTCCTGTTCCACATCCATCAAGGCCCGACGTGCTTTTCGATTACTCATTCATTGCTCCATCCATGGTCCGATTGTAGGACGATGGAACTGTTCGCTACAGTGCAACAGACGACAACAAACGGTAGTTTTACGCCAAATGCACACCTTTCCAGGGACCGTGCAATTCTCGTTTATGAGGCATCTGTCTATCAGGATGGGTATTGCGCTGGCGATATTCGGCCATGCCCACTGGTCTTTCGCCAAAGGCCTCGCTACGCCTACGGGCCGGGAGCTGAAACTAACCCAGCAATCGATGCAACTTGGCGTACTGCAACAGCATGATGGTCTTGCCGTCGCAGATTTCCCCGCTCTCGATCATGCCCAGGGCCTGATCGAGCGGCAGTTCCAACACCTCGATTTCCTCGCCTTCTTCTTCCAGCCCACCGCCTTCGTGCCGCTTGTCTTCGTCGAAATACTCGCCGACGAAAAAATGCACCCGCTCCGTCACCGAGCCAGGGCTCATGAAGGCTTCGAAGACCTTGCGCACGTCCTGGACGATATAACCGGTTTCCTCCTGGGTTTCCTTGCGGATGCACGTATGTGGATCGTCGTTATCCAACAGGCCGGCGCAGGTTTCGATCAACAGGCCATCGTGCCCATTGACGAAGGCCGGGAAGCGGAATTGCCGGGTCAGCACGACGGTTTGCTTGGCCTTGCTATACAGCAGGATGGTCGCGCCGTTGCCGCGATCATAGGTTTCGCGGGTCAGCTCACGCCATTGGCCGTTGCGACCGAGGTAGTCGTAGGTGGTTTTGCGCAGGACGTACCAGTTGTCCGAGAGGACTTCGACGTTCTTGATACGCACGCGATCTTTCGTGGTGGTGACGTGTGACATTAACCACTCCATGCCTGGTGTTTGAGCAGCAGGCTAGCAGAGCCCGGCGCGGTCACTCCAGTACAGTGGCGAAGACTTTGCCGGGGTTCATTAAGCCGGCGGGGTCCAGCGTGCGTTTGATGGCACGCATCAACTCGATTTCCACAGGGTCCTTGAAGCGGACTGCCGCCTCAGGCTTGGCTTGCCCCAGGCCATGTTCGGCGCTGATGCTGCCGTTGAAGGCACTCGTCATCCGGTAGATGACCTGCATGATCGCGTGTTCATGGGTCTTGAACGAGGCGTCCGTATCTCCGAGCGGTTTGCTGATGTTGTAGTGCAGGTTGCCATCGCCCATGTGCCCATAAGAAACAATGCGCACGCCAGGGAAGTCCTGTTGCAGGGCCTTGTCGGTGCACTCGATGAATTCCGGTATCCGGCTCACCGGCACGCTGATGTCATGCTTGAGACTCGGACCTTCATGATTCTGCGCCTCGGAAATGCCCTCGCGCAGCGCCCAGAGCGCCGCAGCTTGTGCCTGGCTGCCGGCCAGTACCGCATCGTTGATCCAGCCGCGCTCCAAGGCGCTGGCCAGGGCGTTTTCAAGCAGCAGCGCCAGGGGCGCGTCGGGCACGGTGTCGCGCAATTCGATCAAGGCGTACCAAGGGTGCTTCGCAGCCAGCGGGTCGCTGCAGCCGGCCACATGGTCCAGGACAAAATCCAGGCTCTGGCGCGACATCATCTCGAAGCCCGTCAGGCGGTCGGCACACAAGCCGCGAACATGACCGATCAAGTTCACCGCTGCCTGCGGCGAAGGCAGCGCGACCCAGGCTGTCGCCGTGCTGTGGGTCATCGGGAACAGTTTGAGCACCGCCGCCGTGATGATGCCGAGCGTGCCCTCCGAGCCGATGAATAGATGCTTGAGATCGTAACCGGTATTGTCTTTGCGCAAGCCCCGCAACCCGTTCCAGACGCGGCCGTCAGGCAGCACCACTTCCAGGCCGAGGGTGAGCTCACGCATGTTGCCGTATCGCAGCACTGCCGTGCCGCCGGCATTGGTCGCCAGGTTGCCGCCCACCGTGCAGCTGCCCTCCGCTCCCAGTGAGAGCGGAAACAGGCGACCGGCCTGGTGGGCGGTCTCCTGTAATTGTTGGAGTATCACACCGGCCTCGACTGTGATGGTTTCGTTAGCCAGGTCGATTTCACGGATACGTTTCATCCGGGTCAAGGACAACACCAGTTGGCTGCCAGAGGCGTCAGGGATCGAGCCGCCGCATAAGCCGGTGTTGCCGCCTTGCGGCACCAGGGCAACCTGGGCGTCATGACAGATGCGTACCACCTCGGCCACTTCTTCGGTCGTGGCCGGACGTACCACCAAGGCCGCCTGGCCTTGATAGGCGTTACGCCAATCCGTCAGATAGCCCTGCATCAGCTCAGGGTCGCGCACCAATCCTGCTTGCCCGACCACCCGCTCGATGCGTTGCAGCACCTCTAGGCTCAATGATGGCATCCTCTGTCCTCGACTGGTTTACGGACGCTGCCCGAACGCTGCCTGGTTCGCCGTCCAGCCAGCCATCCGCTCGCTCAAGGACAACCCAAGGCCAGGCCGGGTAGGCACTAACATGCGTCCATCGCGGGTCTGCATGCGTTCGTTGAACAGTGGCTCCAGCCATTCGAAATGCTCAACCCATGGCTCGCGGCTGTACGTGGCGGCCAGATGAATGTGCAGCTCCATGGCAAAGTGCGGCGCGATCATCAATCCCGCTTGCTCGGCCAAGGCCTGGACCTTGAGGTACGGGGTGATGCCACCGACACGGGGCGCATCGGGCATCAGGTAATCGGCGGCGCGCAGCTTGATGAATTCCCAGTGCTCGGCAACGCTGGTGAGCATTTCACCGGTCGCGATCGGCGTATCGAATTGCAGGGCCAGCGCGGCATGACCTTCGGCGTCGTAGCAATCCAACGGCTCCTCGATCCAGACCAGGTTGAACGGCTCGAGACGTCGACACATTCGCTGTGCAGTAGGTCGGTCCCATTGCTGGTTAGCGTCGACCATCAGCGGAAAATCATCCCCCAAATGTTTGCGGATGGTGCTGACACGGCGCAGATCCAGCGCCTGGTCAGGCTGGCCGACCTTGAGCTTGATGCCCCCGATGCCCTTCTCCCGGGAGAGGTCGGTATTGATCATTAATTGGTCAAGCGGTGTGTGGAGGAACCCACCCGACGTGTTGTAGCACTGAACGGAATCGCGATGGGCGCCCAGCAAGCGAGCCAGGGAAAGATTTGCCCGCTTGGCTTTCAGATCCCACAAGGCGACATCAAACGCACCAATCGCCTGGGTGGCCAGACCGCTGCGCCCCACCGAAGCACCGGCCCAGCAGAGCTTGTCCCACAACTTGGAGATGTCGCTGGGGTTTTCACCGATGAGGCTGGGGGCGACTTCCTGGGCATGGGCAAATTGCCCGGGACCACCGGCGCGCTTGGAATAGCTGAATCCCAGACCCTGATGGCCGTCCCGGGTTTCGATTTCCACAAACAGAATGGCGATTTCCGTCATCGGCTTTTGCCGACCGGTGAGCACCTTGGCGTCGCTGATGGGATTGGCCAGCGGCAGGAAGACCGAGGCCACGCGCACCCAGGCAATACGGTCGTCGTCGGCGGAAGGTAATGGAGGCGTGTCTTGCATGGCTATGCTCCGAACGTCCGGGTTCAGCCGCTGCCGCACGGGCTCGTGTGACAGCGGCGTATACGCAGCAATGAAAACGGGCTAGCTGCGCATCAATTCGATAGCAGCGCTTTTCCTGTTGCGAATGACCGTCACCAAGTGCCAGGAAATAGACGCGGCGGCCAGGATGAGAAAGCCTGCTGAGATGGGGTTGGACAGGAAGCCGCCGAAGTTGCCATCGGACAGCATCAGGCCACGACGCAAGTTGGTTTCCGCCATGGGACCGAGGATGAAACCGATGATGAACGGTGCAATCGGCAGCCCGCTCTTGACGAACCCGTAGCCCAGCAAGCCAAACAGCAGCACCGCCCAGACGTCGAAGATCCGGCTGTTCAGGCCAAATGCGCCGACCACACAGAGCACCAGGATGATCGGCAACAGAATGTGCTTGGGCACCGCCAGCAGTTTGATGAACATGCGCAGTCCGTAGAACTCGAGCACCAGCATCAGGACCGAAGCGAGGATCAGCGCGGCGAAGATCGTGTAGACCAGCGGCGCCTGGCTGATGAACAGCAGAGGACCGGGCTGGATGCCGTGAATCATGAAGCCGCCAAGCATCACAGCCGTGGTGGTATCGCCGGGAATGCCCAGGGTCAACAGCGGAATCATCGCGCCGCCAATGCCGGCGTTGTTTGCCGTCTCGCTGGCAACCACGCCATCGATCTTGCCTTTGCCGAATTCTTCCGGGGTTTTGGAACGTTTCTTCGCCACGATATAGGAAACGATGTTCGAGGTACCGGCACCGATGCCGGGCAGGATACCAATGCCCAGGCCGATCAGGGATGAACGGGTGGCATTGGGCAGTTGACCGACGAACTCCTTCATCGAAAAACCAAAACCTTTTACGCCTTTCATACTGACGTGCTGTGGTTTGGCCCGATGGCTCAGGCGTGCGCTTTCAGCAAATTTCAGCACTTCGGCCACTGCAAACATACCGATCATGACAGTGAGCATGGCGAAGCCGCCATTGAGGCTCGGCAGGTCAAACGTAAAACGGCGGATGGCCTCGACCGGGGCAATCCCCACGGTCGAAAAGGCAAAGCCCAGGGCTCCGGCGAACAAGCCTTTGACCAGCGAGCCGGTGGACAGCGTGGCGATCAACGTCAGCGAGAAAATCGCGATGGAAAAGTATTCGTGCGGGCCGAAACTCAAGGCCAGATCCGCCAGGATCGGAGCGATGAACATCAGCGCGGCGATACTGAAAATGGTGCCCAGGAACGAGAACACCACGCCGAGCCCCAGCGCCTTGACGCCCATTCCCTTCTTCATCAACGGCCAACCGTCGAACGTCGTGGCGATCGACGCCGGCGTTCCCGGTATGTTGAGCAATATCGCCGATATCAGCCCTCCCGAGGTCGCACCGACAAACAGCGCAACCAGCAGCGATAGTCCCGCACCGGGCCCCATCGAGTACGTCAGTGGCAAGCACAACGCGATAGCCATGGTGGCCGAAAGCCCAGGCACCGCACCAAAAACAATCCCCACCGCAACGCCGAGAGTGATGAGGAAAAACACGTAGGGAGTCAGTACGGCACCGAAGCCTTGCTGCATGAGTTCAATCATGGCCGTCTCCTAGAAATCCAATAGACCGACAGGCAGGAGCAAGTCGAAGCCATGGCGAAAAATGTAAAAAATCAACACCGACGAAACGACCGCGATAAACCCGTACAGGAGGTGCTTGACCTTCTGCTCCGCAGGGGTCAACACGATGAATTGGGCGTACAGATAAAGCACGGTCATGACGATGAATCCCGCGGGTTGGAGCAGCGCGGTGTAAAGCAATACCAACGCGAGGGATTTGAAGACCGTCGGATAGTCAATCGGCTCGGCTTTTTCAGCGGGCTCGGCAGGTTGATCCGGCAGCTTTCGCCAAGCCCATAATTGCAACGCGCCCAACAGGCACAGCGCAATGGCGAGCACCCAGGGTACAAACGCGGCATCGATGAAACTGCGGCGCGGCAGATTCAGGGTCAACACCAGATACGCTACGCCGGCACCGAGCATTGCCAATCCGGCAATCAGCTCTTTTCTTTTATAGGAATCCATACAGGCTCCTCTTGCTGGGAAGGACTGGACTCTCGGGTGCTAGTGGCCTGTGTGGCTAATTCGTGTACTCAAATCAACCGTACAGGCCACTAGCACCCGAGCCCGTCATGCGGTGTTATTTGGCTTTACGCATGTCGTCCTTGAACTGCATGAAGCTGTCGCGGGTTTTGTTCAGGGTGGCAATGGCTTCTTCGGTGCCCTGGAAACTGACTGGCTGCTTGAACGACTTCTTCAGCTCCTCGGCGTATTCCGGCTCTTCGGTGATTTTCTTCATCGTATCGGCCATTTTCTTGACGATGGCCGGGTCCGTACCCTTCGGGAAGGCCACGACGTAAGGCTTGTCCAGAATCAGGTCCACGCCTTGTTCCTTGAAAGTCTTGACCTCACCCAGCAGTGCATTGCGCTCGGCGTTGGGTTGACCCAGGGCAGTCATTTTGCCGCTGGCGATGTAATCCTGGACCGAGCCATAGCTGATGGCGCCGAGGTCGATGCGCTTGCCCAGCAAGGCAACGATTTTTTCGGACACTGTGCCGCTGTCGACCATTTTCAGTTTCACGCCGGCCAGCTTCTCGAACATCAGCCCCTGGAGATGGGAGAAGTTACCCATCTCGGTACCGTAGGTGATGGTGCCGGGCTTGGCCTTGGCTTTTTCGATCAGTTGATCAAGGGTGTCGATGCCCGAGCTTTTCGCCGAGACAAACACCGCTCCTTTGTCGACGCCTGCGATGCAGGAGATATCAAATGCGTCAAAACGGTCCTCCGAGAGCCCTGCCACCTCGTTCACGATCAACTGGCCGGTATGAGTAAACAGGATCGTGTTGCCATCCGGCGCCGCGCTCTTGACCGCATCGGCGGCAATCGTCCCGCCCCCGCCGGCCATGTTGGTCACGACCATGGATTTGCCAGTGAGCTTGGTGAAGTACTTGGCCATCATTCGGGCATTGAAATCCGTATCACCACCGGCGTTGGCAATGACCACCACCTGCACGGGTCGGCTTGGCCAGTCGCTGGCGTCGGCGGCCATTGCCGTGCCGGCGGTCAGGCTCAGAAAAGAGGCGATCAAAGAGGCGCAGAATGTTTTTTTCATTATTGTTCTCCAGGTACTGCCATTCATTGGGGTGGAAATAAAGGAGGAAATGGACACGACCGCCGCCAATGCCTGGCTGGACAGGCGACGTCGCTTGAATGTCGATGGGGGAAAATTCGATGCACCTGCAAACCCGCATGAGGGTTTCCAGACAGTAATGAAGGCCGTTGGCGCACTGCGTAAAGGAGCGAGGCCGATGTATTACAGATTTGCCGGACTGCAAAGGTAGAAGGCATGTCTGCGCCTTTCGTTTTTATTATTTTCTGATGTCATACGTTGTCGTATGACTGAGTATCGTCACCTATGTCCCAGGTTGTCAACGCAGTTGTTCAACGGCTCGTCGTGAATACGACGAACAGGCTCCGGACAAGAGCGGGTTGGGTCTGCGTTCTGAGAGGAGTTGCGGGCGCCACCGAGCAGAGCGCGACCGCTATTGCGCAGGACGTCGACGTTCTGGATGCTTACGCGATCGTTGATACCGGTTGCCTGGTCATCCACTCCATTCGATACCAGACTTCCACTTGGTTTTCGTCAGCCCGGACAGCGGCGCCAAGTCGCATGCGCCGTCGCTGAATTTAGTGAAGCCCCCCAGCACACACTTGATGCCATAAGAATTCCTACGACTGCCCATCATCTTTTCTAGTTCGACAAAACCTGCCCACTCGTCAAATCTTCGCCCAACCCTGGCGGGGACCTCATAAAAACAAGACCTGACGAGCGTGCTTCATGGGCATCAGTATGAAATTCGGCCACAAGATCCTTCTCGGTGCCTGTGTCATCTCGGTGGCAGTATTCCTGTCGTTCTCACTGCTCAATGACCATCGACAACAAGCAAGTACCCGCGAAGCGCTGCACAGCAGCTTGCAGACCACGGGCAAGTTGCTCGGCGCCAACCTCGACAATTGGCTGGCCGGCCGACTGCTGCTGATCGAGGGCGCCGCCGAAACCATTGCCGCCGACCCCACCCCGGCTACCGTCAGCAGGATGCTTTCCCAAGAGATCATCACCAAGACCTTTATCGCCAGCTATGTCGGCTTCCAGGACAGCCGTTTCTTTATTTATCCCGAGCGGGTGATGCCCGATGGCTACGATGTTCGTCAGCGCCAGTGGTACAAGGAGGCGGCTGCCTCCCTCAGCCCTGTGCTGACCGAACCCTACATCGGCGCCGGCATCGATTATCTGATCATGACCGAGGCGGTGCCGATCAAGATCAACGGCAAGGCAGCCGGAGTATTCGGCGCGAGCCTGAGCCTGGAAAAGCTCGCCAGCATCGTCAACTCCGTCGATCTCAACGGCATCGGCTATGCCTTCCTGGTCAGTGACGACGGCAAGATCCTGGTCCATCCGGACAGCGCCTTGGTCACCAAGACTCTGGCCCAAGCATTTCCCGAAGGCGCGCCGGGTATCAACGGCAATCTGAATGAAGTACAGGAAAACGGCAGCCCCCGGATCGTCACGTTTACGCCGATCCACGGCCTGCCGTCGTTGCACTGGTCCATCGGCTTATCGGTGGACAAGGACAAGGCCTACGCCGCGCTCCAAGAGTTTCGCACCTCGGCCCTGATCGCCACGCTGATTGCGGTGCTGATCACCATCGCCTTGCTCGGCCTGTTGATCAACGCCCTGATGCGGCCATTACGCAATATGGGCTTGGCCATGCAATCAATTGCCGACGGCGAAGGCGATCTGACTCAACGCCTGCAGAGCCTGTCCCAAGACGAATTTGGCGTAATGGCCGGCGGATTCAACCGCTTCGTCGAACGCATCCAGCACTCGATACGCGAAGTACTGACTTCCAGTAGCCAACTCACCCAATTGGCCGCGCAGGTCAGCCAGGCGTCGCACTCGTCCCTGAAAAGCTCCGACACCCAGGCGGCGTTGACCCACAACATCGCCACAGCCATCAACGAACTGGGCGCCGCCGCCCAGGAGATCGCCCGCAGTGCCGCGCATGCGTCAAGCCGCGCCTCGGATACCAAGAACCAGACCCAGGAAGGCCAGCAGGTGGTGGAACGCAGTATCCGCGCCATGGCGCAGCTCTCATCACAAGTGCTCAATACCCGTCAGGACATCGAAAGCCTGAATGAGAAGACGTTGAAAATCGGCCGTATCCTCGACGTGATCAAGGGCATTTCCGACCAGACCAACCTGCTGGCCCTGAATGCCGCTATCGAGGCCGCCCGTGCCGGAGACGCCGGACGTGGTTTTGCAGTGGTCTCGGACGAAGTGCGCACCCTCGCCCATCGCACTCAACAATCGGCGCAGGAAATTCACAACATGATCGAGGAGTTGCAAAGCGGTGCCGGCAACGCCGTCAACGCCATGCTTGAAAGCCAGCGCCACAGCGACACCAACGTCAGTACAGCCAGGCTTGCCGGTGAACGGCTCAATCAGGTGCTGCAGGGCATTGGCGAGATCGACGAGATCAACCTATCCATGGCCACCGCCACCGAAGAACAAACCTCGGTGGTGGACAATCTGGATCGCGATATCAGCCACATCAATGACCTGAACCAGAAAACCGTCGGCAATCTGCAATCCACCTTGCAGGCGTGCAATGAACTGGAGAAGCAGTCGATCCGCCTGCAGCAGATGGTCAACACCTTCAAGATCTGAAGGTGATTCAGGACAGGCCTTCGAGCAAGCCTGCATCCCGTAGCAGATCCACGATCACCTGCTCATCTACCGCATAGACTCCACGCGAAGCCTTCCAGACCAATTTCTTCTCCTGAAGGGCCAGAAGCGCTTGCTGAACGCCAGGCACTTCTACCTTTATGTCGCTCTCTGCAATACCGGCCTGCGCCATCGCTTTCGCATACAGGTTCATCGTAGGGGCTTCGAAGGGCGCATAACTTTCGCCTTTGGCGCTCATGACGCGGATGACGGCGGACTGGATAGGCGTCAGGCTATGGATCACTTTCTGCAGATCTGCGTTGAGTTCGTCAGCTTGCGCCCGCACCCGCAAGGCGAACCGCTGCGGGACGATTTGCGGGTCTAATGCAAAATCGAACCTGATTTCGTCTGCGGCAGCACCGAGCAACTCAGGTCGGTAGCCGCCCTCCTTGAACAACTCGAACACGTTGCAGGGATCGAGCGGGTGGGGAAGGTCAACATTGGCACAGAACCAGTTGATGAAATCTTGATCCAGGGTTGGGAACGGCACCATAGAGGCTCCGAAAAACGCTTGATCCTTGCTGTTGCGCAGCATAGCCAACTTGTCCCGGTTTGATCCTGTACAAACGATGCGCAGGCCATGATGCTTCGAACTATTGAGCTCGTCCCTCGCCGCTTTCAATGCGAACAGAGCCGCTACACCTTCATCGGTGGTGATCGCATGCTGAGCTTCGTCGATGATCAGGACAATGATCTTTTTTGATTCATCCGAGAGCGCTGCAAGCGCCGTGGTCAAATCAATATCTTTACCGAGTCCGATCTTGTCCAGACTGAAGCTAAGGCCGCCAACGCTCACTTTCTCCATCCCGGCACTCTTCGCTAGACGCGTCACGAATCCTTCGCTGCGCCCAACAGCCTCCCGGACCGCCTGCACGATGACTAGACCTGGATTTTTTGTCTGGTCTTTCCAGAGATCGGCGTACAGGACAATCGCTCCCGCTTCTTCCAACGCAGGTCGCAAGTCTTCTCGGGCAAAGGTTGATTTGCCGGTACGTCGAGGAGCCGCGAGGAAGACACCCGAGCTGGCAGCGCTACCGATGGCGACTTGCATGATCAATTTTGAAAGGCGGGCAGCCAAAGCAGGGCGATGGTAGAACATTTCAGCCATTGGAAGGGCCTCTTCTATAGGAAACTATAGAGCGACTATAGACCAATTATTCGCCATGATTTCTTATCTATATAGAGAATTATAGAGAATTATAGAGCGACTATAGACCGATTATAGTCGCTCACGTCCGCAGCAGCCGCGCCTTTCACTCCACCGTCACAGACTTCGCCAGATTCCGCGGCTGGTCGACATCCGTCCCCTTGAGCACGGCCACGTAGTACGACAGCAATTGCAGCGGGATGGTATAGAGGATCGGCGCCAGGCTGTCGTGGATGTGCGGCATGTGCACCACGTGATTCCCTTCGCCATTGGTCATGCCGGCCTTTTCGTCAGCGAAGACGATCAACTGACCGCCACGGGCGCGCACTTCCTGGAGGTTGGACTTGAGTTTTTCCAGCAGCTCGTTGTTCGGCGCGACGGTGACCACCGGCATGTCGTTGTCCACCAGGGCCAGCGGGCCGTGCTTGAGCTCACCGGCCGGGTAGGCTTCGGCGTGGATGTAGGAAATTTCCTTGAGCTTCAAGGCCCCTTCCATTGCCACCGGGAATTGCGCACCACGGCCCAGGAACAGGGTGTGGTTCTTCTCGGCGAACAGTTCGGCAATTTTCTCCACGATGCTGTCCATCGCCAGGGCTTCACCCAGACGGGCCGGCAGGCGGCGCAGTTCTTCCACCAGTTTCGCCTCCACGCCCTCGGCCAGGGTCCCGCGCACCTGACCCAACGACAGGGTCAACAACAACAGGCCGACCAACTGGGTGGTGAAGGCCTTGGTCGAAGCCACGCCGATTTCGCGGCCGGCCTGAGTCAGCAGGGTCAAATCGGATTCACGCACCAGCGAGCTGATGCCGACGTTACAGATCGCCAGGCTGGCGAGGAAACCCAGGGCCTTGGCATTGCGCAGGGCTGCCAGGGTATCGGCGGTTTCACCGGACTGGGAGATGGTGACGAACAGCGTGTCCGGTTGCACCACCACCTTGCGGTAACGGAACTCACTGGCAACTTCCACCTGGCACGGAATACCGGCCAATTCCTCCAGCCAGTAACGGGCGACCATGCCAGCGTGATAGCTGGTGCCGCAGGCGACGATCTGCACATTGCGAACCTTGGCGAACAATTCGGCTGCCTGTGGGCCGAAAGCCTGGACCAATACCTGGCTCTGGCTCATGCGACCTTCCAGGGTACGTTGCACCACAGCCGGTTGTTCGTGGATTTCCTTGAGCATGAAGTGACGGAACTCGCCTTTGTCGGCGGCTTCGGCACCGTCTTGGTACTGCACGGTCTCGCGCTCTACCGCTTGGCCATCGAGATCCCAGATCTGCACGCTGTCGCGGCGGATTTCAGCGATGTCGCCTTCTTCCAGGTACATGAAACGGTCGGTGACCTGACGTAGCGCCAACTGGTCCGACGCCAGGAAGTTTTCCCCCAGGCCCAGGCCAATCACCAGCGGGCTGCCACTGCGGGCCGCCACCAGGCGATCCGGCTGTTTCGCGCTGATCACCGCCAGGCCATAGGCGCCGTGGAGTTCCTTGACGGTCGCCTTGAGGGCCACCGTCAGGTCCATCAGTTCCTTGAGCTTGTGATTGAGCAGATGAGCGATGACTTCAGTGTCGGTGTCCGAGGTGAACACGTAGCCCAAGGCCTTGAGTTGTTCGCGCAGGGCCTCGTGGTTTTCGATGATGCCGTTGTGCACCACTGCCAGGTCGCCGGAGAAATGCGGATGGGCATTACGTTCGCACGGCGCACCGTGGGTGGCCCAGCGGGTGTGGGCAATGCCCAGGCGACCGATCAGCGGCTCGGCTTCCAGCGCCTGCTCCAGCTCACTGACCTTGCCCGGCCGACGCATGCGCGCAAGTTGCCCATCGTTAGTGAGCACTGCCACACCCGCACTGTCATAGCCACGGTATTCCAGGCGCTTGAGGCCTTCGAGCAGGATGGCTGTGATGTTGCGTTCAGCAACGGCGCCGACAATTCCACACATGTTATTTCTCCTGGCTGACAGATGCGCAGATCACCTGGATGCCACGCGCCTGAATCTGATCGCGGGCCTCTACGGGCAGGCGATCATCGGTAATGAGGGTATGGACGCTGCTCCACGGCAGTTCCAGATTGGGGATCTTGCGGCCGATCTTGTCGGCCTCCACCATCACGATGACTTCACGGGCCACCTCAGCCATGACACGGCTCAGCCCCAGCAACTCGTTGAAGGTGGTGGTACCACGAACCAGGTCGATGCCGTCGGCACCGATGAACAGCTGGTCGAAGTCGTAGGAACGCAGGACCTGTTCGGCCACCTGGCCCTGGAAGGATTCGGAATGGGGGTCCCAGGTGCCGCCAGTCATCAACAACACCGGTTCGTGTTCCAGTTCGTTCAAGGCACTGGCGACGTACAACGAGTTGGTCATGACCACCAACCCCGGTTGCAGGCCGAGTTCAGGGATCATGGCGGCAGTGGTGCTGCCACTGTCGATGATGA
Organism: Pseudomonas sp. B21-028; assembly: GCF_024749045.1. Lineage (NCBI taxonomy): Bacteria > Pseudomonadati > Pseudomonadota > Gammaproteobacteria > Pseudomonadales > Pseudomonadaceae > Pseudomonas > Pseudomonas sp. B21-028. The sequence continues at coordinate 6,475,444 of NZ_CP087184.1, forward strand.
TCCGCGCATGTTCGCGAATCCGCTTCACCGCAGCCCGGGCGATGGCTTGCTTGTACTTGGAAACGGTCTGGGCGTTATCGGCCACCAACTCTTGCGGCATCGGGACCGCGCCACCGTAACGACGCAACAGCAGGCCATTGGTCTCCAGAGCGGCGAGATCCTTGCGAATCGTAACTTCCGAGGTTTCGAAGCGCTTGGCCAGCTCGTCCACACTGACCTCTCCCTGCTCCTGGAGCAAGGCAAGAATATTGTGGCGGCGTTGGGGGGTGTTGCGCTTTGACATGGCGGCTTAAGTTTCGATTCGAAAGATAACGTAAGCAATCAAAACCTATTGTGCTGCGATCGTCAAGGCGAAGGGAGAAAAATTCAGAAAGAATGAGGCCCTGTAGGAGCGAGCCTGCTCGCGATGGCGTTGTGTCAGTCGATGACTACTTGGCTGATATAACCGCTATCGCGAGCAGGCTCGCTCCCACTGGGAGTGTGGATAACTTCAGGATTTCTTGATTTTTTCCGGACGCTTCCAGCCGTCGATATTCTTCTGACGTGCGCGGCCCACGGCCAGTTGTCGGTTATCCACATTCTGGGTAATGGTCGAGCCGGCTGCCGTAGTCGCACCGCTGGAGATATCCACAGGGGCGACCAAGGAGTTGTTGGAGCCGATGAACACGTCCTCGCCCAGCACCGTTTTCCACTTGTTCGCGCCGTCATAGTTGCAGGTGATGGTGCCGGCGCCAATATTGGTGCGGGCGCCGACTTCAGCGTCACCCAGGTAGGTCAGGTGACCAGCTTTGGCGCCTTCACCCAAGTGGGCGTTCTTCAGCTCGACGAAGTTACCCACATGGGCGTGGGCCTCCAGCACAGAGCCAGGACGCAAACGGGCAAACGGGCCGGCATCGCTGCCTTCACCCATCACCGCACCGTCCAGGTGACTGTTGGCCTTGATCACCACGCCCTTGCGCAGGGTGCTGTCCTTGATCACGCAGTTCGGGCCGATGATCACGTCGTCTTCGATGACTACCTTGCCCTCGAGGATGACGTTGATGTCGATGACCACGTCGCGGCCCACACTGACTTCACCGCGCACATCGAAACGGGCCGGGTCACGCAGGGTCACGCCCTGGGCCATCAGGCGGCGAGCGGCGCGCAGTTGATAGTGGCGTTCCAGCTCGGCCAGTTGCCGACGATCATTGGCACCCTGCACTTCCATCGCATCCAGAGGCTGCTCGGTGGCAACCACCAGGCCGTCAGCCACCGCCATGGCAATCACATCGGTCAGGTAGTACTCACCTTGGGCATTGTTGTTCGACAGGCGACTCATCCAGTCACCCAGGCGCCCGGCAGGCAACGCCAGGATCCCGGTGTTGCCCTCGGTGATGGCGCGTTGGGCTTCGTTGGCATCCTTCTGCTCGACGATGGCGGTGACCTGGCCGTCGGCATCGCGCACGATGCGTCCGTAGCCGGTAGGGTCATCCAGCTCGACGGTCAACAGGCCCAGTTGTTGCGGGCCAACATGCTTGAGCAGGCGCTGCAACGTGTCCACTTCGATCAGCGGCACATCACCATAAAGAACCAGCACCGTGTCAGCGGTAATGAACGGCACTGCCTGGGCCACTGCGTGGCCTGTCCCGAGTTGTTTATCTTGCAGGACAAAATTCAGGTCATCGGCGGCCAGCCGTTCACGCACGGCATCGGCACCGTGACCGATCACCACGTGAATGCGCTGTGGATCGAGTTGGCGAGCGCTGTGGATAACATGACCGAGCATGGAGTTGCCAGCGATCGGATGCAGTACCTTGGGCAGCGCCGAACGCATGCGGGTGCCTTGGCCGGCCGCGAGGATAACGATTTCGAGAGACATGACGGGTACCAATCCTGGGTGGTCAATGACTGCGACCGGATGATGAGAGTCGCGAAAAGAAAAAAGGGTAGCCGAGGCTACCCTTTTTAATCAATCGCACAGAAAGCAGACGGCTTAACCGCCGAACTTCTTGCGGATCTGCTGGACGGTGCGCAGCTGGGCTGCGGCCTCGGCCAGACGTGCAGCAGCAGAACCGTAGTCGAAGTCTGCGCCTTTTTCGTGCAGGGCCTTCTCGGCAGCCTTGACGGCTTCCTGAGCGGAGGCTTCGTCCAGGTCGGCAGCACGTTGCACGGTGTCGGCAAGAACCTTGACCATGTTCGGCTGAACCTCGAGGAAACCACCAGAGATGTAGAACACCTCTTTTTCCCCGCCCTGCTTGGTCAGACTAATCGGACCTGGCTTCAAGCTGGTGATCAGCGGTGCGTGCCCCAGGGCGATACCAAGATCCCCCAGCTCACCATGCGCAACCACAAACTCGACCAGACCGGAGAAAATTTCCCCTTCCGCACTGACGATATCGCAATGGACTGTCATAGCCATCTGATTGCCTCAACCTAAATTAGCGCCCGTTTCCGGGCGCCGGGATTACAGTTTCTTGGCTTTCTCGATCGCTTCTTCGATGCCGCCGACCATGTAGAACGCTTGTTCTGGCAGGTGGTCGTAGTCACCGTTGAGGATGCCTTTGAAGCCAGCAATGGTGTCTTTCAGGGAAACGTATTTACCCGAGGCACCGGTGAAGACTTCAGCCACGAAGAACGGCTGCGACAAGAAACGCTGGATCTTACGAGCACGGTTTACCAACTGCTTGTCGGCTTCCGACAGCTCGTCCATACCCAGGATCGCGATGATGTCCTTCAGTTCTTTGTAACGCTGCAACACGTACTGAACGCCGCGAGCGGTTTCGTAGTGGTCGTTGCCGATCACGTTCGGATCCAGCTGGCGAGAAGTCGAGTCCAGTGGGTCTACCGCGGGGTAGATACCCAGGGAAGCGATGTCACGGGACAAAACGACGGTGGCGTCCAAGTGGGCGAAGGTGGTCGCTGGCGACGGGTCGGTCAAGTCGTCCGCTGGTACGTATACCGCCTGGATCGAGGTGATCGAGCCTTGCTTGGTCGAAGTGATGCGCTCTTGCAGCACGCCCATCTCTTCAGCCAGGGTCGGCTGGTAACCTACTGCCGAAGGCATACGGCCCAGCAGTGCGGATACTTCGGTACCGGCCAGGGTGTAACGGTAGATGTTGTCGACGAACAGCAGAACGTCGTTACCTTCGTCACGGAACTTCTCGGCCATGGTCAGGCCGGTCAGGGCTACGCGCAGACGGTTTCCCGGCGGCTCGTTCATCTGGCCATAGACCAGTGCCACTTTGTCCAGAACGTTGGAATCCTTCATCTCGTGGTAGAAGTCGTTACCCTCACGAGTACGCTCACCCACACCGGCGAACACGGAATAACCGCTGTGCTCGATGGCGATGTTACGGATCAGTTCCATCATGTTTACGGTCTTGCCTACACCGGCACCACCGAACAGACCGACTTTACCGCCCTTGGCGAACGGGCAAACCAGGTCGATAACCTTGATGCCGGTTTCCAGCAGCTCGTTGCCACCCGCCTGTTCAGCGAAGGTTGGCGCAGGACGGTGAATGCCCCAGCGCTCTTCGGTGTCAATCGGACCAGCTTCGTCGATCGGGTTGCCCAGTACGTCCATGATCCGGCCCAGGGTCGCTTTACCGACCGGTACGGAGATGGCTGCGCCAGTGTTGTTGACGTCCAGACCGCGCTTCAAGCCTTCGGTGGAGCCCATCGCAATGGTACGAACCACGCCGTCGCCCAGCTGCTGCTGAACTTCGAGGGTGGTTTCGGCGCCTTGAACCTTCAAGGCGTCGTAGATGCTCGGTACGTTGTCGCGTGGGAATTCCACGTCGATAACGGCGCCGATGATTTGAACGATACGTCCGCTACTCATAGCTGGATCCTCTGAATATTTGAACCGTTAAACCGCGGCAGCGCCGCCGACGATTTCCGAGATCTCTTGGGTGATCGCAGCCTGACGCGCCTTGTTGTAGATCAGCTGCAAATCGCTGATCAAATCACCGGCGTTGTCGGTAGCGTTCTTCATCGCGATCATCCGCGCGGCTTGTTCAGCTGCGTTGTTCTCGACCACCGCCTGGTACACCTGCGACTCCACGTAGCGGACCATCAAGCCGTCGAGCAGCTCCTTGGCATCCGGTTCGTAGAGGTAGTCCCAGTGGTGCTTGAGTTCCTGTTCCGGGGTCGCAACCAATGGAATCAACTGCTCCACGGTCGGCTGTTGCGTCATGGTGTTGATGAACTTGTTGGATACCACGGACAGGCGGTCGATCCGGCCTTCCAGGTAAGCATCCAGCATCACCTTGACGCTGCCGATCAGGTCATTGATCGACGGTTCTTCACCCAGGTGGCTGATAGCGGCGACGACGTTACCGCCGAAGTTGCGGAAGAAAGCCGCACCCTTGCTACCTACCACGCACAGATCGATCTCGACGCCTTGTTCGCGGTTTACCGCCATGTCCTTGACCAGGGCCTTGAACAGGTTGGTGTTCAAGCCACCGCACAGACCACGGTCACTGCTCACCACAACGTAACCGACGCGCTTGACGGCGCGATCGATCATGAACGGGTGGCGATATTCCGGGTTGGCGTTGGCCAGATGACCAATCACCTGGCGGATGCGCTCCGCATAAGGACGGCTAGCAGCCATGCGCATTTGTGCCTTGCGCATTTTGCTGACCGCCACTTTTTCCATGGCGCTGGTAATCTTTTGCGTGCTTTTGATGCTCGCAATCTTACTGCGAATCTCTTTTGCGCCTGCCATGTAACACCTATCAGGTTAGCAAGCGGGAGCCTTGCGGCTCCCGCTGCGGCTTACCAGGTTTGGGTGGCCTTGAACTTCTCGATACCGGCTTTGAGGCCAGCGTCGATTTCGTCATTGAAGTCACCCTTCACGTTGATCTTGGCCATCAAATCGGCGTGATCGCGGTTGAAGAAAGCAATCAGCGCTTGTTCGAAGCTGCCGATCTTGGCGATTTCAATGTCAGTCAGGAACCCACGCTCAGCGGCATACAGCGACAGCGCCATGTCAGCGATCGACATCGGTGCGTATTGCTTCTGCTTCATCAGCTCGGTAACGCGCTGACCATGCTCAAGTTGCTTACGGGTCGCTTCGTCCAGGTCAGATGCGAACTGGGCGAATGCCGCCAGTTCACGGTACTGAGCCAGAGCGGTACGGATACCACCGGACAGCTTCTTGATGATCTTGGTCTGAGCGGCACCACCTACACGGGATACCGAAACACCGGCGTTCACAGCAGGACGGATGCCCGAGTTGAACATGGCCGATTCCAGGAAGATCTGACCGTCGGTGATGGAGATCACGTTGGTCGGAACGAACGCGGAAACGTCGCCAGCCTGGGTTTCGATGATCGGCAGAGCGGTCAGGGAACCGGTCTTGCCAGTCACGGCGCCGTTGGTGAACTTCTCGACGTACTCTTCCGAAACGCGGGATGCGCGCTCCAGCAGACGGGAGTGGAGATAGAACACGTCGCCTGGGTAGGCTTCACGGCCTGGCGGACGGCGCAGCAGCAGGGAAATCTGGCGGTAAGCCACTGCTTGCTTGGACAGATCGTCATAAACGATCAGCGCGTCTTCACCGCGGTCGCGGAAGTATTCGCCCATGGTGCAACCGGAGTACGGTGCCAGGAACTGCAGTGCGGCCGATTCGGAGGCACTGGCAGCAACGATGATGGTGTTAGCCAGTGCACCGTTCTCTTCCAGTTTGCGAACCACGTTGGCGATGGTCGATTGCTTCTGACCGATTGCCACGTATACGCAGAAGATGCCGCTGTTTTTCTGGTTGATGATCGCGTCGATCGCCAGAGCGGTCTTACCGATCTGACGGTCACCGATGATCAGCTCACGCTGGCCACGGCCGACAGGGATCATGGCATCGACAGCCTTGTAGCCAGTCTGTACAGGCTGGTCTACCGACTTACGCCAGATCACGCCTGGAGCAACTTTCTCGACCGCGTCGGTCTCGGTGTTGTTCAGCGGACCTTTGCCGTCAACAGGGTTACCCAGTGCGTCGACTACGCGACCCAGCAGTTCCTTACCTACCGGAACTTCGAGGATGCGGCCGGTGCACTTGGCGCTCATGCCTTCAGCCAGAGTCGTGTAGGCGCCCAGTACAACAGCACCTACGGAGTCTTGCTCCAGGTTGAGGGCCATACCGTAGACGCCGCCCGGAAACTCGATCATCTCGCCGTACATGACGTCGGCCAGACCGTGAATCCGCACGATGCCGTCAGATACGCTGACGACAGTGCCTTCGTTACGGGCTTGGGAGGTCACATCGAGCTTTTCGATGCGGCCCTTGATAATTTCACTTATTTCGGAAGGATTGAGTTGCTGCATTGCTCTGCTGCCCCTTCAAACTCAAGATTTCAATGCTTCGGCAAGTTTCGCGATTTTGCCGCGAATCGAGCCATCGATAACCAGGTCGCCGGCGCGGATTACAACGCCCCCTATGAGGGACTTGTCTTCCTCGACTTGCAGGCGCACTTCCCGGTTGAGTCGTGCACTGAGAACCTTGGCGAGTTTGTCTTGCTGTTCTTGGTTCAATGCAAAAGCACTGGTGACTTCCACGTCTACCGATTTCTCCTGCTCGGCCTTGTACAGGTCGAACAGGGCGGCGATCTCCGGCAGAAGCGGGAGACGGTCGTTTTCAGCAACGACGTGGATGAAATTCTGTGCCTTGGCATCGAACTTGTCGCCGCACACGTCAATGAACGTGGCGGCCTTTTCTGCGCTCGTCAGTCGCGGGGCCTTGAGCACGCGCTGCATGGTGTCGTCTTGCGACACCGCTGCTGCCAGGCCGAGCATGGCTGACCAATTGGCCAGTTGCTGGTGGGCCTGAGCGTGCTCGAAGGCCGCCTTAGCGTAAGGTCGGGCCAACGTGGTCAGTTCTGCCATGATCGCCCTCGCTTAGATTTCAGCAGCCAGTTGGTTAACCAGCTCTGCGTGCGCGTTTTGATCGATTGTGGCACCCAGGATCTTCGAAGCACCGCCAACGGCCAGGCTACCCACTTGGGCACGCAGCGCGTCTTTGACACTGTTCAGTTCCTGTTCGATCTCGGCTTGAGCCTGAGCCTTCACACGGTCAGCTTCGACACGGGCCTGTTCACGGGCTTCGTCGACAATCTGGGTACCGCGTTTCTTGGCTTGCTCGATGATTTCAGCTGCCTGAGCTTTCGCTTCGCGCAGTTGCTGACCCACTTTCTCATGGGCCAACTCCAGGTCGCGAGCTGCTCGGCTGGCAGCGTCCAGACCATCAGCGATCTTCTTTTGACGTTCGTGCAGCGCCGCAATGACCGGAGGCCATACGAACTTCATGCAGAACAGTACAAAAATCAGGAACGCAACGGACTGGCCAATCAGGGTCGCATTAATGTTCACGCCAACACCTCGCAGTTACGTTGTCCATCACACCAAACTACTCGAGAGATCCGAGTAATTAGCCAGCGATCTGACCAACGAACGGGTTCGCAAAGGTGAAGAACAGAGCGATACCAACACCGATCATGGTTACGGCGTCGAGCAGACCGGCAACGATGAACATTTTGACTTGCAGCATTGGAACCATTTCTGGCTGACGCGCAGCGCCTTCCAGGAACTTGCCGCCCAACAGGCCGAAACCAATTGCGGTACCCAGTGCGCCCAGGCCGATCAACAGTGCAACAGCGATAGCGGTTAGACCAACTACAGTTTCCATCTTTCCTCCCGACTTTTACGTCGTATGGTTTAGGTTTTTTTAATTTAAAGCGGTAAAACAAATCGTTTTGTCATGGCCTGTTCGGGCCCCTTCCCGTTTGACCGGGAAGGACATCAGACTAGTCGAGACTGGCCTTAATGGTTTTCTTCGTGCGCCATCGACAGGTAAACGATGGTCAGCATCATGAAGATGAACGCCTGCAGGGTGATGATCAGGATGTGGAATACAGCCCACGCCCACTGCAGTACAACGCCCAGGCCACTGAGCCAGAGCAGGCCGCTGCCGAACATCACAGCGATCAGGATGAACACCAGTTCGCCGGCATACATGTTACCGAACAGACGCAGAGCCAGAGAGATAGGCTTGGCGATCAGGGTCACGAACTCCAGCAGGAAGTTCACCGGGATCAGCAGGGCTTGAACGAGGATGTTCTTGCTGCCGAACGGGTGCAGGGTCAGTTCGCCGATGAAGCCGCCGATGCCCTTGACCTTGATGCTATAGAAAATGATCAGTGCGAAAACCGAGAACGCCATGCCCAGGGTCGCGTTCGGGTCGGTGGTCGACACGGCGCGGAACGGGATGTGGTGGTCTCCGGAGATCAGGATGGCCAGTTGAGGAATCCAGTCGACCGGTACCAGGTCGACGGCGTTCATCAGGAACACCCAGACGAAGATGGTCAGTGCCAACGGTGCGATCACCGGGCTACGACCGTGGAAGCTGTCCTTCACGCTGCCGTCGACGAACTCGACCAGGACTTCAACGAAGTTCTGCAAGGCACCTGGCTGGCCCGAAGTCGCCTTCTTGGCTGCCATGCGGAAAAGGAAAACGAAGATCAGACCCAGCGCGACCGACCAGCCGAGGGTATCGACGTGGAAAGCCCAGAAACCCATTTCCTTGGCTTCTGCTGCGGAGTGGGCAAAGCCCCAGCCGCCGTTGGGTAGCTGACCGAAGGTCAGGTTCTGCAAGTGGTGCTGGATATAGCCCGAAGCGGTTGTCTCTGCCATGGTTGCCTCAAACGCCCTAAGGTCTCGAAAGTCTTGTTCTCATTAGCAGGGGAGCGAACCAGTTGACCATTTGGATCAACAGAAAGACACCGAATACAGCCAGTGGTGCCAACGGCTTCACACCTGCGAACGTCAGTGCAAACAGCACTGCCGTCAAAATCAGTTTCCCCGCCTCGCCGGCATAAAAAGACCGGACGATGGCTTGGGCTGCTCGGGCGCCGGAAAACCGAAATGCCCTGTGAGCGAAATAAATATTGGGGAGCAAGGCTATCAGGCCTCCGCAAAGGCCCGAGTATCCGGCGACGACTCCTTTCCATTGCCAGAGCGCCAATGAGGCGATCAGTACAACGACCAGTTGGGTCATCAACACCGGGAAAACAGCCAGACGATGGAATGGCAGGCGGTTTGGCGTGCGGGTTTCCATCGCTTTTGCTCTCCAATGGTCGGCTGCCTGAAATCAATAACTTGGCATAATTTGTGCCGACAAAATGCGCGCAGAGTATAGGGGCGGTTCTGCCCCTATTCAACTGCCAGGTAGTGATTTCCGACTGCACGCTACAAGAGCAATTGTTTCAACGAATGTGCGCGAGGACGCCTTGCAGCTCATCGAGGGAGTTGTAACCGATTACCAATTGCCCCTTGCCCTTCTTGCCGTGGCGAATCTGCACCGTAGAGCCCAGCCGCTCGGCCAGACGCTGTTCCAGACGAGCGATATCCGGGTCCGCTTTGGGGGCTTCGACAGGGGCTGGTTTACCGCTCAACCATTGGCGAACCAGTGCCTCGGTTTGGCGCACGGTCAGGCCTCGTGCGACAACATGTCGCGCCCCTTCAACCTGTTGATTTTCCGGCAAACCGAGCAAGGCCCGGGCATGACCCATTTCCAGGTCGCCATGGGAGAGCATTGTCTTGATGACTTCCGGCAATGCAATCAAACGCAACAGGTTGGCCACGGTCACGCGGGACTTGCCCACCGCCTCGGCGACCTGTTGCTGCGTCAGCTGGAACTCCTGTTGCAGGCGCTGCAGGGCGACCGCTTCCTCGATCGGGTTGAGGTCTTCACGCTGGATGTTTTCGATCAGCGCCATGGCGATGGCGGTTTCATCCGATACGTCGCGCACCATCGCCGGAATGGTTTCCTGTCCGGCCTGCTGACTGGCGCGCCAGCGGCGTTCGCCGGCAATGATCTCGAAGCGCCCGTTGCCGATCGACCGGACCACGATCGGCTGCATCACGCCTTGGGCCTTGATCGACTGGGCCAGTTCTTCCAGCGCCTGCGGGTCCATGTCCCGGCGCGGCTGGTATTTGCCGCGCTGGATCAGGTCCAGCGGCAGGTGTTGCAGCTCACGCTGATCGGCCTGTACGGCCTGGTCTTCCAGCGCGCTGACCGTGGGACCGCTGAGCAGCGCGTCCAGTCCACGTCCGAGACCACGTTTCTTGACGGCCATGGGGTTTCCTTAAGTTGGCTGGGCGGCAGCGGTGCGTGGGTTGCGGCGCTGACGGCGAACCATTTCGCCCGCCAGGGCCAGGTAAGCCAGCGCACCACGGGATTGTTTGTCGTAGGCCAGGGCCGGCATGCCGTAGCTCGGAGCTTCGGCCAAGCGGATGTTACGTGGGATGACCGTGTCGTAGAGTTGCTCGCCGAAGTGTTCCTTGAGCTGCACCGATACGTCGTTCATCAGGCTCAGGCGCGGGTCATACATGGTCCGCAGCAGGCCTTCGACCTTCAGGTCCGGGTTCAGCAATTCGGAGATGCGCTTGATGTTATCCACAAGGTCGCTCAACCCTTCCAGGGCGAAGTACTCGCACTGCATGGGGATAATGACCCCATCGGCGGCCACCAGGGCGTTGAGGGTCAGCATCGACAGCGACGGCGGACAGTCGATCAGGATGTAATCGTAGTTCTCCCGGATCGGCGCCAATGCGCTGCGCAGACGGCTTTCTTTCATCTGCATTTCCAGCAGCACCACTTCGGCCGCCGTCAGGTCACGGTTGGCCGGCAGCAGTTGATAACCGCCGTGCTCGGAAAAGTGCATGGCCTGGCCCAGATCGCATTCACCGATCAGGACATCGTAGATGGAGTTCTCCAGGCCATGTTTATCCACACCGCTGCCCATGGTGGCGTTGCCCTGTGGATCAAGGTCGATCAACAGCACCCGGCGCTTGGTGGCGACCAGGGATGCTGCGAGGTTGATGCAGGTGGTGGTCTTGCCCACACCACCCTTCTGGTTCGCTATCGCGAATACCTTAGCCATTCTTGCTTGTGTTCCCAATCATGCCGTGCGGCGCAGTATCAGCAGATGGCGTTGGCCTTGGCAACCGGGTACGGCCAGGGCGTGTTCGCTATCGAGGTGGAAATCCGACGGCAATGCTACCAGCTCATCGGCCGGATGGACGCCCTTCATTGCCAGCCAGCGTGTTTCGACATCGCCCAGGTGGCGAGTCCAGTTGCTGAAGTTCTCCATACTGCTGAATGCCCGGGAGATGATCCCGTTGAACGGCTGTGCAGGTTGAAACGCTTCGACCCGGCTGTGGATAACTTGCAGGTTGTCCAGCTTGAGCTCGAGTTTGACCTGGGTCAGGAAGCGGGTTTTCTTGCCGTTGCTGTCCAGGCAGGTCACTTGTGAGTCCGGAAACAGGATCGCCAGCGGGATGCCTGGCATGCCACCGCCGCTGCCCACATCGAGCCAGCGACCGTTTTCGATGAAAGACATCACGCTGAGGCTGTCGAGCAGATGCCTCGAGACCATTTCATCCGGATCGCGCACGGCGGTGAGGTTGTAGGCCTTGTTCCATTTGATTAACAACGCCAGGTAACCCAGCAGTTGCGCGTGCTGGGCTTCGTTCAGGCTGACCCCGAGTTGGCGGGCACCTGTGGATAACTCTTCGGCGTGTTGCGAGGTGACCATCGAACTCAAGCGCTTTGCTCCAACTGACGGCCCGCGCCGCGTTTTTTCAAGTGAATCATCAACAGGGAAATCGCCGCCGGGGTTACGCCAGGGATGCGCGACGCCTGACCCAGGGTTTCCGGTCGGGTTGTGCCGAGCTTGCTCTGGATTTCCTTCGACAGGCCGGAAATGACCGTGTAATCGATATCCACAGGCAGTTTGGTGTCCTCGCTGGCGCGCAGACGGGCAATTTCGTCCTGCTGGCGGTCGATGTAGCCGGCGTACTTGGTCTTGATCTCGACCTGTTCGGCGACCTGCGGATCATCCGCGCCCTGACCGGTCACTTCCACCAGCCCGGCGTAATCGATTTCCGGCCGGCTCAACAGGTTGAGCAAGTTGTATTCGTGCGTCAGCGGCGTGCCGAACTTTGCCGCGATGGCATCACCCTGTTCGGTACCGGGACGAACCCAGGTGCTTTTCAGCCGCTGTTCTTCCAGTTCGATCTCTTCGCGTTTTTTGCAGAACGCGGCCCAACGCACGTCATCCACCAGACCCAGCTCGCGGCCTTTCTCGGTCAGGCGCAGATCGGCATTGTCTTCGCGCAGGATCAGGCGATATTCCGCTCGGGAGGTGAACATCCGATACGGTTCCTGGGTGCCCAGGGTAATCAGGTCGTCCACCAGTACACCGATGTACGCTTCATCGCGACGCGGGCACCAGCTGTCCCTGCCCTGAGCGCGCAAGGCAGCGTTGGTCCCGGCCAGCAAACCCTGGGCCCCGGCCTCTTCGTAGCCGGTGGTGCCGTTGATCTGCCCGGCAAAGAACAGGCCGCCGATGACTTTGGTTTCCAGGCTGTACTTCAGGTCACGGGGATCGAAGTAGTCGTATTCGATGGCGTAGCCCGGACGAACGATGTGCGCGTTTTCCATGCCACGGATCGACTGCACGATCTGCAACTGCACATCGAACGGCAGGGAAGTCGAGATCCCGTTGGGGTAAAGCTCATGGGTCGTCAGGCCTTCCGGTTCGATGAAGACCTGATGGCTTTCCTTGTCGGCAAAGCGATGGATCTTGTCTTCGATCGACGGGCAATAACGAGGACCGACACCTTCGATCACACCGGAATACATCGGCGAGCGATCCAGGTTGGCGGCAATGATCTCGTGGGTACGGGCATTGGTGTGGGTAATCCAGCAGCTCACCTGTTGCGGGTGCTGCTCTTTCGATCCCATGAAGGACATCACCGGGATCGGCGTATCACCCGGTTGTTCAGTCATGACCGAGAAATCCACGGACCGACCGTCAATTCGCGGCGGCGTACCGGTTTTCAGGCGACCTACGCGCAGGGGCAATTCACGCAGACGCTGAGCCAAGGCAATCGACGGTGGATCGCCCGCGCGGCCGCCGGAGTAGTTCTGCATGCCGATGTGGATAAGTCCGCCGAGGAAGGTCCCGGTGGTCAACACCACGGAATCGGCGAAGAAACGCAGGCCCATCTGGGTGACAACACCACGAACTTGGTCCTGTTCGACGATCAGATCATCGGCCGCTTGTTGAAATATCCACAGGTTCGGCTGGTTTTCCAGAATTTCGCGGACAGCCGCCTTGTACAAGACCCGGTCGGCCTGGGCACGAGTGGCCCGTACCGCGGGGCCTTTGCGGCTGTTCAACACGCGAAACTGGATACCGCCCTTATCGGTAGCCATCGCCATCGCCCCGCCGAGGGCGTCGATTTCCTTGACCAGATGGCTTTTGCCAATGCCACCGATGGCCGGGTTGCAGCTCATGGCACCGAGGGTTTCCACGTTATGCGTCAACAGCAGGGTTTTTACACCCATGCGCGCTGATGCAAGTGCTGCCTCGGTACCGGCATGACCGCCGCCGATGACGATCACTTCAAAACGGGAAGGGAAATCCACCACGCACCTCGTGCCTGCTTAATTCAGGTAATTCGGAAATAGGTTATGAGCCTGGTCCGAACGTTTTCTGGACCAGGTCGGCAAGTATAGGGACTTCCCCTTTCCTAAAGAACCCTTTGCACAAAATTTAACCAGCTGTGGAGAACTCGCGGTTAAAAAAATAAAAAAGAAAGAAATTTATAAAATCTTTGTTTTTATGTTTATTCTTACTGCCCAACCTTTCTGTGGATAAACCTCTGTACGCCTTTATTTTCAATGTGTACAGAGATCCTGAACCCTGTGGTCATCTGGCGCTGAGGGGGTTGGATAACCGGTGTAAGCCTGTGGATTAAGTGATAGGTTATCCACAGAGCGGGTTGTCTTCACTTTTCGAGGGGGTTTATCAACTGAGCTCAACGTCAGTTACTCACAGGGCTTAATCCACAAACGGAACGCAAATCCGCCCATGGGCAAGCCGCCATGAAAGGCAATCGAGAGAAAGAAAAGAGAAGCCGGGCCGCAGGGAACGCAATGTGCAGCCCGTTTGGAGGAGGACTTACTTACCGATGCAAAAGCTGGAGAAAATCCGGCCCAACAAGTCATCGGAGCTGAAGGCGCCGGTGATTTCCCCCAGGAACTGCTGGGCCTGGCGCAAATCTTCGGCCAGCAATTCGCCGGCACCTGCCAGCGTCAGCTGTGCGCGACCGTGTTCCAGCGCGGCGCTGGCATGACGCAAGGCTTCGAGGTGACGACGCCGGGCGCTGAAGCTGCTTTCCGAGGTTTGCTCGTAGCCCATGCAGGCCTTGAGATGTTCACGCAGCAGTTCCAGGCCCTCTCCCGCGGCTTTTGCGCTCAGGCTGATGGTCACGTGGCCATCGGCACTGACCTCGAGGACGATCGCTTCGCCGGTCAGGTCGGCTTTGTTACGGATCAACGTGACTTTCGCCGGGTCCGGGCGCACTTCGAGGAACTCGGGCCACAGCGCAAAAGGATCATCCGCTTCCGGTGCCGTCGCATCGACCACCAGCAACACGCGATCGGCCTCGCCAATGGCCTTCAGTGCCCGCTCAACGCCAATCTTTTCCACCTGGTCATCGGTATCGCGCAACCCGGCGGTATCCACAACGTGTAGCGGCATGCCGTCGATGTGGATATGTTCACGCAAGATGTCCCGGGTGGTGCCGGCGATCTCCGTGACAATCGCCGCCTCACGGCCTGCGAGGGCATTGAGGAGGCTGGATTTGCCGGCATTCGGTCGGCCGGCGATCACCACGGTCATGCCGTCGCGTAACAAGGCACCTTGTCCCGCTTCCCGCAGTACTGTGGATAACTCATCACGCACTTTGTCGAGCAGGCTCAGTACATGGCCATCGGCGAGGAAGTCGATTTCCTCTTCGGGAAAGTCGATGGCGGCCTCGACGTAGATTCGCAGGCCGATCAGTTGTTCGGTCAGGCCGTGCACACGCTGGGAGAACGCGCCCTGCAAGGAGCGCAAGGCATTGCGGGCAGCCTGGGCCGAACTGGCTTCGATCAGGTCGGCAATCGCTTCGGCCTGGGCCAGATCGAGTTTGTCGTTGAGGAAGGCCCTTTCACTGAATTCCCCCGGCCGGGCCAGGCGACAACCGAGTTCAAGGCAACGCTTGAGCAGCATATCCAGCACGATGGGTCCGCCGTGGCCCTGCAGTTCCAGCACGTCTTCACCGGTGAATGAATTCGGCCCCGGGAAATACAGCGCGAGGCCTTCGTCGAGCACCTGCTGGTCGTCACTGAAGAATGGGCCGTAGTGAGCAAACCGTGGCTTGAGCTCACGACCGCTGATGGCCTTGGCCGCGACACTGGCCAGGGGGCCCGAAATGCGGACGATGCCAACGCCGCCGCGACCTTGGGCGGTGGCAACGGCGGCGATGGTTTCACGAGGTGTGCTCATAAACCGGTATCCAGACAAAAGTGACAGATAGCAAAACGCCCCACTAGGGGGCGTTTTGTGTGGTTATCCACAGTGCAAGTTACGCCTCGGCTTTCTTCGTAGCCGATTCGATCTTACGCGTGATGTACCACTGTTGAGTAATGGACAACACGTTGTTCACAACCCAGTACAGCACCAGACCGGCCGGGAACCACAGGAAGAAGAAGGTGAAGATGATCGGCATCATCTTCATGACCTTCGCCTGCATCGGGTCCGGAGGCGTCGGGTTCAGCTGCTGCTGGATGAACATGGTGGCGCCCATGATGATCGGCAGGATGAAGAACGGATCCTTGATCGACAGGTCAGTAATCCACAGCATGAACGGCGCCTGGCGCATCTCTACGCTTTCCAGCAGAACCCAGTACAGCGACAGGAACACAGGCATCTGTACGAGAATCGGCAAGCAACCACCCAGCGGGTTGATCTTCTCTTTCTTGTACAGCTCCATCATGGCCTGGGACATTTTCTGCCGGTCATCGCCATGTTGCTCTTTCAGAGCGGCCAGTTTCGGTGCCACGGCACGCATGCGAGCCATGGATTTGTAACTGGCGGCCGACAATGGGAAGAACAACCCCTTGATCAGCATGGTCAGGAAGATGATCGACCAGCCCCAGTTACCGACGATGCTGTGGATATGTTGCAACAGCCAGAAGATCGGCTGGGCAATGAACCACAGGAAACCGTAGTCCACGGTCAATTCCAGACCTGGGGACAGCTGTTTCAGTACAGCCTGGCTTTTTGGACCGGCATACAACGTAGCGCTGGTTTCAGCCTTGGCACCCGGCGCAGCGGTCAATGCAGGACCGGTGTAGCCAATGATGTAGTTGCCTTTGCTGTCCTTGCGGGTCTGGACGATATTGCTTTCGTCCTTCTGCGGGATCCAGGCGGTTACAAAATAGTGCTGCAACCAGGCAACCCAGCCACCTTGCACGGTTTCCTTGAGCTGCGCCTTGTCCATGTCTTTCATGGACACTTTCTTGTACGGCTCCGAACTTGTCCACAGGGCGGCGCCCAGGTAAGTCGCGGTGCCGGTGGCGGTGCTGGAGGAAGGATCGGCGCTGGCATCTCGCTTCAACTGCGCGAACATCGCACCGGACCAGGGCTGGGCGCTCTGGTTGTCGATCAGGTAGGACACGACCACGTCGTACAGGCCACGTTTCAGGGTGAAACGCTTGATGTAGTTGACGCCATCCTTGCTGAACTTCAGGTCCACGACCAATTGATCCTGACCGTCGGCCAGTTGATAACTCTTCTTCTCCGAAGCGTAGACCGGACGACCGGCCGGGCTGGCGTCCGGACCATTGGCGCCGATCAGGCCGCTCTGGGCCAGATAGGTCCGCTCGTTACCGTTATCGAACAGCTGGAACGGAATGTCCGGATGATCCTGGCGACGTGGATAAAGCGGCAGCGTCAGTTGGGCGATGTCACCCCCCTGTGGATCGATTGCCAGCTGGAGCACGTCAGTCTTGATCTGGATCAGATCCTTGCTTGCAGCCACCGGGGCTTCGGCAGGCGCACTGGTATCGCTCGCCGCGCGTGGAATGTCATCACTGCTGGCAGCGTTGGTACCGGAAGTGGTGTCCGGCAGGCTCGGTGCGGTATTGCTGGCTGCAACATTCTGAGTCGGCAGGGCAGCCTGGCCATAATCCTGGTTCCATTTAAGAACCATGACGTAGGACACGATTGCCAGGGCGACGATCAGGATCGTGCGTTTGATATCCATGATTACTCGGCCATCGAAGAAGAACGGGAGGTAGGGATAGGCGGAACCGGGTCATAACCGCCGGGATTCCACGGATGACAGCGACCTAAACGACGAAAGGTCAGCCAGCCACCGCGCAGAAGGCCATGATTTTCTATGGCTTCGTACGCGTAGCAGGAGCAGCTGGGGTAGAAACGACAGTGACTGGCCATCAGGGGACTAATGGCGTAGCGGTAAAACTGGATCGGAACGAGTGCCAGTTTACGCATCGGGACTGTCTACCCCTGCAGTTTCGGTGTTGACTGGTGTTGCTGGCTTGTTACGGGCCAGACGTTTCCAGAGTTTGCCGAAATGCTGAATCAGTTCAGGGTTTTCTACGTCCCCCAAACCTTTGCGCGCGACGATAACGATGTCCCATCCGACCAGTGAATCCTGATTCAGTCGGAACGATTCGCGCATCAGACGTTTGAGGCGGTTGCGCTGCACGGAGAGCTTGACGCTCTTTTTCCCGATAACCAGCCCGAGACGGGGGTGATCGAGATCGTTGCTGCGCGCAAGGAGCAGGAGATTTTTCCCCGGAACCTTGCCGGTAGGGGAGTCAAAGACTGCCTTGAAATGCCGGGGTGTAAGCAGACGCTTTTCCCGACTGAAGTCCTGACTCACCTCCAGTGCCGGATTATCAAACTGCCAGACGCGCACGACCTTTGGCGCGACGACGCGACAGGACGGCGCGACCGTTCTTGGTAGCCATGCGAGCACGGAAACCGTGGGTACGAGCGCGTTTGATAGTGCTTGGTTGGAAAGTACGTTTCATGTCGTGTTACCTGGTTCGTCCACAACGGGCCGGAATGGCCCCCGTTTTAAGAGACCGGGGATTCTAGAGAAAGCAAGCCCGTAGGTCAATTTCCAACCAACGTTTCCTTTAAATAGATGTTCAAGCTTCTGACCCTGGACCCCGTCGCGCAAGATATAGAAATAAAGAAGGGAATTATTTAAAGCTTTTTCTGTGAATCTTATAAAAGCTAGGCAGCCTCCTTTCTGTGGATAACTGCGTTTAGCCCTTTTAAATCGCCATGTACAGAGAATGACAACTACAGGGGAAAGCAGTGCCAAGCCTGTGCTGCGGGGTCGGATAAGCTGTGTGTGGAAAGGCGGGTTATCCACAGGGCGCTTATCCACCGAGTTTCCCCTCCACTTGTACAACGACCTCAGGGCCGGTTATCCACAGAGCTTATCCACTGACCACCTGTCGTCTTTTTAAGGGTTAACGCATTGATAAATCGTGGATGAGGATGAACCTGCGTGTGGATAAGTGGACGCCTGCTCGCTACAATGGCCGCTTGTTTTTGCCTCACCGGCTTTCAACTTAGGGG